>JBBIRU010000024.1:0-103480 GCA_037441645.1 Bacteroidota bacterium
CGTAATATTGTTCCGGGTCCTAAAATCATTAAGGTTGCGCCATTGGTAACATACACATTGCCGGGCACGTTAAATACTGTTCCGGCGGGTACGGTATAGTCCGATGTGATATAAATATCAGCTCCTGTGGGGTAACCGGGCACAACGGGTACGTTAAACGTTTGTGTAACGGAACATCCGCTGGCATCGTAAATATCTACTGTATAGTCTCCCTCGCAGGCATTGGTAATATCCTGGGTTGTAGCTGTTATGTTTCCCTGGAAATGCCATATATATGAATAGGTTCCCGGAGGTGTTACTTCTATGTCAATGCTACCGTTACAAAGCGATAAACAGGGGTCTGTGGGAATTATCGAATCGGTTATTAAGGGTAAGGAAATGCTGTTTATCGTATAGGTGCCGGATTCTGTACATCCGCTGGCATCTGTTACGGTTACTGTATAGCTTCCGGCAGTTAATCCTGTGGCCGGGTTTGTGTTTTGTCCGTTCGACCATATGTATGTATAGCCTGGGGTTCCTCCACCGGCATCTGCTAATATACTTCCGTTGCCCTGGTTGCCGCATTCATTCTGAATGGAGGTTACTGAAATAAATATTTGCGGATTTTCAGGCAAAAATATGGTATTGGTTGCTGTACATCCTGATGCATCTGTTACGGTCAGGTCATAATTGCCTGAACACTGCATTGATATATCTTGTGTATTGCTTCCGTTACTCCAGTTGTAGGTATATGCGGGTGTACCATTTGATACTACTGAAGAAACAGCTCCGTTACAGGCGTTAAAACAGGGTATTTGTGTAATATACAGGTCAACGTATGGCGTGGGAGCTTCCGGAATAAATACTGAGGCTGCTGATGTACAGCTGTGATCGTCGGTAACTGTGACGGAATAATTACCCAGGCATAAACCGGTTGCTATGTTAGTTGTTTGCTGTGGAACGGTACTCCATACATAGGTATAGCCCGGGGTGAACTGGACTGTTGCGCTTCCGTTACATAATCCTTTACAGGTGGGTAATATTTCCGTGATATTTATGACTGGTGATGGTGGGTTAAGTATGGTAACTGATCCGTATTTCTTACATCCATGACTATCTGTTACGGTAAGCGAATATGTTCCTGTGGTCAGGTTAGTGATGGTCGATGTATTTTGTCCGGTTTGCCACAGATAGGTGTAGCCGGGTGTTCCGCCGCCGGCCGATGCGGTTGCCGTGCCGTTCGAGCCGCCGTTGCAATCGGCAGGTGTGCCGGTTATGGAGATAAATATATCCGGCGGATCGGTAAGTGTTATGCTTGTAATTGTTTCGCATCCGTAACTGTCTGTAACGGTTACGGTATAAGTGCCTGCGGGTAAATTATTTATAACTTGTGTATTTTGCCCGGTATTCCAATAGTAGGTATAGGGCGGGTTTCCACTTTCAGGGACAACACCTGCACTGCCGTCTGTGCCTGAAAAACAACTTGGATTGGTATACGATGTGTCCAGTATAATGCCTGGTACGGAGGGCAGTGTAAAAATTGTATCGAGGCTGCATGTGCCGTCATAATCCGAGATATTGACATTAAAACTGCCCGTGGGACAAATGTTTGTATATACTCCTGACGGGCTGCCATAGCCTATGCCGGGGATATATATATCATAGGGAGGGGTAACGCCTCCTCCGGGGGTTATTATTACTGTATTATTACAGGGATCATTACAATCCTGCGTTATACTGATGGTTGCTGTAACCGGTGAATAGGCAATGATGTTCACGGTGTCAGTGGCCGTGCAATGGCGCTGGTCGGTAACGGTAACATAGTATGTGCCGGGGCATAAACTAATTATCGTCTGGGTTGTGTCTCCTGTCGACCACAGGTAGGTATATGCCTGTGTGCCGCCCGAGGCATGGGCTGTGGCTGTTCCGTTGCAGTAGACGCTGCATACTGCGTTTGTGTGGGTTGTATATAAATCCAGGGTATCCGGCGGGTAAATGGTGATACTGGCTGTAACGGTGTCGCATGTGTTTGCAATGGTACTGGTATATGTGGTTATGTAGTCGGGATGTACATAAATAGGGTTGTTGTGTTCCTGGCCGGTCAGTGAGGGGTCGGGCGGGACTGATGTCCAGCCGATGGTTGCTGCTGAATCATTTATATGTGCTGTAATGGTATAGATACTGTCGTTGCATTCCTGGGGCGGGGTAACTGTCAGGTACACGGTTGGCAGGGGTAAGATGGTCAGGGTATGACAAAAAAGTTCATACAGATCGGTTGTATGAATGGTGCAGATTTCATAATTACCGCTGGCATTTAAAGGAACTGTAAAATTATAAGGTGAATATAAATCAGTAACGTCATTTATATTACCTAATTCAATCTGATGAAGATACCACCAATAATTATAAAATTCATAACTGCCATCAGGAAATAATCCTGAAAAGGTAAAATCCTGTATATTACTGGGGGGATTTAAACTATCATTAGAAATGCTGGTTATATCATACATAATATATACCGTTTCTCCTGCACAAACAGTATCATCAAGAAAAAGGAAATCATAATCCCAGGTTATTAAATTCGATGGGCTTAAAGAAGACGTATTTCCTGCCTGATCTGTTGCAGTGGCTATTATATATGGATAAGTTGTTGTTGTTTGAACAGACCAATTCCCGGTAGAATCGGTATTTGTCGACACCAAATAATTATTTGCATTCTCATCTCCTGTACTACCAAAAATTTCAATAACATCATTTGGGTCTGATATGCCTGAAACAGATGTTCCGTTGTAAGAATTAATCACTGGTGCCGGTTTGTCATAGTTCCCACTTATATGTGGAAATACGGCCTGTGTCAATGATATTCCCTTATTGTTGTTGTATATCTGATTTCCTGAAATTCTGTTTGAATAACAATCCTGGCCTATCAGTATTCCGAAGTTACCGTTACTGGTTATGGTATTTCCTTCTCCCGGGGTTACTGTTCCTGTAATATTTCCATACGAGGGAGGAGTGGCTATTCTGCCCGAAGGAATCTTTTGAATATTAATGCCTGCGTACTTGTTATTGTATGTATTTCCTGTTTGGTCTGTTCCTATAATATTTCCCGTTATTAAATTATCTGAGGAACTTAAAAATCCTATGGCTCCTTCGCCTAACAAAAGATCGTAAAGCATCCTTGTTATATTGTAAATTACGTTTCCTGTAAACCGGGAATTATTCACTCTGTTACATAATATTCCATTATACCTGAAATTTCTTAAACATAAGCCGTTTACTACATTGCTGTCTGCCGAATAAAGCGAAATTCCCACGTTAAAGTTTCCGTTCCCGTCAATAATAACGGAGGGTGAGCCTGGCTGATATCCCGGCTGGCTTGCGCCGTCAATAACTACTTTCCTGCCTAACTGGGGTAAACCGTAATTCAGACTGATAACATGCGGGCTGACTCCCGGTATATTAAATATAATGTATACTGTTTCAGCCGGAGAATCGTTTGATTTTCTTATAGCCCACTGTAAGGTTCCGTACATTTCGGGGTCGCATAAACTGTCGATGTAATTGTAATTATACAAAAACATATCCGGGTCTGTGATCTTTGTAACAACAAGTGTGTCCTGTGCAAATGCGCGAAAACTGCACATTGCTATGGCTAATATAATTAATGTTTTCATATTTTTCTGATTTTTAATTTTCATTCTTTATCTTGTAAAATACAGCTTGTTTGTTTCGTTTCCCTGATTATCTACAAGGAATAATTCAATATAATTAAAAGCCGCTTCCTGTTGTTTGGTAAGGTTCAGCCTCATACTGGCGCTGTAACCATTAACAGGAGTAATAGCGCCATTCTGATTGATATAATATTGTCCGCTTTGAAAAACAATGTTGGAAGTCTGGTTCAGTATATCGCCTGAATTCTGATTTGTTCCGACTAAGATTCTTACAGAAGCTGCATCTGAAACGTTGTTAACTTTAAAATCCATGTTAAACGAGATTTTACTGGTATCAAGCGGCGTTCCTGTCAGGGTGTCCAGTTCTATGGCCGGGTATACGGACAGGTCAAGAATTTTTACGGTGGCAGATACGTTCTGGGAAAAACAATAAGCGGAAAAAGTACATACAAAAGCTATTATTAACAGTGTTTTCATAGTTTTTTATTTTTAGTTTATTCAAAAATAAACCGTAAAAAACCAAAAAACAAGTTTTATAACATATTTTTTTATGTGTTATTGTAAAATAGCTTAAACAAATCTTCTATAATCAAAGTCTGGCCTTGTTTTAATAAAAATTATTTATTTTAAATATATTATGAAGATATATTCATCAATTAAGTACTTAAAAACATTATATAAATTCTTAATCAAAAAACACCCGATAGATTACTTGCTCACCGTTTTCTCTTATTGAGCCTGTTTATTTTTTCTTCAAGCATTGAATTGATTTTATCTTTTTCAATTACAAGCTGTTTAAGATATTCGATCTCTTTTTGCAGAGTTTGTAATTTTCCGTGTAAGATAATTAATTCTTTAGAATCATTTTTTATGTAATATTTGAAAAAATCGTGTTCAAGAACGTTGCTTATCTTTTGCAATAATGCCGTATCAACTGATTCTCGAATAAATATATCATAAACATTTCTTCTGTGTGTGCTGATTCTTTTCCCAAATTCGGTAATTGACAAACCTTTTTCTTTAACTATTCTCTTTATTATTTCCCCAATGTGTATCATAAAAGTAAAAGTATTTTGTAAAAAATATTTGGCATGATAATGGATGAGATATTTTATTGCACATTTTTGAGAGATATATTTGCATTTATGAATGAGATAATTTATTTTTGTTCGAATAAAAACCAACTAATATGAAAATGAAAAAATTACTTATTATGTTTTTTTTAATAACCGGAGTCATATTTTTAACAGGCTGTAAGAAAGAGCCTTTGTCGCAGGTTGTTTCAAACTCCAAATTAAATTTTATTGCTAAAAAACTGGCTCAGTCAGTTGTTTCTATTCCGAAAACGGGAGAAGAGAAACAGATCAGCGATAGGGTTGAAATAAAAAAAAGATAATAATTCCTGTCAATCAAATAAATAAACTAATTAAATATGAGAACTAAAATTCATTCATACACTACAATAACTATTATTGTTTTCGCTTCATTGTTCTTTGCCTGTATGCCGGTGCATAAAGTTTCAAGGACAGAAAAAATATATTACGAAACTACCAAACAAAACGAAAATACCACTGTTTCATACAAATTGCCTGTTATAAAATCTACTGGAAAAACTACTCAGTCGCAAACAAAGGGAGGCGTAATTATTTCTGCCGAAATAGTTTCATTTACAACTGTTCGCAATGTAAATGAAACCAAAACCATCACTTATGCTGATGCTTCAAAGCCAGGTTATGATATTTATGAGGTCTTAAAGACTCCATATTACACTGTTTCTCCTGAAAATATTCAATTTAAGGTCAGAATTAGAAATAATGAACAGGTTCCCTTAAAACTAAGCGAGGTCGGGTTTGCTATAATCATTGACGGAACGCAGTGGTCTTTCCCTTCCGGTTATTTGGATGACTGGAACAAAGGAATAATATTAACGGGTTTTGAAAAGGACTATACTATCAGAGGGCCTCAGTTAGACGGCCTGTATAATGCTCAGGTTGTTTATCTTTTTCTTAATGGTGTTCCCACTTCTTATGATGAGGCGGGAAGCGTTACTAAAAAAAGCAACTTTGAATGGTATTTTGAGTGTAAAACAGAAACAGTGCTGAAAGATGAACAAAAAACTTATTCTTATGAGGCTTCTCCTATTTATAAAGAACAGTGTCATAAGTGTAGCGGTACCGGGACTGATCCGCAGGCATATAAATGCAGTTCCTGCAACGGTTCCGGACTTCATTATAATCCATACGATAAAAAAAATTACACATGTTCAAAATGCAATGGCAAAGGTATTGTTTATTACAAATGTCCTAATTGCAATGGACTCGGTGTTATTTCAATGCCAATATCAAAGGAGGCTCCTGTTAAAAGCAGTATTACATGGACCGGATGGAGGGTTAATGTAACAACAAATCCGCCCGGAGCAAAGGTAAGTGTTGTGGACACTAAATCAAAAGAATATAAAGACATCGGGATGTCTAACTGCTATGTGGACTGGTTTTCTTCCAACTCAACGTCATATCCCATAATTATTGAATATCAGGGACAATCCGTAAAGGTTTTACCATATAACCCAAGCGGAAAAGAAATCCCGAAAGTTGTAATTGACTTTTTAGGAGGCAGTCCAAATGTTACGCTTGGACGTAAAGTAAATTAATTACGACCTCAATTATTAAAATACAAAAAAAATGAAAACAATAATTTTTATATTTTGCTTTGTTTTTGCTGTAAGCATAATGTTTGCTCAAACAAAAACTATTCATTTTGAAACTGATTCTTTTGCGGTAATAAAAGCAAAAGCCAGGAAAGAAAACAAGCTGATTTTTGTTGATGCTTACACTGTCTGGTGTGGCCCTTGTAAGTGGATGGCAAAAAACATTTTTACCAATGATACGGTTGCCGATTATTTTAATTCAGAATTTATAAATGTACAGATTGATATGGAAAAGGGTGAAGGTGTTGAAATTGCCAAGTTATACGAGGTTTATTGTTATCCTAACCTGTTGTTTATTGACGGTGATGGTAATTTAGTTCATCGGGGTGCCGGGGCATTAAATGTTAAAAGCTTTATTCAGCTAGCTGTTGATGCGCAAAATCCTGAAAAGAGGTTTTCAAAATATAGGAATGAATACGAATCCAAAAGGTCTGATCCAAAGTTCTTATATGAATATCTTTATGTTATTTCAAAAACTTGTCTGCCAATAAAAGACATTGTTATTGATTATTTTAAAACTCAGAAAAAGGAATATCTTTCTGACAGGGCTAACTGGAATATTATTAGGGATTTTATATCGGATTATAAATGCAATGAATTTAATTATTTGCTTAACCATGAGAAAACATTTGGCAATCTTTATACTGCTGATTCTGTAAATATGAAAATCAAAGATGTGTTTTTAAATAACGGGTATAATCTTTTTTATAAGCCCGACTTTAAGGATGATGATTATTTGTTGTACAAAAATGAAATTTTAAATTTCAGCTATACGAATAGGGATGAAATCTTGAATGAAATGTTAACATTTAACTTTACGGTTAGAGAGGAAATCTTGTTTCGCCTGGACATGGCTTATTTTGAGAAAAAAGAGGACTGGAAAAAATACATTGCATTGGTAATCGAAAAGGGAGATGTATATTTTAACAGTCTTGGAGATTTTAATAATATATCGTGGAACATTTATGAGCATTCCGATGATGTTATTGCATTGAAAAAGGCTATGGAATGGATGCAAAATACTTTGAAAGATAAAGATAGTCAGCAATGGTTTGCTTATGATACTTATGCCGCTCTATTGTTTAAACTTAAGAAAAAGCAGGAAGCTAAAACGGCTGCGTTAAAAGCTATTGAACTGGCTAAAGTGTCGGGTATAAGTGAAGATGAATATAAACCTACAAGAGAGTTGTTGGAGAGAATTGAGAAGATGAATTAAATATTTTTTGCATTAATCCCCTGTTTAGTTAAGTACTAAAGCATTTTATATCGTTCTTATTTTTTTAAGAACTTTATATTTTTACTCTTTGGTGTCTCAACTAAAATTTTCTTTGTTCTACATAAGCTTTTCGTTAATCTTATAATTTAAATCTTAAAGTTTAAATTATGGGAAATATCCTGTCAGAAATCAAAGAGTTTCTAAATCATTGTCGGTATGAAAAAAATCTGAGTGAAAAAACAATAGAAGCATATAATACCGACTTGAATCAACTGATTAAATTCCTTATTGAAAAAGAATATTCTTTAGAGATAGAGAATGTCTCTAAGGTAGAAATTCGCGGGTTTATTGAATCTATTGCTTCAATGAAACCTAAGTCAATTAAAAGAAAGATTGCTACTCTAAAAGCAATGTTTAATTTTCTGGAGTTTGAGGATAAGATTATTGTAAATCCATTTCGCAAAATGAGAATTAATATTCATGAGCCCAAAAGATTGCCAAAGGTTATGAATATTAGCGAAGTTAGTGCAATATTCAAATCGGCTTTTAAATATAATTATTCAAAAAACAAGAAGTCTTATTCTTTTTTTGAATCATTAAGAAATGCCGTTGTTATTGAATTATTATTTGCAACAGGGGCAAGGGTTTCAGAAATCGCAAATTTAAGAACAGAGGATATTAATATTTCTACCGGAAGTCTAACAATTTTTGGTAAAGGGGATAAAGAAAGAATCATTGAAATTTGCAACAAAGAAACGCTTCGGTTATTATATAAATATCAAAAGATTTTCAAAAAAAGAATTCAAGATTCCGGAGGATTCTTTCTCATTAACCGATTAGGAAAAAAACTCTCTGATCAATCAATACGTGGTATTGTAAAAAATCTTTCTAATCTGGCAGGTATTCAAAAACATATTACACCTCATGTATTCCGGCATACTTTAGCGACTCTCCTTCTCGAAAATGATGTGGATATTAAATATATTCAATCTATCCTCGGACATAGTTCAATTATGACTACGCAAATTTACACTCATGTAAACAGAGAAAAACAAAGACAGATATTAATAACAAAGCACCCTAGAAAAGATTTTTCGATGATAATTTGAGGTTATTCTGAATGAAGGATAACTAAATATTATGAATGAAAGACGTAAACATATTATTTTAATATGTTTTATTGCAGATCCATTTGATCCTATTGGCACTGAGCGAATTGGTGGCGGACATCAATACATTCTTGATCTAGGAAGGTATTTAATTCAAAATAAGTTTTCAGTAACATTTGTTACAAGAAAAAATCATCCTGATAAATTAATAATGGAGGAGCTTGGTCCTTTTAGTACGATATATAGAATAGAATGTGGACAACAATCAGAATTGCAGCCTGATGCTGTAGGAAAAATGATGGAAAAATTGAAATATAAAACTAGGCAGTTGTTAGATAAAATTTCTCCTATTGATGTTATCCATTCACATTATTGGATTTCAGGTTTTGCAGTAATGGACTATTGTAAAGAAAAGACAATACGTCATGTTCATACTGTTTTATCAATTGGAAAAATAAAGTTTCACTTAGGTGAACCCATTAGTGATATTGATGATTTCAGATATTCATGCGAAGAACAAATTTATAAGGAAGCAAAAGCAATAATAGTTATTTGTCCAAATGAAAGAAAAGCTTTTCAGCACTACTTTCCAAATATAGATCAAAATAAAGTTTATATAATACCAAATGGAATCGATACAAAAATTTTCTATCCAAGAGATTCGACCTCCGGTAATTACTTTCTTAGGTCGACCAACAGATTTAAAAAAGGGATTTCCTCTTTTCATTGAATCCTTACAAATATTGATGTCTCTCTCACACCTCTGTAATTTTCATGTTTGGATTATAGGTGGAAGTGATAACGAAGCTCATAATATTTATGACTTATTGACTATATCTCCTCCATTAAATGAGAAATTGACAAAAAATGAAATCTTAATTTGGGGAAGAATTGAGAATGATGCATTACCTGAATTTCTTAGTAGAAGTAGTGTTGTAGTAATGCCGTCATATAGAGAACAATTCGGAATGGTAGCAATAGAGGCAATGCAATGTGGATGCCCTGTTGTTGCTGCAAAAGTCGGTGGGCTTCAAGATATTATTATAACACAAAAAACAGGTTTCCTATTTGAAAGAGGAAATAGTTCAAGTTTAAGTGCAATATTATCTGGTTTTTTGAGGAATATTCCCGATAGAATTCGATTAAGAAATCAATCATTAGTTTGGGGGGAAACATTCTCTCAAGAGAAAACATTTAAAGCTATAACTAAAATTTATGTAAATGAGGAACAATTAATTCCTGACTTTTGGCAAACCGTTCCTAATAAAGACCAATCTCATAAAATTGAACATCATTTTGAAAAATTAACAGGAGAAAAAATTAAAAGTTATAAAATTGTACATTCACATGGAAAACATAAAAGTTTTTTGGTAAATACTGAAAAGAAAAACTTCTTTATGAAAATAATTAATGATGCTCCTTCATGCCAAGCATCAGTATTCCCAATAAATTATGAATTCTTTCATTCACCTAAATGCTCAAAAGAGAGATTCTACCGTGAAATATATCAAAGTGAAAATCCTATATCTCCGTCTCTCATAAAATATGATATAAACAATAAAGTTATTATTTGGGAAAGTTTAAAGATATGCAATAAAGACATATTCTCTAACCCTGATTTATTAGGAAATTTAATGGAAGAAATTCAACAATTTGCTCCAATAGATAATGACGATCCAAGAATTATTAATTATAAAGAATTTTTAACTGATTTTGAGGTTTCACCAAATCTGAATCTAATTGAGAAATTTGATAAAATTTCAAGTAACATTAATCAAATTATAACAAAGAACTATCCATCTTATACCAGAACCCATCCGCAAATTGAGTTATATAGATTAATGTTCTTACTTGAAGAACATACTTGGGTAATTCCAATAGAATGCCATTGTAAATTCTTACAAGCGATAAATTGTCTGATAAAAAGTGTCGAATTTACTTATGAAAAACCAACTCTAATTCATGGTGATCTTAAACCCGATCATTTTTTATATCGAGGTTCAAAGATTCTTATTTGTGACTGGGAACATAGTAAATATTGTAATGCCTCTTTGGAAGCGGCAATAATAGCATACAAATTATATTTAAAAAACAATTCTCCACAAATGGACACTGCGCAAAAATATTTATTAAAACTTGTAAAAGGAAATAAAGAAATGTTTCGTCAAGGAGCATGTTGGTTGGTTGCTCAATGTATCTTTGCTTCAATTTACTGGTACACACAGGGGGATGAAAACGCTTTGAAAAGAGGATATAACTCACTTAAAGATTTTGCTCTTAATTGGTATAAATCTATGTGAATATAAAACGATATTTACCATTAATTTTTTTTAGAAATTTTCTCATTAACACTGGTACATTTTCGAATTCTTTGCTCATTATTAAACCTGAGATAATTGAAACTTTTTCTATAACAAAGTCGGGTATTAATTGTTTAAAATCAATTTTCGGATAAGAATCTTCCTGGTTTCTCATATAAATATTTGTTAAAGCAGGAATAATCCTTCTGTCATTAATTAAATCTTTCTTAAATATATCTTTTTGTGATACAATAATTTCTGACACAGCTTGAATGACATACATATCGTAAATGTATGTTTTTTCATAATAGTTATTAGTTTTTTTTACAGAAGTGATATTAATATTTGCATTTACTTCATGAACATTAGCTAAGTTTGCATAAACCCTCCATAATTTTCTGTCAATTGAATACATCAAACCAAGTGATTCTGCTTGCATCAAATAACGTTCTGCTAGTACACAGTTTATTTTGATTTCATCATTTGATAATAAATATATTATCGAAAGGTGAAGATATATCCGAAATAATTGACTTTTTAAGCCGCTTTTTTCTGCAACTTCTTGTGCATTTTTATAACAAATTGTTGCTTTTTCTATGTTTTCTTCAATTAAATCAAGATGGGCTAAATCTATCATCATATGAACAGATAAGTTCACTGAACTACAGTCTTTTGCCAGCTTTAATGCTCTTTCCCAGTATCTTCTGACAAAGTTCCAATCATCATGAAAATATAGAGAACCGGCATTAGCATATACCCTCACCTTCATTTCACAATCATTGCTTTCAAGCATTTTCAAGATTAATTTTAAAGTACCAAAAGACTGTTTTTTGTTTCCAATGTGCCTTTGAGATATCGCTAATTCTAATAATGCATGACATCTAATTTCAGTATCTGAAACTGGAAGAATTGAAAGAGCTTTCTGAAATTGTTTTATAGATTCTCTCACTTGCTTTTTTTCAAAAAGATGTACTCCATATCTAATCTGAAAAATTGCTATTGACCGCATATCTCTTTCTTCATGAGCAATAATCATTCCTTCAGTAATAAATTGTTTTAATACTTCTTGTCCTGCACTTCCAATAAAATTTATAACTTCAATAATCTTTATAAAAAAATGTAATATTTTTTTATTTCTTTGACTTCTCGTTATCTCTTTTAAAACAAGAGGAATTGCCATATTTAAGGCATCGTCAATAAACCATTGACTTTTATTGGCTTCACGAAATTTTGTAGCGGCATTCTCATCAATTACAAACAATGCAATCTTGTATGCTTCAAGAGCATCTTCAAATACTTCATTCTTTTTACAAAAGTCACCATACTTTTCAGCATAAATTTCAACTTCTTTGGGTTTCCCTGCTTGATATGCTAAAAAAGCTTTTAGTTTATCATCCTCAATTTTTGAAGATAAATGATCATATAAAGTCGAGGCCAATTCTCTTTGTTTAGATTCACCAATGTCAAGTAGTAAATATGTTCTTATAAGATCATGATCAAACTGTACTATGTTTAAATCAAAATCAGAGTTTCTCAAAATTCCAAGTTTTCTGGCTGAAGTTATAAAATCTAAATAATCTATTTTTGAAATCTGGCTATATATGCTTTCGATACAAAACTGTTTATTAAAAGATGTTCCTAAACAAGCCCCCATATCAATAAAAACCTTTGCCCAATCAGGTATAATATTTTTAAATTCTTTTATCCTCAAAGAAGTAACTTGATGAAAATCATTAGTAAATATCGATTCTTTAAATGCAGTTTTAGTAGACTTATTTAGTACATATTGGTCAATTTTATCATCAAAATATATCCAAGATTTCTGATACATAAATAACATCGCTTCTCGTAAGCCAAATGGTGTCGTGCCAATTTGTCGTATTAAAACCTCTATAAAATGCAAAGGAAGTGTTGGAATAGTTTTAATTAAAATATCTCTCGCTTCTAATTTAGTATAAGGTTCTATATCAAAGCGAATTATTTTAGTTTCATCAAGCAATTTTTCAAGATTTAATATCCATTCTTGGTTTAAACCCTTCTCTTTAAAGTTAACACTCTTTCTACTACTTAATAATAAGAAAATTTTATTTACACTTTGATAATTAATCAATTTATGTAGCTTTAGAATAATTGAAATTACTGATGGCTGACATTTATGAAGATCTTCATATACTATCACTAATGGCCCTCTTTGTGTTATTTTAGTTAACAAAAAAAACAAAAGATCATTTAATATTTCAGAGTTAAATTCTTTAGTATCTATTTGGCTTTTCATGCAAATTTCATTAGACAACTTATCAGCAGAAATGTCAGGTAATCCATAATCAATTAACATGTTATATATTTGCTGTTTGTTTTCAGGCGTAAATAAACTACATTTAACAGGAAAAAATTCCTTAAATATTCTCTCTAACAGTTTACTTTCAGAATTTTCTACCTCACCATCAAGACAAATTTCTATCATTTGATTTTTCAACCATAAATATCTTAATCGATTAGTTATAAAGCTCTTTCCAGTTCCTGCATTTCCATAAATTATAAGAGATTTATATTTAAAATCTAAAAACCAGCATTCAAGTAAATTGTTAATTTTATTGATTATGTCTTGATTTGAAAGGGAAGGCTCAAATTGAAAAAGTGGCTTTTCAATTATTAGATTAGTTGGGAGCTCTATGAAGACTGAACTTTTCTTTGAATTTTTGATCTTTATGAATGGATTAATGATTTTTTCATTACTTTTTCCAAGCCATATATGAACATTACCCTCAGTTGGCATTAATGGAAAAACTAAATTATTTGAACAATACTTAACTAATTCAACTTCATCAATAAACAAATCATATTGAGGGATAACATATTCATCAATATCTTCATCAAACTCAAAATCAATAAAAATAAAAAATGGAATGTCAGTTTCAATTGTCAAATTATCTGAAGTATAGAAATCTTTAAAAACTTTTTTTGAAAAAGAAATGTTAGTTTTAATAGATGGTAGACTAGCAAACCCTAATTTGCAATTTGTTGTCATTTGCTTTACATTATTTTCTTCTCGGTTATACTTTTTTATAAGAGTAAATAACCTATGACCATCTATTAATGCATAATTAAAAAAGTACGAACTGCTTAATCGTTTCAATTCATCTTTTGCATCTTTAGTGAAAAATTTATTAGTTGCAAATATAATCTTAGAAACTCTTTTATTTAGTGCTTTTATTGCATACCATCCGATGTCATTTCCAACAACATTTTTAGATCGTTTTTTAACTTCAATCCAAATAATTATTTCGATTGAAAGATCATTGTGTTCTTTATCCGGTTCAATAATAAATAATCCTTCCCCATCCTTTCCTCCATCTTTTGAAGCTTGTGTTTGTCTAATTGATATTTCACTTTCAAGATAAATCTCTTTAAACAAATTAATAACTAAGTTTTCAAAATCTTCCCAAACTAATTCGTTTATTTTTTTTTCAAAGTGATCGTAATTTAAAATCCCAGAAAATTTTTTATTAAGATTATTCATAATATTTAGTTATCCTTTATTAACAAATAAAAAAAACTTCTGTTTAGTTTTTACAATTATTTTCTCATTTCACAACAAAAATATGTATAATATTTTATCTCTTTTTTTATTTTAAGTTTTTATTATTTACAAATACATGATTTATAGCATTTATATTGACAATCTATTAATAAAACGCTATACTCTAAGCTAAGAAGCAATTATTAGTAAAACAAAGTAATTAAATGAATTTAGAAAAGCAAAGTATTAATAATAAAAACTTAATGAAATTGGAAGATTCATTGCCTTTTTTAAGACCAACAGAAGAAGAAATGGAACATAGAAGTATAATTGAGAAAGCCAACGAGTTAATGTCTTTTGGTAAAGAGAGTGAAGCAATAAAATTAGCCACGTTTTTTAAACAACCCAAAAACAAGATCTTTACAGAGAAAGAACAAGAAGATTTTTTTAATGCAAGAGCTCAAATTGTTGAACAATTAGGGTATATCGTAACAATTAATAGAGGAAAGTTTTTTAGTTTAGAAAAAGACGGCTATAAGATTCAAATGAAACATTTCATTATTCCGTCCGGATATGGATATAAAGGAGGAAGGATTGGTGAAATCGAAATAAAAAAAGGTGAAATTTCTTCTTTATGGGATCATAGATGGGATAATGTGCCAAAAGATAAAGGTATTATAAAGATCTTAAATGAACTTGTTAATGTAATTAATTAATCTAAAATGTTAATAAGAGAGAGGATTTTAAAATTAATTATATTGTTATAATTTTCGTATGACAATTATTTTTTTCCTGGCTAGATTATAATACTTTGAAATCAATTTTCCCGTTTATATTTTCCAATTTATAAAGATCATTTGTCTTTATAGCTTCATAAACTTTCTTATAAATTAGATTTTTTGATTCATCTGTAATATTACTTGAACCATATGCACCGGTTTTTGGATGAACAAACATTAAATACACTTTCTCTTCCTTTATCAATAATAGGTAATATACACGGTAACCTCCAGAGCCTTCAAGCCTTTTCTTAATATAAGGTTGATCAGTTGAATTATTTAATCTTGTTCCGGATTTTAGCCCTTCAGCGGATTTATTAAAAAAGTGATCAATTATTTCAGTTTCAAGAGAAAAATAACTTTTCTTCTTTATTAACTTTTCTACTGCCTCCTTAAAATCACTTATGCAAAAGATTTCCATTTATAAGAGAGAAAGCATTTTTTTGGTTTCCTGAAATTCCGGCATATGAGGTAAGAAAAAGAAAACAGACTCCAAATCTTCATAGGATTCTTTAAAATTATCTATAGAATTTCTAAATTGATTGATTTCTTTTGTAGCAATACCATTAGCTCTATATTTCTTATTAAGATTTACATATGTTCTAATTAAAGAACTATTTAAATCTTTAGAAGATGCAATAACATCATTTATTAACTGCAAACAGTCATCATCAAGTTCATCAAACCATGTAATTTCTTCTAAAAGTCCAGAAATATAGTCTACTTTAACTGTTTTTTCTGAAATATATGACTTCAATTCAAGTACTGCATCAAGAAATGAATTGATCATCTCCTCAGAGGAATCCTTTTTTTCTTTAAATGAAATTTGCCTTACCTCTGAAACAGTATTTATTATTTTCTCTCTTACTAAAACATTATCCATAATGACATTACTTTATCTTAATTAACTCGTAAGATTAATTTTCATTATGTAAAGGTAAATAATAATTGCAAAAACAGAATAATAATTTTATTAAATTTCTGTAAATTAAGACAAAACTACATCTTTTTGTGATTTTTTTAATTTATTATCTGTTATATATAAATGATTTTTCAATTACTTTTTCTCTGATTTCTTTTAGTCCACTTCCCCTTTCTTCCTCTATTTTTTTAGGTATTTCAGAATCAACTAATTACTAATGAGTCATTGTAATTGTTAAGTGTATTGAACGATGTTATAAGCGTGACATTGGAGTCTGGCGAAAAATTTCTATTTTGGTATATCCCTCCATATAAACCACATGTTCTAAACCATATAGTATTTTTATTTATTCTTTCATCTTTTTTAAGAAAGATTAAGTCAGGTTGAAATGTTGATAATTCAGCATAGAAACTTCTGGGTTTAATACCATCTGCAAAATCAAAATTTGCACCTAATGCAAATTTATAAAGATCATCTGGGTCATAACTATGAGTGTATTCCTCAATCTCAACAATGTGATTATTTTCCTTAAAATCAACTGAATCTTTAGAACTTAATGTTATTATAAAATAATCCTGAGGGTCGTTTATTAAACTATCATTCTGTATTTCAAAAATAATATACGCTGTGTTATTATTAGTTGATTTGCCTTTTAATAAAACAATGTTATTTTGAAAGGGAATTATCTTCTTTTTACATGAACTCGTATTGTATTTTACATCTATCACCACAGTATCTTTTGATATACTGTATATTAATTTAATACTATCAATTGTATATGTATTATTTCTAAAATCATTTTCTTGAATTTTAGATATACAATTATCAAAATAAACTGAATCTTCTGTTTTTGAATTATTATTTTGACCTACCAAAGTGATATTACAGAATATTACGCTTACAAATAATATCAGATATTTTTTCATAATGAGACTTTTATTAAATTAAAATTATTTTAAAAACTATATATCTTATTTTTTCCATTTAGATTATTTCTTTAAATGTTTCCTGAATATATTACTCTTCCAACAAAGCTGCACATACCCAAACTAAGTTGGGTATGCACAGTTTCTCCATTTTCCATATAAACCTGATTTCTTCAAATATTTTAATTTTTAATTACTGTTCTTTTCTTCTTTTTAGTTTTTATTATTTGAATACCTCTTTTACTTATATAGAGTAAAAAAAGCAAAAGGTAAACTAAGAAAATCTGAAAATTTTCAAATTCGATTTTTGAATAGATTGGTTATTAAGCTATTAATTCTTATCAATTATAAACGCACCCGCACTTATTTTGGTTGTACCATTACTTAGTGTAATCCAAATTGTTTCAGGTGATGTTTGTTCAGTGCCTTTGTTTGTAACCGTAAATTTTATTCCTTGATCATTCCAGGTTCCAGGTGTTATACCAAGGTTAGTATTTGGCGGATCAAAACTTAATGCTGATTTATCTTTAACATTTATGCCTAAATATTCACCAAAAATGGCATATTGTGTACCTGGAGTCAAGGTACCTCCACCTTGAACTGGGATTGGATTTCCACTTGTAGGAATTTCATATACCCCATCAACCGTTGGAGTACGTTCTACCAAACTTTCGAGCTGCATAATTAATTTTAAATATTCAGGATCATTCATTATAGAACTCAGATCTCCGGCATATTGTTTTATAAACGCAGGTGTAATAAACATGTAAGTATCCTTATGAACTGTCATAGTTGTACTGGAAGATTGTTCCTTAAAGCATGGACCCACTGAAACAGTTTGAGAAACGGTTTTTGAATCTGCGGTTACAACTATTGCACTAACCACTGGCATTCCAAGAAGATATTCGCAAACAAATATTATATTAGCAACCTTACTACTCATTGAAGATGATTGGCCAGATATATTAACACCTTCTTTGCCCATCGAGTTTACCATTGCTGTGGCAAAGCCTAATTCTCCAGCTCCAGTTGCTAAACCAAGAATTGCCTCAATTAGTTCTTTACTAAAGTTTGCCCCCCAACTAGAAGTTGTATATGACACATCCTCTTCATTAACATGAACAAAATAACCAGATCCATCAATAACAGCTTCAAGAGCATCATAATTATAAAGACTATAATACGGTAGATTTCCATTTGCATCTGGTTTCCCGTTTGGGTTAATGCTTTGTGATATTGCTTTAGTCATTGCAGCAAAAAATACCGAAACTTCTGCAAAAACATCTCTAACAGATTGCTGAATAGTATCTGTTTTGTCGTCAGTTGACGCTAACATAATATTTCCTGTTTCATTAAAAACATATCGTTTTACAGCCTGAATATTAAAAGGGTCAGGCTGTGGTAATGAGAGCTTTGTTACATTTGCCATATTTATTCGATTTTAATTGATGCCTACTCATTCCCTTTTCGGCTTCCGGGTTTTATGTATTTATTAAAAGTTATATTATCAAAGGATCATTGGTTGTAATTTTTAAGTACAACGCCTGTTGGATTGTAGCGCATGGACATATAAATATTATCATTATTGTTGTGCGCCTTGCAAATTGGGAAAATATAGGCCGTGCCGCCAGCAGCAACCGTACCTGCTGTTTTTCCAGGAATGACATGGCCTCCAATAAAATCTGAAGTATTGCAATCGAACGGTGTTGATCCGTCTGAATAGTTGAATGAAGAACAAAGCGTTGGATTGTACCCGTCATTACACTTATCGGCCCAAAGCACAATCCATGAGCCATATCCGGAAGGTTTGGGATCATGGGTAGAACCAATAATATTAGCAAAGCAATAGTTCAGAGTCCATGTAATTGTTCCGTAGTAGATTGATTGAATTGCTGTTTGTACTTCGAGAAGATCGTCCAATGAAGGCTGTTCTACATCTGTTTTTTTCGGCAAAAACATTGCTTTATAATCCTTATAGTTGTGGGGAGTCACAACAGGAACACGACCAGTTTGAATTACACCTTGCAAACCAGCATCCAAAAGTCGATTAACAAGTGTATCTATTGCTTGCCGGATAGCTGTTTGATGAGCCTGCCTCACAACCGGAGCATTGTCGATAAAATCCTTCCACACATTGGAAGCGCCAAAGACAACTCCGGAGCTATTAAGAGTGTGGCTGGCAGTTATTTTTGTGTGTTGATCAAGACTGGTATGAACAGCTATTTGCTTGTCGCTTGCATCCTCTGTTCCAGGAATAGTAACATAATGCATATCTGGATCATAACTATAAGGAATGGATATGTGTGCTAATACTTTATAGTGAAAAAAAGTACCAATTTCAATCGGTGCACTGGTAAAAAAATGTTCACCTGCTGATAGCTCCATTTCCACCGGTAAAACATTTTGCTTTATCCTCACCGGACCTTGATTGAGAGGATTAAAAATAGGTAGGTCAAATTTAATGTTTGTCATGTTTAGTTATTTTTATTAATGAATAATTCCTACTCATAAGGCTTTTCAGAATACGCCCCGTTTTTATCGTGGGTTCTGGTCTCCACTCCTTTTATAGTTTTTCTTTATTTATCACAATTACAACAAGGAATTTCAATTTTTTCCTTTCTAAATTTCAGTGGTTTTGTTTCTTTTATGTTTTCTTTTACTTTGCAGTAATCCATTAAATTAACAATTTTTACATTGGGTTCGATTTTGTTTAATTTGGATTTAAAACTTAGCAAAGAGTCGTTAATTTGATCTGTTGTATAATTATCGTCTTTATATAAAAAGAAACTATTTTTTTGAATTTTAAAAACAAAAATTCTACTTAAATCAATAGAAAATTCACTTTTCAAGTTGTTATACAATTTTAAGATTGCATCTTCATTATCCTTAATTTCTCCAATCTGAAATACAAGGCGTTTCTCTCTATTTGCTTTTATTGAATCTTTTTTTGCCTTGTTCTCATTAATACCGTTTTTTACTTCGTTGTAAATTAATGTTCCTGTTTCGAGTGCGACTTCAGCATTAGTCTTTTGAGATGTTGTCTGGGTATTTTCCTGATCATCTGCTTTAGGTTGTGTATTATTAATAAAATAAGGAAATGAAAGAATAATAATTCCTATTATAAGTAATGCTATTACAAGGCTATTAAAAATGTTACCTGCACTTTTTTTAGTCTTACTTCTAAATATTTCTTTTATAAAACCAATTATTAAATCAGGTGCTATTGATTTAAAAAGAAATAAGGCAACTGATATAATTGTTATTGTTATCCCTGGTGTATTATCTAAAAGTTTTTCCATATTACTTCAGCTTTTATATGTTATAACCATTCCCTTACTCCTCCATGATGTGAACATGTACCCCGCCGATGGGCACTATAACTGTATGTGCCATCATTACAAATAGCAGTGGCACCAGAATGAGTTGAATTGCTTTTTTGTGACGATTTTGTACCTGAACTTAGATTAATTGAGGAACTTTCACTTAAAGAATTATTACTGGAATTATTAGTAATGTTCTTTAATAAATCTTTACGAATATATCCTACATTATATTTATAGTTTACTTTTACCCAATCTCCCTCAATGATATTTTCTTTGACAACTGTTACTGCAGTTCCTTTTGAAATTACACATATAATATTTTCCTTTATTTCAGGAGTAGTTCTTAAATTGACATTTGAAACAGTAACCTTTAACTGACCATAAATACTAATAGTAATTAAAACTATTCCGATTATGATAAGCAATTTTTTCATATTTATAATCTTAAATTGTTTATTGTTCTATTAATACCAATTACCTGTTATGGTTACTGATAATTGGCCGTTGGTTCCTGAAATTGTTGTTGGATATCCATTCTTATAATCTTCTATTTTAAATCCGACATTACCAATTAAATCATCCGGGTCAGGTGTGTCGTAATCATAAACTGTAACATAGTGTGTAACTGAAATATTTGTAATCTGATAAGCAGAAACTAAATTCCAGGTAAGCGGAAGGTCGGAGGGAGAAACATCTGAAAAGCGAGAACTGCTTCCACTCAATAAAATAGTATTATTTACATCTTCCATATTAAAGAAGACATCGGGACCGCCCGTATAATCCCAGCTTGTGTTATTCCCATCCAGGAATGGCATGGCAGTTATCTTTACGGATGTGATTTTAAAGTTTGTATAGTTCGGAGTTGTCTCCGAATCTTTTTTGCAACTATTTAAAGTTATTAAACTACCTATTATTAATAAATAAATAATTTTGGTAAATAATTTTTTCATAGAATTTTATTAATATTTTAAATAATCATTATTTTCCGTTAAACCTATTTTTAAGTTTATGATATCCTCTATATATAAGAGTAAAAAAAATCAAAAGGTAAAGTAAAAAAATCCGAAGATTTTCGGATTTGATTTTGGAATATTATGATTTTTAGATAATTGTGTGGTGAAAAAATTATTAAAAATTTTTCAGAATTTCTTCGGATTTTTTTTGATAAAACGGACAACTGTTGTTCAAAGACTGAAATTTTTGTTTTGCTTTCTGGGTTTGATTTGTTTTCAGGTAACAGAGTCCGCAATACCAGACAGCATTGTCGTGGTAAACGTTTTGTTCGTCTTTTACTGCCATTTCAAAGTGTTTGATGGCTTCGGTGTAGTTTTTTAGTTCCATAAAGGACAGGGCTGTGTAGAATTCTTTTGGTGTGAAATATATTGATGTTTCTGGTATTTGTTTAAATTGTTCTATGGCCTGGGTATATTGGCCATTGTCGTATGTTCTTAGTGCGTTTGTGAAGATTTCTGTGGTGTTTTTTTCTTTGCCTCTTGTCCGGGTTCCGGCATCATAGTGTTCGTAGTGTTGATCGAAGAGTTCTTCGTTGGTATAGCTTTTATTGCAGATAGAAATTATTGTGATAAGAAATATTATTAATGCTGCTCCTGATGTATAAATGACTAGTTGTTTTATTTTTCTATGGATTGTTTCTTTTTTATGGTAATCATTTGTTATTTTATTTAGTTTGTTTGTAAGGTCTGCCATTTCTTCGTCGCCAATGGTTTCTCGTATTGCCTGATGTAATTTCAGTTCTCTGGCAAGTTCTTTATCTGTTTTAAGATTTTGTTCAAATTGTTCTCTTTCTTGTTCGGAGAGTTCTCTGTCAAGGTATTTTTCTATTAATATGGTCTGTTCTTCGTTATTCATTTTTTAGTCTTTTAGTCTTTTATACAGGGCTGTTGCTTTTATTTTTTCTTTTAACTTTATTATTGCATTGTGTTTGAGTGTTTTTGCTGAATCTGTATTTTTATAGTCCATTTTGTAAGCTATTTCTGCCATCGTTTTTTTCTTAAAATAGTACATGTCCAATAATGTACGTTGTTCTTTATCTAGTTTCTGATATTCTTCACTTGCCAGTTTTCGTAGTTTTTCTTGTTTTATTTCTTCGTTCGTGTCTGTTTCTTCATATTCCAATGTTTCGGGGAATATGTCTGATGTAGTATGATCACTTTTTTGTTTTACTTCGTTTTTCCATATATTCTGATACAGGGTTGTAATATAGGCATTGAATGTCTTTTTTGGTTTGAAATTTTTATTTCTGACTACTTTAAACATTATTTTGATGGTTTCCTGGAATACATCATCTGCTTCTTGTTTGGTTCCTTTATTTTTGGTTATATATTTTTCTATTTTGGGATAATATTCTTTGAGCAGGTTTGTGAGTACTTGGTTGTCTCTTGTCCTGAGTCCATGTATCAGTTGCTCGTCGGAATAGTACTCTTTCATATATATAGAGTATTTTTTTGCCAAAGGTAAACAAGTGAGGTTAGTTTACAAGTGTTTTTTTTAAGAAAATATTTCTGGTTATAAGAATGTTAGGATGTTGAAAAAATTGTAAAATTTTTTGTGTTCTGAGGGCTTCTTTTTCCAGCTTTTTCGAGAAAGTGAGTTCAATTTTGTTTGGTTTTGAATGGAAAATTGTATAGTTTTTTTGATTCTGGTTTCCCTGCCCCGCATGGTAAGATTGAATTACAGCTTTGAGAATGACATTAATCTAAGAAACTGTTTGGAACTTAAAAAAAAGAGTTACAATGTCAATAAAAACATTTGTAACTATTTAACGATCAGCTGATTGGTTGAATATATAAATTATATCTTAATATGATTATTAATCAAATAAATCATTTAGACATGAAAAATAAAATCAAAACTTTTTCTAAATATCAGTATTTAATAAAAAGTTTTTCAGATTATGCCATCTTATTCCTTTATAGGAAGTATCAAAACCTTCATCTAAAGATAAAACGATTTTCGGAAAATGGTTATTAATACTTTCAAGTGATTTATATTCCCGGTCTATAACTTTATTATCTTTTAAGGTGGTGCATACTTGTATATATAATTTTTCAACACCTCTCTGTGCTATAAAATCTACTTCTAGTTCATTTATCTTTCCAATATTAACCTGATAGCCTCTGGAAAGGAGTTCTAATAAAACAACATTTTCCAATTGCCCTGAAATACTTTCGGGGGAATAACCAATAGTAGCGAAACGAAATCCAACATCACACAGGAAATATTTTTCAAGGCTCTCAAGTAGTCGTTTACCTTTTACATCATATCTTTTGATTTGATATGCAAATAAAGCGTTACATAGGTAAGAGATATAGTTTTGTACTGTTTCTACAGAGACTTTTCTTTTTTGAGATTTAATAAAATCACTGATTTTATTTGAGGATGTAATATTGCCACAATTTGAAATCAGGTATTCTGTAATTTTATCAAGCATATATGCATCACGTATATTATAACGAACTACCACATCTTTTAAGATTATGGTACTGTATAATGATTGTAAATATTGCCTGACAGCATTATCATTCCACTCCAGCATATGAATTCCCGGAAATCCACCATATTTAAGATATGTATCAAAAGCTTTATCTGTTGAAAGTGATTTTTCTGATTTTTCTGTTAGTTCTTTGAATTCCTGAAAAGAAAAGGTCTGCATTTTAACTTCCATATACCTCCCCGATAATAAGGTGGATAATTCTGATGATAAAAGTTTTGCATTTGAACCTGTTATATAAATGTCTGTTTTATTTTCTGCAAGTAAAGAAGCAACTGCTTTTTCCCACTTTTCAATTTCCTGTATTTCATCAACAAACAAATAATATTTCTTTTGTCTGTTTTTGATTATTGAATTGACATGTTTATGTATATCCAGATATGTTTTCAGATTGTCAAATTCAACCAATTCTTTATTTATATATATTATTCTATCTTCCGTTACTTTTTTGCTTCTCAGGACATCCATGATTTGTTGCAAAAATGTACTTTTTCCACTTCTTCTTACTCCTGTGATAGCTTTTATAACAGGCTTGTCAATGAATGGCTTTATTGCTTCAATATATTGCTTTCTTTGTAACATAACTGTAATTTTCAACAAATATATAAAGTTTTTCGGGTATAGTTGAATAATTCTATTAAAATAAATTCTTTTTCGGGTATAATTTTATTTTTCACCTCCTACGTTCCTAATTCCAATCCGAAAGATTTTTCACTGACTTTTTCTCTGATTTCTTTTAGTCCACTTTCCCCTTTCTGCACCAAAAATATCAGAAAAAGTAGAACCAATACCTATTGGAGATGTTAAAGGAATGTTTGAATATATTGTATTTGTTAAAGAGACTTGATATTTAAGCAAACTACTAAAAACATCTTTAGAATGGTCATTACTTCCATTACTATTATCTTTAAACCAGGCATATTCCCATGAACCAGTAATTCCCTGATTTTTTTCCCTTCCTTCATATTCATATAAGTATTATACGAATAACCATTTTCACGCATAAATTGATAATACCCGCTTACATCACCCTCATGTTCATTCTGTAGTTTTTTAACCCTTGATTCGCATTAATAATATTCCTCCAATAGATTAATGATGATGATTCGTTTCTGTGTAAGCTTTTATACTGAAAAAGATAGGGGTTCATTTCACCGTTTACACCTAGCCCTGAAACATAATATGAATCATAATCGGGAAATTCAAAAGGGGCATTATCATCGCCTATATGTTTGTTACTGCTGTATATATCCATTACATCCGAACCGGTACGACTGAAATTATAAAAATTGAGTATCCTCATTTATAACTAAATTTTCCATAAAACGTATTCTCAACTGCTGCAACCATTAGCCTATCAAATAAATTTTCTCCAAAATATCTTCGATTTGTTTTATAGCAAAATTCATCAAGATAGTTTTGCAAATAAGTGTCTTTAATATTATGATGTATTCCAAGAAAATTACGCTTTGTGTTTGCTATCATTGTATGTACCCATGGTAATACTTTCGATGCTTCTTTGGGAGGTATTACTTTACATATATGTTTATTTACCACATCCTTTATTCTTCGGAACCCTCTCCATCCATCTGTTTTTACAGTAGATCGTTTTGATATGTTTGCTTTAGTTTCTTTATTCATTATTTCTGAAGATGAATCTGGGATTACTACCATTTTAACATACCGAAATGCGGATGATTTTTTATGTTTTTTAGGCCGTCCTTGTTTTGGGTCTGTTTTTGACATCACAAGCACTTTACTTTGTCTCTTACTGCCTCTCCCTCTTTTTGATTTATCATCTTCGGGTTCATCTGTATGAGTTTTATAAAACGCATCATCAAGTTCAATTATGCCATCAAGCGTATATTTTTCATCACGTTGTCCCATAACCGCTCTTAACTTATGGAGCATTGCCCATATAGGTTCATACCGTTTATGACCTAATTGCCGTTGTAACTCTAATGCAGAAATTCCTTTTTTAGTCATTGTTATTAAGAAGATACTATAAATCCAATAATGGTATGGTAGTTTCGATGATTCCATTACGGTACCACTTCGCAAGGTGGTTCTTGTTCCGCAATGTTTGCAATCAAAAGAATCCACTCCCGTATTCCAATAATGTTCTTTACTTCCGCATTTCCGACATATTACACCTTCTTTTTCTCTATAATTTCTAACTAAGAGTTTACAACTCTCTTCGTCTGGATATTGTTTCGCAAAGTTTAATAAATTCATCTCTTTTATTTTTTGCTAATATAATAAATTAGTTAAATTTACGGATACTCATTTTATAAAAATATAATGGGCCAAAGCAATTTTTAGCTTCGTATTCATATTGTGAAGGAACAGCGGAGCCATTTGAAATATTTTCGACGGTAACTCCATTCCAGTCACCCGGGAAACCTTTTACCTGTCTTGTTATTTCACCTACGGGTAATTCCCATCCTAATCCTATCCAGGAGGCTTCCTGGTTCATCCGTATGTCGGAAGAAAAACGGCTTGTAGCGGAAACGACTCCCCGTTAGGCCCGCTTACTGTTAGTAACGGAACATTGTATGAAAAATCTCCTGTAAAATCGTTTACATTTTGCATTAAATCTTTCGCTACAGGTGGTTGTTGCGGTCTGGCAATTATTATTAAAAAGAACAATAATACGGTAACCGGCCATTTCATAGATAATCTGATTTTTTTGATCTCATTTGTTTTTAGTGTTTAATGATGGAACACTAACAATGTAGTCATTTAAACAATTAACACCTTACAAAAAGTATTTTTATTTATATTATAACTACTATTGAATTAACGTCAGATTAAATTTTAAATTATTTACTGCTCAATAAACATGCTATATAACATATTTATTTTATATGCGCCTGATATTTAATTAGTTTGTATATATTTATTAATCAGGCAAATAGATGTTATATATTGATTTTCTTACATATAAATAATTTTTCATTATTCGTAAAATTATGGCATTGTTTGAAAAAAATAAGCAGAAAATAAGAGCAAGTGTTACAGCTTGTTTTACCAGACTGTTACAATTTATTAATTATTGGTTTGCATATAATAGGGTTTAAATTCTGATAAATATGTTGAACGGGCTTATCCATTAGTCGAAAAAGATGGTATTTAGTAACTGAAAAAAGGATATATATTTGTTATAATATTAAACAAGTTCATAAAATGCCTGTAAGGTAAAAGATTCTTCTATTGTAGAAATAATGGATATTTCGATTATACTTTTAGAATTTAACTTAAACTCCTCCCTGTTGGCTAAATCTAAACAAAGATTACCATTAACCGCCTTAAATTCATATTCATATAGTGATAACGGAATATATTCATCCGCTGTATCTCCTGTTCTGTTTGATTCTTTTTTAACAATTATAAAGAAGGCAGGGGATTTCATTTCGCTTATTACAATTTTATTAATCAAAAGCATATTATAATTATGGAACTTGATGTTTTCATTAGAATCCTGTTTGTGAACCATATTTTTTTCTGTAAAAATAAAACTTCCCGTATTTTTCATAATGTTAATATTTATTTTCTAACAATCTGACAATTAAGAATTTCATTTATAAACATTTCCCCATAGGGATAAGCACAAATTTCTTTTGTCTTCATTTTTTGTTTTTAAATACATTATTTTTCATTCCGCATCACATTAATATATATATTGCAGAAAGGATCAAAAAGTGATTCGATTTGCAATAAAATCATTGCCTGGCAAGGCATGCAGAAGAAGACCTTTTTACTCAAATTTTGTTTTTTGCATGGTAATTTTATTTTGATTCATATCCCTTAGTCGAAAAAGCAGGCATTTAGTAACACCAAAAAGTGAAAAAATTTTAAATTATTTTCTATCAGTCACATATCCAGTTATTTAAAAAACGAGAATTTGTTGCTCCATTAGTAAATTGAGGGGTCTAGCTGAGTTCCTGAACTTAACGAAGGGTCGAAACCTGTGTGAGGGGCGCAGGCAAATTCGTCGAGCTCCGGGCAGGATCTCAAGATAGCGGTGTGTTTGGCCAGCTAATAATCCGGACTATTATGAAATTCATTCTGGTATTACTAAATTTACTTATAGCAGTTGTTTGAGCAGGGCAAAACTTATCCCTTGCCGAAAATATTTTTTAAAAAAAACAGGAAAATAAGTACTTGTGAAAGAATCCTGTAAAAATAATTTTACTTTAATGTTTAAGTTTTAACCCGGCTTATTACGGTAGAACTTTTCCGAAATCTTTCAACAATTCAGGATTTTTTTCAATGGCTGTTCCAATAACTGCAATATCGGCACCGGCTTTTAAAACCTCTGTTAATTCTACTGGAGTATTGATACCGCCGCCGACAATCAGTGGAATTGAAATCGTTTTTCGAACCTCTTTTATTATTTCAGCATTTACTTTTTTACCAGCTCCGCTACCGGCTTCGAGATATATCATTTTTAAGCCTAACATTTCACCGGCAAGGGCTGTTGCACAGATAATTTCAGGCTTGGAATACGGGATGGGTTTTGTATTACTCATGTATTCCACGGAAGTAACAGAACCACTTTCAATTAACACATACCCGGTAGGGATGATCTGTAATTTTGATTTGTTTATTAACGGGGCGGCAATCACATGCTGACCAATAAGATAATCCGGATTCCTGCCCGAAATCAGGGATAAAAAGAGCATTCCATCGGCTTTCAAAGAAACCTGGTAAACGCTACCTGGAAAAAGAATTACAGGTAATTTACTTTTTAATTTAATGGCAGATATATATTCATCCAGCTTTTCAGAAACCAGACTCCCACCTATTAAAACCATACTGAACCGATACCTGTATGCATCCGAAACAAGTTTTATGGCCTGTAAAGCTGAAGTCTTGTCAGGATCTATTAATAAAGCAAGTTTCTTTTTTTTATCTGAAAAAAGTTTTAATAAATCCATCGTCCATTCTTAATATTCTTCAAAACTACATGAAATTTTAATTATTTCTAACCTGATTAATTCACAAACTTTTATAAAAGAGGTTAAAGTCTCTTATTCTTTGATTCGTTTTATCACATGGGCTTTAGCCCTGTTAGTGAATTATTCAGTCTGATTCCGGTGCAGGTAAATTATCCGTTTCATCATAAAAAAAGGGAATTGAAATATCAACTCCCTTTTTTTATTTACCACTAAGGTTAGTTAATACTCATCTTCGTTAAATAAGAAATCTTCTTTGGTTGGATAGTCGGGCCAGATATCTTCAATGTTGTCGTATACCTCGCCTTCATCTTCCAGTTCCTGTAAATTTTCAATAACTTCCATAGGGGCTCCTGAGCGGATTGCAAAATCGATCAATTCATCTTTGGTTGCGGGCCAGGGCGCGTCCTCTAACTTGGAAGCCAATTCTAAAGTCCAATACATATTCTTCGGTTTTTGATAGTTTTTCTAAATTGGCAAATATTTCGCGAAAATATACTTTTTTTTAATTCCAATGTGATATTATTTCATTTAAAAAAAATGTTTCATGAAATTCTTTGAAAAATAAATCTTTTATTTTAATCATATTTCTAATATACAGCTAATTAAAATAATCACTGAAATAATTTATATAATAAAAAATTAAAAAATGAGATTATTGCGATTAATATAATTAACTGATATCTAACATGTAAATCTAATCTGTTTTTTAGAAAAAAATTTCACATCCGTTAATTATTGTTTTTACAATATAGATATAATGCATTTTTTGCCTGGATATTTCCAAGATCTGAAGCGCTTTTATAATATTTACAGGAAGTTTTTGTATTTCCTTCTTTACGACTAAGTTCACCTAACCAGAAAAAAGATTCTGAGCTGTTCGGATTTAAATCCAGGGAAAATTTTAAAAATTTATCCGCTTTTTTAAAATCTTTTAATTCAAGATAAATCCATCCAAGGTTAATGTAAGAGTTTATAAGAGTTTTATCCAATTCAATTGATTTTTCAAATTCTGTTATTGCACTTTTGTAATCTTTAACCTGCACATGAAACCATGCCAGGTTTTGCCAGGCAATAGCATTCGCCGGATAGTATGTTACATTTAATTTAAAATCATTTTCTGCATTTTTTGTTTCATTATTATATAACCATGCATATGCACGATTTGTCAGAGCAATCGTATTCTCTGGTTCAGTTTTTAAAACAAAAGAAAAATCATCGATTGCATTTTTATAATTTTTCATCGAGGCAAATGTCCTTCCCCTGTTTATATATGCCTGATTTAATGCTGGGTTTAATAAAATTGCTTTATTAAAATCCAAAATAGCGCCGTCAGGATCTCTTTTAACATATTTCAGATATCCCCGGTTATCGTATGCAAAGGAATAATCAGGATTAAGTTCGACAGAACGGTTAAAATATTTAAGCGCCTGTTCTAATTCTCCTTCCAAAGTCAATACCCATCCCAGGTTGTTTATAGCTTCAGCATAATCAGCGCTTAAACTCACAGCTTTTGTAAAATCCTTTTTCGCTTCTCTTATCTTATTTTTATTTAAAAAATACATCCCCCTGTTATTATATGAAACAGCCAGAGCGCTATCAATCTTTATTGACAGATTATAATAATAAGCTGCCAGGCTATCCTCTCCTCTTTTTCTATAGATATCGCCCATATTGGTATACGCTAATGCTTTGTATCTATTGTTTTTTGATAGCCGGAGAACGGCATTGAAATCTTTGAGAGCATTCTCATCGTTATTGCTTTTAATAAAAGCAGAAGCGCGATTAAAATATGCCGTTGGATCAAGTGAATCCAGTTTTATGGATTGATTAAAGCATATTAAGGCGCTATCTGGTTTTTGAGTTAAGTACGTTGCTGCCAGGTTAAGATAAGCAAAGGGGATCTGAGAATTCTTTTGTAAAACATCAGTAAATAAAATTTTTGTATTCTGCCAGGCTTTACATCTGTTATATGTTGAAATTGAGAATACACATGCAAGGAGAATGAAACAAACCAGAATAATGTTTTTATAATTCTGTTTCCGAAAAAAATAATTCTCCCCGACAGATGCAACAGAAATAAATAAACCCAGGTAAGCAAGATAGCTATACCGGTCAGCAGCAACCAAACGACCTTCAATAGGAATAAAGTGCAGAACTATCGATATATTTACCAAAAAGAAAAACCAGCCAAAAAGGAGTAAATCAGGATTTTTTTTTCGTCTGATAATCAGAAAAACCGATAAAAAAACAACAAATAACAGAACCATTAATGTAAAATAATATTCCTGCGGAAGTACGCCATCTGGCAGCTTCTGGGGATATGGATGTACGGCGTTTAATGAAACCGGCAATAAGAAATTTTTAATATAAAACCAGAGTGCAAAACCGGCCAGTAAAAATCGCTCAACAAAGGAAAAGGTATTCCTGATTTCGTGCTCTTTCGACCATAAACCTGCTTTTCCGGAAAAATAAAAATAATAAATAAGAAAAAGCATTATAGCCAACCCGGCAAAAGTTATTAAGCTATATTTCAGAGTCTTGCTTAATTTTAAATTATTTATTCTTTCAATGAAAGCATATTTAGAAATCAATATAATAACTAATATAAGTAATGTAATCCATTTGAAAATAAAGAATATAAATAATATCAGCAATACTTTTTCGAGGATTAGCCCCAAAGAAAATTTTCGTTTAAAGTAAATATCAAATAAAAAAAATGAAACAGGGACAAGTAAGCCCTGAATTTTTGAAAATGAAGCAAATACTGCCATTGAAGCAGCTAATAAAAAAAAGTAAAATTTAAAATTGTTTTGCAAATATTTAATATAAAACAGAAATGCTACCAGTGAAAAAAAAGTAAACAGTAAATCCTTTATTTCAGAAACCCAGGCAACAGACTCCACACGCATGGGATGCAGAGCGAACAATAATGCAATCAGGCTAATGGTGTAAATATTCTTTGAAAATTGTTTTGTAAGCTGAAACACCAGTATCACATTTAATAAGTGCAACATAATACTTAACCAATGAAATGGTGCAGGGTTATTTCCGTACATTTTATAAATTACAGAATATGTCGTCAGAGTTAAAAATGTATATCTTTCTTTATCTAAATTATGGCTGATACTTTGCCCATTTAAATTTTTGACATAAGGATTCTCTGTTATTTGTGTATCATCATCCCACCGGATAAAATCGAACCTTGTAATTTGAAAATAGGAAAGAAAACAGGTTAATAGAATTATTATTAAAACAATTCCCTGCTTAGAAAATAAATTTTTATTAGAAAACATCATTTCCTGAAACCATATATATTATTCTTAGGCACTTATATGAGAAATCTTTTGTATTTATAAATACCTGTTAATTAATTCAAAAGTAAAGAAAATAAATCAAGAAATTACCTGATATTAAATCCTTAAAGAAGAAAAGAGGAACCCTGATCATATAAAATAGTCATACAACCTTTTGTTTTTTAGAAAATTATTTTAAATTTGCTTCAAATTAGAAAAATATAACCAAAATAATTCTTCTTCGTTAAAATATAATGAAGTTTTATTTTTATAAAAATAAACTGAAATGATTTTTAAAAACATACCGGCTATTTTAATCCTAATGGGTTTCCGTTTTTCAAGCCTTAGTAATTTAGTTATATGCCAAAACCTTAAAAAATTTAAACAATGAGAATCTATTACTTTACAATTTTGTCGGTTTTATTTTTGATAAGCACTGCGAAAGTCTTATCTCAAACTGCTACAACTACTGTAAACTACACAGGCGGACTTGGTGCTGGCGGTTGCGTAGTCTGTGGAGGAGATTATTGGTGTATAAATAATCCGCCTGCTCCGGCCGGAGGCTACATAGGAACTTCAGCAACCTGTGATGCACGTACATTTTTCGATCCTGTTCCAGCGGGATATGTAGTAACAAATGTTACTCTTAATTACTGGACAGCAAGTTGCTATGGCGCAGCGCTCAGTGGATCTGTTAATGGATTTTCAGTTCCCGTTACATATGATGGAAGCGGTGGTTGTTTGTGTGCAAATTCTCCTTGCGGATTAACTACCTCATCCACAAGTAATTATCCATGCGGAATGCCCGGATATGTTTATGGAGGAAACAATACTTTACAAATCTGCGCCAGTACAGCTATGTGTATTAACAGGGCCGAGCTTGTTTTTACATATGTAACTCCCGACGCTATTACGCCAAGTATTACTCCTTCTGGTCCAACATCTTTTTGTCCGGGCGGTAGCGTAATATTAAATGCAGGTAGCGGATATTCCGCTTATAATTGGAGTACCGGAGAAACAACCCAGTCAATAACTGCCTCAAGCACAAACACATATTCTGTAACAGTTACAAGTATTACAGGCTGTACAACAGGCTCAAGTTCAGCTACCGTTACAGTTTATTCCAATCCGGCGCCTTCTATTACAGGATCAACTAACTACTGTACAGGCTCCAGTACAACACTTAATGCCGGTGCCTACTCATCCTATGTATGGTCGACAGGCGCCAGTACTCAAACAATTAATGCAACCAGTGCAGACAACCCTATTTACGTTACCGTTACAGATGGTAACGGTTGTTCCGGAGTTTCACCAGGAGTTAATGTAAATCCGTTATCTCTTCCAACGCCCTCTATAACAGGCACATTAAATTATTGTACAGGAGGTAGCACAACGTTAGATGCCGGTGGTCCTTATTCGTTATATTCCTGGTCAAATGGCGGAAATACTCAAACAACTCCTGCTACAATAGCTAACAATCCCCTTACTGTTACTGTTACAGATGCCAGTGGTTGTACGGGCACCTCACCAGGGGTAAATCTTACTGAAAATGCACTGCCTTCTCCTGTAATTACAGGAAGTTTAACATATTGTCCGACTTCCAGCGCTTCCCTTGATGCCGGAACATACTCATCCTATTTATGGTCAACAGGAGCTACTACTCAGGCAATAAATGCAACTACGGCAGATAATCCTATCTCGGTAACAGTTACTGATGCCAATGGATGTACGGGTAACTCTCCCAGTATAAATGTATCTTTAGCCGCAAATCTTAACCCGGTAGTTACCGGCTCCATGACTTATTGTTCAGGTTCCAGTACTACTTTAAATGCCGGAGTATACTCATCTTATTTATGGTCAACAGGAGCAACAACACAAACCATATCTGCAACTTCAGCCGACAACCCGGTTTCTGTTACGGTTACAGATGCCAGCGGCTGTTTTGGCAGTTCCCCCGGTGTAAGTGTTTCTGAAACCTCACTTCCCACACCATCTATTACAGGTAATTCTTCTTATTGTTCAGGCTCCAATACAACATTGAGCACTGGAATATACTCATCCTATTCATGGTCGACAGGTGTAAATACTCAATCTGCTATTGTTACGGCAGCTGATAATCCGGTCAGCGTTACCGTTACTGACGCCAATGGATGTATCGGTTCTTCAACAACGGTTAACTTAAATGAAATGGCATCGCCAACTCCAGCTATCAATGGCGTATTAATATACTGCAATGGATTTAGCGCTACTTTAAATACAGGCACTTATTCATCCTATTTATGGTCGACAGGCGCGATAACACAAACCATAAATGCCACAGTTGCAGACAATCCTGTTACCGTTACCGTTACCGACATTAACGGTTGTAGCGGCATATCATCCCCTGTTAACGTATCTCTTGCGGCTAACCTAAATCCAACAATTACCGGATCTTTAACATATTGCCCCGGTTCAAGTACTACTTTATCTGTGGGAACTTATTCTTCTTATTTATGGTCAACCGGGTCAACTACTCAAAATACGACTGTCACAACTCTAAACAATCCGGTAACCGTTACAGTTACAGACGTAACAGGCTGTACCGGAACAGCCAGCGTTAATGTCAGTTTAAATACTCCTCCTAATCCTACAATAATCGGAACGTTGGTTTATTGTGCAAGTTCAAATACTTCACTTACTACCGGGTCATACTCCTCTTATGTATGGTCGACCGGTGCTAATACCCAAACCACAATTGCCACTGTGGCAAATAATCCTGTTTCTGTTACTGTTACTGATGCAAACGGATGTACAGGAACTGCAACAACAACAGTTACTGCCTATACTGTTCAGAGCAGCGTAAATTCAATAACAGATGTTGACTGTTATTCCAATTCAACAGGCGCTATAACAATTTCTCCGTCAGGTGGAGTAACTCCATATTCTTTTCTCTGGGATATTGGAGATACAACTAATTTTCTGACTAACCTGCCGGCCGGAAGTTATACCGTTACAATTACGGATAATAATAATTGCCAGGGTAGTTATACTTATACAATTATGCAACCTTCTATCCTTACTACAACAACAACCGTTTCAAATATTTCCTGTAACAATCAGAACGATGGACTGATAGTTGCCAATGTTACAGGTGGAACTACAGCTTACTTATACCACTGGTCTGATAATTCTTCAGGAAACAGTTTAGGTAGTCTTCAGGCAGGAACTTATTCATTAACTGTAACTGATGCCCATAATTGTACTGATTCAGTTACTAATATTGTAATTACAAATCCTCCGGCTCTTGTTCTCACATCCAACTCTACCAATCCATTCTGTTATAATGGAAATAACGGTACAGCTACTACCTCTGCAAGTGGTGGAACACCGCCATATATTTATGCATGGACCGGCGGTATTTCAGGACCTAATGCAACCAACCTTTCTTCAGGGATTTACACAGTAACTGTAACAGATTCACATTACTGCATTACTACTGATATAGTTACTCTTTATAATCCTAATGCCATATTAGTATCTGATACTATTTCCGTTGGTCAGAACAATACCGGAAATATAGACCTTACAGTAACCGGAGGATCTTTACCTTATAATTATAATTGGTCTAACGGATCTACTACAGAAGATATTTCGGGACTATCAAACGGTTTATATATTGTTACAATTACTGATTTTAATTCTTGTATCGGCTTGGATTCGGTTGTAATAAATATTCCGGAACTTCCTTTAATTATTCCTTCTGTAATTACTCCAAATTCAGATCATGTAAATGATAACTTCGAGATTAAAAATATAGAGCAATACGGCAATGTTTCTGTAGAGATATACAACAGGTGGGGCGACCTTCTTTTTAAATTCTCAGGAACCTGCCTGCAGTATAAAGATCCTGCAAACCGCTGGGATGGCAAACATAATGGAAAAGATTTACCCATGGGGTCTTATGTTTATATCATTAAAATCGATCAGTTAGACCCGATTAACGGCGTTTGTTCAATTATCAGGTAATTAGACCGTATATATACAGAAAGACTGTAGGGAAATCCTTACAGTCTTTTTTATTTCCATCAATAATTTTTAGCTTTGTTCAGTAAAATATTATATGCTAAACAAAATATCCGGCCCTATAGGCGTTTTCGATTCGGGATATGGTGGACTAACCATTCTTAAAGAATTCGCCAAACAATTACCACAATATGATTACCTTTATCTTGGTGATAATGCACGCGCCCCTTACGGGAACCGGTCTTTTTATGTCGTTTACCAATATACTCTGCAAGCTGTTAACTGGCTTTTTTCAGAGGGTTGCCACCTGGTGATACTTGCCTGTAATACGGCATCTGCAAAAGCATTAAGAACCATTCAGCAGAATGATCTGCCCCAGATTAATCCCAACCGGAGAGTGCTGGGAGTAATCCGGCCCAGCGCCGAAGCCGTAGGTAAATTAACCACCTCAAAAAATATTGGTGTACTGGGAACTGTCGGAACCGTTATTTCAGAATCATATCCGCTCGAAATACAGAAACTGTTTCCCGATATTCAGGTTTACCAGCAAGCCTGTCCGCTTTGGGTTCCATTAATAGAAAACGAAGAAATCAACAACCCCGGTGCTGAATATTTTATTAAAAAGGACATTGATTCCCTTCTGGGCAAGAGTACAAATCTCGATACAATTATTTTAGGATGTACACATTATCCCATTATTTATCATTCAATAAAAAAATACTTGCCTGGAAATATTAAACTTATTTCACAGGATACTATTGTCGCTGAAAGTCTTATAGATTACTTAAGCAGGCATCCTGAAATAGAAGAAAATTGTACTAAAAACAACACCATAAAATATTATACAACTGACATTGCTGATGTTTTTGCATCACGCGGAAAAATATTTTTAGGGCAAGAGTTTGAGGCTACACAGGTAAACCTGTAATTATATCCTGACACCAATCACTAATATATCATCAACCTGTTCCTGGTTTCCTTTCCAATCATTAAAAGCCTGTTTAAGTTTTTGATGCTGGATTTCTAAGGGTAACTCGGAAATGGTAATCATTATATCCTGCATCTGTTTATATTTGAATTTTTTCCCTTTTGGGCCACCAAACTGATCGGCATAGCCATCGGAGAATATATATAACATATCACCTTTAAAAACCGGCAGTGCATGGTTGGTAAATTCATCTCCCACACCATCTTCGTTTACACCTATGGGCAACTTATCGCCCTTTATTTCAGTCAGCTGCTTATTATGGATATAATACACAGGGTTAAATGCACCTGCAAACTCAACGGTTCGCAACTGGTTATGAATACTTATTAAGGACAAATCCATTCCATCCTTTACGCCGCTTTCATTATTTGTTTGTCTTAAAACATTGGTAACTCCTACATCGAGGAAGTTAAGAATACGGGATGGTTTTGTTAATTTGTTAATTTTTACAGCCTGGTTTAACAGATCATATCCGATAACCGACATCATAGCTCCGGGAACACCGTGCCCGGTACAATCAACTGCAGCCACAACCGTATAACCATCAACCTGTTCGATAAAATAAAAATCGCCGCTTACCACATCTTTAGGGAAATATAAGATAAAACTATTAGGCAGGCACTGGTTAACATAGTACATTGGTGGCAGAACAGCGCATTGGATACGGTAAGCATACTGAATACTGTCAAGAATCTCTTTTTTCTGATGAGAAATAGTTTCCATCTGGCTCATTACCAAGTCGCGCTGGGCCTCTATCTCGTCGCGCTGAGCAACAATTTCTTCTCTTTGTTGCAAAAGCTGCTGGTTGTGTATTTCGATCTGATTCTTTTGTTCCTCAATAACTTTAAACTGGGCTTTAATAAATTTTTCCCAGTAAAATATTCCTTCCAGCACCAGCCAGACCAGGAAAAACAGAAAAACAAGATTGAGGTATTTATAAAATACAACTTTATAAAAAGGTGCATTGATATCGATATTTTGTGGCTCTGTAAAAGAAAAATAAATCATCATAACCACAAAAAACAAGAAAAAAACAGCATACCCTATAATAAACTGAGTTCTGTTTAACGGGAGAATTCCGTATATTTTTATTTTTAAGTTTTTCATGTGTTTATTTTCTTATTTTTTAATGGTCACATGGAATCGCATTAAGAAAAATAAAAGTATTAAATACCCTTCAATTCAAAAAATAAATTTTCAATAATTAACATGATTTCTGAAAAGCCTTTTAGAAACTAATGTTAATTTCAATAAAATATTTACCAGCAAATAATTAACACCAAGCCTCTATCCACTCCACTGATGTTTTTTTATTTCTAATAAGATAAGGTTAACAAGGGAAATCCGTTTTAAAACCAACCCTTTATTTTTTATACCATCCGGCATACATTATATAACTGTTAGCTATACGTTCAATCTGTCCGGTTTTCAATGAGGGGTCAATAGATTTGATTTTCCTGGCGGGGATACCGGCATAAACAGAATTTTCTTCAACTACCGTGTTTTCAGACACAACTGCTCCGGCGGCAATTATACAGTTACTGCCTATTATTGCATGATCCATAATGATTGCTCCCATCCCAATCAGAACATTATCGTGAATAATACAACCATGAACAATAGCATTATGAGCTATTGACACATTGCTACCAATAACCGCAGGCGCCGTTTTATATGTAACATGAATTATTGCTCCATCCTGTACATTGACTTTATTTCCGATACGGATGGTATTTACATCGCCTCTCACAACAGCATTAAACCAGATACTGCAGTCATCGCCCATTATTACATCTCCAACAATAGTTGCGTTCTCTGCCAGGAAACAGTTTTTTCCAAAAACCGGTTTTTTCCCTAAAACTTCAAGTATAAGCGCCATTAAACCAGTTCTTTCTTCAATTGAACAATAATTTTTTTCAGTAACTGGTCGGCTCCCTGTATCATATAAGGCATTTTATCAATGTCCTTATTATTGCGGGCACTTAACTGAATTTCATTAATCTTGGCTTCGAGCGATTTCATTCCAAGATAAGCCAGGGCAGGTTTCATTTTATGGGCTACAGCTGCTAAATGTTGCCAGTTTTGTTCTTTAGAAGCGCCCTGAATTTGTGCCATTTCCTCTGATGCTTTTTCGACAAAAACAGTAAGCATTTTCTGAATGGTCTGCTGGTTGTCTTTTGATATCCCTTTTAATACTGAAAGATCATATAATTGTTCTTCCCTTGCAGAAAGTACAGAATCAGTATCAGAGAAATTTACTGTAGGATGTAAGAAATCTGAATTAGTCATCCCCAGCGAATTGGCGATTTTATGAAACAGAACCTGTGATTTAAAAGGTTTGCTGATAGTATCGTTCATTCCTGCTTCCATAAATTTCCGGTGATTATCGCTATAAGCATTGGCTGTTATTGCTATAATAGGAGTATCGCAAACAGGTTTCTCAAATTCGGTTCTGATTCGTTTGGTTGCTTCCACTCCGTCCATTACAGGCATTTGTATATCCATTAATACCACATCGTACGATTTTACTTTAAGCCTGTCAATTGCCTGCTGTCCGTTTTCCACGATGTCTATATCAAATCCCCAGTCTTCCACCATGGACTGAACTACCATCTGGTTAAATACCTGGTCTTCGGCTAACAAAACCCTGACATTATCCATCGAATGAATCGCTGGTGTTTGTTCAGTAGTTTTTTCGTTTTCAATGAGTTCATTCTCGTTTCCGCAATCAAATTTAATTGAGAATGAAAAAACAGATCCTATATTCAGTTCACTGGATATATTCAACTTTCCTCCCATAAGTTCAACCAGTTTATTCGAAATTACCAAGCCCAGTCCCGAACCCGATGAAACTTCTGCCGAAATAGGACGATTGTTAGCAATACTCGCTAAAATTTCCTGCATTCTTTCCGGGTTTATTCCAACGCCTGTATCAACAACTTCGAAAAGTAAAAGACAACCATTTGTTTTACTTTCATCGCGCTTTACTTTAATCTCAACTTTTCCTTTATCTGTAAACTTTATGGCATTTTCAACAAGGTTCAGGAGAATCTGATTTAATCTGAATGAATCGCCCTTAACCAGATAATCTTCACCATAAACAAGAAAATCGGAAAGAAGTTCGATTCCTTTATAGCGAACATTATAAAATTGATTATTAATGACAGAAGAAATAACATCTTTAACGCTAAATGTCTTATTCTGAAGCATAATCTCTCCTGATTCAATTTTAGAAATATCAAGAAGATCATTTACGATAACCATAAGGTTTTCAGCCGATTTTATAATGACATTCAGGAAATTGAATTGCTTTTTAGATAAATCTGTTTTAAGTAAAAGCTCGGACATGCCTATAATAGAGTTCATCGGAATACGAAATGCATGGCTCATATTTGCGAGGAAAACAGTTTTTGCCCTGTTTGCTTCTTCGGCCCGCTTTCGCGCAATGGTAAGTTCTTCCTGTGCTATCTTCCGTTCGCGTAAATCACGAGCTACCAGGAACAACATATCTTTTCCATCCCATTTGCCGGGAGAATAGGTGGTTTCAGACGGAATGAGTTCGCCGGTAGAAGAAAGAAAAGGGAATAGCGCCAGCACTTTTTTACCATGCAACGCCTTATCCAATGTATTTTTTACATCAAAAGAAAGTTCGGAAGGATGCAACTGATTAAGATAAATATTGGAAAGTTCTTCATCTGAATATCCTAATTTTTGTGGTGCAACGGGATTAAAATGTATAATTCTGCCTTCAGCATTTATAATAAAAAGCATATCCCATATTCCGGTAAACAAACTATCGAGATTTCCCTGATGCTCGCGGAGCAGATTTTCGAAATCAATCCGGCCTATTACACCCCCGATTTTTGCACTTACTGCTTCCACTGTCTGAAGTATCAATTTATCAGGCTCATGCTTTTTATCTGATATGAGTAAAAGCACTGCCACTGTTTCGCGGTTTAATTTTACGGGTGCAATAATAAAAGAAGTTGCTTCTGGAAAAGAATCAAAAACAAGAAACTCATCTCTCTTATCGCTTCTGCATAAAAGACTGGTTTCGTTTTTCAGGGAAAGACTTACTTCAGCAGACGATTCGGAATAGGTATCCACTGATTTTGCAAACGAATCGGGTAATCCGATGGATGATTCAAATTTCAGGGAGCCATTGGGTTTAAAAATAAAAACTGCTCCTCCAAAAAAATCCTCAATCCGTAACAAATGTTCTAACAAGATATGCACTGCTTCCCGAAGACTAAGTGTTACGCTTAAATCATTTGCAATTTCTTTATGTAACTGTATCAGGAATTGTGCATCAGAGCCGGTGTTTTTTATATCATTGTTCTTATTATTCATAATAAATTTACTTTGAAAAGTGCACGTGAGTATTTTTTATAACGAATATCATAATTAAGACATTACAATATAAGGAATTTCCATATAATTGAAAAAATATTACATTAAAAGTAACAAAGTAATGGTAAACTTGTTCACCGTTAAATCGAAAACATGTTAATAAACAGAAAAATTATTAATTATTTTTGATTGAATATTAGCGATGAATCATTGTCTGAGAATCGTCTGGTTACGATTTGACTATTTACATCAGATTATAATTATGTTATCAGAGTTTATTTCTGAAAAATCAATAATACCTAACAAATTAAATTAATTGAACAATACCAAATCCTCCTGTAATTTTTTGTTCTGAATCAAAAACAGGAATTAATAGTGCCTGTATATTAACACCGGTATTATCTTTAGTATTATAAACACCTTTATATTCTCCTTTTTCACCTGACAGGCATTTTTTCATAAATAATACCAGATCATGGTTCCTCTCAACAGAAAACAAATCTAATCCGACTACCCATTGCCTGTCGATATTGAATATTTGTAGCAACTTCTCATTGCATTCTGTAATCTTTCCCTGGGTATCAAAATTGGCAATTCCAAAAGGACTGTTTTCAAAAATCAACCGGAAGTTTTTTTCGTGATGCAATAATTCTTTTTCTGCATTTTTTCTATCGGCAATGTCGCGGATTACAGCAAGAAGATAATCTTCGTTATTGAATGAGAATTTATTCAGGTTTACTTCGGCATAGAATGGTTTGGAGCCATTTCTTAAATGAACCCATTCAAAATTCTGAGGCTGACCACACATGGCCAAATCAATTTTTTCCCTGGCTTTTTCGCGGGATGACCTGCCATCGGGTTGGGTGGTAGGGGAAAAACGATAATGATAAGGAGTATGCATTATCAGATCCTCCAGTTTGCAGTCAAATATCTCTGTAATCCGGCTGTTGCAATCAATAAACTTATCATCTTTCATTATAAAAAAACCATCATTTGCCGCTTCAAAAAGAGTATGGTACTTATTTTCGCGATCCATCAGTTCTTTTTCTGCTCTTCGGTAACGGGTGATATTCCTTGCTATTCCTTCAATAGCTGTAATATTGCCTTTGTCGTCTTTCACCGGAATTTCCTTTATTTCGAGATAGCACAGGGAACCATTGGAGTTTTTCATTTCAATCTCAAATGGAGGTTGTTTAAGATCATTAAATTCCAACTGTTTATGTCTTTCAAAACAATTATTATAAAGATTAGCTGCTCCAAGATCTCTAAATGTCTCTATAAAATCAGTTTTAGAAAAACCCAGTACATTACTAACAGAAGCGCTTAAATATTTAAATGGAATGTTAACCTCATGACGATAGAAAAAATAATCATCTTTCAGATTATCAACAACTAACCTGTAATTTTTCCGGCTTTCGGTTAATGATTCTTCTATTAAAGATGAGTTTTTATAAGGTTTCCGTAACAGAAAATATAGCAGAACAGACAAGCTGAGTAATATAAAAATCCAGCGATATTGTTGAATTAATAGCCAAACTACTGTATTTTGTATTGCAAAGTCCAGGAAAAAATCGGAAAAAAGAAAAAGAACAATGAAAGAAGACAGGAAAAAAACTCCTGTAACCCTTATAATCCAGTTTTTTCTTAAATCAATTTTACTCATAGAAAATAATTACCTTATACGATCTAAAGAACGAACCAGATTCTCGTCCTTCTTTATTGCACGAAAAGCAAGATACGAAAGAATTGCAGAAACTACCGGAAAAACCACTGGAAATTTATATACAGTAACCACTTCGAACTGTATTCCGATTCTCCACCAGATAAACCAAAACAAAACTCCCTGAAATCCAAGCAATAATATTATATTATATATACACAACCTCATTTGCAGTACTCTGCGTTTAAATAAAAAAAGAGTTATTAAAGGCAGAATGACTGTTAGACATATAAAAATAAGAATAATGGTAGTTTGATACAATTCTTTCATACCCCCTCCCCCGGAAACAAACCCGGATGCTTTAAAAATTATACCCTGGCTTCCATTAATAGTATATTCACTAACAGGAAGAAACAGCATCAGTAATTGCAAAATAAATGCAACTAACAAAAATAAACTCTGAATCCGCTGAATCATTTCTCTAACTTTATTACAAACCTAATGGAAAAAAGAGAAATTCACAAAATCTTTCATATTTAAAAAAATCAAAAAAGAAACTGCATTCTGATAATCTTTCAATACTTTTTACTTATTTTGGGATAATAACAAATATGTTAATCTAGATGCCCATTCAACTCCCATCAAATATTCAGAACTTCATAAGCAGGCTTCTCATATGGAGATTAAAGCATATAGACGATAAGCAGTTTGTTATATTTTTAAGTATTATTGTAGGTATCCTGGCCGGCTTAACAGCAGTTCTTATAAAAAATACGGTTCATTTAATACAATATTTGTTAACTTTTCATTTTCCCGAAGCATATCATAATTACTTTTTACTGGCTTATCCCATGATGGGTATTTTACTGGTAATTATTTTGCTGAAATTCGTTTTCAGAAAAAAACCGGAAGCCGAAATATCCGATGTTTTATATTCCATCTCGCGAAACGAAGGAAAAATGAAGCCTCATAATATTTACACAACCATTATTTCCAGTTCACTGACTGTTGGATTCGGAGGGTCGGTGGGATTAGAGGGACCTTCGGTAACAACAGGCGCATCTATCGGATCAACCTTGGCACATATCCTGAGATTAAATCATAAGCAGATTATTTTATTAATTGGTTGTGCCAGCGCTGCTGCTATTGCATCGCTTTTTAAAGCGCCTATTACAGGAGTAGTTTTTGCCCTTGAGATTTTTATGCTTGACCTTACCATGGCATCGATTGTTCCGCTCCTGGTTTCGTCTGCAACCGGGGCGCTGGCCAGTTATTTATTCTACGGACAAGATGTTATTTATGATTTTCAACTTCTCCTTAAATTCAAAATATACGACATTCCTTATTTTCTTTTACTCGGTATTATAACCGGTCTTTTTTCTATATATTTTGCTTATATTCAAAAACATACTCAATCTTTTTTTAAAAATATCCGTTCCTGGATTCTAAAACTGGTTACCGGAGGAATTATTCTGGGCATTCTTATCTTTTTTATGCCTTCCTTGTTCGGCGAAGGATATTCTTCCATAAATTCATGTCTGAAAGGCGATTACGGCTATCTTTTTGAACACAGTCTTTTCTATGCTTTCAGGGACAATCTTTACGCGGTTATTTTGATGTTTCTTGCAATTGTTGTTTTTAAATCAATCGCAACCTCTATAACTTTTGAAGCCGGTGGAATCGGAGGAATATTCGGACCAGTATTATTTCTTGGTGCAAATACAGGATTTCTTTTTGCCAAAACTTTTGAGCTTTCGGGAATAAAACTCCCTGCCAGTAATTATGCATTGGTGGGAATGGCCGGACTTATATCGGGGGTAATGTATGCGCCCCTGACAGGTATTTTTCTGATTGCCGAAATTACTAATGGTTACGAGTTGATTTTTCCGTTGATGATTGTCTCAACCATTTCATATGCCATAAACAGGAGTTTTAATCCACATTCCATTTTCACCCGGAAACTTGCCGAAAGCGGCGACCTGATAACTCACAATAAAGATAAGACTGTACTTTCGATGATGCGTGTTGATAATTATATCGAAAAAAATTTCCGTACGGTCTATCCCGAAGATTCACTTCGCAAGCTGACAGAAGTTATCAGTAAATCGAACCGCAATATTTACCCGGTTATTGACAGCCAGAATAATTTCCAGGGAATTGTTTTTCTTGATCATATTAAACATTTGATTTTTAAACCGGAACTTTATGATTCGACTTTTGTAAAGGATCTTTTATTTATGCCATCGGTTCTGGTAAATCCGGAAGATTCGATGGAAGAAGTAGTAAAGAAATTTCAAAGTACCGGAAATTTTAATATCCCGGTTGTAAAGGACAATAAATATATCGGATTTGTTTCGAGGGCAAATATCTTCTCAGCCTACCGTAAAAAGCTAAATTACTTTTCGGAGGAATGATAAGGAATATTAAAGGGAAATAGGGTGTATAGAGGAAATAAAGAACCAAATACCAAGAACCAAGTACCAAATACCAAAAGGAGAATTAGGGAAATAAGGGGAATAGAGAGAAAATAAAAAACAAGAGGCAGGAGAGGAATATCAAAAGTTGAAAGTCAAAAGGCAAAAGTAGGCAGTATGCAGGAGGTTGTAAACTACAAACGATAAACCACGAACAACTAATAACTATCAACTGCGAACGATAAACAGTAAACTATAAACGGAAAAACTGTCAACTAATTACTATCAACTTAATTTTAGGCTGCTACCAAAAGTGTATTCTTATAAGAAGCCATTTTTGACCAGTAAATAATCCAGAAAACCAGACCAACAATAGCTGCAAGTATGCCTAAATAGGGAATAACCGAGCAACAATTCAGAATACCGGATGTTATCCCTGTAGAATAGGCAAAATTGGGATCGTCAACCGGTAAACTTCTTTTATTATATTCTGCTTTAAGAGATTCAGAAACAGCCTTTACCACCATAAATTGCCATACCAGCCCAAAACCGGGAATCAGCATCATCCATACCGCACCGGGTTTCATTTTCTGGTTTTCTTCACTAACTGCCTTTAACGTGTTCTGAAGAGTTAATAAGTACAGAATTGCCAGTATAACAGATACTGCAACAATAATAAGCACAGCGATAACTACCATTATTATTATTTCAGTTTCACCGACATAAGCCAAAACATTTGTATTAATCATTTTATTTAAATTAAAGTTTGAAAGGTAAATTTAATCGAATTTTAATAAACAAAAAATCCCGACAAATTGCCGGGATTTCAATTTCTTTAAAGAAAGAATTAACTCATGTGTTTCAGGTTTAAACCCCAAAGGATAATGAAAATAATTGGGAAAATCATCATAGCCATTGCCATTGCACCACCGAAGCCGAAGCCTACGAGAATTACAGAAGCAATAGGAGCTGCTAATTCACCAATTGCATAAACAAAAAATCCTTTTTTCTTCAAACCCCACATCCAAATAACGCCAAGGAGACATACAAGAGCAGCAACAATGTTAATAATGCCTAAAGTTGTAAGGCTTGATGTAGCAGAACTTGCTAAATCATTTAATGCCTGAGTTCCTTCAACATTCATTCCTTCAACATTGTCAAGATTGTTTAATCCTTCTGTTGCAACATCAGAAACAGCACTGGTAACAGCACCGGCTAACATTGACATTACGCCGGACACAATTTGCCAGCCTACTCCGATAAATCCTAAAATACCCAATACAGTAACAAATGCAGGTCTTTTTTTGGTGTTAGTTACTTGTTCTTCCATAGTTTTAAGTTTTAGTTTTAAAAAATTAGTTTTCGGAGGCTAAAATATGACATCTTTTCATATCAGCCAAACGAATATGTTAAAATTTTATTCACACCTATTATTAAACATTTTTTGAATGAGTCGTTGATGGTTTTATAGTAAAATCTGTACCTTTGGCGAGGTTCCTATTTTTTTAATATTAATTTATTCACAATGGAAAAGGATGTAAAAGTTTTTGATCTTATCGAAAAAGAGCGCAACAGACAGATTAATGGTATCGAATTGATAGCTTCCGAGAATTTTGTGAGCCAGCAAGTATTGAATGCTATGGGCTCGGTTCTTACCAATAAATATGCAGAAGGCTATCCCGGAAAACGTTATTATGGTGGATGTGAAATAGTTGACCAAACCGAACAACTAGCCATCGACAGAATAAAGCAATTATTTGGAGCCGAATACGCTAATGTACAGCCACATTCAGGTGCCCAGGCCAATGCTGCAGTAATGCTGGCCGTTCTTAAAACCGGGGATAAATTCTTAGGCCTCGACCTTTCCCACGGGGGACATTTAACCCATGGTTCGGCTGTAAATTATTCGGGTATTTTATATCAACCCATTGCATACCAGGTAAAAGAAGATACCGGATTACTGGATTACGACCAGATGGAAAAACTGGCGCTCGAACATAAACCAAAAATGCTTATTGCAGGAGCATCGGCCTACAGCCGCGACTGGGACTATGCGCGTATGCGGGTCATTGCCGATAAAGCGGGCGCTTTACTTATGGCTGATATCTCACATCCTGCGGGATTAATAGCTACAAAAGAACTAAACAATCCGTTTCCTCATTGTCATATTGTTACATCTACCACTCACAAAACTTTAAGAGGCCCCCGTGGCGGTATTATATTAATAGGTGTAGATTTTCCCAATCCGCAGGGATTAACTACCCCAAAGGGAGAAGTTAAAATGATGTCGGCCATGATTGATTCCGCTGTATTTCCCGGAATTCAGGGCGGACCGCTCGAACATGTAATTGCCGCCAAAGCGGTAGCTTTTGGTGAAGCGTTACAACCTTCCTATAAAGAATATGTAAAACAGATCAGAAAAAATGCCGTAAAAATGGCTGAAACATTTACCAATAAAGGATATAAAGTAATTTCCGGGGGTACCGACAATCACCTGATGCTTATCGATCTCCGGACAAAGTTTCCGGATATTTCAGGCAAACAGGTAGAAAATACACTGGTTAAAGCTCACATTACCATTAATAAAAATATGGTTCCTTTTGATACGCGTTCTCCATTCCAGGCTTCCGGAATCCGTATTGGTACACCTGCCATAACCACCCGTGGTTTAAAAGAAGAACATATGCCGGTTATTGTTGATATGATAGATAAGATTATTTCCCATATTAATAACGAAGAGATTATTGCAAAAACCGGAAATGAAGTGGTAGAGATGATGAAGAATTTACCTCTTTTTGCATATTGAAAAACATTGTTGATAATTAACAGGCAATTGTCAACAGTCTTAAAACAGTTGTCATTTCAGCAGCAGTTAATTTAAAAAACCAGTCCTTTGTTGGATAAACATAGAAGAGGATTATAAAACTTTGTAGGAGTGATATAAAAAATCAAACAATGGTCATACAGTTGCCAGAAAATAGTCTATGGGATTTTAGCTGGAATAATTTATTCAGGCTAACTTTTCAAGTAATAACAACTTATATTATGTTTACATGTCGGATTGGTTACAATATGCATTAGTTATTACCGTTGGATTAGTAACCGGTTTTATTAATACTCTGGCCGGAAGCGGCTCACTGATAACCCTTCCCTTCCTGATGTTTTTAGGTTTACCGGCAAATATTGCCAATGGCACAAACCGGCTGGCCATTCTTTTTCAGAGTATCATTGCTTCCACCGGTTTTAAAAATAAAAAAGTCTTTGAATGGAAAGAAGCAACTTTCCTGACTATTCCGGCTATGATTGGTTCCATTCCAGGAGCATTTATAGCTGCCAACATTCCCAAAGAATATCTTAATTCTGTCATCGGATTCCTGCTTTTATTTATGTTCTTTATTGTTTTATTTAAACCCGAACAGTGGATTAAAGGAAAAGCTGACCTGGTGAAGGCAAAGCCTGGTTTTTTACAGATACTTTTATTTTTTCTTATCGGTTTGTATGGTGGTTTTATCCAGGCCGGAGTAGGCATATTTTTACTCGCCACATTGGTTCTCGGAACCGGTTTCAATCTTGTAAAGGCAAATGCCATAAAGGTTCTAATTACAGGAGCTTTTACATTAATTGCTTTACCTGTTTTTATGTACTATCAACAGGTTGATTATATTTTAGGGTTTCTGCTGGCTGTGGGAAGCATGGCCGGAGCCTGGCTGGGCACTCGTTCTGCTATAAAAAAAGGCCCTGGATTCATAAGAATCTTCCTGTTAATTATAATATTTGGTTCTGCTATCAAGTTATTAATCCTGGATATTTTCTTTAAATAATCATGAAAAAGCACCTGCTCTTTATCAGCCTGATTTCAATTATTGTTTTTACCGGTTTTATAACTGTTAAAAGCGCTAAAGAAAAGAAATTCACGCTTGGCAAGGGATTAAAATCGGGAATGTTTAAAGCAACTGTTAAAGGCAAAGGAGGTCATACCGGCGACTGTATTCTAATGAATATTGTTAACATGTCATCGCTGGATACTACTATTTATATTGAAGCCGGAAGAAGACTAAATTCCGTTGATTCAACAGTACAGGATATTCTCATTGTTAAAGAGCTGCCTTTATTGGTAAAAGCAGGTGAGGAAAAGGAAATAAACATTTACGGATTTTGTTGCCAGGCCACCAACCATTCCCCTTCCAAAGATGAAAATTTTGAAATCGGGCAGATGGCTGACAGCAACCTGATAAAACTCGCTGAATTTTTAAGTAAGAATCCTTACGAAGAAAGTATAGTGCAAAATGCCATATGGGTTGTTTCAGATAATCACCCGCTGGCCTCTGTTGGCTCCTCCGATGCTGTCAAAAGAAAAGAATTACGTAAACTGCATACTCTCCTTGCCACAATCAAACATTTACCGGTTGACTTTTCGTGGTACTCCCTCACTTATAAAACTGATACAGCCAGGTTGTTTTCCGGTGTTGCCGATTCGCTTTATGGTGATATTGATTACAGTTTATGGAAAGGTTCTTCTGCGTCTTTAATTGTAAGTGATGAAAGAGGACACGTTGTACATCGGATATTTGTTGATAAATTCCACAACCCCAACACCTATTCGTATGAAGTTAAAATGTCGGTGGATGGGTGGCCCAAAGGAAAATATTACCTGCGGCTTGTTGCCGACAACCAGAAAAAATTAGAAAAGGAATTTGAGTTGTAAATAAATCTGGTTTTTCAGGGCTTAAACCATTTTATACCGATGTGATTTATATTTTAATCCAATAAGTATAAATCAATCGGCATAAACCAAAGTAGAAATTATAATTCGTCCGGTTTGGACTCTTATAAATTTCACTTTGGTATTAAATATAATTTGATTAACAAAGACCAATAAATATAACCTACCTCATCTCAAAATGATCCTGGTCGGTAATTTTTTCGCAGTAACGGCATTTTAATGTTACATTTTTCTTTTCTATTACAGTAAAACGGGTCATTACGTTTTCATGATTGGTAATGCATTTAGGGTTCATGCACTTTACAATATCTTCTATAACATCAGGTACCTGTACATCTTTTTTCTCCACTACTTTGTAATTGCGAATAATGTTAATTTTTGCCTCCGGGGCAAACAAGGCTATTTTATTCAAATCATTTCCTTCGGGAAATTTTTCGGCAATTTTAATGATTCCCTTTTGTCCCAACCTCTTGCTTTCGAAGTTTGAACCTATGGTAATAGGCGTTTCAATTTTCTGAAGCTGGAGTATTGAAATAACCTTGAATAAACTTTTTGCAGGTATATGGTCAATTACGGTTCCATCTTTAATGGCGCTGACCTTTAATTCCTTCATATCTTTTGTATCCATATTCTTTTCGCTTTATTATTTTAAACCTAAAATAGATGAAATGATGGCCATACGGGTAAAAACACCGTTCAGAGCCTGTTGGAAATAATATGCCTTTTCGCTGGCATCCACATCTTCGTTTATTTCGTTTACCCGTGGCAGCGGATGCAGAATCTTCATATTTTTCTGGGTTCCTTCAAGCATATTATTGCGAAGTATATAGGCATTTTTAACTTTTTCATATTCGATGGGATCCGAGAATCGTTCCTTCTGTACACGGGTAATATACATAATATCAGAAATCTTCATCACATCCGTTAATTCCTTATGTTCATAAAATGGAATTTTATGTTCTTTCAGTAACATTTTATATTCGTTGGGCATTTTTAATTCATCGGGAGATACAAAGTGAAAAGTCGGACGGAAATAGAGCATAGCCTGAATAAGTGAATGAACTGTACGTCCATATTTCAAATCACCTACCATGGTTATTGTTAAATCTTCCAGTTTGCCTTGTGTCTGGCGAATGGTGAATAAATCGAGAAGGCATTGTGTAGGGTGTTGATTTGCCCCGTCACCGGCATTTACTATAGGCACATCGGCTACTTCGCTTGCCCAGCGTGCACTTCCTTCAATCGGGTGACGCATTACAATTAAATCGGAATACTGCGAAACAGTTTTAATGGTATCTTTCAGTGTCTCCCCTTTCGAAACACTGGATGAGCTGGAATCGGTAAAACCAATAACTCTTCCACCCAGCCTTTGTACCGCACTCTCGAAACTGAGACGGGTACGGGTGGATGGTTCAAAAAATAAGGTAGCAATCACCTTTCCTGCTAGTAAGGTAGAATAGCCCCCGGGATTTTTTTCAAACTCACCTGCCAGCTCAAGGATTCGCAAATAATCCTTTTTGGAATAATCGTGAATAGAAATCAGACTTTTGTTTTTCATATAATTTTTACAGTTTTTATTTATAATTCTCTCATTAATATTTCGTAAGTTTTTACCATTTCGTAAACATCATGAACAGATACTTTTTCGTGGTTGGAATGGTTATTTTCTTCCGGTATTCCCACAAAACACCAGTCAATGGGAAAAGGTGTGCGTTGCAGGTAACCGCCATCGCTTGAACCCGACGACTCAACCTCCGACTGGTAAACAATTTCATTGTTTTTTAATATATTACAAATATTATTTATGTAACTTTTGCGGGGAATAAATTTATCCCTCAGGGAAACAACTATTCCTTTTCCACAGAAAATTCCATCTGTAGCCCAGGTAATATCTGCAATCAATGCCTGAAAAATTCGATATTCTCTGAATATGATTCCTGAAACTTTCTCAACACTTCCGCCTCCATGTTCTTCATTGCAGGAAAAAATAATAATTCCGTTTTTTAAAGTTTTGGCAACCTGTAAAGCTACCCATACACCTAAACGATTATCGAGATAAGGAGATATTATCTCTTTCTCAGAAATATTAAAATCGGGTTTGTACGTAAGCGATGTTCCGGCAGGTAAGGTGGTTTGGTAATCACAAAAAATCTTTTCGTTTTCTTCGTTTACTGCAATTTTTGTTTCTATAGGTTTTCCATCAACAAATCCCACCAGCTTATCCCCATTTTTATAATCAGGCCCGCCGATATAAACAAGTTCGTTGTTATACCGAACCGTAAAACCGGTGGAATCCATATGCGCAAAAATCACCGTCCGTGGTTTTCCAAATACGAGAATGAGGGAATCCTGTACCTCTTTATTATTTATTATTACAGGCTTAACGCTCCATTCCTTCATATTGTTTTTAACCCACAAAAGCAGAAACTCTTTCAATGGTGTTTCCTCCGATGATGGTGCATGAATACTGCAAAGCTGTTTAAGCAATTCCATTTAATCTCCTGTTTTAATTTTTACTCCATCGGTTTTTTCAAGTACTCTCAAAATTTCATCAAAAATACCTGTTCTTATATTTACTACAATTTCACAATTTTCATCAAATTTTTGTTCTTTTATTTCAATTCCATCTTCTTTAAGTATTCCCATTATGGTATTCATCTGTGGATAGAAGAATTGTATTTTCATCTTTTTCTTTTCACATTCTGTTACAATTTTTGCATTATCAAGCGCATCAGAAGCAGCTGTACGAAAAGCATTGATTAACCCGGGAACGCCTAACTTCACTCCACCATAATAACGCACAACAATGACAAGAATATTCGTTAGTTGTCGCGAGTTAATTTGTCCAAGTATAGGCGCCCCTGCTGCATTAGCCGGTTCGCCATCATCGCTTGACCGGAAAATATTACGCCTGGCTCCTATTACATAAGCATAGCAATGATGCGCAGCATCATAGTATTCTTTCCTTATTTTTTTAAGCAATTCTTTTATCTCATCTTCAGTGGCAACAGGAAATGCGAGGCTTACAAAACGGCTTTTGCGGTCTTTGAATAATCCCTGTGCAGGAGCTGATATGGTTAAATAGCTATCCGATTCCATACATTCCTGTTAAAAACCAGATGGCCAATAACGAAAATGAAATTCCCATCCAGTTAATTATTTTTAGCTTTTCACGGAAGAGAAGCAGTCCGAAGACGACAGACAATGCAACAATACCAATATTATTAACACCAAATACTATAGAACTCTCCCATCCTGTTTCGTTCAGGGCCTTAATAAAAAAATAAACAGAGCCAAAGTTCACACATCCTAACATCAAACCATATATATATGTAGAAATTTGTTTAAACCCTTTAAAAAAATCTTTTTTAAATATACCGATAAGGATTCCTGATATTAATGAAATTCCAAAAACAAAAGCAGTAAAAAAAGATGCATCATCAGACTGCAGGTAACTTTGCTGGGCATATTTTACTAAAGAATCTGTTGTACCTAAACCAATAAATAGAATTACAGGCAGAAAAAGTATCAGCAAACCTTCTTTTTTTTCAGGCTTTTTCCATACTGTTAAAAGAAGGGCAACTAACGCCAGGCTGATTCCGGTAATTTTTTGCCATGTAATAATTTCTTTATAATAAAGTAATGAAAATAAAACCGGGATAACCACCGACATTTTACTGGCAACTGTAGTTATGGAAATTCCGGCTTTCTGGGATGACATTCCGATAAAGAAAAACATAAGTATAAATAACAATCCGATTAATATTGAAAGAGGAAACCAGTTTTTTTCCATTGCGCCGGGAATAAAATTCCATCCCTGCGAAAGAATCAATCCAAGTATGGCAGCAATAAAATAATTAATTATTATAACCTGGAAAGTGAAAGCTTTATACTTGTCTATCCCCCTGAAAAGGATAAAAATAGAAGTGGACGAAAGGATGCTGAGCAGGATATATATCATTTAACCCGGCATGATTGCAAAAAAAAAGCAGGTAATAAACCTGCTTTTTTTTTAGAGTTTGAGTTTCTTTTCAATTTCATCAATGTATAATCTGAAACGTTTATCGGTATCTATCAGGTTGTTTACTGTTTTACACGCATGTAAAACAGTTGCATGGTCTTTCCCTCCTATAACCGAACCAATGGTTGCCAGTGAACTTTTAGTAAGGTTTTTGGCAAAATACATAGCTATTTGCCGGGCCTGAACTATTTCACGTTTACGGGTTTTCGACTTCAGGTTTTCGACCTGCATATTGAAATAATCACAAACAATCTTCTGGATATAATCTATGGATATTTCCCGGCGGGTGCTCTTAACAAGTTTGTCAATGATTTGTTTTGCCAGATCAAGAGTTATTTCTTTCTTGTTAAGGGTGGACTGGGCCAGTATAGAAACCAGAGCGCCTTCGAGTTCGCGCATGTTGGTTGTGATATGCGAAGCAAGATATTCCAGAATTTCATCCGGCATTTCTATGCCATCGTTATACGTTTTCTTTTTCAGGATAGCAATACGTGTTTCAAAATCGGGTGCCTGCAAATCAGCTGCCAGTCCCCATTTAAAACGCGACAATAGTCTTTGTTCCATGCCCTGTAACTCGACCGGTGGTTTATCGGCTGTAATTACAAGTTGTTTGTTAGACTGGTGAAGATGATTAAATATGTGGAAGAAAATATCCTGTGTTTTTTCTTTTCCTGCAAATTCATGAACATCATCGATGATTAATACATCTATCATCTGGTAGAAATGTACAAAATCGTTACGGTTATTATTCCGTATGGATTCCATGAACTGTGTTATGAATTTATGTGCATGAACGTAAAGAACCGTTTTTTCAGGAAATCTTTCTTTCACTTCAATTCCGATAGCCTGGCAAAGATGGGTTTTCCCCAAACCGTTGGCGCTATAAAGGAACAAGGGATTGAAAGCAGTTCCACCCGGATTGCAGGCAACAGCATAGCCGGCAGAACGGGCCAGGCGGTTGCATTCGCCTTCAACAAAATTATTGAATGAATGATCGGGGTTTAATTGCGGATCAATGTTCAGTTTTTTAATTCCGGGTAATATAAATGGATTCTTAATGGAACGATCTTCGGAATCCAAAGGAACAGATACGGGTTGATTTTTTAAATCGGATTTATTTTTTGCCGGAAGTTTTACAGTATATGGTTTGGCATTTGAAAGAGCATTGTTGTCCATTACAACATTATACTCTAATTTAACATCATCGCCAATCTCTTTTCGAAGGGTTTTACTCAGAATGTCTATATATTGTTCTTCCAAGTATTCGTAAAAGAAAGGACTGGGCACCTGAATTGTTAAGATATTGTTCTCGAGTTTCAAGGGAACAATTGGCTCAAACCATGTCTTAAAACTAATAGAAGGTACGTTATCCCGTATTACCTTCAGGCAATTACTCCATACATCAACATGATTTTTACTCATTCTCCTCCAGTAGTATTTTTAGTTTGTCAGTTTTCTAATTTCAGTCAGCAATATTGTAAAAAAAATAGTTTATAAAAAAACAAAAAATCTATTGCAAAATCATTTTTTTTATCAATTGTTTGAACATGAGCTTTTGACGTTTGTCAAAAAAATATTTTTTCTTTCACAACGAACCCAAACTTCACTATATCTTATTATTAACAGCGACGTCTTAATAAAACCCTTGCTCGACATGACAAATATATGAATTTTTTTAGTAGGAAAGGGATTTTAGAAAAAAATTAAAAAAATATTTTTTTTCTAATTTTCTACCGCTTCTTTAATCGCTACCTGGGTATCTCCTTTGTATGCAACAATAAATGCATCAGGGAATTGAATTGAAATTTCTTCCTGGTATTTAAATGCTTCATCAATATTAAAGAATCGACCTACAGTATATTTATACCATCCGTTCACCAGGTTTTCTTCCACATTGTCCATTCCTTTAAAGTCTTTTGAGCTTTTTGGAATAGGTTTTTTGGCAGATCTGATCTGGATTTTAAAGATAGACTGATCAGAAGTAGGTTCGTTGTTATTGTTCTTAGGTTTTTTCGGTGACTTAACTTTTTCGCCATTTTCGTCAACAATAACTGTACGGCCAAAATCGAAAACGCTGAAATGAAGGTAACGTTTCGGATTTTCCCGGATATCTTTCATCAGCTTATCAAGATTTCTTGAAGCATTTTCAAGATTCCTGTAAAGAGTATCATTATTGATAAGCAAACCAAAGGATCCTTCTCCCCTGTTAATTTTACCGATAACTGAGTTCGCCTGCTCAAGTACTTTGTTTGCATTTAAAATAGTTGTCTTGATATTCGACTGCTGAATTGAATCACTGATAGAAGAAAGGTTTGACAACACCTTTGTAATCTGCTCGTTATTATTTTTCAGATTGGCAGTAATAGATTCAATATTTGCAAAAATCCTTGCCAGTACATATTTTTCGTTCTGCATTAAAGTATCAAGAGAAATTGAAGTTCGTTCAAGATTTTCTATAGTAGTTTTTATACTGGCAAAAGTCTTTGATAAATTTTCGCGGGTATTTTCGTTGAAAATATTCTGAATAACAGACATCACAGAATCGATAGAAAGCATTAACTCTTCGGCTTTCGCTTTCAGAGGCAGCATCTGTGCACTCACCTGGGATTTCAGATCCTGTTCAATTCTTGAATATAAGGTATCGCCCGACTTATAATACTTCTTATACTTGGTTAAATTAATTCTTACGGCTTTCGTTCCCATTAAGTCGGCACTATAAATCTCTGCCATGCTGGAATCCGGAATCTGATATGTTTTCTCTACCAGCATTTTTACTACAATTCGTCCCGATTTGTCGGGATGAAAGTAAATATCGTTAACCAGGCCCACTTTTAATCCGTTAATAAATACCGGACTCGACTCGTCCATTCCGTCAACACGATTATAAATGGCATAATATGTATTTCTGCTTTCAAAAAGATTTTTTCCTTTAAGAAACTGAAAACCCCAAACAAGAAGTGCAATGGCTATAACCACCAGTATTCCTACTTTCACTTCGTTTGAGATTTTAAATGCCATAATTAAATAAAAAGCTAAAATTAATTCTTTGTTTGTTTAATTGCTTCATTTACCGGAATTTTTTTCCCGTTCTTTATGGCAATAATAAATGCATCAGGATATTGCGATTTTACTTCTTTCTGATACTTTACTATCTCTTCAAACGAATAAGCTTTTGCAAAAGTATATTTATAACTCCCATCGATATTTAATTCCGAAACCCCTGTCAGTCCTTTGAAGTTTTCGGGTTTAATTATAATAGGTTTAACCGATGAGGCAATCTGTACCCTGAAAATAATTGTATCGTTTGACTGTTGTTCAGTTTCATCTGATTGTTTAAAATCTGTCACAACATTGTTGATTTTTAATGTATCCTTTTTATTTTCTATAGCATTCTCATTATTTTCTTCCTGATTTTCGGGTTCAATGTTTTTATTTTTCGAATCATCAGCAGAATTTCCTTCCATTTCATTTTTATATTCTTTAAAAGCCCTGAAAATAGCCGATGCCATATATGTCTGGTTAGTATCGTTCAATAAAAATTTCGCATCGTCGGGATTACTAATAAAACCTATTTCTGTAAGAATGCCAGGCATAGCCGTTTTCCACAAAACAAGAAATCCGGCTTGTTTCACACCACGATCTAACCGTCCAACCCTTTTTGAAAATTGTTCCTGGATTTTAGCTGCAAGATTTAAGCTCTGATCGAGATATGCATTCTGGTATAAAGAAAATATAATAAAAGCTTCGGGACTATGTGGGTCGAACCCGTCATACTGATTCTGAAAATTATCTTCTTTGGTAATGACCGAGTTTTCGGTCATAGCGACATCGAGGTTACCCTGTGTTTTATGCAAACCCATTACATAGGTTTCGGTACCGTAAGGGTCAGGTTTTTTACTGCTGTTTACATGAATACATATAAATAAATCGGCTTTATTAGAATTTGCAATCTGTGCTCTTTTATATAATTCAACAAAATCGTCGGTTTTGCGGGTATATATTACTTTTACCTCGCTGAAACTGGTTTCAATAAATTTTCCGAGTTTTAATGCAACCGATAAAGCTATGTCTTTTTCCTTGCCGTTTTTACAGATAGCGCCCGGATCTTTTCCACCGTGTCCCGCATCAATAACTACTGTTTTAATCTGATATTTTTTTCCGTTGCTTTGTGCTAAAACTGAACAATTAATGAAAATTAACAAAAGCAAGAATCCCACATATGATGCGGCATTTCTCAAATTCAAGCTAAAATGCCCTGCTCCCTGCATTAAAATTTTAATTAGTTTTGAACTTTCTTATTCAACTGCAATTTGTACAAAAATAGTGTTTTCATACGGAATTCAACAAATCTGATAGCAGTAGTTGTTTTATTTGTTTTTAACATGACCATTGCTTCCGGTCAGAATATTGTTCCGCCCGATTCCACAAAAATTAAGCCCGACACTCTTGAAAACGACGAGGAAACGAAAATATCTATAGATACCATCAGTAAAGATACTGCCAAATTCACTGTTCATAAAAAAGAAAACCGGGTTGATGCTCCTGTTCAGTATACTGCCACCGATTCTATGATTTTCAATATTAAAGAGCAAAAAGTTTATTTATATAATGCCAGCCAGATTAATTATAAAGATATTGAATTAAAAGCCAATTATATCGAAATAAGTTTCGGAAAAAATGAAGCGTTTGCCTCCGGCGTAAAGGACAGTACTGGCAAAGAAACTGGAAAACCGGAATTTAAGGATGGAGGAGATGAATTTACGGCACAAACCCTCCGGTACAATTTTAAAACGAAAAAAGGAATTATTACGGGAGTTGTTACCGAACAGTCGGGCGGATTTCTTCATAGCGAAAAAACAAAAAGAATGGCCGATGGAAATGTTTGTCTCCGGAACGGAATGTACACAACCTGTAATCTCGATCATCCCCATTATTACGTAAATTTAACAAAAGCAAAAGTTATCCCCGACGATAAAATTGTTTCGGGACCCGCTTACCTGGTAATAGAAGATGTTCCTGTTCCCCTGGGAATTCCCTTTGGTTTTTTTCCGAATAAAAAAGGAAATAAATCGGGAATCATTATTCCGGAATATGGCGAAGAAGAAAACAGAGGTTTCTATCTGAAAAACGGAGGATATTATTTTGCCATCAGCGATAAAATGGATGCCACTCTTCGGGGAGAAGTATATTCCAGGGGTTCGTGGGGTGCAAATTTAGTTACTAATTATATCAAACGCTATAAATATAATGGTAATGTAAACCTTAGTTATGTAAAATTAATTGTAGGCGAAAAAGGACTACCGAATTATCTCAGTACCAATACGTATTGGTTTAAATGGAATCATTCACAGGATTCAAAGGCACACCCTAATCATACTTTTTCGGCCAATGTGAATCTCGGCTCCAGTTCTTATAATAAATATAATACATATAGTGTGGATAACCGTTTACGAAGCGATGTTCAGTCGAGCATCTCGTTTAATCAGCGCTGGCCCAATTCTCCTTTCAATCTTTCTGTTAATTTACGGCACAGCCAGAATCTGCTCGATAGTACTATTAATTTAAGTATTCCCGAACTTTACTTATCCATGTCGCGTCAGCAACCCTTTAAACCTAAAAAAAGCCCGGGGAAGCAAAGATTTTATAAAGATTTGTACAGAAACTTCGGGATTTCATATAACACCAACATTTCCAATTCAGTACAAACAAAAGAAGACAAACTTTTTACCGATCAGACCCTGCACGATTTCCGGAACGGAATGAAACACAGCATACCCGTCAGCACTTCATTAAAAGTTTTAAAATATTTTATGCTCAATCCATCCTTAAATTATACGGAACGCTGGTATTTGCAAACTATAAACAAAGCATGGATTCCTGCACAATACTCAACCGATACGGTTTTAGCGCATATGGAGATTGATACGGTAAAAGGATTCAGAAGAGCGGGAGATTACCAGGTTTCTATTCCGTTTACCACAAAATTATATGGTTTCTTTCAGAGCCGGAATCCCGATGCGAAAATCGTTGCCCTAAGGCATGTTGTTACTCCAACCGTAAGCTATAGCTATCGTCCCGACTATTCCCAGAATAAATTTGGCTACTATAAAACTGTTCAGAAAGACACATTTGGTAATGTTGAGACTTACTCCATATTTAATACCGGAATTTTTGGTTATCCCGGGCAGGGAAAATATGGATTGCTTAATGTGGGTTTAGGCAATAATCTTGAAATGAAAGTAAGATCGGCAGGCGATACTGTTACCGGCATTAAAAAGATTACTTTACTCGAAAGCCTGAATTTCGGCAGTTCGTATAACATGGCGCTTGATTCGATGCGTTGGTCAAATATTAATATTTCCGGCAGAACCACCTTATTTAAAGTTCTGAACATAAACTTTAGCGGTGTTCTCGATCCCTACGCCTACGACTCAACCGGAAGAAAACTTAACCTGCCCGAATGGAAATATACAGGAAAATTGGGAAGGATTACCCAGGGGAGTATCTCAGCCGGATTTAACCTGAATTCCGATGGGTTAAAATCAAAAAAGAACAACGAAAACAAGGAAACCGTTACTTCTGAGGTAGCCAAACAGGCAGCAGTGGCGGCAGGATTACCCGAAAACTATATGGATTATTATGTGGATTTTAAAATCCCATGGAATTTCAGAATCGATTATAATTTATACTATACCCTGAATTCAGGAGCACAGAATTATGATACTGTAAAATATAAGTTCAGAAATACAATAACAAAGACACTAAGCTTCTCCGGCGATCTTAACATTACAGAAAAATGGAAATTTTCATTTTCATCGGGTTACGATATTCAAAGTAAGAAATTTACCTATACCAGTCTGAATATATACCGGGACCTTCATTGCTGGGAAATGCGCCTCTCGTGGATTCCCTTTGGATATTACAAAAGCTATAATTTTTCAATTAACGTAAAAGCTTCCGTTCTCCAGGATCTGAAACTGAACCGCCGGAGAAACTGGACGGAAAATAATTAAACCACCACGCCCAAAGGACATAGGTTTCTAGATTCTACTAAAAACAACCCGTTTAGAATTGAATATCTGAAAAACTTCTTTACCCTGTGTCCGAATATAATCTGCATTTAAAAAGGTTTTAAGACAGTCTGACGGTTGGAGCTTGGAAAAACTGGGCTCCCGATAGCTATCGGGATGCACCACCCGCCCAGTTTTTGCCAAACGTGTGTTAGGTGCTGGGTTTTATTGTCCAAAATGTAAATGCAATATTAAATTATTCTCTAATCCCTCTACCAAGGACTTTCTTCGTTGATATTCTAACATAAACCACAATTGGTCCAAGTAATGCATCGTCGGTAGTATTAAAAGTCACTGCATATGATTTTTTATTTTGAAAAGTAGCTTCTCGAACAATAGCTAGTTCCCATTCCGTAGTAACTGACGATTTATCGTTGTCACTTAATGAATTCCATGCAATTTCTCTAACTTTCATTAATGTCTCAGGATCGTTTTTATTACAACTTGTAAAAATTGTAACTATGGTCAAAAGGAAAATAATCGTTTTTTTCATATTCTTTATATTTAATATTATCATTTTTTCATTTTTAAACCTTGCAGCTATCGTTTGGCGCTTGGAAAAGCTGGGCATTTAGCCGCAGTGAGTGTCAAACCGCTAGCATGTATGTATATTGTTACCATTGTCAAGTTGCACGTTACTGCCCAGTTATTTCTATGCGTGTGTTAAACATTATATATTCATAACATGCAAATATACAGAATGTAATAAATATTTTTATATTATTGGGTACAACAATGGTACAACATCGAAAAATAATCGTAATAAATATTCATTCTAAATAGACAAATGGTGACTTAAAGAGCAATGTTATGAAATTTTACAGTTCCCACTTTCTTTTCTGATTAAAGATAATAATAATTTCATTCATTTCACTTAAAATTGTATTTACAGAATTTATTTACCATGCAGACAACAGTTAAAACATTATCAGAAATAGCAGCCGAATACGGTATTCATATCGGCACTTTAAGACGATGGATTGCCCCGATCCGGGAAAACCTCAAAATCAATAACCGGAAATTGCTACTTCCCTGGCAGATTGAAATGATTTACGATTTTCTGAATAAAAAATAAGTCCTGTTCCGGCTTTTATACGTAGTATTTCACGGCACAGTCCCGTCAGTCCCATATCACCAATGGCTTTTACAAGACGACAATTCTTTAATCCTGAATATTTAACAGCATTAAATATATAAAATATTTTCCATAACAGAGATATTTGCGAGGGCTTTTATGCCCTTTTTTTATTTCTCCCTGTGCTCAAAATCACCGTCCCCCCCTGTTTTTATACCTGCTCTTTGCTTTTAAAATGATATTATCCATAATGAGTTCCTGCGTTTGTTTCTGCGAAGATAGAAAGCCGAAATGCCCTCCACAACAGAAGATAAATTGATATTCCTAAGCGTTCAGATAAGTTTTATTACTGCCACCGGAAAATGGGAAAGCCATTCTTTTTTTACAATTTATTATTCCAAATAAAATGTAAAAAAGAACCGCTTTCTGTTCCTTTTTCCTCCATTAAACAGCAATAGTTTTCATGTTTTTTTTATAGGTCTTTTTGAAAACTATTGCCGTTTACCGCCTGCCCGCTTTTTTCTGTTTTTGTATCTGAACGCTAAGGACTATCACTGTTGATGGCGGGCATTTGCGGCTTTCTTATTTAATGCAGAACAAACGCGAGAACTCATTAAGATGCAAATGAAAAATTTTAAAAGAATGACAGCTATGTATAAAAAACAGGAAACGAAACGGAAGATGATTTTTGAACTCCGCTCAAATCTATTATCTGCAAATGAGTTTTTTGTGGCTTTTCATCGCTGTCTCTTTATATCTCTATTTATTAACAATTTAAAATTTATGTTATGGAAACTGTAGAAAAAAAGAAAGTAAACGGAAATGGCAACGGTAACGGTAAAAACCTGTTAACCGATGTGAAAGAACTTCGTGGTAAAGGTGGTGTGAAACTTGTTAAACTCGGTGACACTCTCCCCACAGAAGAAGTTAAACCCGAAGTGCAAACACAGAGAAACACTGTAACAAATCTTCCCAAAAAAGAACTGACCCTTGACCAGAAAATTGAGAAAGTGGAGAATCTCAAAATCCTGATTGAGAAAAGGGAAAAACTTGAGGAAAGCCGTAAAAAACTTTCATCCTTTGTGGTTGGTTCAAACCAGTTCAGCGAAAAAATTGTTTTGTCAGATGACCGTGGAAACACTTTCACTACTTCCAATTCCGAAGTATTTAAAAAAGTAGTTTCAACCATCAATGAAACACTGATAACAAAGGTCAGTGAAATTGAAAAACAGATTGAGTTTTAACAAATCAAAAAAGGGTGATTCCGGTTGCCCTTTTTTACAAATCTTTTTCATTATGATAGAAAAAAATAACATATCAAAAAAAGTGAAATTCAGCAAAAAGGAACAGGCCATTCTTGACCGTTTTCTTGAACTGAATCCAAACATTGCTATTCTGATTAAGAAATTCAATCTCCAACCTGTAAAAACTACTGAATTATGAATACTAAAGACATTTACGAAAGAATCACAGGCATTATCATAGAAATGCTTGAAACCCACAAGGCAGATAATTACTCCCAATCGTGGTATAATCCCTCAGGTGATTCCGTCTTTGCCAGGAACATTGTTTCCAATCATGTTTATAATGGTATAAATCAGCTTTTATTAAATTACCTGAAGCAGAAGTATCATTATAAGTATAACCGTTGGCTGACGTTTAATCAGCTTTCGGAATTAAACGGAAAAATACAGAAAGGCAGTAAAGCCGCTATCGTGGTTTTTAAATCGGTCATGTACTTTGATGCAGATACTGAAAGAAACATTACAAAACTGGTGGAACATTTGCTGAAAAACAAGCAGTCGACCAAACACCTGAACCTAAAGAAAGTGTATTATTTAAAGCAATTTAATGTCTTTAATGTTTCGCAGGTGGATAACCTTCCCGAAGATTTTTATCAAGTTCATGAGAGAGAAAAATTAACGGAGTTTGAGAAAGACGAAAGAGCGGAGAAGGTCATAAGCGGATCAGGAGCCGTTATAAAATATGCCCCTTCCAATGAAGCATTTTACAACTGGGCTGTAGATAAAATTTTCATGCCCGAAAGAAAACAGTTTGTTTCCGCAGAGGCATTTTACAATTGTTTGTTTCATGAAATGGGACATTGGACAGGAAATTCAAATCGTTTAAATCGTCCTTTAACCGGAAAATTCGGTAGTAAAGAATACGCTTTTGAAGAACTGATTGCCGAAATTAATGCCGCTTACCTTTCTGCTTTTCTTGGTTTTGAAAGCAGGATAACAAATAATGTCAGTTATATTGATGATTGGCTTTCTGTGATGAAGAATGATAAGAAGTTTATTATACAGGCTTCTTCACAGGCTCAACAGTCTGCTGATTACATCCTTGATAAATCCAAAGTTATTAAAGAAGTAACAGAAGAATAATATATTACAGAGTTTTCTTAACGGCAACGGAAAGAAAATTCGCTGCACCCAGACCTGCACCGGCTTCACCCGTACCTTGCCGGTTTTTCTTTCCGTAACCGTTCAAAAGGCATTTTACCAAGTCAAGTGTATAAATACAATAAACCATCTTCAATAAACAGCATAAATACTCATTACAGGATAAGGCGGGTAATGCGGAGACTTGTATATATTAAAAGAAATACATAAAAATACTGGTAAAAACACATGAAAAACGCACAAAATCCCTTGCTATATCTGCGTTTTTGTAAATATCAGTTCAATTTCAACTCATGCACAGGTCGACTTCCGGTCGACTCTCAGCCGATCCCCGGTCGACTTCCGGTCGATTCCGGGTCATAACAACGTGTTGACAATATCGATTCCGACAACGGAAATTATCGGTGTTTAATAAGGATTAATCGCACTTAACGGAAGATGGATTTTTTGCCTGGCATACTTTTACAGGAAAAAAATTATGCAGAAAAAATTTATTTCAACTGAAGTATTGTACCGGGAAAATATTATCGGTGTAAAAGTAGAAGATGAGAAACGTAACTTTAACCAGACCATCGGTTCGGCACTGGTGAAAACGATCAGGCGGACAAAATATCTGAAGATATGCTGGATGTGTGGTTCTGCTTATGAAAGCTTTAAATACGATTCCTACGCCTGCTCTGCCAGGTGCTCAAATAATATCGTTTATGCTCGTAAAAAAGTATTTAACCCACCCGCTCGGATGGATCAACTGACTAAAGATAAAAATGTGAGGGAGGTTAAAGAATTGTTTGGGTATAAGTGATAACTATGTGTTCTTTGATTTTTTAAATTCTTTTCTGATTTCATCAAGCATGTTTCTTAATTCCCAAACATCTCTGTCTGCCATTGTCTCCCTGATGATTTTCTGAAGAAAGCAATCCTGAGACAATTTTTTATCGACTTTAAGTTGTGATTCAAAATTATTCAACTCTAAACCCTGCAATTCTCCATCAAGGTATTTTTCAATTAATTCCGTTCTTTTTATCGATTTTTTGCTCATGATATTTTAACAATCACAGTACCGTCTTATATCTTTACGTCTATTAATATGAGACGACATGACAATATAACTTAAACATCATTCAAATTTAAAAGAAAATTTACCTGTAACAAAAAAAGTCTTTAAGTAATTAAAGACTTTAAGGCTGGAGATAGCCAATAACGGTAAGATGGTGAAAAGAAATTATTTTTCCGGGTTCAATTATTTATCTTAATAATTCGTGAGTATTCAACTTTATTATTCGAATTTTTGCAACTCACAACTTGCTGTAATTTCCTTCTCGAGAAGATCCACAGCCAGGGCTTATATCTTTCACCTTTGTAAACCACCTGTATTAAACTGTCCCGGCTTTCGATGTGTACTTTCTGACTGTCGCCGATAGCAATACCATTGATGGTGTAAAATTCATCTTTATAATTAAAAACACGCACTGGAACAGTATCATAAATCAGACTATCCCTTAACGTTGTTATGATGTCTTTGTTTTGCTGAATGACGGTTTCAGAATAGTGTTCCACTTTACGAGGATTAACTTTCAAATTTTTTAGTTCAGCAATGATTTCCGGGTAAATATCTTTCAATTCCGATAACTTCATCTGAAGAACATCATTCTTTGCCACCAGATCCCCATTTTTTGCTTTGTAATAAACAATCTCCTGTTTAGAGGCATTCCATGATTGTTCAAGTCTGTTTTTGTCCTCCACGGCCTTAAAATACATTTTCCCGAATTCAAAGGTGGTAAAACCCAATAATAACATGAACAATGTTATGGTGATAAATAAACTGCTGTGTCTCATATTTTCTTTGCTGCTTTTAAATCCATAAATAACAGAATGGCAAAAATCACAATGGTGATTACAATAGCTTTTAATAATAAATTCATGATGTTATCCAGCGTTTAATTTCTTTGCGGTAATAAAAAGCTATTCCTAACACAATAACAACAAGAACAATTACAATGATTCTTTTTTTTTAATATCCATACTGTCCAATGCTTTCAGATTGTATCTTTTGATTAAATCTTTCAGCGTTGAAGCATAGTTTGGAGCTGTGGCATACCCGGCACGTTGTAAAGCATCGGCCTGTTCTTCCGGTGTCTTTGCCGTAAATACTCCATGATTTGCATAGGTCTGATTTTTCTTCAGGAAAGTCACCCTGTCTTTAAAACTATCCCAGGGATCATTATACCACCGGAAACCGTCTTTTATATATACATCATTCCCATTGTAAACTTCCCGGGTTTTCATGTCAATAACTTTGCCTTTCCAATCTCTGGAAGCTTTAATTCCGAAATGATTGTTGTATTTTCTCGCCAACGAACTTTGCCCGTTTCCGCTTTCAAGGATTGCCTGAGCCATAAACAGGGAAGGGAACAATCCTGTTCCTTTTGCTGCATTTACAACAGCCTGTGTGAATTTCTGAATATATTCTGCACGTTGCGACATCTTATTATTTCTTTAAAAATGAATTTACTTCTTCAGCTTCCAGTGTTTTTCCAAATCCGGCTTTTACAAGAGCAGCTTCCGTCTGTGGGCCGAAATAGCCATCCTGCTGAAGTATCGCCCCATGAAACCTGTTTAAACCAATCTGAATAGCTTTTACCCTTGTTCCTTTATCACCGAGCTTGAACGGGAAAGTATCATTTTCGACATAAGTAATTCCGGCAGGAACAGGTTTATGGTTATTGTCATTTGTGTTGTTAGTATTGTTATTATTTGAACCGTTGGTATCATTTGAATCCGCTTCTTTTTTTAAACCCAATTTCTGACTAATCCAGTCCCGTTTCCAGAAGACCACAGTTCCGATAACAATGAGCAATATAATTGCAATTATTTTCTTTTTATTCACGATAAAGAATTTATTATTTATTATTGACTATTTTCAATTTGCTATTGTTTGACTACTGAATGACAATGTTTTACTTCTGTTTTTTATTTTTCACTTTCAACTTTTGAACTTTAGTCACTTTCAACTAATAAGTAATTCCCTGCTGCATCAGCGTATTCCTTGCCTCTTGCATTTCATCCTCGTCAAGATCATCGGATAACCACATTTTAAGATCACCGGTAATGTCCGACATAAATGTTCCACCGTCTTTTTTTCTCGTACCGAAAGTCTTTTGTAGAAAATACCAGTCGTCCTGGGTTTTTAATCTCCTGAAGACATCGAGAACAGATTCGGTTTGTGTGCCTGAACCATTCATAGCACCTTCCAAAGTTGAACACATGGAGAAATATTCGGTTCTGTCATAGGTCAGCTTTGCTGCATCGTATTTGAGCTTGGAAGCATCATTATGAAACATTTTCCGGAGACCGTCCCTGATCCGGCCACCAAAAAGCAAAATCAGGATAACAACAATAATAATGATAGTCGCCCTACGCTTGTTTTGCGGACTCACAGAATTGTATTTCTGACTGACATAATCCTTTGCCTTTATTAAACCCGCTTGCCACATTTCACCATTGACTATTTTTGATTGATTATTTTCTATTGATTGGCCACTGACTGACTATTGATTTTTCTGCTATTTACTTTCAACTTTTGACTTTATAGCTTTCAACTTTTAGCTTTTAAGCACCTGGAGAACTTGTTTTACATATTTCGGTAATTTCATCAACAGTTGAGTTTCCGAGAGGTTTTCACCGTCCTCAAGCATGTTTTTAACAACAGGGATGAGTTCCGGCTTTTCATGGATCATTTCTACCGTTGACATCAGATCGTCATGGGAGATGGACTGATTTAATACCTTTAATGCATTAAGCTTTTGCGACAGCTCACTGGCATCATTAGCCTCAATGGAGAGGTTTTTTTCCAGTTCTGAACCATTTTCGTTAATGATTACTTTAAGATTGTACGTTTTCATTTTCCTCGTTATTTTGTTGATTTTCCTGTGAATTTTCAATATTGTTTTCCTTCTGAATTTCTTCCTCCTCCGGAATCAGAACATTCATCAGAGTACATTTCTGTTCCTCGTTCAGATTCTTTACCACTTCCAACAAAGTCTCAAAAGCATCGTTGTTGTTCTTATTGTTCGGTTGTTCGGTGTTGTTATTTGATTTGTTATTGTTTGAATTATTTTCCGACTTTTCCTCTTTATTCTGTGATTTGTTTTCAGTGAACCCTTCATCATCAAAAGAAGTGGATCTTGTACCACCCAAGTTTTGATCCTTTCCGCTTTTATCGGTTTTGTTTTTGTCCGTTTTATCTTTCTTTTTAGAATCGAGGTTATCCAGTCCGAAAGCAGTTTTTCCCAGTTCCATCAAACCGCTTGCAATGGTTTTGGTATAGTCTTTAACGGTTCCTAATCCTTCTAATCTTTTTTCTTCAAACGCCTCAATATCTTCCTGAAGTTGCTGTTCTTTTGCTTCTATTTCTTTTTCCCGGATTTCAAGTTTATGCAACTCCATTTTGGTTTCCAGTTCGGCAATCCGTTTGATGGATTCAACTTCACGTTTTGCCGACAGTTCTTCATATTCCGCTTTGATTGAACGGGCAGCATCATTTACATTCCGGTCAATGATTCCCTGTATATCTCCGAGAGAAAAACCCTGCATACCGTTATTCATCATGGGTCTTTGCATATTTCCCATAAAACCCAGGGGTATCATTTGTTCACTGCCGTTAGTATAAGGCTGTGAATAACCCAAAGCCAGCGGAGAGCCAAGATCATTCCCTTTGAACTTTTCAAACTTTATCTTGAAATACCGTTTGGTAGTATTGGACATGTTTCTGGAATTGCCTTTTTCGGCATTTCCAATAACAATGATAAGTGGATGAGGGTAGTCTTTGTTTGTATGATCAATGATGAAGTTCCGGAATTTTTCCACTTCTTCGGATGAACCGGAAATCAATTCTTTCTGTTCGTTCTGCAAAGGACGAATGCTCCACAAATCATAAATAGGAATAAGATGTGAGGTGAACTGCTCTAAGAAATGTTCATCGTAATCGTGAATATCAAATATCTGTTGCATTATTTGAGAATTTTGAGTTTAACAAAGTTTACATCGAAAGAAAAGTTGGAAGATCTGCTGAAGTAAATATTTCCTTTGTGTCTTGTAACAACGTTGAAAATTTCTTTTACCGGAACCGGAACAATTTTTTCAATCAAACGGCTTTCCGTAGCAGAATGAAATTCAAGCCAGGAATCAACAACCAGGTCAAGGATAATTTCAGTAATGTAAATCACTTCATCCGCTTTTACATCGATTCTTGACGGAGATTTTACCTGATGATGAGAAACAACAAATGCCCTGTTGTCTGCAAGGTCATTTTTTATCATCACATTCAATATGTTATTCTCTTCCATCGGTATATTATTATTAACTACTGTCTGACCATTGTTTTACTATTGTTTGACCATTGTCTGACCATGTTTTACTATTGTCTGACCTTCGTTTTTCTTTCAACTTTTGACTTTATAACATTCAACCTTTATCTTTTGTCGAATAACTATTGAATAACTATTCCAGTAACAAATACACCGACACATCTTTTACTCTATTTAAATTATCCGTAAAAGTGATAACCCCGCTGATCGTTTCACTGTCCAATGTTTTTTCAAAGAAAACGGGCCTTTTGTTGGGTGGAAAATCGGTACTTGTCCTTTGTTCAAGATTTCTGAAGAAGATCTTTCGTCCGCTTTCAAAAGCGATGGACAAGTCCGCGCCACCCGAACAAAAAGCGCCATGAACCTTTTTGTAATCCTTTACAGTAAAAAGAAAGGCATCACTTAGCCTGTTGGCAAGACTTCCTTCATATATTTTAACCAAGCAATACATCAATAAGTTTTTCGGGATTATTGGCCAATAAAACCTGAATCTGTAAATTATAATCAGCAGCCCAGTCCGGGTCATGAAATTTTATGATGATCTCATCGCCGGAAGTCTTTACAGCTTTGAATAAAGAAAAGAACCTTTTGTTTGGCTGAACGGAACCGGAAGACATGATATGCACCGCTTCAAACTTTTCGGGGATGAGTTCAGTTCCTTTGATCTTCACCTGGTCGAGGATGGATTTTTTAGAACAAAACACATCTGAAATAGCAATACCGATTAAATAAAAATAATCGGGATCAAGATTTTCCTTTATTTCATGAACGTCTGCCGATGTAATGACTTTATCTACGTTCTGTATGATAAAATCGAGTTTGTTTTCAGCCATGATTATTTTCCTTTTTTATTTGTTACAATTTCAGGAATATGAAATTTTATTTCTTCAATGTCTTCGCTGTGTTTTTCAAGAATCTTTTCATGAACATCCACAGTCTTTTCGAGATGTTCTATGTCTTTCTGATTTCCTTTGATAGCAACTGCCAGTTCCTGGATAGCTTTTTTCAGTTCCTTTACATTGGACACAAAAAGAGTAAGCACAAATCCGTTAACTGATAACAATATGCTTATGATAATGCTTAATATATACTGATCATTCATTTTTTAATTTATTATTTTCGATTGAAGATTTATTATTGACCATTGTATGACTATTGTCTGACCATTGTTTTCATTAATCAATATTCAATAAACAATAATCAATTCTTTTTTTCTTCAGCGAATTTCTGTAAGACTTTAGGAGCAAAACAGGCTGTAATCAATAGTATATTCAGTTCGAGATAAATCTTAAGATCGGAAGAGCGGTATACAATAATCCCGAATGAAAAAAACAGTGTAAGCAAAGACTGCAAACGCAGCAGTGACTTTACACCGTTTCTTTCTTCGAGGAATGATTTCAGCTTGTTCATGTGATTTGTTATCCTATCTTTTCAAAGTCATAGTTAAAAGAAAAGGTCATGCCGGGTTGTATATCCACTTCTATTGAATCTGAAGAAACAGGGCCTTTTGTATACACGATAAAATAAACCTCGGGAACAAGTTCCATTTTGAAAAAACCGTATTGATTGGTTTTAGCGGTTTTCACTTCGCCTTTCTTGTTTTTGACAGTAACATCCACATTGGATAAACCTTTTTTCCTGAACGTGGTGTTTCCCTGTACAAGCCCTTTATCAGAATTTTCCGACAAACCACCGATACCATTTATTGCATTCCATAACTCAGGGTCTTTCCTGATTAAAGCTGCAAGGTTCATTCTTTGCTCTTTGGAGAGATCTTTTATTGCATTCAAATCTATTTTTGATTCCATAATTTTATAATTCAGGATTTGAGATTTAGGATTTATTGTTAAGTTCCGAACTTCCATTTTTTACTTTAGGTACTTCAAACTTTAAATACTTAAGTCACTTTTTTAATAGTTCTTCACTTCGATTCCAATGAGTTTAAGTTTTACAGAACCGCTCATGGCTGATGGTGCATCTTCTATGTTAAAGGCTATGGTTTTCTTCGGTTCTATAAGCTTCGGGTTATCCAGAATGAGTAAGCCAAGTGGTTGGAATATATTATAACCGAATGCAGGGCTTTGAAACTTATCTACGGAGTTCTTGGTCATGATTTCACGAGTTCCAAGCTTTACGGTATAAACGGCATTAGCAAGAAAATCTGGAAAGAGTTCATCAAAACGACCGCTGTTACCACTACGATACTGCAATGAGATGGCTAATAAAAGGAAATGCTGGTTTTCGCCCAGCTCGGCATCATCGATGTTACGAAGTCCTGCTTCGGATTTTTCATTCTTCCTGATAATATCAGTACTGGTTCCTGTAAGTTCACGAATTACAAAAAAATCCTTGTCTGAGATTTGCGCCCTATCTTCCTTCAGGTCTTTTTGCAACTTTGCAGGAAGGTTTGGAATACGTTCAATCATTTGCATTCTAAACTGGCTTGCGCCTAATTTTGATACGTTACCAGCTTTTATATTTGGAGCTGTGTTTCCGCTTAATCCACTAAGGATTATTTCTTCTGATGATAAATCTTTCATACTAAAAATTGTTTAATGTTTATTGTTACTTATTCTTTGTTTTTACTGATGACTGATTACTTTTTTTACTTTACACTTTCTGACTTTTTACTTTCAAACTTTCGACTAATAAAGTTCTCCGCTTGCCTGTTTAACACAGTTTTTCCATTTCATTTTCGGATGTTGTTTCCTTATTTCTCTTGCTCTTTCTGTGATTTTTCTGAACCTGTCCGAAGCCGATTTGTCCCTGTTCTGTTTCTTTGGTTTTGAGTATTTTCCTATACCCTTTGTTTCGTTACTACTTTTTACCGGCCTTTTTTTTTAACTTCTCTCCAGGCTTCTTTCCATGCAGCTGAGCCACCGCCTTTAGCTTTTGCAAGCTGACGCACCTCTTTTAATACATTGTTATGACTTAACGTTGCGGATACTTGTTTATGACTAATCGGACGGCTGAAAGCATCCGTAAATACTTTCTTATAATATTGCTTACGGGTATACTGATTGTATGGCTGTTTATCCCTGTTAATCTGTTCACGAACCAGGGAAGCATAAGCACGGTTGTTTAATCCCTGTCGCCTGATAAAGTTTTCCTGTTTGCGGGAAAGTCCGGCTTCGCCCAGGCCTTTCATCCCTTCTTTTTCTTCCTTACGCCTTTTTCTTATCCTCCATATGATGAGTCCGACAATTCCCAAGACAAAAATGATGGACACAGCAATGATTGCCGTTTTATTCTTTAACATGAACGCCTTGTATTTGCTTATTTCATTGCCGTCTTTGTCTTTATAGACTTTGGTTTCCTTACCGTTTGCATCGGTTGTTGTTTCTGTGGTTACTCCTGACTTTTCATCAGTTTCCACCTTTGGATTTGTTTCTGTATCTGACATATCTTTATTTGTTGGATTTGTTGTTTTTGATGATTTGTTATTACTATTATCATTGCTGTTATTTGTCGGTTCGGTTTCCGTTGTGGTCTTATCCTCAATCACGGTTCCGTCCTTTCTTTTCAGTTTGAGTTTTTTGAAATTCTCAATGACGGCACTGAATATTTTGGTTACGGCAGCAATAATCACCGGAGCAATACCCAATCCTTTGAGTCCGGCTTTTTTTGCTCCCACGCCGTTCATGATCATTTTTCTGAAATAATCCTTTTCACCACCGATAGCTACCCATTTCTGTTCAGCTTTGTCTTTGGCATCTACAAACTGCTGCCATTCTGCTTTGTTGTAGCCTAAGTTCTTTGCCTGTTCTTCGGTAGAATAGCCTACGGCCATTTTTTCCGCCATCTGGAAAGTATTAGCCCGGATAAAGGGTTCCATTGATTTACGGACGGTTACTGTGGCAGGATTGAACTTATTAAAGGACTGTGCTACTTTAGCGAGTTTGGGATGGTTTTCACTGAATTGTTGTACTCCTTTTTTAATTTTGTTTCCGATTTTCTTCAGGAAACCTTTTCCCAAACCGTTAATCTCATCGGTTAATACTTCATGAGCATTGTCGTTTTCCAATGATTTTAAATAATAAATATCATCGTCATTACCCGAAAGACCGTTTACGGCATCATCCATGGCCACACCGATGGTTTTATAGAAATTCTGATAAAGGGTTCCTTTGCGGATGGCAAGGTCTACAGCTTCGTCAAAGGCTTCTTCATCATCAATTTTGTCGATGATATTACTGACCAACTGAAGATCCAGCTTGTTGTCATTCAACTGTGACATTTCCGTAGGGTTTGATACTTCATTTTGCAAACTGTTTTTTGCATCCACCAGTTGCCTCAGAACAATGTTCCGTTTAAGTTCTGTTCCACTCAACATGGTGTCGTAGTCTTCTTCTTCATCCACGATGGCGATATTGCCTAAAAGCCCTTGTATTGAAACAAGTTCTTCATCGTTACTCAATCCTTCGAGGCTCTCGATATCGAAAGGCTGGGTAAGTTCTGTCACGATGTTGGCATCCTTGCCACCTGCTAATTCTTCAAGTTTCATATTGATTACTATTTTGTTTTTAATGGGATATGCTTCGTAATTGAAATAGGGGATTTCAGGAACACAGTCTATCACGTACCTGTTGCCGTTCCGGTCGAAAGCTACAGGGTAAATGTGCTGCCATTCGTCTTTTTTCTTGTACGCTGTTACATAAAGTTCGTGATTGCATCCGAGAACGGTAAGCATAGAAGAAATCAGGATACTCATGTCGTCACAGTCACCGGTTTTATCTGAAAGTGTTCTTTGAGGTCTGCGGAGCTGTTCCTTGCCTTTTTCGTCATTTTGATAATTGACATTATTCCGGACATAATCCCAGATGTTATGAAAGGTTTCTTCTTCGGAATTTCCCTCTAAATAACAGGCAAGACCTTCTACAGCAGGGTAATTTTCCAGTATGATCCTTTTCAGGTTCGGAATAGTGTCATTTATATCGGCATATTCCTTCAGGGTTATTGACCTGCCCGTTACATCAAACCTGCTATTCATAGAGGGGATAGTTTTCGTTGTAGTTTAATGTGATGCCTTGTACCTGTAGAAAGCCTTTGAGTTTTATTTTGAGTTTTTCAGGAGAAAATGTTTCCCAGGCTGCCACAGGATTTGTTATGATACCCCATATGGTAGCATCTTCGGGTATTGCCCCGCATTCTTTGAATAATTTAAGTGCATTCAGAACAGTAACATTGTAGACGAGAGGTATGCTCGTTGTTTTTTTGACTTCAATTTTAATGTCATGCTGTATTATGTTTGTCTGTTCGGCAATCAACTTTTCCTTGACTGGTGTAAAACAATCGAAACTGACCTGGTTTAATGTATATTCTTTGCCTGAGAAATTCCGGATGTCTATTGATCCTTCAAGGTTCAGTCCGTCTCTGAATATGTTCAGCAGGTCACCGAAACCGGATATTTTCTCTGATGGTTTAAGGGATATGGAACTGATTTTAAGTTTTTGAGATTCCCTGTACATTCTGTAAAATACCCATGCAATTCCGAGGGTCAGAACAATAAGTGCAATAAGGATTGTTTTTTTCGGGGTGAGCATGAATATTGCTGATTTCTTTGCAATATTATGTTGGTGATAAAAGCTGCTTTCCTGTAACTACAGCTAAATATAGTATCTAAAACTAATGACCGTAAAGTCCGTGTAATGAAAACAATCTTCTGTTATTACAATCCTGTGAAATCTGATTAATTTTATTCACTCAAATTCAAAAAAATGAAAAAGATATTTCAATTAAGCATACAAATAGGAAGCAAACATTCGGATTTATTTTTTGAAGATCAGGAAACTGCTGAATATACATATGGTCTTCTAATGAAAATGTTAACTGATGAAGCCAAAAAAACGATGAAAATTGAAGCAAATTTTCATGAAATATATACCAGAGAAATAATAAATGAACAATTACTGGGCATCTTAGGATTGACTGTAAAGGACTACAAATGTTAATTTATTATTTTCTATCCCAAAAATTCCTGAATTAATTTTACCTGCTTAGGTAACAATATCCGTAATCGTTGTTTACATCCGGGATTCATTTCGAGAAGCTGTTTCCGGATGGGCTTTAACCACACATAAAAGGTTTTTAAACTTACCTCGTACTGATCTGCCAGTTCCTGTAGGGTAAATGTTTTCTTGACCGGTGTTTCCATACAGCAAATATAAATACCCTGAAAACACTAAATCGGTGCAAATAACCTCATTTCATAACAAATCACATCATTTGAAAATATCCTGCTTTGAATTAGCATAATTTTATTGCTCATTTTAAATCCTAAATCGAAAATCCTTAATCTTAAATTTTTTCAATGGTAGACTTATTTATTGATCTCGAATGGTTCTTTAACCAGGAACTTTTTTTAGTAGGGTATGCCTATTCCATCACAAAGGCCGGACAACTTTATGATGAGAGTTTGAATATTCATAACATTATGAATATGCTGCAACCGGTAAACGGTTATATATACTTTTACGGTCCCGATATCGGAATGCTTGAAAAATGTACAGGGCTTGACATCCGCAATAATTACCGTTGTATTAATTTACTGAAAGTGTTCAGGGATATTATGCCGGGAATGGATTCCTATAAGCTGGCATATTTTGAAGAAATGTTCGAACTGAAACGTTCCGAAAAACAATACAAATCAAATATCTTTAAATTAGCTGAAGACTGGAGAAATCCCTATAAAAAACAGAAAGTATTAAAATACAACATGGAGGACGTTGTTAACCTGGTACGATTGAAAAATGAGATATTCGGGTTGTTCGGAATTAATGAAATGTACCTGGAAGGGGTAAAAATGTGATTTTGTATACATTAAAAATATTTTTATCTTTCGTATAAGTATTGTAAATTTGTATTGAAAACAAAAAAAAGTTTCATAGGTTCTTATTAAATAATAGCGTTAATTGTTATTCTCGCATCTGAAAACTGGTAATTTTTATGCACAACAGAATAATAAGCATACGCACGCCAAGCGTGGGTCTAGCTTATTTGTTGTGCAGGTATACCAGTACCTCAGATGCAGATATAGTTACGACCCACGTCTTGTTTTATGAAAAAATATTTGCTTGTACATGCCATCCAGTCTCCGTTAAAAATACGGAAACTTGAAAATTATCTGTCTGAAAACTTTCCTTCGTATCGTTCCGAACAGGATACGGCATGGCCTTCTTATGAAATTCAGACTAACCTTTTAAAAGCTGATTTTATTAAATCCCTGCAAGGTTTTATAATGAAATTATCTCTCAGTAAAGATGAAAGGGTTGTGATATATGATTATGAAATAAATAGTGATCTTATGAAAGTTCCTTCTGAACATGAGAAAATAATTCTGAATGGAGATATTGAAAGAGAATATATGACAGAAAAAGTTATGGTTGAAGTTTTTAAGCATTTAAAAATGAAAATAGAATTAAAAGGTGAATAAATTATGATGGAAATAGATGACGCTATAATCAGGCAAACTAAACACTGTGCACATAACTTTGAATGTTTGAAAAATGTGAATTACCTCTGCCGTATAGCTAAAGTTGAAAGCTGTATTGAAAATTCAGTGTTATTTGTTGAATGTCCGAAAAACTGGTGTGAATATAAATTAAATTTTGGGTATTCTGCAATTTGCAACTGCCCTGTGAGAAAAGAGATTTACAGAAAATACAAATTATAAATCGCATCAGATAATTTATAAGTCGTAGGCAAGTTCCGAAATCGTATATTTCCTTGAAAGATACTTGATTTTAAGAACATCTGTAATGATAAACCTGATCTTATCTTTGGGCTTGAGTTTATCGAAAATATCGTTTGGAAGATTGAATTTTATCCTATGGGAACATGAGTGCTTCAGATGAAAAGGGTATAGTCCCACCGGAGCAGGAATCTTGTGTTCAGTGAATCCGTTTACTTTCTTGTAAAGTTTGATAATGGGAAGTTCTATAAATAAGGCATATTCTGTGTTATTTGTTATTTTCAACTCAATAGTATGAACAACGAAATCCCGAATCAAAGCATTCTGTAGTGTTTCGAATGATGGAAAAGCTTCGATTTTTATATCGTTTTGCGAACGAAAAAAGAAATCAAAAACAGCCATAAAATAATATTATTGTTTTACAACCTTCTCCACCAATACCTGCTTTCCTTCAACATAAACCCCAACAAGCAAAACACTTTCTTTCCAGTTACTTGATGGCATTATCAATTTATTATAACCCGATTCCAGAGTTTTTTTACCAAGCGCACTTCCATCTGTTCTGTATACCCTTATTTCGCCTGTTTTATTATGTGGTAATGTACATTCTATTGTAAAATCACCTCCGGTTGGGTTGGGGTAAACTTTAAAATTCAGATTTTCTTTTGTGTATTCATCAATACTACCTCCGCTTAATATGTGTATTGTTATGGTATCCGATTTTGTGCAACCATCCTCAGTAACAGTAACAGTTACATGGTATGTGCTATCATTCGTGAAATTGTGAACAGGATTCTGTATGTTGGCTGTACCCAAATCGCCGAAATCCCATTGCCAACTTTGTGCGTAAGCGTTGTTATTAAAAAACTGGACATTTACATGGCCACCCGACAAATGAAATGTATCCTGCAATGCTAAGGTGTGTATCATAGGGCGTAAAAAAGAACAGTTTGTGTCGGGCATATACCAGCGGGCAAGACCATAGGCTGAATCGCCACCAGCAATATTAAAATTTCCTGTAACAAATAAGGTATCGTGGAATTCTTCAAATGCATTCGGGCCTCCTCCTGAAAAACCGCTGCCAAGTGGATACCATCGAAGGCTGTCCCAATCCCAGCGAGCAACATAATTTATCTGCAAACCATCTCTTAAAGTATCTGAACCATGTGCTGCATATAAATATCCGTTGTAAACTTTCATAGCACCTATTCCATTCACAACGTTTGTCCCGAATGAATGCCATTCAAAACCATCCCACATAGCAATACCATAAGATGTAAGAGGAGGGTTGGTACATATGTATGCAAAATCTCCGGCAACATATAAAAAATCATTTATTGTATCTTTTTCCATTTTCCAATAATTACTGCAACCACCATAAGGATTATATGACCATGTTGTATCTCCTTCGTATTTCATAAATCCGCTATAATGACATGCTAACAAATCAGCATTATTCCTCCTTAAATTTGTCAAAGGAGGTAGGCTTGAATTTCCGGCATTAGCCCAATTTATTCCGTCAAAAGATGCAACATATGTTACACCAACACTCCCAATGGCACCTATGTTTCCGGCAGCAAATAATTTACCGTCATAATATTCCAATGCGCTAATTCCAGCCCCACAACTGCTATTTGAACCAATAGGCCACCAGTTGTTTCCATCCCAGCGGGCAAGGCCATTTGTACCGGGTTTATTGTCAGCCCAACTAAAATCTCCTGCAATATATAAATTGCTGTTTTTATATAAAAAAGATATAGGAGAACCATTTAACCCTCCTTTTAATGAATGCCAGTTCCCATTACAATATTTTGCAATTTCAAGTGCATTGACATTTGATACACGAGCAAATTGACCACCAACATAGAGAGTATCATTTACTGCCAATAGACATGTTCCCAATTGCCAAGCACTTGTAAAACTGTATTTTTTATTTACATCTGGAATCCATTGCTGTGCTGAAACTATCAATATATGATTTAGAAAAAGTAATATGAGAATGTGTTTTTTCATATTATTTACTTCTTTTCACCCTCTCTTTTCGAGAGGGTGAAAAGAAGACTTGTTTATTTGGTTTTTACCATTTTTTTGTTTTCAATGTTTTCACCATTAATACTTATTCCATATAAATAAACACCATCAGCCCAATCTTTACTGTTTATTTCTATCGTATTTTCACCTGATTGCAAAGATAAGGTCGGACAATTCTATTCTTTCACCACTTTCTCCACCAATACCTGCTTTCCTTCAACATAAACCCCAACAAGCAAAACACAATCTTTCCAGTTGCTTGATGGCATTATCAATTTATTATAACCCGATTCCAGAGTTTTTTTACCAAGCGGGCTTCCATCTGTTCTGTAAACCCTTATTTCTCCCGTATTATTCTGTGATAATGTACACTCAATAGTAAAATCACCTCCGGTGGGATTCGGATATACTTTGAAATTCAGACTTTCTTTTGTGAATTCATCAATACCCCCTCCGTTTAATATGTGTATTGTTATGGTATCCGATTTTACGCAACCATCCTCAGTAACTGTAACTGTAACATTGTAGGTGCTGTCATTAGTAAAGTTGTGAATGGGATTTTGAATGTTATCTGTTCCATTATCACCAAAGTTCCATTGCCAGCTTTGTGCGTATGCGTTGTTATTAAAAAACTGGACGTTAACATGACCACCTGACAAATGAAATGTGTCCTGCAAAGCTAATGTATGTATTGTTGGTTTTAAAAATGCACAATTTGTATCGGGCATATACCAGCGGGCTAAACCGTAAGCCGAATCGCCACCGGCAATATTAAAATTACCTGTAACAAATAAAGTGTCGTGGAATTCTTCAAATGCACTCGGACCTCCTCCTGAAAAACCGCTGCCAAGTGGATACCATCGAAGGCTGTCCCAATCCCAGCGAGCAACATAATTTACTTGTAAACCATCTCGTAAGGTATCGGTACTATGCGCTGCATATAAAAATCCATTATATACTTTCATTGCACCTACAGCATTCAATACGTTTGTCCCAAATGAATGCCATTCAAAACCATCCCACATTGCAATACCATAAGATGTAAGAGGAGGGGTGGTACAGATGTATGCAAAATCTCCGGCAACATATAAAAAACCATTTATTGTATCATTCTCTATGTGGTCATAATAACTACATCCACCATATGGGTTCCACGACCAGCTTGTATCTCCTTCATATTTTATGAAATTATCAGGCCCGCTTCCTAATAAATCTGTTTTGTACCTTTTAAGAATTGCTATAGGTGGCAAATTACACTTATCAACCCAATTTATACCATCCCATGCAATAACCCCCCAAGCTAAGCCAAGCATATTATTACCACTGAAATAAATTTTATTGCCATATTTCTCAATAGTCCCATAACATGAATAACAATTACTGTTTACACCAATAGGCCACCAATTGTTCCCATCCCACCGTGCAAGACCAGCGGTTCCGGGTTTATTGTCAGCCCAACTAAAGTTTCCGCTGACATATAAATTTCCGTTATCAAAAAGAAAAGAATTTGGATTGCCATAAACACCTCCTTTTAACGGATACCAGTTACCATTATAATAACGTGCAATACTTAAAGCATTCACGTTTGAAACTTTGAGAAAATGACCTCCAAAAAACAGTGAATCGTTCACAGAATAAAGACTTGTTCCGTATGCACCTATCGGAGAAGTAATTGCAAATATTTTATTTGTATCAGGTATCCATTGCTGCGAAAAAACAGAGAATGCTTTAATAAGAATAATTAATATGATAATGTTCTTTTTCATATCTTGTTTTACAACTTTCTGAATCTGTTTGCCTTCCTTCGTTTCCATTCAGGATAACAGCAAACAGATTCAGATTGATATTTTTTAAAACTTATTTGGTTTTAACCATTTTCTTATTTTCAATATTTTCACCATTAATACTCATTCCATATAAATAAACACCATCAGCCCAATCTTTACTGTTTATTTCTATCGTATTTTTACCTGATTGCAAAGATAAGGTCGGACAATTCTATTCTTTCACCACCTTCTCCACTAAAACCTGCTTACCCTCTACATAAACACCAACAAGCAAAACACTATCTTTCCAGTTGCTTGATGGCATTATTAGTTTATTATAGCCCGGTTCCATCGAATGCTCGCTTAATTGTAAACCAGTGGCTTTAAAAACTTTTATTCTTCCGGTTTTGTTTTGTGGCAGCGTACACTCAATGGTAAAATCACCTCCGGTGGGATTTGGATATACTTTTAAGTTTAGGCTTTCTCTTGTGTATTCGCCAATGCCACCTCCGCTTAATATGTGTATTGTTATTGTATCGGATTTTATGCAACCATCCTCAGTAACAGTTACTGTTACATGATAGATACTGTCATTTGTGAAATTATGAATAGGATTCTGCGTGTTGGCTGTGCCCAAATCTCCAAAGTTCCATTGCCAGTTTTGTGCATAAGCGTTGTTATTAAAAAACTGGACGTTTACATGACCACCCGACAAATGAAATGTATCCTGCAATGCTAAGGTATGTATCATAGGGCGTAAAAATGCACAATTCGTATCAGGCATATACCAGCGGGCAAGACCATAGGCCGAATCGCCACCAGCAATATTAAAATTTCCTGTAACAAAAAGAGTATCGTGGAATTCTTCAAATGCATTCGGACCTCCTCCTGAAAAACCGCTGCCAAGTGGATACCATCGAAGGCTGTCCCAATTCCAGCGAGCAATATAATTTATCTGCAAACCATCTCTTAAAGTATCTGAACCATGTGCTGCATATAAATAACCATTGTAAGTTTTCATAGCACCTATTCCATTCACAACGTTTGTACCGAATGAATGCCATTCAAATCCATCCCACATAGCAATACCATATGATGTAAGAGGAGGGTTGGTACATATGTATGCAAAATCTCCGGCAACATATAAAAAATCATTTATTGAATCTTTTTCCATTTTCCAATAATTACTGCAACCACCATAAGGATTAAATGACCATGTTGTATCTCCTTCGTATTTCATAAATCCGCTATAATGGCATGCTAATAAATCAGAATTATTCCTCTTTAAATTTGTCAAAGGAGGTAGGCTTGAATTTCCAGCATTAGCCCAATTTATTCCGTCAAAAGATGCAACATAGGTTACACCAACACTACCAATAGCGCCTATGTTTCCGGCAGCATATAATTTACCGTTATAGTATTCCAATGCACTAACCCCACCGCCACAACTGCTATTTGAACCAATAGGCCACCAGTTGTTTCCATCCCAGCGTGCAAGACCATAAGTCCCGGGTTTATTGTCAGCCCAACTAAAGCTTCCACTTACATATAAATTTCCGTTATTAAAAAGAAAAGAATTTGGATCACCATTTACTCCACCTTTTAAAGGATACCAATTACCATTATGATAACGTGCAATACATAAAGCATTGACTGAGCCAATTTTTAAAAAGTATCCGCCAAGATATAAAGTATCATTAACTGCAAAAAGAGAATATCCATATTCATTTCCGCCCATCCATAAAGCATATTTCTTGTTTACGTCGGGAATCCATTGCTGTGCTGAAACTATCAATATCTGATTTAGAAAAAGTAATATGAGAATGTGTTTTTTCATTTTATTTATCTCTTTTCACCCTCTCTTTTGGAGAGGGTGAAAAGAAGATTTGTTTATTCGGTTTTTACCATTTTTTTGTTTTCAATGTTTTCACCATTAATACTCATTCCATATAAGTAAACACCATCAGCCCAATCTTTACTGTTTATTTCTATTGTGTTTTCACCTGATTGCAAAGATAAGGTTAAAATTATTCTTCCGGTTACATCTTTTATAATTATTTCACCATTAGAACCTTCAGGTAAATAATAAGGAATTACTGTATTGCTGTTGAATGGGTCAGGGTAATTGTCGCCAAGATAGGATGATTTTGCTTTTTGTATGGAATTATTAGCAAACCTCATACTTTGTGTTCCGCTTTCGGGACACGATGGAACCTGCTCCATAAACAAATACATGAGAATTGCTTTTGCGTTAACTGTTGCCATTCCTTCGGGACAACCATATGCTATTGTCCTTATAAAATCAATTTGGCTTTCATCCAACTCCTCTAAAGTTTTGCCCTGTGCAAAATGATTTAACAAAACTGTTGCATACGATTTCCATTTAGCAAATTGCGGATCATCGTTAGGGAGCAATGCAATTTTTGAAGCAGCCAGCGAATAATTTCTGTCGGTCATATAGGTTGCTGCAAGCAACATATTTGAAGAAGGAGTTCCTTCTCTCTCAAACAAAGTGATGGCATCGGCTTTGCGGTTATTAGCAGGCGACAGTAATGATGATATAAGCTCATTAAAATACAATTGCCTTGTGTGCTTTGTTTGTCCTAACTTGGTTTCAAGATTTCCAATGGTAATTTTACCCGGACTGGATACCTGTTTAGCTTTTAACTGGCTTTTGATATCCGAAGGCAAGGTTTCGACTTTGCTGTTGAACGATGGCACAACTTTACGGATTACAGGAAGGTTTTTTTCCATTACATTTTTATAGTGGCTGTTTGATAATGCATTTTGAGAGTTGAGTGTTATAAGTACCGTATCTGACAATAGAGAATCTGCCAAAAGCATGTTATTAAGTTGTTCGGATGGCAGATTTGTGTTTATGGCATTTAACAATTGAGGTGTTTGTCCATTATCGGCATTGTTAACCAGTGTTGAATATTGTGATTCGAGAGTTGAAATAACATTACTGAGACTATCCAGCCTGAGAAATGCACTGTCATTTAATGAAACCGGCAAATTTGCATTTAGCGACTTAGTAAGTAAATGACAATTTGCAAATTTTCCCGCAGTATTATTCCATCCCACATTTATCCTTGTAATAGGGCCAATGGTATCGGGAATTGTATTTGCGTCAGTGTGGTGATAATATCTGTAAGGCGATGATGTCGATATCTTTTTATTGAGATTAGTTAAGAAACGGTTACCTGCACCATATTTTGCTGCATCAGGGGTATTGATATATGATCCGGGATCAAAACCCTGATCGGCTAAAGTACCATTAGGCTTATTTACCCAGTTTGTATCTGATGAAAAAGCATTTGGAGTAAGGTCATTACATCTTAAACAAAGAGCCGAATTAAGTTCCTTTGTTACAATTCCGGTTTTACATTGAGTAAAGACATTCCCTGTCCATGAAAATAAGGTATCGGTACTTGCATTTGCCCTTATTAAACCTCCATCCGTTCCGGAATTCTGAACAATAATACCAATAGTTAAATTATTAAACCTATTATTTGCAATATCAAAACCGGATGCCTGATTGGTTTTAATACCATAAGTAGGAGCAGTTCCAGGATAAAAATTCCTAAATTCATTTCCATCATAAATTTTATCGCCAATGTCACCGGCAATATAAATGGCTGTTCCGTTATCTTCGGAAAGTGAAGCAGGGTAGTTACCAGCGGTGTTACCGGGAATGGAATCGAAAGTACACTTGGAAATATCGTAAAAATTCTGAATATCCGGTAAATAATTATCAATGTGTATTCCCTGCCTGTTACTTCTGAAATTACATTCCGATACAAATGTTTGTTTATTACTAAATGAAGAAATGCCATATTCGAGATTCCTGAAATCACATTTTCTAATGTTTAAATTATTAGTACCAACAGAAACTATTCCCCAAATGGTACGTTTGTTTGAATTAGCATATCCTGCCCAGGGGTTATGATCGCTGCGATAAGTACTAATTGAAGTTGGGTCATAATGAGAATCTAATAATCCTAAAATCGGGCAAGTGAAAGTCAATGTATCAAGTACGCTTACTGTAGCACTGGTGTCAGTTTTTTGATTAAACCTGATATCAGTTCCGTTTCCTGTAAAAGTTGAATTCCTTGCAATAATTACACCTCCGCTTTTCTGATTTTCAAATCCTCCTTGTGCGGTAGTAAATACAGTTGAACAGGTATAATTAACACGTTTTCCTAACAACACACCAATATAGGCATTACTTATGCTACTTTGGTTCATATATATCCTGCCCTGTATCGAGTCTGTTGACAGTGAATCCGTGACACCCCATACTTCAACACCCTGCCACATATCTGTTCCGTTCAGACTGGTAAGATTTCCACTATTTATTTTTAAACGGCCTCCTTTTTTCACAATAAGCCTTGCTTTAGGAGCAAAACGAACAGTTGTACTGTTAATATTAAGAGTGGAGCCATTTGTTACGTATATATCACCCCTGACTTTTACTCCCGAAGGGTAATTTGTATTATTCCATATTACATTTCCTGTGATTAAAGTATCTTTTGGTATGTCAAAAGTTGTATCACAGGTATATGTAGGTGGATTTACAAATAACACCGTACAATAGGAACTGCTTCCACATGAATTTGAATCAGACAAGCTAACTTTAAAATACCCGAAATCATTAAATATATGACTTACTGTATCTCCGTAAACTATTGTACTGTCGCCAAAATCCCATGTGTAGTTTATTCCGGGCTGAATATCAGCAGAAAAATGTACCGGAATACCCAGTTTAATGCAATTTGTGTCGGAAGTTATGGTGTACGATACATTCGGATATGCATTTATCACGACCCAGACAGAAGCAGTATCAGAACATCCGGCAGCATCCGAAACAGTAACAGAGTATAATCCGGCATTACTTAAACTGGCGTGATTAATATGAGGATTCTGCAAAGTGGATGTTCCGCCTCCGGGACCTGACCATGAATAATAATCGCCGCCCCCTGAATACAAATGCAAAGTGTCACCTACACAAACCGGAGAATTAGAACTTGCTGTTGCAGATACTAATTGACTGTTAACAGGAATTGAAAATCCATACGTTTCAAAAATATTTTGACAAGTTATGGAATGGCAGGTTACAGGCTGTATCAAAAGAGCAGTACCCGGATAAGTTCCGGTTGTAAGGCTGTTTGTATCGAGTATGCTAAAGCTGATGATGGTGGAATCTCCCGAAAGAATAGGAGGTAAATTAAACTGGTACTGATTATTTGAGAATAGATTATAAGGATCGCCACTGAGATAAATAAAATTCGTTGGCAATTCTACAAATAACTGGTTTGAACCTGAAATGCCCTGTCCATTGTTGACAACAACAAACGATACTATAGAGCTTCCCATACAGGTATTATATGTCGGAGTTATGGCATGAACCGTAAGTGAGTCATGAAAAAGATTAGTAATAATTACAGGTATTCCGTGTTCATTGATAATTGGAAAACTATGACCACAATAATTTTGTCCGGTAATAGTAAACTGTGGTTCATGACTGCCAAAACTGCAACCGGGCAAGACCGCAAAATGAAAATGAAGTGTATCCGTTGCAAAGTGCGACATAAAACTGAGAGTGTCGAGATGCCATGTATACAAACCGGGAGTAGAAATTTCTGGAATGGGTGTTGAATTTCCATGATACGTTACATAAGCACTTCCCGGAACGCCACTGAAACCCGAATTAGAAGAATAAGGGAAACTGATAACAAGGTTTTGAATATTTCCTAAACCCGAAGCTGCTACAGTCAGATCGTAAAAGACAGTATCGCATACTGAAACAGAATCAGTATAAGCCAAATGTGTCTGAATACCTGAACTGAGGGTATCTATGTAATAAATCAAAGAATCCATAAAACATGCTTTGGAAAGCGTATCAGGGTAATTAAAACAATTCCAGCCATATAAAATAACTATACTGTCACGTCCATAAGCGGTTTCACAGTTATACTGTGCTTTTACTTTTAATTCTACAGGAACCTGATCTAATTTTCCCAAGCCATACAGGTAGTATGCCCCGATAGTATCAACCACCGCAACATTACAATTTGTACTCAGGCATGAGACGGAATCCACATGGATATTAGCTGACGGTTTGAAATAAAGAAATGTATTATTCGTTCTTTGTCTCGGTTCGGATAAATCCCCACCAAGCCATTGATTCGTCGGATTAATTTTCAAGACTAATTTCATGTTTATATTATTGTTCTGAGATGCCGGTAATGGAATTGCCTGACAATCAAGAGTAGCACTGGGTTTAGTAAAAATCTCTGAACCACCCATCGGCTGTGTTATTGCAGAATCTCCGTTTTGCGAACCGGGAAATGCTGACCAGTAGTAATTAATCGGGAAACTGCTGGCATTGGAATCGGCCACAGCAGCCTGATAATTATTGAGCTTTAATACAGCTTTAAAACGAAACCGTTTGATTTCGTCCCATGCAACAAAGCTGCCAAGTAAACAAGATGAAATGGAATCAAGGTGTGAAGCAGGATAAACGGTAACAGAACCTGCTGAAATTCTTGCATCACTTCCGGTTGAGAGATTATAATCATAAGGTGTCTGACTTATAGGGAAGGTATAAATTTTATTCATACCGGTATCGTTAGTCAACTGGTTGGTATAAATAAGGATTTTGTCAATGGAGAAATAGGACGGATAATTAAACTTAACAGAATCGAGCATCCACAAGTTCCTTAATTCATAAGAAAAAGCATTCCATGCATTATAGGTTCCATTCTGATAAAACGAATTAAAGCCTGATGGAGAATGATCTACTTGTTCACCTAATTCTGTAACAACGTCCGAAAAAATATAATTATAACAATTACTGTTATTGTTAACATGCCCCAAATATAAATAATCATCGTAAAAATCAGCAGCAATCGTTATTATTCTTCCGTCAAATCCGGTACACCAATAAGATAAGTTACTTCTTTCTGTTACATTCAGATTTGCTATGGTATCAATCAGCAAAAGAGCATCTGTTTTGTTATTAAAGAAGTATGGAGTACCCGACATGTTAACGAATGCATCCAGTTCGGGATTATCGTAATATGGATTGTTATCCACATTCAGTAAATTATGCTTTACAACAAATTTCGGTTTGATAACAATAGAATCCCCATTCCAGAAGCGGTTAACTCCGGAACCGACACCATAATTCCACAGAGAATCTATGTCGAGGGAAATAGTAAAAACTCCTGGCACAGGCATAACCCCTGATCCGGCAGGAACAGTAAAAGGATATTGGCCACTATTATCTGAAAATGTGCCGGTCGCACCAATAAAATCCATGTAGTTAAGTAAATTTCCATTAATCATGAACTGGCCATAAGTATAATTGAATCCGATGGTACCAAATTGCATAAGTACCGAATCTCCTGATGAATTCAAAACATATCCTCCGTCTGAAGTGTAACCTTTAATTACACATTCTATTGTATCACCCACCATAATGTGATGTTTCTGAATAAGAGATGGATTGGCAGCCTGAAAGGGTACAGCATCAGGTAAATTATTATTATCATTATCTGCAAAACCTTTGTTTGTCCTTGTCATATCAAATGTTTGCAGGTTCCATCCCGGCAGAAGACAACCCGGACAGTGAATAAAAATAAAATCGTTAACAGAAGACAATGGAAGCCTGCAATCAGGATTACAGGTATAATCTGAAGCAAACAGAACATTTTCCTTTATTCCCGCTCCAATTCCGTATCCGCAATAGGAATGCAATTTAAAATCTACATTGAAATGATTGAAATACTGATGAAAATTAAAAGCAGGCACATCTATAAAACTAAACGGATTATTAGGATTTGCTGCAGTATAAAAATTGGTGGGTATTGAAAATACGCCTGTAACAATGGTACCATTGGCATTGATTGCAGGAATACCGGTATAAGTAATTAGTATCGTATCAGGATACAGGTATTGATGCAGAGTTGGAGAATACAACCTTATGCTGTCATTTACAATACCTAAACCGGGTTCTAAATGTAATTCAACTAAAACCTTGCTTTTATCCACATGAAAAATAAAGCCGTTGGCACTTCCCAATACCAGTGGGGTAGAATTCTGTACTTCAAACCACTTTTCTTCATCAAGTCCCATAGAACCTGTCAGATTATCAAAGCTCTGTGACAGACTGAAACTATTCAGCCAGCTGCCATTGTAATAATGTAGCGGATCACAATTAGCTGTACTTGGCAAACAGAGGCTGCCAAGAGTAACTGAGGGAAAACCTTCCGAGTTAACATCAACTTTATGATTAAAATAAAAATGATAATTACTGGTATCAATGCAATCAAAAACACTGTAATAATGAACATAAACCGAATCTCCGGCATTAAGTCCGTCAGGAATTATTCCACAATAGATATTACCTGTATTATTTGTTATTATCTGTACTGGATTGGTCAATGCCTGATCCCTGAACACATTAAGAGTTGAGGTATCAATCCTTGTAATATTGTAAGGGTCACCATATGTTTCAGGAAGTACCCTGATAAATACTGTATCAGCTTTACAGTTACCGATATTTTTTATTTTTATTAATCTCTCATGAGGGTCAGACCAGCAATAATCGTATCCGGGGTTTAGCTGGGTGTATGAAATCTGTGGCTTATAAGAATTGTCGAGATTGGTTTCTGTAATAAATGATTGGCTGCGTAAAGTCTTACATAACAGGCTGTCTGAATGACAACCAAATCCTGCATGAAATTTAGTATTGTTGTTACCATGATTCACAGGACATTTAATGACTTTTATAGTTTCTTTTACCGTAATGGAACCATAAGGAGGAAGGTTTTGAAAATAACCTCTTATCTGAGGCATACCATTGGATGTGTCAGAATAAATCAGAGTAGCTGAACCGGAGGGAATAAATTCAATACTGGTGATTTGTATAGCGGAATTATGCGGATTTACTACGGCCATTGAATCCACAAAAAGGAAATCACCCGTAAAAGGAGTATTAGTATTATTTTTAAATACAAACAACCTGTCAAAAGGAGTATCTGCATGAGCATTGTTTTTACTTATATTCTGAGAGGACGGAATGGAAAAATCAAAATAAGCCGTGTTGATATTGGTTTTCAATGTATCAGCTGTGATATTTCCATTAATGTTTTTTGAAATAACAAAGTTCAGATTAGTAGTAGACGGATTAAAATATTGACAATCTGCATGGACATAAAAATTTAAAATAAAATCAGTACCGGGAGCTGTGAAAGAATATTGAGGGTATGAGGGATTCGATAAATTCACATTCACAGGAGTTCCGGGATATCCGTATATGACAGCACTATCAAGACTGCTAATGTTATTTGGAAGATGTACGGTAATTGTAACATTGTCATTGGTATCTGTACCCAGAATTTCATAATTCATTTTCTCATCTTTACAGACGGTAATAGTATTTGATTTAACAGTAGTAACTTTACAGGTATCTCCCAACACTCCCCATAAGTTACCTATCTTAGCCTTTACAACTACAGAATAAATTGAATTAAAATGTAATGGAATGGAAAGTTCCGATAATGAAAATGTGTTTGTATTATTTGTTATTATACCTGATAATCCCGAACCGTTTTCAGTTACATGAAATTCATATTCTGTTGCTAAATAAAGAGGCTTTGTTTTTAGTTCCTGATTGAATGTTACATCAGTTAAACCACAATCAGGATCTATTAGTTTAGTTTTCTGAACTGGTGCCTGATAAGGTAACGAAAACATGGAACTATTATGTAATACATCAGTAGCAATAGCTGAATAATATTCATAGTTTGTAGAAACCAACGTCTGCCAGTCTCCATTTCCATCAGCGTTTACTGAGGTTATATATTCATTTGCATCCTGATTTCCATTTCCTCCAAATACTTCGATCAAATCACCCGGTGCGGATGATCCTGAAATGGTATCTCCCTCCACGGAAGTTATTTCGGGGGCCTGTTTGTTTTGATTAGCACCGGAAGACAGGAAAATTCCGTTATCATTGTTATAAATAGTATTCCTGCTGATTCTGTTGTACGTGCATCCTTGTCCTATCCATACACCATCATGTGTGCAATTTGTAACAATGTTCCCATCACCTGCATTTCCTCCTCCAATGATATTATTATTAGATACAGGGTTTCCATGTCCGGTTGAACCATAGTGTTGAATTGATATACCGTTGATACAGGCATAATTATTATTGGTCAGATCAGTTCCTATAATATTTCCTGTCATTCTGTTATTGGATGAATTTACCAGACCTATTCCACCTTCTGCTAATTGCATGTTTTGAGTTGAATGTGATATTCTGTTTATTATATTATCTTCTATTGTTGCGTTGTTAACACTATAAAGATAAATGCCATTATAAGAAGCATTTTTAACATATAAACCTTTTATTACAGAACCGTCTGCACCATATAATTCAATAGTCCCATTTAATATGATTGAGGGTGAATGAGGTTGATAACCTGATTGGCTTGTACCATCAATTATTATATGCTTTGTTATTTGAGGAAACGCAAACCGTTCAGTTATTTCAAAGGGAGCTGTTCCCGCAATATTGAAATTAATAACGACCGAATCAGCCGGAGAATCATTCGCTTTTCTCAAAGCCCATTGCAATGTTCCATACATTTCAGAAGCACAAATGGCATCATTGAAATCATAAGGATATATGTATGGATCGGGATCGGTGTTCTTTGTTACAATATATGCCGCAGGGTCGCTTTTAGTTGTAACCTGACAAGCATCTCCATAATCTGAAACCCTATTTCCCACAGTTGTTTTGACTTTCACATTATAGGTAGTACTTGACTTAACAGGATTAGGTAATTCAAATAGGATGAAAGTATTCGTTTGTTTAATTATGGTTTCAGAATAATTCAATGATGCATTTTCAACCAAAAACTGATATTGGGTTGCATTAGAAACCGGCTCTGCGGTAAGTATTTGTTCAAAGGCAACATCAACAGCCCCACAATCAGAAGTTATCAATTTTGTAACAGGAACAGGCGGTAACACGATAACAGTTACACTATCCAAAGCAACACAACTGGTAACATTTGTGACAGTCACATAATAAGTAGTAGTTGATGCAGGAAACGCAACCGGATTTGCAATCGTCGAACTTGTTAGACCTGTAGCAGGATACCATATATAGGTATATCCTGAAACCTGTGCGCTTCCTATCATTATACTATCCCCGGCAGTTATAGTAGTATCGTTTCCAGCTTCAGCTACAGGCAGAGAATTTACTGTAATATTTGTTGTAGAAGTATTAACAGTACCGCATGTGCCACTTGTTATTGCACAATATACCGAAGAAGAAGCTGTAAGGTTTCCGGGATTATATGTTTGGGTTGTTGTTCCTGTAGAAACATTGTCTTTGTACCATAAATACGTATAAGAACCTGTTCCACCTGAACCTGTTGCAGTAAATGTTCCAGGACTTGAGTTGTAACATATGGATGTCGTCCCGCCACTAATATTGGCTGTTAAATTACTGTAAACAGTAACAGAATACGTTGAAGTATTTACCGTCTGTCCACAACTTGATACTGCACAATATATGGTTGCATTAGATGTCAGTGCAGGTGCTGTATAGGTTTGTGTGGTTATACCTGTTGAAGTTCCATTCCTATACCATAAGTATGAATACGTTCCGCTACCTCCTGAACCGGTTGCAGTAAACATTGACGGTGCGGTATTGTAACAAATCGGTGAACTACCTCCTGTTAAACTTGCAGTTAATGTGGGGCACGTTTCTTTGTATTGTAAATAATACGTACCGTATGCCGAACTATTGTAACCTGTTATTTGTACATAATACGTACCTGTTGTGCTGCATGTCCATCCGTTAATAAATGATTCATTATGTGTACATGCACTTCCATCGTCATTATATGCCGAAGTTGTACAACTGCCGTTAGTGCCATATATTTTCAGGTAAGTATCCCAACCTGTATTTGTACCGCAACCTAAATCTGTACTACAGGTACTGAAATAATACGTATTTCCTGCGGTAGCATTAAACGAATAATAGTCCGCTCCACCCTGAATAATGGAATGTGCTCCGCTGCTCTGGCAACCGGAAGTAGGAGTGATTGTGTAATCTGCCGTAGAACCTGAATATTTCGGGTAAGGAATAAGATTCCATGTTGCAGAGTTGGTATTCCCGCAACTGTTCGTTGCTTTCACATACCACTGCGCATTGGTTCCGCACCACGAAGCACTGTTGTATTCGAGCAACTGTAAATCAATATACCTGTTGGTATCGCAACTCCAGTTACTCCATGATGAGCCATTATAAAAATAAAACGTATATGTAAAGGGAGCAGAACCTGTGGTTGGCGCATTCCAAGTATAATGTGTTACTTTTCCCGGCTGAATATTTGCATTATTTGCAGGGAAGGTTAATGTTGGTGCACCTGCCGGAGTACAGTATTTATATTCCAGATAATATGTGCCGTGAGCCGAACTGTTGTACCCTGTTATCTGTAAATAGTATGTCCCGGATGTTGTACATGTCCATCCGTTAATAAAAGAAGTCCCGTTGCTACATGCTCCTCCATCATCATTATATGCAGAAGTTGTACAACTTCCATTTGTGCCAAATATTTTCAGGTAAGTATCCCATGTTGTACTTGTACCACACCCAAGATCAGTACTGCATGTACTGAAATAATACGTATTTCCTGCCGTAGCATTAAAGGAATAATAATCCGCTCCACCCTGAACAATGGAATGTGCTCCACTACTCTGACAGCTTGAAGAAGGAGTAATTGTGTAATCTACCGTAGAACCTGAATATTTCGGATAAGGTACAAGATTCCATGTAGATGAATTGGTATTACCGCAACTGTTTGTTGCTTTTACATACCACTGTGCACTTGTTCCGCACCATGTGCTGCTATTGTATTCGCTTAACTGTAAATCAAAATACGTATTCGAGCCTGCACTATAGTTTTGCCATGATGAACCATTATAAAAGTATAAGGTATAGGTAAAAGGAGTTGTTCCTGTAGTTGGTGCATTCCATGTAAAATGTATGGGTTTTCCTGGTTGAACATTTGCATTAGCTGACGGTGATGTCAAAGTTGGTGCTCCGGGTGCTGTGCATGGCGGAGTATAGGTTACCGTTTCCGTCCATGTTGAATTGCTAACATACAAATTGGTCGTACTGCATGATCCGCTGGGATAATCTCTTGATACTTTAAGAGTGAAAGGAACAGTCCCCGATGAATATGTTCCGTTTGCAATGGTAGAATTACTGGTTCCTGTCACATTACATGTACCTGCACTGTTAGTATTGCAATACCAGTATCCGTCAAGATTGCTCCCGGATTGAAAACCAATCCAGCCGTCAGATAACCATGTTGGCGATACCGCTATGTATGTACATTGTGAATTGGTTGCTGTCACGGTACTTCCTGCTGGTACAGTAACATTCATATTTACACTATTGAATGTAGAATAATAGCATGATGCAATATTCCCTGAAGCATACGTATTGCTTGCTGTCGGGTCAATAGTTACAGGATATGTTCTGTTTTCTGATAAAAACCAGTTTAAAGGAACTACAACTGATAAAGTATATTTTCCATTCGATTCATTGATCCTGTATGAACCGATAATAGTTCTGTTATTTTCTGCATTCTTATTAATATTCTGTACATCCGATTCTTTTTTTGTAGCGGAACAACTCTTCTTTTCATTAGAGTTGTTTGTTGAATTTTCATAATAGATTGGTGTGTGAAAACGGCCTACCTCTTTTCCTGAATTGTTTTTTATTATCAAATCTCCCTTCCAGCCTGTAGCTGTTTCTTCACCTTCGCTTGATTTAATTATTTGCCATCCTACAGGAATATCTATTTTATCTTCAAATACAAGATAACCGTCAGTGTTGTTATAATTGGGTTTTGAATTTATTACATAATCTGATTTTGCATACCAGTAATCCACTTCCTGATGCCTGTCAATATTTGTCCATGAATTTTTAAGTGATATTTCTTTTTCTTTAATACTGTTGTTTTTACTTTTAGTATCAGCAATCCTGTTTACTTCATTAAAATCTTTATCCATCACGATCAGGTTCACATTGTCGCCGAAACTTATATATTGATCTTTTTCCAATGCCATAGTTGTTTTTCCGGTACTTATATCTACCCTTATTGGCAAATCCGTTTTAGCAACTTCATATATATTTGCATTTTTTTGATTATGAGTTAGCGTTCCATCAAAAGGAATCCAGTTCCCATTTGCATCTTTATAATGAAAATATCCATTGGTCTGTACCTTAGTAAATGAACCGTCAGTATTCTGAAATGTTCGTGATTGAGCGTCTCTCTTTTCAATTACTTCATTTCTTTCAGACAAATTCATCAGTTTTATCTTTCCTGTTTCTGATGAGTAATAGCCTTCCGGATTCGTTACTTTTACTTCTTTCGTTGTACTACTTGTTTTTTGTATGATAGGATTTGAATGTGCGTTGTTGGCAGGAATAAACTTTTGTGTTTGCACATTCGAGTTCCAGTCACTAATATTGGTTGCAATTTTTTCGGTTTGCTCTATTTTGTTTTCATTAACATTTTGTGCAATACATGTGAAGGACATAAACAGGCTTATCCCGAACAGAGTAAATATTTTTTGTTTCATAATGGTTGGGGTTTATGAATTTATAGATTGTTTATCGCTTTTTGCTAAAATAATTTCTAACGTAAGTTTTTGTTATTTTGTAAAATATAACCTGTTAGTTTCTTTACCCTGACTATCTATAAGATATAGGGTAATATAATGGAATGCGCTTTCCTGCGTTCCGGTTAAACTTGCTTTTATTCTTGCATTATAGCCGTTGACAACGTTACTGGTGTTATTACAATTCAAAAAATATTGTCCGGCTGATTGCGAGAACGTTGCTGTCAGGTTAATTACATCATCTGAGTTCTTTGTTGTTCCGATTAATAATCTTGCCTGATTTGCTTCTGCCACATTATTTATTTTAAAATCAAGATTAAAAGAAACAATTGTTGTGTCAACAGGAAGTCCGGTTATCGAATCTACCTGAGTTGAAGGATACACTGACAGATCAAGAAGTTTTACCGTTGTGGATTGCATCTGGGCTATGCAACACATGGAAATGAAACATCCTAAAGCAGTAATTAACAATGTTTTCATAGGATAAAAGGTTTTAGGTGGACATTATTTATTTTCTATATTTATCTTCTTAAATAAAAATTTCACAAACAAATATCTGTGGATTAATTCTAATTCACAAATATATTTTCACTGACAAGTTTTTTAATTTCAACATCATACACTTCCCCACATATAAGAGTCGAAAAATGAAAAACCTAACCACTAAAAAACAAACTATTTTTCAACAAATTTTCTAACTGCCATATATTCAGGATAATAATTTTCACACAAAGTCCTTTTTTACGCTTATTGTTTTTTTTATTTTCACTCTATAACTTCTCACTTTTTACTGATTCTACCGGAATTGAAATATAAAACCTGCTTCCTGAACCTTGTTTACTTTCTACCCAAATCTTTCCATTGTTCAATTCCATGAATTCCTTGCAAAACTTCAACCCAAGCCCTGTCCCGTCTTCATTTGCCGTTCCTTTATTGTGTTCAATATAATGGTTGTCAAAAAGACGTATTACCTGTTCGACGGAAATTCCGGTTCCATTATCTGAAACACAAAGAACAACATTGCCATCAACAGTTTTGCAAGTAACTTCTACTTTACCGTTTTTTCCTGTAAACTTCAAGGCATTGGAAAGAAGGTTCCTAATGACAATATTCAACATCTGGAAGTCTGCAAATACTTCTACTTTTTCCCGGATTCCTGAAATTAATTCGATTTCTTTATTCTGTGCAAAGGCTTCGAGCAAAGTAATATTATCCCTGACCATTTGTGAAAGGTCAATCATTGCCGGATTTGATGTTAGAGTGCCGTTTTGCAGATTAGACCACGCTTCAAGGTTTTTGATAAGTTCAAGCATTTTATAGCCGGAAGATTTAAGGATTTTCAGGTAATTATAGTTCTTTTTACAAAGGTTCAAACACTCCGGTTTATTCATCTCGTTAATCAGTAATTCAGAAAAGCCGATAATCCCGTTTAACGGTGTTTTCAGGTCATGGGTAATAATTGAAAATATTTTGTCTTTGGAGGTTAGAGCTTCTTTGAGTTGATTTTTTTCCATTTTGATTTTTATAAAAAAATTCTACTTGGACCAAAATATATAAATCAGCGCAGTCAAATTGTTACTGTCTCTGAGGCCCGACCAAGGGCCCGATAAACAAGTAAACAACGACTGCGCCTTGCCAGTCGTTTTGCTTACTTCTTGTTTATCTTGTATTATTTGGTCGGTTTCAGAAACAGAATTCGGCTAAACGCTAATTTATTTTCTAATTTTTACTTTTTCTTTTTTTTGTTAATGTTTTTGTTTTAAGTAAACAAATATACAATAATTGACAGAATAACTAAAAATCATTTTCTAAATACAGAATCAGTTAAAATATAATGAGATAAAACAATATATCCATTTTAATACCGTTTATTATTTATGGATTGTATGTCATAATTTGTTATGCTCAGGTTAGTACAGCCCCGCCGGATGAAATTAAAAAGAACAACGGCGGGGTTTTTTAGTTATTCTGTCTCTTTTATATTTTTTTGAAAACCTTAAAAATATTTTTTCTTTTTTTTCATTTTTCTCTTACATTCTTACATGAAACCTCTGAAACTACTGTAAACATTGATGATATTCCTTGTAAGATCATTCATGAAAGAAAAATATCATCTTACACTATTTTCCATATCATTTAAAAACAATATCTTGACCTTATTTCGTGTAAGATTGTAACTTCATGTAAGATAAAAAACAAATAACTTACATGAAAGAAATGCAGCATTAACAAGGTTTTTTTATAATTCATGTAAGATTGTAACTTAATTTTGTGTTTTGCCATAAATTTCATTTATATAATATCCGTATTTAGAGTTTCCATCTTCATATTTGAATGTCCTTTCATATCCCAGGAACTTTAACTCACGTCCCAACTGAACCGGATTGATTTTTATGGAGGAATAACCGGATAGATATTCCATAATATCCGTAGGGGTATAAAAATTACCTTTCTCTTTGGTTCCGGGATTAAAGAACTTCTGAATTAGATCTCTTTCCGGTGAACTGACCTGGTACTTTTTATTGAACTTATCGTTTTCCTCAATTTCCTTTGCCGTTAACTCATATTCAAAAGAAGTGCTCCTGAGTAAATGATAAGCCTGTGCCCAAACCTTATTGATATCTACTTCCTTTATATAATTCCAGTCAATAGAATTGATATCAAAACACAGCCACCGGACAGAACCGTTTTCATCGGTCAGGAATTCCCATTTATCTGTGGAACCTATAAAACTTGCCCTGCGGATGTGCATGGACGGACGTTTATCATACGTTAACCTTGCTTTTACTTTTTCCTGCGAGAACATGCTTTTAAAAGCGTTTATCTCGTTTTTTTCTGCATTGGATAATTCGTCAAGGTTTATTAAGAAGTTCTCTGTAATCGCAATTAAACTGTCTTTATCAGTGCCGATGTTTTCGATGATGTAATCTTTTAAAAACAGAGGACAAAGAAAACGGCAGAAAGTTGATTTGCCGGAATTCTGTTTTATACTCACTAATACAAATGCCTGTTTATTGAAATAACTGTCGTCAATAGCTGTGCGGACAGTTCTGACAAGCCACTTTTTAAAGTGATTATTCAACCGTTCACAATCATTTGTTTTAAGAAAACCGGCCAGGTGTAATATATGATCTGTTTTTCCATCCCATTTGGGAAGGTTTTCAAAATAGTCAACAAAAGGATTAAATTCATTTACAAAATCCGATTTCAGTAAAGAAACAAGATTATTGAGGCCGATGTTAATGTTATCCTTCTGAAGCTTTATAAAAAGATTGTTTTCGTTCAGTTCTTTGAATTCTTCCGATACCGCCAGTTTTTCCCTGTATTCAAATTTATTGGACACGGTGTTATACCGGATGATATAATGTTTTAATAAATATTCTTCGGTAATTGTAAAACGGTTTGCCGTTATCTTTCTTTCACCTGTTTCATTTTTTGAATCGGTTTTACCTTTTCCGGATAAACTCATAGTTTGTTTTTCCGGACTTATTTTTATTCCCTGTAACTTTGCAAAATGAAAGAGTGTTTTAATGGTTATTCCGGTACTGTTGTTTTTCAGGCATTTTGAATATTGTTCATTGCAGGTTTCAAAATGGTATTCAGGATTAAACCTGCTTATTTCATGAAAATAGTTCCTGCCGGATTCACCGAACTCACTTTCTATGGCAAAGCCGATCTTTACCCAGTCTTCATAATTGGAAGTAATATCCGCCTGTGTTTCCTTTATCTTTTCAATTAACTTTTCAATGTCGTTTTTAATTCCCATATCCTGTACTATGTTAAATGTTTCCGATTCATTATTGAGGTATAAATCCTTATCATAAGAAAAAAAGCAAAGACGTGTAATGTCTTTGCCTGAAGGGTCAGTTTTTATATTCAGCAGCATTTCATAATATTCCTGTACCTGGAGAAAAGCTTCTTTGTGTTTTGCTGAACTGTTATCTGTCTTAACCAATACTTTCAGCCCTTTGTTACTTGGGCTGACAAAACAACAATGTGTAAATTTACATTGAACGGCCTTTTCTTTTACTATTGTTAAATTGTCGATCTTGTCAATGTCAAGAATAATAATCCTGGAATATTCAATCAGAAATTCAGGTTTTCTTCCATCCTCAAATCTGCCTGAAGGAGTAAAAGCCAGTAATGACTTTTTCTTTTTTTTGTATTCCTTTTCATTTCCGCTTTCAAAGAATCTTTGAAGCTCTTCAACCTGTTTCTGATAAACCCCGGCTCTGATCTGTTCAGCAATCTCAGGAATACTTTTATTTCCTATAACCTTATTGAAGTTCTGAAAAATACTTATTTCAGTCATTTGTTATTTCTTTACTTTCAACTTTATACTTTCAGCTTTTTTCTTCCAAAGAGAAGTAATGTTTATTCAGGTATTTTATAATGTCGGATTTCTTGTACCGGATTTTTCTTCCGTCTTTGGAGTAAGGCAATTTCCCACAGTCACGGTAACGCTTCAAAGTCTTTTTATTTACTTTCAGGAAGGCTGCCGCTTCTTTGGTAGAAAACCATACATCCTGCAACTCCTCGTTTACTTTATTCATTTTCTTTATTTCCGTTTTCAGTTCATTGATGTCTTTTGCCTTTACAAGTTTTAGTTCCATAATTGATGATTTAAGTTTATTAAAATGAAATACGGGGCAATATTAGCCCCGTTAAATAAAATAAAAGTACCACGTGGTACGATGTGGTATCGTTTTTTTTGCAATTAACAAAACCGCATCTTCATTATCATATAGTTATTTCTTATTTTGTTGATAAATCGTCAAAATCTGAGACCACATCGTACCATGTCCATGCTTCCTTTGCCTTTGCCTGCCTAATTTCGAATAGATATCGTTTATGTTAATATTAAAAATACCTGAAATAGAATGAACAGCTTCCTTCAATGTCAGTACTCCATCATCTTTGGAAATTGTTTTTGTTTCCTGAAGAAACTGGACCATTTCTAAAAACTCAATCTTGGTTCCATTCCACCGGAGCATATTTCTGGTAACAGAGGGAAGAATAAAATAATCGTTTTTCAGCTCCTTTAAAACACATGATTTAAAAACAATATAATCGATAGCCTGTTTGCATACAGAAAATCTCAATTTAATTTTTTCATAATCTTCAGTAGTATATTTTTTATGAAATAACATATGGTTTCTTCCGGTTACAATATTCCTTTTCAGTAAAATTCCGTAATGGTCTTTCCGAAGTGAATATTTGATCAAACAGAAAAATTCATGCTGAACCTCCCGGACATATTTATATGCCAACGGAAAGTTATTTGAAACATTAATATTCTCATCCATTTCCTCTTTAAACAAAGAAAAAAGCCTGTCCAGCTTTTTTTCTTGCTGTAACAGGCTTCTTATATCTTCCCCTGCCGTTAATGAAACTTTGTTACTTTCTTTTAACCCTTCAATAAGCGTTACCTTACATTCGTTTTTCATCTTTATGTTTATTAGTTCAACTATTTAAAAAAAAATGAAAAACGACAAAAGTCGATTTTAGTTGTCCATAATTTCCATCGCTTTATCAAGTTCCTCGCTAACTATCTTTGCATATACCTGTGTTGTACGAATTTCTGCGTGGTCTAAAATTTTTGAAACATGCTCAATTCTCATTCCTTTTGTCAGTGCCCCCGTAGCAAAAGTATGACGGCTTGTATGAAAATTCAAACGGAAAGGCAATTCAAGGTCTGTTCCCATTTTTCCTATGGTTTTTCTTGCCCTCGAATTAAAATATGCTTTTTCATCATACAGAACGTCAATGAACTTTTCATAATCAAAATCATTCCGTAACAAAGGGAAGATATGATCGTTTAATTTTTTACCTTTCTTATTGTATTTATTTAATATCTCAACGGCCTTTAAAGGAAGTCTGAACTGATGTTTTCTTTTTGTTTTACGAATCACCTTTGTTACCTTTTGTTCTTTTTCATTAATGTTTACCCATTTTAAATCCAGTATGTCAAAAAAACGGAGCCCGCCGGCATAACATGCAAAAACAAACATGTCGTAAAAAACTTCTGAATCGTGAAAATGCCTGTTTTTATAATTCAGTACAGCTTCTAACTGATCTTTGTTAAGGTAATTCATGACAGATCTTTGCACAGAAAAAGAATAATTATTAAAAGGGTACTGTCTCATATCGGCCAGTCCTTCTTTTATGGCTAAGTTGTAAAACAATTTTATACACCGGAAAGAATATTCAACAGTTATTGATTTATTTTCACATTCCTTATAAAGATAGTTTTCATAAGCTTTAATAAATGGTATGTCAATTTCATCAAAGGTAAGTTCTTTACTCCCGATATAATGTTCCAGTTTCTTTAAATACTGATTATATATTCTGTAAGTGCTTGGACTATGAGAATTTCTTATGTTTTCCAACCGTGAATACGCATAATTAAAGAAGTTGCCGGATGGTTTACCCATAATCTCTTCTTTGATTCTTTTTGTTGTTACAGATTTGTTTTTTGTTTCAATATTCAAAGCTGTATTTTCCGCTTCAGCTCTTTTTTTTGAAATGAAAACATTCATTTGTGCGTAATTTGGATAACCCTTTTTTACTGTCATTGATTCTTCATTCCAGTATTTAGGTTTAACTTTCACACCCAATGAAATGAATTTTGCTTTGCGGTCTTTGATTATTCTTAAATAAAGAGGTGCAACTCCTGTTTTCGGATTGAGTTTATTTTCCCTTAATATTACTTTTACAGTTGCCATGATATTTTTGTATTTATTGATTACTTCAGGGCAAATCTAAGTAATATTTTTAATAAAAGTGTCAAACATTGGGTACAACAAATGGGTGTTTATCTGTCCATTTAGTTCCTCTTAAGTTTTTCGAAAATACTTGTATTGCATTAATATATAGTCTATTTACAGGGACATTAGAAGACTTAGGGAGACATATATTACTAACCGTGTGTTAGCTTTTAGGCCGTTATTTTGTTGTTTAATGTTCTGAAGTGCCAAATTTGCA
>JBBIRU010000025.1:0-95739 GCA_037441645.1 Bacteroidota bacterium
ATTTTGATTAATTGGTTGTTAATCATAAAGATAGTAATTATATTTCAATCAATCAACTGAATATCACTTTGTTATTAACATCGTTTTAAACTTTTTAGTTTATTTATTAAAATTCAAAACAGTTTCTTAATTATTTTTGTTTTTATATCTTAATAAAAGAAGTAAAAAATGTTATTTAATTCTATTGAATTTGTTATATTTTTTCCTATAGTCACATTAATATTTTATTTTTTGCCACACAAATACCGCTGGTTTCACCTCCTAGTTGCTAGCTGTATTTTCTATATGTTTTTTATACCTCAGTATATTCTAATACTATTTACAACAATTGTAATTGATTATTTTGCTGCTATATGGATAGATAAGTTGCAAAGAAAAAAGAAATTATTTCTCATATTGAGTATTGTATCAACTTGTCTTGTTCTCTTTGTTTTTAAATATTTTGATTTTTTTAACCAGAATATGATAATATTAAGTCAAAAATTTAATTTTTATTACCCTCACGATATAATCAAATTTATTTTACCAATTGGTTTATCGTTTCATACTTTTCAAAGTTTAAGCTATGTTATAGAAGTGTACAGGGGAAATCAAAAACCAGAAAAACATTTTGGAATTTATTCCTTATATGTAATGTTTTATCCACAATTGGTTACAGGGCCAATCGAGCGTCCTCAGAATTTACTGGTTCAACTTAGAGAGAAAAAGGTTTTTTTATATTCAAACTTTGTTGAAGGATTAAGGTTGATTCTTTTTGGTTTATTTATTAAAATGGTTGTAGCAGACAATGTTGCAGTATATGTTGATCAGATTTATAAAAACCCATCAATTTATAGTTCTTCAAGCATACTTATTGGAATATTTTTCTATTCATTTCAGATATATTGTGATTTCTTTGGTTATTCATTAATTGCCATTGGTAGTGCAAAAGCAATGGGATATTCACTTATGGATAATTTTAGAAACCCTTATTTGTCTAAAAGTATTGGAGAATTCTGGCAGCGATGGCATATCTCGTTATCAACTTGGTTTAGAGACTATGTTTATTTTTCATTAGGAGGTAATAGAGTTAAAATTCACAGATGGATAATAAATATTATTTTTGTTTTTGTATTAAGTGGTTTATGGCACGGAGCTAACTGGACATTCATATTCTGGGGTTTAGCTCATGGATTATTTTATATAAGTGAAGAACTATTCAACAGGATTTTTAAAATTAATAAAAGTAAAAAAGGATTCTCTGTAAGGAATGTTTTTTTAATTCTAAAAACATTTACTATTGTAAGTTTTATATGGATTCTCTTCAGGGCATCTGATTTTCACCAAGTAAAGCTAATATTACAATCAATATTTAATAATTTGAATGTTTCAGATAATTTTAATATTGATCTAAAAATATGGTTATTCTTATCTGGCTTTGTTATTTTTGATATGTTCCTTTTTAATAGAAGATTTGATACATGGTGCACTAAGAAGCATTATAGTGTAAGATGGTCATTTTACGCAGCATTAATATTTCTTATTATAGTTTTTTCTTCAGTTGAGAATTATCCATTTATTTATTTTCAGTTTTAATGATTGTGAAAGATATTAAAAAGATAGCTTTAAAATTTTTTATCCTAATATTTATTGTTATAGCTTTAAATTTTTTATATAAATATACCTTTTTTGAAAATGATATTCAGAAGCATTCTGATATAATAAACATTGTTAAAAAGGCGATAAATGAATCTCCAGAGGTTATTTATGTTGGCGAATCATCAAACATAACCTCTAGTGATTATGACTTAGATAAACGATACATTAGTGATTTTATCTCTGATTTTTATCCAAAAATTAAGTTTGGAAACATTACAAAGGAAGCTTCGCATGCCGGTATATATTATGAATTATTAAGAAATATTCCTGAAAATTCATCTGTGAAAACTGTAATTGTAACATTGAACTTACGATCATTTGATGCTAACTGGATTTATTCTAATTTAGAAACATCTTTGCAGAAAAGTATATTGTTACTGAAGGATTATCCGCCTTTATTTAATAGATTTCTAATGGCATTTAAAGGTTATGATATTAAAACAGAAAAAGAGCGTGAAAAACAATTTTTAAGTAAATGGGAAAATGATACTTTATTATTTCCAAAACCATTTGTATATAAAAATGTTGTTGAATGGGATAAGGGCATGTTTGATAAAGGTATTAAGGATACAAATGGGAATAAAGATTTTTCTTTAACAGAACTTGCCTGCCATTTTATTAAGACATATGCCTTTCAAATTGATACAAATTCGAACCCCAGAATTAAAGATTTTGATAAAATTGTTGAACTGGCAAAAAAGAGAAATTGGAATCTGGTATTTAATTTATTGGCAGAAAATACCGAAAAAGCTGAATTGTTGGTTGGACCTGAATTACTATACCTGATTAATCAAAATAGAGATTTATTAATTAAACGTTATAATAAGAATAATGTAATTGTAGTTGACAATTTAACTGATGTGCCAAGTGATGAATATATAGATCAGAACTGGACAACAGAACATTATGCAGAGAAAGGAAGGAAAATTATTGCTGAAAATGTTGCCGATAGTTTAAAGAAAATATACTTAAAGGATTTTGTAAATATTTCATATGATTATAATATTGATTCAGTTTTTAATGATTGTGAGGGTAAAACTATTTGGGGACAAATGCAGTCTCTTTCAATGGATTTTGCATTCTCAGGTAAACAATCATCTAAAACCGGACAAGGTCAGGATTATAGTATAGCATTTGTTTGTCCAATTTCTAAATTAAGGGATTCATTAAAATATATACAAGTAGATTTACAAGTCTTTCAGGAGGGTACAAATCATGATGCAAAACTTGTTATTGAATTATCAGGAAAAGATATTGAAAAACAGTGGAACGGATACTTAGTAACTGACTATGTTAAATGTTGTAACAAATGGAGTAAACTGTGTTATAATTTTAAAGTTCTTGATGATTTTTATAAATATAATATAATTAAGATATTAATTTTTAACCCTACCTCTACAATAATTTATATTGATGATTTTAAAATAAAATTTAATAAATAAATATAGATTAATGTTTAGTGGAAATATTCGAGAATTTATTCTTTAATTTCAGAAATGGTTTTTCTAAAAGTTCATAGCTGATAATAGGAACTATTATGGATGTTGTAATAATTATTAACCAGTAATAATAGGGGTTATATAAACCAAAATGAATTATTATTTTCTTGATTATTATTAAAAGAATAATGTTGCCATACATATATATTCCATAAGAAGTTTTACCAAAATAATGAATAATACTATTCGGTTTAAATCTTAAAAATGATTTTGAATTGAAATTATATAAAAGAAATGCAAAACCAAACAAACCGATATAAGTATATTTCTTGAAAAGAGCTGCGAATGTCGTACTATAATCATTAAACTCATCAAAAAAGAGTAAACCAATAAATAATAAATAAGTTAACATTCGTATAATAAAAGGAACATTTAATTTGAAATTCTTAATAGAATGAAAATACGCCATAAATGCGCCGATTATCATAACATCTATTCTGCATAATGTATTTAAATATAATTGATACCATTTATTGTCTAAATACATCATTACGATAAACTTAAAAGAGATGCTTATAAATATTATTACAGCGAAAACTGATGGAAGATATTTTTTGGGAGTAAAAGCAATAACTAGGGGCCAAAAAATATAAAAATGCTCTTCAACGCATATAGACCAAAAATGTGCAAAAGGAAAAGTCCAGTTATTATCGGTAATGGAATGGAAATTATTGTAAAAGAAAATGGTTGATAAGTAATCAGGATTTGGTGTACTCTCTAACCATTTTACCAAAAAAGGTGCAATTGCAATTAAAAAGAAATATAATGGCCAAATTCGAAGTAATCTTCTTATATAAAACTTTTTTAATGAAATATAACCTAACTTATCTTTCTCTTTTATTAAAATAAAAGTAATTAGAAAGCCACTTATTAAAAAGAAAATATCAACACCAATGTTTAAATTACTTATAAATCTTATGACTATTGTTCCAAAATTATTAAAATCTACTCCATTTGATGCTAATAATATTTTATTCGGACCAAACCAACCCCTCCATCCTTCAAATGCATGAGCAACAATAATCATGAATGCTGCTACAAAGCGCAATGGATCGAGGTGTGGAAAAAATATTTTATCTGTTTTTTCCAATTAATATTATTCAAAACTGATTTCAAGATCATCAACATAACCTATGTCACCATTAGGTGACCATGCATAAAACCAGAGAACTGCATCTGGTGGTAAGTTAGTTGGAATTATTATGTCTCCGCTTATTTGAACCCATGTATTTACCGTTTTTATTTTTTCATTTACTTTAAATCCAATCCATTGATGTTTTACTTTATTTTGATTAGAAGTAATAGTACTTACTAATGATATATTAGTTGGAAGTTTATCTACTTTTATCCATGCACTATATTTTGCTTTAGAAAGTGCATTTTTACTAATTTGGTTTATAGCATAATAAAAACCAAAACTATAAGGGTTTATTGAGTCTATCTTAGAACACAGAGATCCTGAATGTGATGGGGCATTTACAATTGTGTTAAACCCATTTGTCCAACCATATTTTTCATCTATTGAACTGCTAAATGTTTTATTTTCTTCATCGCTGCAACTTGCAATTGTAAGAACAATTATTAAAAACCCCAGAATTTTTGTTACCATTTTATAATAAAGTTAAAGTTTGCAAATATAAAATATTATTCTTTACCTTGTTTGACTTTTTCCATATCAGGAACTTTTAGTAATTCCCAAAATCCTGGTTTGGGTCTTAAAGTCCAGAACGATTGCCAGAAAGCTTCTTTTGTCATATAACTAAAAACTAAAGAACCATAATGGTATTTTAGAAAGTAAAAAACCCCTAAAGAATTAAATAAACAAATTATTAAAATTAAGAAATATTTTATGATTCGTTTTTTAAAAGAAATCACAAAGCTAAAAAAAGATGCCAATGGTATTGAAAGTACACCATAAGAATCAATAAATGCTCTGTTTCCATAGCCTCCTCCATACCACCAGCACCACCATGATAATATTACATATATATTTAATATTGTGAAAGTTATTAAAAATAACTTGTATTTTTTAACTTCTTCTTTTAACAGAAAAATTCCAATAATTGCTAAAATCATAATAGGTGTATAAAATAGCCAACCACCTCTATACCCAAATAAACCCTCTATAATATGAGGATTATTAAAAAAGAAATGCTCATCACCATATGAATAAAATAAATAATTTCCTGTAACAATCTTCCAATATGCAAACTGGGGAATCCAAACAATTATTGATGTAAATAAAATGGCGAGAATTTTTTTATAAGAATTAAATAAATAAAATACACGACGCAATAATGATCTAACGGTATGTATATCAAACAAAAGTAAGAAAAATATGATTAAAATATTAGTAGGTCTGATTAGAATAATTAAACCTAAAATAAAACCTAATAAAATAGATCGCAAATATGTTGGATTATTGTACCATTTTATGGTATTGTAAAGTAAAATAGATATTAAACTAAAACTATATACATGAGTCATTGCAGCTTCTTCAAGCGTAAAATGCAATAAATTTGTACATATAACGATAGAAAATATTGTAAATGCAATAGCCCAGTTTGAAAAATAAAATTCTAAGAATTTTCTTAAAAAATAGAGTGCTAAAGATAAATAAAATATACTACTCATAGCTAGTGCAAAAGCATAAGGTAAAGTAAAACCGTCACGCTTATATCCCAGCAATTCTGAAGAAAAATCAGCCATAAAAAAGAATGGAGAGTATAAAATTGACATGCCCATGGATGTTTTATTAACCCAATTTCCATTCGGTGCTTTTATTGGCCAAAATACTCCTGTGAAATCTGTGCGATGTTCGTCTAATATTTTGAAATATATGTCGTTATATATGAAAGCTGAAGGTAGATATGCGTAATATTGAACAACATCCCAATGAATTACACCATCTTTTAATTTCCAATACTTATTGTTAAATGATGAAAGTAAAATAATTAAAATAATCAAAATATTTGTATATTTTGCAATAGAAACTTTCTTTAACTTTTGAAAAAACTTATTTTTTTCTAAGTAAACCATATTTGATTATTGTCCATAAAATTTTAAAACCATCAATATTTTTTATTTTTTTTCCTTCACCATTGTTTCTGGGAAAATACTGAACAGGAACCTCAGCAATATTATTTCTTTTAATACGGAGTGCTTTAATAATTAATTCTGCTTCAAATCCAAAACGGTTTTCTTTAAGTGAAACTTTATTGTACAGATTGCGGGTAAAAAGTTTATAACCACAAGCCATATCTGTTATCTTCACATTAATTATAATTGATGTAAGAAAAGTGAAAAAACGATTTAGAAGGTATCTTTTATATGAAGAAAGTGGTCGTACAATACCGGCTAAATATCTGGACCCATTAATAAATTCTATATTTAATTCAATTAAAGCAGTTACCATCCTTGGAATGTCATTCGGGTTTAATTCAAGATCTGCATCTTGTATTATAATAATTTCACCTTTACTTTGTTCTATTCCAAATTTTACCGCAGCTCCTTTACCTTTATTTGCATCCTGTTTAAAATATAAATATACAAATTCCGGATGTTCTTTCTTAAATTGAAAAATAACATTTTCTGTATTATCCTTTGAACAATCATTAATAACAACTATCTCTTTATCAGTTTTATATGGCAGAATTAAATTATGAAGTTTCTCCAACATTGTGTAAATAGTATTTTCTTCATTATATGCTGGAATTATTATAGATAATTTCATATTAAAGAATTCTTTTAAGGATTAATAATTAATATCTTACTAGAATTAAAATTATTTAACGAAAGCCAATTATTAAGTGATGCTGAGTCTGATTTGCATAAAAAATCACAAATAGGGCCAAAACAAGTTGAACTATATCCGTTTACAGTAGGTTTTAGAATCTTTTGAGAAGCCATCATTGCATCAATATTAAAAAAAATAATTTGATCCTTATTTGTTGAACAAATTGCAAAAGCAGAATAATTCTGAACGGAGTTGTTTTTTAAATAGTTAATAACTAACTCTTTTCTGTTTTGGGCTTCATATTTATTAAAAGAATATACATTTTTAGGATTAAAGTATTGATCTAATAATAATGTACCCAAAAAGAGTACAGTCAATATTGTTTTATGGCTTGTTTTAAAATAAACAAAAGATAATGATGTAACTGTAATAAATGAGTATAAAAAAAGTTCTACATGAATGACACGACCTAGTGATCTCATCGATCCAAAGCCAGGAATCTTATATATAAGTTTATATAATGAAAAGTCTCCGATTCTTAAAGTTAATAGAAATAATAAGAACAACGTAAATAAAAATATTCTGGATTCTTTAGGGAAACGATTAATGAAAACAATATAAAAAATTAAAGAAATTATAGGAATACCTCCAATAAATAAATAATGTTCCCAGTAAATAGGTATATTGGCACCTGTATTTTCAAGAAAATGCCAAATTAAGCTTCCATGCATTATAAAAAAGTATGATTTAATGCAGGGTAATGAATTAAAAAAGCTATTTAAATCCCAGACTCCTATCAACTTTGACATCTTATAATAAGGGAATAGTAATGGAATGAGTAATCCTAGGCTAATAATAATCATTAATAAAAATGTTACTGTCCATTTCCATTTTTTTATTTTTAAAATAAATTCACGATGTTTAACAAAAAGATATATAATAATGAATATGAATAAACATAAACTTAATAAAAAACCAAGATAAATACCACAATAAAACTGATAGACCAACGCCAGTAAAGCATAAAAAAAGAATTTTAATTTAAAATCTTTAAAAAATAATATTAAGAAATAAAATGCAAAGGGTATAATAAATTTGGGTAATATCTGCAAATGATTGTATTGTCCGAACATGGAAATATTAAATGCAAAAATGTAGGCTCCAATAGAAGCAATAGCAAGGTTTTTTGATATTTTAAAGAAAACAAATGTTGCACATAGAAAATTTAATGATGAAACTACAATAAACCAAGATTGTAATGATGTTTCAGTATTGATCCCGAAAATTCTGAAAACACTATAAATAGGCATAGTACCAAGTAGATTATCAGATAAAGCAATAACATTGTTCAATGGAAACATAAAAGGAGCGTCCCAGAAAGAAGATACCTGACCCGTTAAATATAAGTAGCCATGCTCAAGAAAATAATTATTCAGACGGGTATCGCCTAAATCACCTGGTAATTTTGATAGGTCAAATCCTAAATTACCAAAAATATGAAAATAAAAACCACAGAAAAAAGTGATGATAAATATTAATAAATCAAAAGATTTAATATACTTCATGAAGACTTAAATAATCCGTATTTTAAAATACACCAAACAGCTCTAAATCCATCTTTCCAACCGATTTTCTTCCCATCGGCATAAGTTCTTCCATAATATGAAATCCCTACCTCATAAAGTCGGATGTTAGGCACGCGGGCTATTTTGGCCGTAACTTCCGGTTCAAAACCAAAACGTTTTTCCTTTAATTCAATAGATTGAATAATATTGGTTCTAAAGAGCTTATAACATGTTTCCATATCTGAAAGATTCAGGTTGGTAAACATATTAGAAAGACTTGTTAGCATTTTGTTGCCAATACTATGCCAGAAGAATAAAATTCTGTGAGGGTTCCCACCCATAAACCGGGATCCGTAAACAACGTCAGCATGGCCCTCAATTACTGGTTTTAACAAATCATTGTATTCTCTTGGGTCGTATTCGTCGTCGGCATCCTGTATTATAAGATATTCGCCCGTGGCATGTTTAATTCCGGTGTGAAGCGCAGCGCCTTTTCCTTTATTTACTTTGTGGTGCAATGCTCTTATATTGTGTTCTTTATGGGTGTTGCAGTAATTTTCAAGTGCCACTTTTGTTCCATCCTTTGAACAATCATTTACAACTATTATTTCCTTTGAAATATTATTTATTAATTTTACTTCAGCAACTCTGTCAAGTATACCGGAAATAGTTTTTTCCTCGTTGTAGGCAGGAATAATTATAGATAGTTTGCTGATCATCAGTAGATGAATATTCAAATAATGTACAAAGCTAATTAAATTTTCAGAAAGATAATCCGACTTGTCCGGAATCCAAGAAATTCGGAATGGCTATTTCAGTGCAGGGAATACCGGTGTCAAAGTTAATTCTCTGATCTAGTTATTTTTTATCTTTATTATTTAACGATTTATCGTAATTGTACCTACATGTTGTATGATTAAACGTATTTGATGCTCTGAATTTCTCAAAAGTATATACAGGCCATAATAGAAATATTTAAACTAAATATAAAAAGTATAGAATATAATCGAAATATTATACATATATTTGCGAAATTACTAATATGATCTTTAAAATATGATTCTTCGAGAACGATATCTAAAGCAAATAGCTCCTTTTATTGATAAACCAGTTATTAAAGTAATTACTGGAATCCGGCGTTGCGGGAAAAGCACGTTCCTGAAAATGATTCGAATTTTGCTGATCGATAAAGGGGTGAAGCCCGAAAATATTCTTCTAATTAATAAGGATTCTCTTGAATTTGATTCACTTTCCACATATAAACAACTTGTTAAGTATGTGAACGAGAAATTTAAAAATGTGAAAGGGAAGAGATATTTGTTTATAGACGAAGTCCAGGAAATTTCAGGTTGGGAAAAGGCTCTTTCAGGTTTTCTTGCAGATAAGACAGCCGATTTATTTATTACCGGATCAAATTCACGTATGCTTTCATCCGAATTGGCTACATTTATTTCAGGCAGGTATATCGAATTTAAACTTTATACACTTTCTTTCTCAGAATTTATGAAATTCAGGAAAGTGTCTGATAAAAATAAAATTGAATCAGAATTTGCATTATTTATGAAATATGGTGGATTTCCTGGTATTCATCATATGGAATATGACGATGAAGTTATTGGACAATATATTTCCTCAATTTATAATACAATTCTTTTAAAAGATGTTGTGGCTCGAAATAGTATAAGAGATATAGTTTTGCTGGAGCGTATAGCACAATTTACTGCCGATAATTGTGGTAATATTACGTCCTCAAAAAATATTTCAAACTTTCTAAAATCTCAAATAATAAAAGGGTCTGTTGATACAGTTCAAAGTTATCTTAGCATGCTTGGTTCAGCATTTATTTTTTATAAGGTGAACCGTTTTGATATTAAAGGAAAACGCTTACTCGAAATTCATGAGAAATACTATACTGGGGATATTGGCTTAAAACATTGTCTTCTTGGATATAAGATTTCCGATATTTCTGGTCATCTCGAAAATATCATATTCTTAGAGCTTTTAGCAAGAGGTTATAAGGTAAATATTGGAAAATTGAATGATCTGGAAATAGATTTTATTGTTACTAAAAACAATGAAAAATCGTATATTCAGGTAGCATATCTGCTTACAGATAATAAAACAATTGAGCGTGAGTTCGGGGCTTTGGAAAAAATAAATGATAACTATCCGAAAATAGTTTTATCGTTAGATAAATATCTTGACAGCAACAGAAATGGTATTAAATGGTATAATCTGATAGATTTTTTAATGAGTAAAACAATATAATTTGTTATAATTCAAAAAAATCAGATACTCATTTTATATATCTTCATCAGTTCCAGGGGAGAATTGATGCGGTATAAAAAGTACAAATAACCGTTACGTACTTTCATGTTCTCAATATATTTAAAGTCAGGGATTGTGATTTCATTTGATGGAATTCCGGTTTCAAGGTTTATTTCACGAATCTTTGTTATTCCGTTTCCTTTAAAAATGGCATAAACTTTTCCGGTAATTTCGTCAGAAACGATATCTTCTTTCCAGCCTTTTGTTTTATGAAATGTAACGGGTGTTTCTTTTATTAATTCGCCCGAATTATTATAAATCTCGATTTTTGATTCAACAAAGTTAAAAATGGCTATTTTATCTTTAATTTTTAACAACGGTGCAAAAATCGGATCGAAAAAACACATTTCTTCGAACCGGATATCGGCTTCGGTAGGAACAGAACTTCCCATACTGAAAAAACGATCCCTGTCGGCCAGCATACGAACGGCTTTTTCGTCAGAAATAACCCTGACTGTTTTTTTTGAAGTATCGTCGGCATTAACCATAGTATATGAAAGCACCTGGTTGTTAAGGGACCACTGGCGAATGAAAAATTTATTCTGTATCTCGGTTATACATGGATCAAGTATCCTGTAAAATGTATCCGGGTTAAGCGGATAAAGCAGGTGGACTGACTTATTTTCGATAAAAACCTGATAAGCTAAATCCTTTGTAACAAGGTGTATATTCCCCATACAATCCCTGTAGAATTTCCCGTCTTTTTTCACAGGAGCACGGAACAATGTGTCGCCCGAATTATTTATCATGATGAGCCATGGGTTTACAATATCTTTCCAGGAATAGGAAAGCAAAAGAATACTGTCGCCGTAAAATTCATAATCCACAACATCAAAAAACTTTTTCTCAACAAGATTAATTACCTTATGGGCGCTCACAATTGCTTCAGGAAGATTGCCCACCTGCTTTTCCATAAGAATTTCGATACCGGTACCTGAATTTTTCCTGTATTGCCAGGATGTTTTTTTATAGGCAACGTGAGAGAATTCAAAAAGAGATGGAGACGTGGTTGCTTTTATAAAGAAAAAACCTTCTTCATTGGTCGTTGTTCCATTCCTGGTATTTATTTCTTTAATACTGACATTATAAATTGGTTTTCCTGTTTCTTTATCTTTTACAAAACCGGAAACGATATCGCTTTTTTGTGCTAAGCAATAATCAGTATTTAAGAATTTTACAAGAAGTATTAATAATATAATCCTGGTTTTTACCATTCAGCGGTTATTTTTTTATCATAGTCAGGGTTTCATTTGCACGTGAAGCATAGAATCCTTTTGATTCGATGATTTTTTTAAGTAAAACTTCCGCTTCTTTTGTGTTTTCTGCATTTATTAACGATAATGCTTTATACCAAAGAGCTTCCTGTGTAAATGTTATGGCATTGTTTTCCAAAACGGCATCGAAAAAAACGATAGCTTTCTTGTTAAGGCCAATATTATAATAACTGAGTCCCCCATAAAAATGGGCATTCAGATCATCAGGATATTGTTGAAGTATAGTGTTGTAATCTTGCAATGCTTCTTTAAAGTTATTTGTTGAAAATTTTCCCATGGCATCATTTAGAAAATCATTATATGCTACAGAAGTTGTGTTTTCGTCAACAGATATAGTATTGGAAGAGCTTTGCCGGTTCTCGAACCGGGGAGGGATGCTTCCTCCGTCGGGTATTATTTTTTTAATTTTGTTTCGATATATTCCCGAATAATTTACAACTTTCAGATCGTACATGTAAGTTGTTGGCAGATTATTGTAATGCTCATCTATACCCGGGTTTGCATTTTCTCCGGACAGATTCCCAGAAACACTTATGGCATGAAGTTTTTCAATGAACTCAACAGGCATGCTTTTTTCGAATATTGCCACTTTATTCTGCTCGTTCTGTGCTTTAACTGATGTGATCTGTTTTGATTCAGGAATTAAAACAGCTTTTTCAATCTCGCGTTTATCCGTATTGATTTGATGAAAGTCAATATTTTGTGAAATTTCATTTTTATTTGGAAGTGCTACTTCGGGAGTCTTATGATGAATTAAGAAAAAGCAAATGACAGCAATAAGAATTATCGGGGATATTATTGAAAAAAACTTACGTTTAATTAATCTTTTAAATTCTGTTTGGGTTTTTGTATGGATGCTTTTATCAATATCATTTATGTCATTGAATGACCCCGGGAATTTTTCAAAGCCCTTCATGGCTTCTTTCGAAAATTCATCACCTTCAGTCTGTTTCAGGAAATCTGACTTTTGTTCTTTGTTCATTTTACCTTCTGAAAAAAGCCTGAAATCTTCTTTAGATGCAGAATAATTAATATTTATGTTATTCTTTTTCATGGCTTTGTAATTAAAATATTTTTCAGGTTTCTCTTTCCATTCTGGATATAACTTTTAACCTGGTCAGATGAAAACCCTGTTGTTTCTATTATCTCAGCATATGATTTTTGTTGAAGAAAAAATAGTTCTATACAGATTTTTTGTTCAGCTTTTAATTCCTGGATGGCATTATGAACTTCCTTAAATTCCTCGTCGTTTTTATTTATTTCGTATTCAAAAGTAGATATTGTTTCATTTTCATGTTCATTTGAAAATATTGTTTCACGAAGAGTAGCCCGGTTTTTTCCCCTTATCTGAATCAGGCAGTAATTTCTTGAAACACTGTGCAGCCAGTTTTTAAAATTAGAGATTTTATGTTTTTTTAAATCAGTAATTAATTTTTCAAATATAGATAATACGGCATCTTTGGCATCGGATCGGTTTTTCAGATAAAGCAGGCAAACACCATACACAAGATGGGAGTACCTCGTAAAAAGTTCTCCCACGAATTCTGTGTTGCCGGATTCCGAATATTGATGAACCAGTTCGCTATCCGATAATTTGTTGTACTTTATTTTCTTGAAAAAAATCATTCCTCTGAGCCGGATTTCATTTCTTTCTTTTTACTTGCTTCGATACGTTTTTCTGCTCTTACATCGAAATAGCCTTTTGTTTCAAGAACAATTATTCCGCCGGTCACATCGCCGTATTGAGCAGGAATTCCTCCCGAATATACAACAATACTTCCGACTGCGCAACCGGGAACTGTTGAACCGGCATCCCGTTGTTTTATGCCGTCGATATAACAGGCAGAACTGCCGTTTCTTGATCCACGGAATACAATATCTTTTCCGTTTTCCGTTATCTGAATTTCAGAACTGACAGCCCGTATTGCCATCGCAATATTTTCAGAACCGGCTATATTCTTAAAATCAGCAGATTTCATTGGAAGTTTACCTGTTTGCCCCGGGTCAATTAAACGGGCGTCTTCTTTTTCGGCTCTTACAATAATACCTTCGTCGCCTCCAATGATAATGCCATCAGATATCAGGACATCTTTCATAAAGGTTATTTCTCCCGGAAAAACTGTTACGCCGATAGTCTTGGTATTATACCCTACATACGAAACATTAACCTGGTATGTCCCTGCTGAAAGAGGTTTTAAGGTAAATCTTCCATCTATGTCAGTGGTCGTTCCCATATTACTTCTACCTACTTCTAAGTATACATTTGCCATAGGGATAGATTCTTTTGTTTTTGCATCCAGAACGCGGCCTTTAATAGATCCTGCATTTTGTCCCGATGTCCAGTTAATGATACTTGCATACATTAACAGTAAAATGATTTTTGTTTTCATTTGAATTAAATTTAAGTTTTTAAAATAAAATTGTGTTTTGCGCGCTTTATTGTAAGGAACCGCGAGGATTGAAATTCCATAAATCACAATAATTAATTTTCCGAAAATTTTTCCGATCGACAGTTAATGTGTTAACAATTAATGCTTTATGATAAATAAAAACAACTTGCCAATATTTTTTTATTATCAATTCAGAAGTAAAAATCAGAAATCCGGATATTTTAGGCTGATAAATAAAGATTAGCGGGAAAAACAAACTCATTCAGATATTGCTTTTTCTCTTGTCCATTTTTCCAGAATAAGCATGGCAAAAACAATAAGTGGAATAACAATGAGTGAAAATGCGATCATGGAGAAAAATGCTACTAATAACATGCCGGGGAGATCGGCCAGGGCCATATGAAAATCTGACATAAATAACAGGGAAAAAAAGGTTGACAAAACATAGCCTGAAATGCCTGTTGTAATTAATATCAGCTTACGTCTTTTTTTAAGCCTTGTAAGAATAATGGCTAATATTATTGAAATAAAAATGGAAATCATAAATAGTGGAAGTGAACTGATAATATTATCTGTAAGTATTCTCTTTATTTGGATGGATGAATTGAATATATATCCTATCATCGGGAAGACAGATATTATGGTAACATATACTATAACAACAGAAAATGTCAGCGCAATTGATTTGAAATAATAATTCAAATAAGCTTTTTTCTGGATATCCATATAGATTTTTCAGTAAAGATATTAAATAAAAATGCGGAATAAATGATATGTTTATTTTTTAAAATAAATATTTATCTGAATATTATTTGCGAATATCTTTTTAATTTATTTCAACCAATGGATAATTTTTGACAATCTTATTCGGCTACGATTCTTAAGACAACAAACGCAGAAAGAATGTGATCTCGCCTAATAATTAGTCATTTCAAATCATATTTGATATTATCTGATAATTCAGGTACATTATAAACAATCACTTTTGTCCGACTAATTTTTATAATTATATATGTCGTACCTACGGCACTTTTTCTGTTTTTTGTAACCACTTGCGTTACAAATATATCGTGCCTATGGCACTTTTTTTAAGCCTCGTAGAGGCGACATATTTGTAGAAAAAATAAAAGATTCAAAATAAAGCCCCATAGGCGGCGAAATATTTGTAAATATTGAAAACAGGTTGATTCCTGATATGTAAAATATTTTAGTCAGACAACAGTGATAAACAATGAATATAATAAATCTCAAAACCAGCAGGAGGCAATTTCTTTCTGATTAGTTAAATAGTTCTCCAGGCCCAGCCTTTCGATTTGGACACGTTGCGTTTCAGCCCAGTCGAGATGCCCCTTTTTCATAATTAATATTTTGTTCAGTAAATCGACAGAGCTATAATCACCGGCATTTCCGGCGAAGATAATAGCCTTTTTGTACGCGTTAATATCATTAAGTTCATTCTCTTTAACATGAAGAACCATTTCAGAAACCAGCTTGCCCAATTTGATAGGGTTAATATTAGAAACATCAGGTACTCCACCTAAAAACGTAATCCGTTGAATAAGCCAGGAAGCATGAATAATTTCATCCAATTCCTGTTGCTTAATAATATTATGGAGTTTTTTATACCCCCAAACCTGGCACATCTCAGCATGAAGCAGGTATTGATTGATAGCAGTAAATTCTCCGGTCAGCAATGAATTCAGCAAACGGATTACATCCTGGTTATCTTTCATGATTTGTTAATTTAAAAATATTGTAGATTGTTGTTTTATGATGAGAAATCATGACAAGACATGAGACTTTTCATGTATCTCATTATTAACATCGTTTTTATAAAAAGCATCGGAAATAACATCCTTGTACATATTCCCGAAATTACGGACACACCATTGGTGAAAAAGAGTCTTCTGTTCTTCATCGTCCCCATACCAAAGAACCAGTTTTCTTAATTCTTTACCAAATAAATACCTGTCAAAACTGACACCTTCAATGATTGTTTTAGAAAATTGTAGCATAATTTATGTTTTTAAAGTTATGTTAGTAATACAAAACTAAATAACCGTCATTCTTTTCACAATCCATAAAATACCTGTTTTGGTTAAGTATTTATACCTGAATCAGAAATGATAATAACAAATAGTATATATTTGTTATACCGATGTGATTTATATTTTAATCCAATAAGTATAAATCAATCGGCATAAACCAAAGTAGAAATTATAATTCGTCCGGTTTGGACTCTTATAAATTTCACTTTGGTATTATAGTTTAAAATGTTTTGAAAATATCCATTTTAACTTATATCCTGTTACCGGAAACAAGCCTTCGGAATATTGAAAGAGATGGAATAATTCTTTATTTTTATTGCACATTATCAGTGCTTTAAGTTTTTTCTTGATTTAGTGGTTACCTTTTCAGTTTTTTGACCCTATAATAATAAACTAGGAAAGGTAAAATTTAAAATAATGTCGATAATGTGTCAAAATTATTTATTAAATATACGGCTTATTTAAAAAGTTCATCGATAGGTTCACCTGTGCATCCGCTTGGATATTCAATATTCAGCATAGCAGAAATGGTTGGTACAATATCAATTGGATGAACTTCTCTTAAAATAGTGGTATGATTTATCTTCCATCCGTACCACATCAGCGGAACATGAGTGTCGTATGAATAAGCCGTGTTATGATCTATAAAATAATCCATATCCTGGATCCATCCGGGTTCAAGATTTAATAACACATCGCCCGAACGTTTTTGATTATAACTGTTTTGCATAAACATAAACATGCCTTTCGTAAAATTGTTGGTTTGAAGAGTGGTGGCTGTAACTGCATTTTCGACACCATTAAACTGGAGCATAAATGAAGCAACTTTATCCTGGACATCTTTTAACGAAAGTTTTGAATCTTCAATTAATGTATGATTCAGAAAAATTTGTTCATCGAGATAGGTGAGAACCCAGTCGCCTTCACCATAAATTGCATTCAGATAACTTTTTAATAAGGAAAGTGCATAATATTGTTTAAAAATTCCACCCGGAAGATGATTGTCTGTCAGGTATTGGGGATGTTGCGAAGAACCATGATCAGCAGTTAAAAAAACCAGAACATTTTCTTTGCCGATTTCATTCTCTATAAAATCAATAAAATGTGCAATTTCTTTGTCAAGACGAAGGTATGTGTCTTCGGTTTCTACCGCTAGAGGACCAAAATTGTGTCCTATATAATCGGTTGATGAAAAACTTACAGCAAGAAAATCGGTATAGTTTCCTTTTCCAAGATTTTCGCCTAACATAGCAGCAATGGCAAAATCATGTGTCAGGGTATTTCCGAAAGGAGTTGTTTTAAGAATCCTGTAATCCCTGTTTTTTTTGGCATCTTTACTGATAAATGCAAGATCGTAAGGAAAACATTTCTGGTTGTTACCAAATCCCTGTTCATATTTGTTTGTGTCAGGTAAACTTTCCGTGTAATCAGGAATTGGCAGCAGGGGAATCCATAAGCGATCGAGATACAGATCGGCCAGTTTTTTATTGTTAAAATCAACCACCCATTTTGGCAGCGTATCCAAATAATATGAACTGGTTATCCAGTTTCCCGTTGCTTCGTCGTACCAATAAGCAGCATTTGGGTTATGACCGCCCGGTAAAATGGCTGCCCTGTCTTTTAAAGAGATCGCTATTACTTTTGATTTGTTTTGATTAGATAACCGTAATTCATCACCTATGGTTGTAGTTAATAAATTAACAGGCGACATTTTACCTTTTTCGGAATTACTGCCAACAGTTTTAACCTTTGAATCATCAACACAATACACTTTTTGTTTTTTTAACGGAACATACCATTCATTTGTAACAATGCCATGAATAGAAGGTGTGGTGCCTGTATAAATAGTGGCATGACCGGGGCCTGTCTGGGTATATAAATAATTTTGTCTTGCATTTTTACAAACGGCTCCCTCGTTTATAAACCTTTTAAAGCCGTTTTTTTCCAGTTTATCCCAATATCTGTATATATAATCATAACGCATCTGGTCTACTACAATTCCGATTACAAGCTTAGGTTTTTCAGGCGGAATAGCTTTGGTTTTCTGAGCTGAAACAGGAACATTAATAAACAGGAAAGAAATAAATACTACAACTAAAAAGTGTTTTACATCAAAATTCATGATACGGCAAATTAAAAAGGTGATTTTACTTTACTTTTCCGAAAAATAAAATGGCTTACCAAACTATTAATTAAAAAGATTTCAACTAAACTTATTCATGTAAGAATAGTTCCTGATCTTATCAAAATCCGTATTTTTGAAAATATTTTACAAAGATGAAAATTACCGAAAACGATTCTCTTTATGAGCATCTCGAAGGCATGAGTTTTAGAGAAATACTGGAAGGAATCAATAATGAAGATCAGAAAGTTGCCCAAATAGTTAAAAATGCCATTCCCCAGATAGAAAAACTTTCACAGGCAGTATTTGAGAAGTTGAAAGAAGGTGGCAGGTTATTTTACCTGGGCGCCGGTACCAGCGGAAGGCTGGCTATTGTTGATGCATCTGAGTGCCCCCCTACATTTGGTGTAGACAATGGTTTGGTGATTGGCCTGATTGCCGGTGGAGATAGCGCTATCAGGGTTGCAGTTGAACATGCCGAAGATGATTATGATGCCGGGTGGCATGAACTGATTCGCCATAGTATTTCAGAGAAAGATTTTGTTATTGGTCTTTCAGCTTCAGGGACGACTCCGTATGTGATAGGCGCATTACAACAATGTGCTCATTATGGAATTTCTACAGGTTCAATAACTTCTAACCCGGGTTCGCTTATCAGCTTTGAGGCAGCTTATCCTGTTGAAATAGTTACCGGCCCGGAGTTTATTACAGGAAGTACCCGAATGAAAAGCGGAACTGCTCAGAAGCTTGTTCTGAATATGATTTCAACCTGTGTAATGGTTAAGCTTGGAAAGGTTTTAGACAATAAAATGGTGGATATGAAATTATCAAACAATAAATTAATTGACAGGGGAACAAAAATGATTGAGGATTTTTTAAAAATTGATTCCGAAGATGCAAGAGCTTTACTTTTAAAATATGGAAGCGTAAGAAAAGTGCTGGAAAACCATATAAAGAAATAAATTATACCCCTTTAACCATCCGCTGCCTTTCAAAGTAAATATGGGTTTCGGTGAGGTGAATAAATTTGGTCTGTTTTTTGAAATGTCGCCTCTCGTTTTTTTAATCAAATGGTATTATAAATTTTAATAATTTAGCAAATTAAAACTAAAATAAACTATGAAGACACTGATTGTTTTCTTATTTACAGGGATTTTTTTCATGATTTCCTTTTCTGGTTTTTCACAAAGCAGGAAAAATAAAAAGAATAAAAAATCAAAAACTGTAACTGAACAAACCGTTGCTGTTCCGGATACTGTCAAAACAAACAATAACGGAAAAACAAATTCAAATGCTGTTAATATTGCTCCTGTTAATAATAATACCAACCAGGGAAATAACGGACAGCAAAAGAATCCGAATAATGAAATTAAACCGGTTGAAGTAAACAATACCAATATTAAACCTATTAATTTTAACCAGGTTATTTCAACATCAAAACCAGTTGTTACAGAAAAGCCTAATGGTTCAGTAAACTGGACCGAACAGTTCGTCGAAGCCAAAGGGATGTCGGTTATTGACAATGAGAAATTTAAAAACCCTGCACAGGCAAAGCTGATGGCACGAAGAGGAGCAACAGTTGATGCTCAGCGTAACTTACTTGAGATTATTAAAGGTGTAAATGTAACCAGCGAAACTACAGTTAACGATATGATTACATCCAGCGACTACATTTATACCCGGCTGGACGGAGTAATTAAAGGTGCCCAGATGGTGGGTGAGCCTGTCGAAAAAGATGGAATAATAGAAGTCAGAATGCGGGTTCCGTTATACGAAACCAATGGTATTGGCCCTGCTGTATATGATAAAGTTCCAGCATTGAAGAGTGTAAATAAAGTCAACGATGTAATAAACCAACTGCCTCCTGAGGTAAAAGATCAGGTTCTGCAGGGTCTCGCTTTTAACCTGAATGGCAAAAAATTCGATCCTTCCATGTTTCCCGTAATTGTTGACGAAAACAATAATCTTGTACTGGATCTTTCAAAAATCTACGATCCGAATACAGGTAAATTCCCCCAGTTATTATCCACTGCTGAAAATATTTTTAAAGAAGTTGGTTTCGATAAAGGTGTTGAAATGCTGAATGTTGTAAAGACAGAAACCGGGAAAATAACGATTGATAACGAAAGCGTTAAAAAAGTAAACTGGGGCAAGATCGGGGATATTGCCGGGAAGATAGGCAAGTTTCTATTAATGTTAATTTAAGATATTACATTTATGAAAAGTATTATATTGTTAACAATTGTATTATGTTTTTTATTTTCTGCAAATGAATCATTTTCGCAGAAAAAAAAGAAAACAAAGTCGGCTTCTACTTCCTCTTCAACAACAACCAATACTTCCCAACCTGTCAATAATAGCACAACAACTAGCTCACCCGCGGGCAGTATTGTGTTATCCGAACAATTGTCGGCCAATAAAGACTTAACAGAAGTTGAAGTAAAAGGAGTGGGCCAGAAGCGGGATGATGCACTCCAGGATGCATTACGTAATGCCGTTGGCCAGGCTGCGGGCGTAGCTATTGTGTCTGAAACCAATGTAGAAAATTTTATGGTTGTGAAAGATGCTATTTCGTCAAAAACAGAAGGGTATGTAGCCAGTTACAGTGTCATTAAAGAAGTCCCTTTTCCCGACAGGTATGAGATGACAATAAAAGCAAAAGTCAGCCTTTCGCCTTTAAAAGCGGATATTCAGACTTTGTCAAAGTCGATTGGCGGTGTTCGTTTTTTAGTAATGTACGATACCCGTAAAGTTTCTGCAGAAGATAAACCTTATTATGATTTTGCCTGTGAAAGAATCAACGAATTCCTGGCAGAACGCAAGTACCGTTACATTGATAAGGGACGGTTTGAAACATTGCAAAAGGAAGCCATAGGATTATACCAGGATGAAACAAATTCGGAATCTTACGTTCAGCGCTTAGGAATGAAGGCTGATGCCCAGTTTATTATTTTAATCAGCAATATTTCCCTCAATTCAACGGAAGAAAACTATCGTCCTGTAACAAAGGTTATGATTGAAGCAAAAGCGTATGATAACTGTACAGCTGAGGGCTTGGGAACAATAGTTCTTGAAGCTGATGCAAAATCAGGCGAAGATCCCAAGTCGACTAAAATGCTGGGTGTGAAAGATGCTGTAAATAACGGCTTTACAAAATTACTTTATTTATTTAACCAGTATATTGGAAATTGGGTAAATAACGGAACTCCTTTTGAGATTCGTTTTTATTCTATTGGAACGTTTAGAGATTTCAGGGAATTACGAAATAAAATGTTAGCCGATTCAAAATTTGGCGGCCAGCTTGAAATAGTAAGCCTTGAAAATTTTACAAAACTTAACCTGACTTTCCGCGACAGGCCGGACGATCTGGCATATAAAATTCTAGATTATGCAGATATGATTCCGGAGTTTAAATCAAAAGTTCTGGATGTGAAACTGATATATGGAAGACAAATAAATTTTGCACCGCAAAAAGTAAAAGTTCCAGAACTTCAGCAGGACGGAAACAAATAACAAGTAAAATCTATTTATATGAAAAAATTATTATTTTCTTTAGCATTTTTATGCTTTTCAATCCAATTTTTGTATTCTCAAAGTTCTACAGTTACAATTTTTACCCAGGAAGGTGAAAAAATCTGGGTTGTTGTAGATGGTGAAAAGAAAAATAAGGATCCTCAAACAAAAGTTGTAATAGAAAACTTAAAAGCCCAGAATTACAAATTCAAGGTTATTTTTCAGGATTCAAAAATTCCGTCTTTAGATAAAACAATTTATACTAAAGATGTTGATAACAACTATCATAATTCAACCTATGTTGTAAGAAAAGATACAAAGGGTGCCAAATATGTAATTCGTGTAAATAGCGATGAGATTGTAACATCTACAACAACGACTACAACAACACCTGATAATACTAATGTAACAACTACAACAACTGTTAGTCAACCTGGCCAGCAGAACCAAACCACTCAAACCTATAATCAAACAACCACATCAACAACAAATAGCAGTGATCCGCAAAATATGAATATCGGGATAGGTATGAATGTAACTGAAACCCCCGATGGTGTGAATATGAATGTAAATATGGGAGGAGTGAATGTAAATACAAATGTAAACGGGACGGGTAACGGGATGAATTCTTCTACAAACATGAATGCTAATGGAATTAACACTTCCAATAGTACAAATGGAGTTAACACTTCCAATAGTACAATTACTTCTTCAACTACTACAACTACGACTACCACTACCACTTCTTCCTCAAACAACAATGTAGCTGGTAATAATCAGAATCAGCAGAGACCTATAGAACATCACCAGCAACAGGCATATGTATTGCCCGGATATTCCGGACCTGCAGGCTGCCCGATGCCGATGTCAAATGAAAATTTTAGTACGGCCAAGAATTCAATATCATCAAAATCATTTGAAGATTCCAAAATAACCATTGCAAAACAGATTGTTGGTAACAATTGTTTATTATGTTCACAGGTAAAAGAAATTATGAAGCTATTTAGTTTTGAAGATTCCAGGCTCGAATTTGCCAAGTTTGCTTATAAACATACATTTGATATCGGTAATTATTACCAGCTGAATGATGCGTTTACTTTTGAATCATCTATAGATGAATTAAACGAGTATATAAACAATAACAAGTGATACTTTTTTCTGATTCTTAAAATAAAAACCTGCTATTCAGCAGGTTTTTATTTTATCTTTTTTTCTTTTTTCTGAACAAGCCTAAAAAAGGAATAAAAGAAATTGTCTTTTGAACGGCGCCTTTAGGTTCATTTTCTTCGTCATCATCATAATATCCGTAACCATACCCATACCCATACCCGTAGCCATAGGAACCATACTTATACCCATATCCATAACGATTTCCATAGTAGTTCGGAATTTTAACATCGTTAATAAGGATTCCTAATGATTTGTAGTTATTATCGTTATATAAGCTGTTTACAAATTTTAATACATTTCGGCTGCTGTAATTCTGACGTACCACAAAAATATTTGTATCTGCATATTTTGAAATAAGTAAGGAATCGGTAACAAGGGCTACCGGTGGAGTATCAATTATTATAATCTCGAACTTTAATTTTAATTCTTCAATTAAATGATTCATTCTTCCGCTTTCAAGTAATTCAGCCGGGTTTGGAGGAACAGGGCCTGAAGTAACAATGCTCAGGTTGTCCTGAAGGGTAGGAATAATTATATCATCTAATGTGCTGTTCCCAATCAGGTAAGTGCTTATTCCAATATTGTTTTCAAGTCCAAAATCTTTATGCAATTTAGGTTTTCTTAAATCCAAACCCATTATTATGGTTTTCTTACCTGAAAGGGCAAAAATTGAAGCAAGATTTAAAGCACAAAACGATTTGCCTTCACCGCTAACAGTTGATGTAATTGCTATGGTATGAGTTGTAAGTTTTTTGTCAATATGCAAATATTGCAAATTTGTTCTGAGTGTTCTGAATGACTCGGCAATGGATGATTTTGGTTTCTGGAATACGACAAAATCAATAGCTTTGCTATTGTGTCCTATGGCTGCAATAATAGGAATATTTGTATTTGATTCCACATCATGACGGTCAAGAATTTTATCGTTAAAGAAGTCTATAATAATTATTATTATCAGTGGAATAAGTATTCCGATCAATATTGCAATAGTGTAGTTTAGGGTCTTCTTTGGGCTTACCTGTACTGTATTCTGAACTAAGGATTCATCAATAATTTTATTGTCGGGAACATTAGAAGCTTTTGCAATTCCCGATTCGGCACGCTTAGTTAACAAATAAGTATAAATCTGATCGTTTAGTTTGTATTTTCGTTGAATGTTAATTAATTGCTTCTCGGTACTGGGAAGTTTTGCTATTTCTTTTTCAACCTCTGCTATTCTGTTATCAACTTCAGTAATAGAAATAACATTTGATTGAATAAGATTACGAATATTTTCTGCCAATGCTTTTCTGTTACTTTCAATCTGGTTGTTAACCATATCTATAGCAGGATTCTTTTGGTTTGAAGCATATGTGTAATTATTCTTTTGTTTGCTTAACTCTGATAAATCGGTTATTAATTTAAAAAGCATAGGGTCGTCAATGCCAACTATAGACGGAGCCATTACATCGACGAAATCTTTTTTATCGTCGATATATTTTTTAAGGTAATCAAAATACTTCGATTTAATTGTTAATATTGCTTTCTCCGATTGAACTCTTTCAATTTTGTCATATAATACATTACCCTCTTTACTGATGTCAATGAGCTTGTTGTTTTGTCTGAAATCCTGTAATTTGTTTTCGTTTATTTCAAGTGAATCTGTAATATCATTTAATTGTTCATCAATAAATTTAATAGTATTAAGCGCTATTATATTTTTTTCTTCAAGCCCCGAATTAATATAAACATCTAATAATTTATTAATAAAATCTGTTTCTTTTTGAGGAACCAATCCCAGGGTTGATACCTCAATGATAGATGATTTCTTATCAGTTGTTGTGAGATTTACTTTGCCTCTGTATTGATTTGTTAATTGATTTAAATCGTTGATAATGAAAAAATACTGATAGCTAAAATCGGGATCGTTGGAATTATATGCTTTATTGAGATTGATACAGAAAGTAAATTCTTTATTAGAAAACCATTCACCGAATTTCATCTTCTTTTTGATATTAAAATTTTTATCAATATCAAGAAAATACTCATTTTCCGAAATAATTTTAATATTTACTTTATGGTTTGGAGTATTTGTTCTGTTTGTATCTGTAATTACAACAAACGGACAAGACCTATATCGTTCAACTGTTCGGATTCTGCCTATTGAGAAATATGAAATATTAAATTCCGGTAATTGACGAATGGTTTTGTTTGTCATTGTGTATGAATTAAGAATAGCCATCTCATTTTCAACTACTTTCTTACGGGTACGTCTTAATATTCCCTGTTCTTCAAGAATTCCTTCCACTCCTCCGGAAAGAGTGTTGTCTTTATCCTGAACCATTACTAAAGCTGATTGTTTAAAAACCGGATCGGTATATCGGTTTACCAAATACGCAACGCTAATTGTTACGAATACAGATAATGCAAACCAATACCAGTTTGCGATTATTTTGAAAATAAACTTCTTAATGTCAATTGACTCACCTTGTTGTTCATGTCTTTTTTGTAAAGCGGAATCCATTTAGAATTTTAATATAAAATTAATAACAAGGATCATAGTTGTTATACTGGAAACAATTATAGAAACATTGGATGCATTTAGTTTCCAGTTTTTGGTTTTAATAGGTTCAACGTAAACAACGTCATTGGGAGCAAGAAAATAGTTTGGGTCCAATAAAATATTTTTGTCAAGTAAATTAACCCTTATAGTTGTGGTACCGTTTTGAGTTGTTCTTACAATCAGAATATTTTCCCGGTTGCCAAAATCGGTTAAGTCGCCGGCCTCACCGATAGCTTCTAAAAGAGTCAGATGATTATTGTAAATATAAAACATTCCGGGTTTTTTAACTTCTCCTAACACCGTGAATTTAAATCCTCCAAATTTAACAATAACCTGGGCGTCCTTAAGCATTTCATCTGCTTTCTTTTGAACAGTAGTTTGCATTTCTTCAATAGTAAGACCTAAAGCAGATATTTCACCAATTACGGGAATTACAATTTTTCCGTTTTCATTTACTGTATAACCCCTGAAATATAATGAAGCTTCATTTAAATATGCATAACTTGCCGAAGTTTCTTCCTCAATATTAAAAAGAGAAGTGATTTCTTTATTTATACTAATAATTTTAATATATAAAATATCACCTGAATGAATCTTGTATGATGCCATTTGATTTGTAAACTGAGAGATGCTGTCGTTAACTCCGGCACCCTGAAGATAAAGCATTTTTTTTTGGCGTGTACATGACCAGTTGAGAATTGACAGCAAAACAACCAAAATATAAAATATCCGAAAAACGATTTTCATGCTATTGTAAATGAAGCGCAAAGTTAATAAATTTATTGCGAACAATTTCTAATATTTCTTAATTCAAAAGTGGATGGAATGAAAATGGATTTTGAGCTATTCAAAATTAATAATCGGTTAAAACCTGAAACAGGGCGGGTGATTATTTCCGAACCTCTCTCTGCAGATGGTTTTTTTGGACGTTCTGTAATCTTATTAAATGAACATAATAAAAATGGTACCGTTGGATTTATTTTAAATAAACCATCGAAGTTAACTGTTGGGCAATTTTTTGATAATTACAGGAAATATAATATTCCTGTATACATTGGCGGGCCTGTGGCTACCAATACACTTCATTTTATTCATCAGTCAAAAGGGATGATTTCTGATTCTGTAAAAATCGGAAAAGATCTGTATTGGGGCGGAGATATTAATGCTCTGCCCGGATTAATTGAATCTCAGCAAATTTTTATTAAGGATGTGAAATTTTTTATTGGATATTCCGGATGGGATTTGGAACAATTAGAAAAGGAAATAGAAAAGAACTACTGGATTGTATCCTCTTTAGATACAAAAATAATATTAAGTGATAAAGTAAAGGATTATTGGGCAGGAGCAGTTAAGAAAGCCGGGGATGAATATAAATTCTGGCTGAATATTCCTGAAGATGTTATTGCAAACTAAGTGATTGAACAAAATCTGTCAGTGATTGGTTAAGCTTTTTAGCTGTCCTGCTGAAATATCTCCGGTTTCTGAAAGCCACTACCCATTTAATTCCCTGAACGGCGTTTGTTAAAAATACTTCATCTGCTTCTATAAGGTCTTTATCTGTGATACAGGCATCGTCAAAAACAGTAATTTTTTCTTTTACTGCAAGCTGAATGATAATATCACGCATAATTCCGGGCAGACATCCTTCCGAAAGGGAGGGAGTAATTAAACGGTTATTTGAACTTATAAAAATATTGGACGAAGTAGTTTCGGCTATTCTTGAATTTTCATTTAATATTATGCAATCATCCAGTTTTTTGTTTTGTGCATAGATGGCTGCTTTTATATATAATTGAGAGGGAATCGATTTTAAGCTGTTAAATGGATTTATCGATTTCCGGTAGTCAGGGTATAAATCAATTACCAATCCTTTTGAATTTAATTGAAAATTAGTGGATTCTACAGAACTGCTTTCAATATAATAATCGGCTTTATTTGAAATAGGAAAAAAACTGCCTCCATTTTTCCTGAAAACACCTAGCCTGACTCTTGCCCCGGAAAATTGTTTATTTGCATTTAACAAATGTGAAATTTGTTTTGAAAGAAATTCAAAAGTAAAGTATTCAGGTAATTCGATTTCCAGAAAACGGGATCCTTTTCTGAGCCTTTCCAAATGAAGATTTAAAAACGGAACAGTAGTGCCTATAGCTCTCATGCTTTCAAAAATACCATCACCATAGCGAAAAGCTCTGTTCTGAGAATGGAATACAGGTTTCTCGGAAGATAGAAAATCCCCATTAAAACAAAGAAAATTATTTGCAGCCATTCTATTTTATTAAATCTACTATTAATCTTAAGTCTGTATTGGAAGATATTCTGATCGGTGTTAACCCGCTGGCTAAAGCAGTTTCTTCGTCTTTATTCTGATCTCCTATAAAATAAGATAAAGACGGATCTATATTAAAACGGGCAATCGCCTTTTCTATCATTATGGTTCCCGGTTTACGACATAAACAATTTTCTACATCACTGTGATGCGGACAAAAATAGATTTCTAAAATAGGAAGACCGTTATTTTTAAATTCATTTTTCATTTTTTCATGAACATTCTCAACGTCTGTCTTTGAAAAAAGACCTTTAGAAATGCCTCCCTGATTGGTGATAATCACAAACTCATATCCTTTTACAAAAATTGATTTTAAGGCATCAAAAACCCACCCGTTAATGATGAAATCTTCTTTGCGGTGAGTGTAATACAGCGAATTGTTATTAATCACTCCATCCCGGTCCAGAAAAACTACTTTTCTCACAGTCCGAAATTATTTTTAATGATGTAAATAAAATCGTTCAGTAACTCGAATTTTAATACCAGGGGGAATACAATTCCAAAGACGGCGCCCCAGAAATGCGCATCGTGACCAATGTTATCAATATTCCGTTTCGACATATATGCCGAATAACCCAGGTAAAGTAGTCCGAAAACAAACGCAGGAATTCCAATGGGAATAAACATTAAATAAATTTTATTTAGGGGTTGTAAAAGAATAGAAGTAAAAAGTATGGCCGAAACCGCACCCGAAGCTCCCACTGCAGTATAGGCAGGATTTTCCTTATGCTTTAAAAAAGAAGGAACAGATGAAACAATTCCTGCCAGCAAAAATTCAACCAGGTAAATAAACAGAGCTTTGTTACCGAAAAAATATTCGAATGATTGCTCTACAAAAACACCAAAAAAGAAAAAAGTAAGCATGTTAAAAATAAGGTGTTCCCAGTTTGCATGAATAAATGCATGTGTTAAAAAACGATACCATTGTCCTTTATGATTAATTTCATAAGGATTAAACATGAGTTTATAAAAGAGGTCTTTACGATTAAATGCTGTAAATGAAATAATCGCAATGGTTGCTATTAGTATATATGTTATCATTTATTCAATAAGAAGCTTTGAAACCTTTGTTCCCCGGTTCGTTTCGGTTTTTAATAAGTAAATGCCGGAAGATAACTCGTTTTTAGAAAATGAAATTTCATTTGTTCCTGAAGGCCATGTTCCATTATATACCTCTAAAACATTTTGTCCAAGAGTATTGAATATTGAAATGTTTGCATCGATTTCGTAGGAAGAACGAATGACAAGATTAAAAGTACTATTGTTTTGAGGAAATACATTAACGGAGAAATTTTGTGAATTTAATTCCTGTGCACTGGTTGGGTTATAAATATAGAATTTCCAGTATCCCAGTGGCGCAGGCATAGGCCTGACCTGGGTCTTGGAAGAATTAGCCTGTGCCCATATATAATAATAAACCCAGGTGCCCGATGTTTGAACAGGTATTTCTGCCGACCATGTATTGTTAGCTACATCAGTTAATGTCATGGGTACTGACTGGTAGGGCTGAAGGGTATCTGTACGATAATAAACCATTGCTGATGAAATGCCGGTTTTATGCATAATGGTGGCGTTTACAGGGTAATTAGTCCATATATTATCAGTGTTTGGTAACGCCTGATGAGAAATCAGCAAAGGATTAAAAACGCCGATTTCGTGAGTAGTACAATGAATTGAGCCACTTTGAGGAATTATACTGTTCGAATTAATGCCAACAACCCTGTAACCCGGCATGGCCTGTCTGTAAATTCGTAATGCAGTAGTGTCGTATTGAGTGTAATATGTTGGAACTAATATGGTTTTATTTATTATTAACGAATTAGCATATGTTAAATAACTGCCTCCGCCGCTTGGCCACAACGGACTGCTTTGATTAGGGGGCATGGGAATTCTTACGATTTTATAAGCAGTTCCAAACATTGAATTAAAATTATTAAGAATATAATTCATATTACTTTCAATCTGAGGCCCATCCGAAGTCCCGTTCGGGTATTCTCCGATAAGTAATGTTTCCTCATTCAGTAATTTCATATGCATATCAATATGGTGAATTCCATCATAGGGTAAAGTATTCATTTTGATATACATGGAAATACCTAAATAGTCTGCAGCAATATTGTCTATATCTGCTTCTGTCTTTGGTGTTGAATTATAAGCAGTAACACTGGCATTTTCATTTAAAATTAATTTGCTTGAAAAAGCAGTGCCAAAGCCATCGCTCATAAAATTTCCGCCGGTTGCAACTAAATCGACCGGGGGGTTTGTACATTCATATAAAGGTAAATTCAGGCGTGTGGCAATCTGGGCAGGAGAAGCGTCGTCGAGGGGCCTTGGTCTGTTGTAAACCCAATCAACTAAATATATAGAATCAACATTATTTGTATAGATATTATTTGGGCCGTAATCCCTGATCCAAACAGTATTTAGTGATGTCTGAATATAAGCTGTATTTGTAGTTGTAATACTGTGACTCGTCAGGTAATTTTTAACAGTATTTGAATCACTGCAATAAATATAAACCTTTGCTTCCTCTTTTGCATATTTAATTATCTGGCTTAAAAAAGTTTCGTAACCGCTTTTCCAGGAGACAATGACGGCCTGCATTTCTTCCCATTCGGCTGCATTTCTGATAGGAGAAACGGGTGGGGTAGTTATCCCTTTGGGTGTGGGTTTAATTAGATTTTCAGGATTCTGAAGTTCTTCCGGAATGGTGTAGTTAGGGATTTGAATTTCTGTTTTTTGTGCAAAAATAAAAATGGAGACTCCCAAAAAGAATAAAGTAAAAGCTAGGTTTTTCATATCCATGATTTTAAAAACAGCATAAAGATAATCTAGTTCCTGTACAAATAAAAAAACCGCCCTGAATTTCAAGGCGGTTTTTTATTCTAATGAATTATTTCCTAGAAATGGAATATTAAATTAATACAACCACCTAAATTATCTGTATCGATAGTTGATGTTCCGCTACCAGCTGTTTTGGAAGTTGAAACTTTTAATGTAGGTGTAGCAGTAGAAGTATCCCACATTTCACCAGTGGTTTCGCCTTCACCCACTTTTGTGAAACCAAGGCCCCAGCCAAATTCACCACCAACAGAAATTTTAGGTGCAAAGAAATATTCAACACCTACAAAACCTCTGATTCCAAATCCTAAACCACTTCCTGTTTTTACTTCTGTATTACGTTGAGTATTATTTGGAAGAGCGCCGGCAGTTAATGTAGTAAAATCTGTTGTTGTAGGTGTGGTATTCGTTGAAGAAATGGCATTGCCATATTCAGTTTTAGTTTTTCCGCCAGTCATCATAAACTGAAATTCAGCACCATAAATACCAACTAAACGACCTTTTCCTCTGTGTTTTTCTAAACCGGCACCAATTATATAATTATGTGAACTGACTTTCTGTTTGTCTTCAACTACAATATTCGGGTCAGGTGTTGTTTGCCCGTCTTGTATAACATAGTTCTTTGTAGTAACTGATGTCTTTCCTAAACGAAAAGTAACACGGTAAGCAGTTTCTGCATCAGTAAAATACTTTCCAATAATAGCATTATTTGTAGCTCCTGATGTGTTTTCAAAATTCCATGCAGCAGGATCAGCAAATGCAGCGCCACTGTTAATTTTAACAAAGTTTCCGAAGAAATTGAAAATGGGAGTAGCATCAATACCTATAGCATAATCGCCTGCCTCTGGTAATATAGGAACTCCGGTTTTAGATTTTAAATCTTGTGCATTTGAAACTACTATAGTTCCGAATACAACTGCAATAATAAATGCAAACTTTTTCATTTGTTTTAAGTTTTGGTTTGTCGTTGCAAATTTAATTGAAAAATGATTATAAATACAAACTATAATACATAGATAATCAAAAAACTATAAAAATAAAATAAAACTATACTGAAAATTAATGATTTATGTTGATAAAATGTTGATAACTCTGTTAATAACTTTCAGTCTCCGTATTTTTACCTAACTATTAGTTTTACAATGTTTTCTACGTGATGGGTATGTGGAAACATATCAATAGGTTGACATTTATCAACAATGTAAAAATCGCTTAAAAGTTCCAGATCACGGGCTTGAGTAGAAGGGTTACAACTTACATAAACTATTATACCAGGACGCAATTTTTTTAACGTTTCAAGAATTTCTTTGTGAATTCCGTTTCGGGGAGGATCAAGCACAATAACATTAGGTTTGCCATTGAATGTTATAAAATCTTCATTAAGAATATCTTTTGTGTCGCCGGGATAAAATGCAGCATTTGCAATATTGTTCAGAATGGCATTTTCTTTAGCATCATTTACGGCATCTTCAACAAATTCAATACCGGCCACTTTTTTGGCATACCGGGCAAGATATAATCCAATGGTTCCGGTGCCTGAGTACAAATCGTAAACAATTTCTTTACCTGTTAAACCGGCAAATTCGAGTACTTTATTATATAATATGCGTGCCTGGAGAGAATTTGTTTGAAAGAAGGATTTCGGGCTGATTTTAAAATTCAAATCCCCGAGTTTTTCAACCAGGTATGCATCACCGCTATACAAAACAGGAATTATTCCTTCCAGGCTGTCGTTATGTTTGGGGTTGATAGCATAGTAAACAGATGTAATATCCGGAAATTTGTTTTTAATAAATGATAATATTTTTTCCTGCCATTCAATGTGTTCGGAATAAAGTACAAAAATGAGCATTACCTGTCCTGATGTGGTATTTCTTATAATCAGATTTCTCAGGTAACCTTCCTGTTTTTTCAGATCGAAGAAAGGAATTTCGTTTTCTTTACAGAATCTCGAAACTTCCAGCCTGATTGAGTTTGATGGTTCCGACTGAAGATAACATTCATGTAAATCGATTACTTTATCAAATCTTCCGGGTATATGGAATCCTGCTCCCCAATAATCAGTCGCATTGGGTAATTCGGATTCTCCCTCATAAAGCCAGCGTTTATTGGAGAAAGTAAACTCAAGTTTGTTCCTGTAATGAATGGTGTTTTCTGAAGCGATAATAGGATAAAAATTTTCAATCTTAATTTTTCCAATACGTTCAAGCTGGTCTTTAACTTGTTTTTCCTTATAAAAAATTTGTTTTTCATACGGCAGATTCTGCCATTTACAACCACCACAGATTCCAAAATGTTTGCAGAATGCTTCTGTTCTTTGTTCCGAATATTTTACAATTTTTAAAACTCTTCCTTCAAGAAAATTCTTTCTTTTTTTTATAACCTGAACATTTACTATATCACCGGGAACCACATAGGGCAGAAACATTACCATATTATTTATTCGGGCAATGGCTTTTCCTTCTGCTGCAATATCCAGAATTTCGACGTTTTCTACAATCTTATACCAACTATTCTTTCCCATTTCCTAAAATGCTTTTATAAATTGTTAGAAACTCGTTCCACATCATGGCTGTGGCTCCCCAGATAGTATATTTACCAATGACAAAACAGGGTGCTTTATATGTATTCCCTTTAAAATCAAAAGTAAAAAAAGATAAAATACTTTTGTCCAGGAAAGATTTTAACGAGATTTCGAAAATTTCGGCTACTTCATCTTTGTTTTTTTTCAGTATAGGCCGGAATGGTATCGAGCCAACAAAAGGATGAACTAAAATATTACTTACCGGTATATGTAAAGGTGTAAGTTTACCTATATATGTAATTTGTTTTGAATCAATTCCCACTTCTTCTTCTGCTTCTCTCAATGCTGTTTCGAAAAGACTCCTATCTGTTGTTTCTTTTATTCCACCGGGAAAGGCCATTTGCCCGCTATGAGGTCCGTTATCGGGAGTCCGTTTTATAAAAACAGTATGCCATTCAGATTTTTCAGGATAAAGAATGATTAAAACACTTCCTTCTTTTGGCGTTTTGCGATTTTCGATTTCTTTATAAAAAATACGATTACCTGCAGCCATTTCCATCTGCACTTCTTTCCCGGGCAAAGGTTTCTGTAGTTCTTTGTAAAGTTTTTCTATGAATACCACATCCTTTTATTTATGGAATTTCAGAAGAAATTCTTCCACTTCGGGAACACCGCCCTGGTAAACAAGATAACCATTATAGGGTTCGCGACGGGTAATTTCGTCATTGATTGGCGTGAGCATGAGTTTTTTTACAACTTCAGGGTCATCGGATTGTCCCAATGCCCATCCCAGTTTAATATAGGCTGTTTCGGGCAAAAGATTTTCAGCAGGAATAATTCCTTTTGCCATAAGATCGCGGCCTGTATCATACACATACATGTGACAAAAACCATAAAGGGTCTGGACAGTCATATATATATGTACTCCTTTTTTTGCAGCTCTCTCAATGGCCGGATATAAGGGTTTGTTTATATGTCCAAGCCCGGTTCCTGCAATAACAATGCCCCTGTAACCATTATCAACCAGGGAATCGATAATATCGGGTTGCATGTTAGGGTAATAATAAACAATACTTACTTTTTCTTCGAAATATGGTATAATGTTAACATTTCTGTCTTTGCGGCGATGATTATATTCTTTTTTTATTGGTTTTACACCATCTTTCCTGGAAATTGTTGCCAGTGGAGTATCGCTTAGGGTACGGAAAGTAGAGCGATAAGAGGAGTGCATCTTTCTTACCCTGGTTCCTCTGTGTAAAAACCCATATTCATCGGAAGTGGGGCCAAACATACACACCATGACCTCGGCAATATCGCCATGTCCGGCTGTAGTTGCAGCATGAATAAGGTTTAAGGCAGCATCGGATGAAGGCCTGTCGCTCGACCGTTGCGAACCTACGAGCACAATGGGTACGGGAGAGTTTTGAACCATAAAAGTCAGTGCTGCCGCAGTGTGGCTTAAAGTATCGGTACCGTGCCCGATAATAATGCCATCGATTCCTTTTTCGATTTCCTTTCCTATTGCAATGGCCAGTTTTTTATATTGTTCAGGGCCCATATTTTCACTGAATACTGCAAAAAGTTTTTCAGTAGTAAGATTGCATATGTCAGCGAGTTCTGGAACAGCTCCATACAATTCCCCGGGGGAGAAAGCAGGTATTACCGCGCCGGTTCTGTAATCGAGACGGGAGGCAATGGTGCCGCCGGTTCCGATAAGTTTAACATTTGGAAAATTAGGAGTATAAGGAAACTCTTTTTCGGGTATTTTGTAGTTGGCTTTTTTATAGCCAGTTTCTTTCATCCCGGTAATCGTTTTGATATCCAGTCCTATGTTATAACCGGTTATGATTTTAACCACTATGTGTAATGGATCATCATTCTCTGACCGCGGAAGTACAGTACCTGAAAATTTACCGCGCGTGGTTTCAATTTCGGCCTGTCCCCAAACCCTTACATTATATTTCTTCAGAATTTCGAGTGCCTGCCCTTTATATCCCTGGAAAAAATCTTCGCTCATAATTCTGTTTTTTAATGGTTCATAATATAGTTGTTCAATTCACTCAGGCTCATATTTCCTATGGCTTGTTTATGTAGCTGACCCATAACCCAGTCTGCTTTCTCTTTTTCACCTTTGTTTTTTCCTTTTTCCTTAAAACGTTCTTTCAGAAAAACTACGGGAGCGCAAATATCTTCTTCAACTCTTTTTTTGAATTTCATAGTTGTTAATACACTGCTGAATTCCATTTTGGGATGCTCATATATATAGGGCATCATTTCTTTGGCATACAACTCATGAATATCTTCTGATTTTAAAAATTTAAAAAGTCCGTATACAGTTTCAAAACTGAATTCTGATGCAGGTTTAATTTTGCCCTGAATATGTTTTAAGGTATGTCCGAAAATGGCTCCTGCAAATACCGGTTTTACTCCGATCTCGTTTATTATTTTTTCGATGATTGGAACCAGGTTATTTTTAAAAATGTAATGGTAAGTGTCTTCGGGAATTCCCCACTTTCTTAATTGTTTGTACCGTTCAACAACTTCAACCGGTACTTTTTTGTGCAGGCTGTCAATGTATTCGCTTTCAAGCGGAATAGGAGCCGAATCGGTATCGGGGTACATACGGTCGGCACCGGGAAGTACACGTTCGAAAATAGTGGTTCCGTCGGCAAACGATTTACGTGTTTCATTCGGAACTCCTTTGAAAGCCATTTTACAGCGTTCTTCAATGGTTTCAAGCGCAGTTGACATGTCGCCAGAAGGCCCCCAGATTAATACTATGGCATCGTTTTCAGTACAATTAAGATGTTTTGAAATTTTAGAAAAATCATCAATGCTTATTTCGGGTTCGAACATTTCTGTATGTGCCATATTAGGTTTTTCGAGGCAGGCAATTACTTTTAACCGGTCGGCCAGTTCATTTGCAAAACATTTTCCGGGTTGAGTGAAATGAGATAATGCTCCTTTAAATCCGGGCAAAGCAATGGCAATAATCTTGTGACCAAGATCAGATGCTTCTTTTAAAGGTTTATAAGGGAATCCGAATTCTTTATAATTCAGTTCTATGGTACTGATTTTCCATGATTCATGGTTTTCGATCCTTTTTAGTAATTTATCACGCAGATTAAGTAATGACCATTGACGGAAACATTCATTGTGTGTCAGTTCGGGAATCCATTTGTTGTGAGCCACGCCTTTGATTTCAACCCTGGAACCTCCACGGCAGCTTACGTTCACATCCTCCCGTCCGGCGCCGATACCGGTTCTTACTTTTCCCGTACTGCGGTTTAAAAAACGGATATAATTGGCAGCTTCCATTACTTCATCCGGGTTTACCATGTCGGGATATGTTACCGTTTCAATCAGGGGCATTCCTAATCGGTCGGTCATATAAATACGGCGGTGGCCGATGTCGGATACTTCGCGGCATGAATCTTCCTCAATACTTAATTGAATAAGGCGGACTTTTTTATTTTTTAAAGGAATTTCGCCTTCAACACCCAGAATCGCCGTCCTCTGAAAACCCGTTGGAATGCTTCCGTCGAGATATTGTTTCCGGGTAATATGAACCTCTCCAACAATGTTCAGCTTAGATAGAATTGAAATCTCAAGAGCTATTTCCAGGGCTTCGCGATCAATTTTAAAAGGGGGAGTGTCATCTACTTCGTAGGTGCAGGCCGTTTCGTGTTTTATACGGTAAACAATTTCTTTCCGGGTTTTGAATTCCATCAGTGCGGTTCCGTCGTATTCGCCCAGTTCACTAAGCGTGGGACGCATGTGACGAATAACTTCTGCATGGTAATCATCGTGTTTCTGGTAAATTCCTGCCGGACAATTACAAAAAAGTTTTTCCTTTGTTTTCAATTGCTGATGTACTTCCAGCCCCGACATAAAACCAATCTTGTCGTAATCGGCCTGGGTTGCTTTTTTGCGTTCAACATAACCGATCTCTTTTTTGGTCTCTTCGTAATTTTTTTTGGAGTCAAATATCTTGCTCATTCCTTAGATAATTTCTATTAAAAAATAGTTTCAGTAAAAAACCTTTAAAATTAATTTTCAGAAAATGATTTCCCAAATAATCCTGAACTATTCTGCTTGATCGCTGTATATCATGTGGAAAGAACTCTCACTTTTTGCAATTATATACTTTACCTGGCACTATTCATATTTTTCCAGAATTTTATCAAGAATTTTCAGATTCTCGTTTAGCGAATTGGAAGTAAGAAGTTTAATACGAATATCCCGGCTGTCGGGCAGTCCTTTTAAATATTGTACATAATGCCTGCGCATGGTTATAACCCCGCCGTATTCGCCTTTGTCGTCAACATTTCTTAACAGGTGTTTTTTTGCAATGGAAATTTTTTCAGATAAGGCAGGTTCCGGAAGAAGTTCTCCGGTTTTAAAAAAATGCCTGATATGTTTAAAAATCCAGGGATGCCCTATGGATGCCCTTCCTATCATGATTCCATCAACTCCGTATGTGTTGAACATGTTAAGAGCAATTTGCGGACTGTCTATATCGCCGTTACCGATGACCGGAATTTTTATGCGGGGATTATTTTTTACTTTGCCTATTAAAGTCCAGTCGGCTTTGCCGGTGTACATCTGTGCACGGGTTCGTCCGTGTATGGTGATGGCCGAAATACCAACATCCTGCAATCTTTCAGCTATTTCAATAATATTCTTTGAGTTTTCGTCCCAACCGAGGCGGGTTTTAACGGTTACCGGAAGTTTTACGGCTTTTACAACTTTTTCGGTTATATCTACCATCAGGGGTATGTTTTTCATCATCCCGCTTCCTGCTCCGCGAAATGCTATTTTCTTTACCGGGCAACCAAAATTAATATCGATGAATTCGGGATTAGAAGTTTCTACAACCTGTGCAGCTTCCACCATACTTTCGGGAATATGACCATAAATCTGAATGCCAATTGGGCGCTCATAATCTTCTACTTCCAGTTTCTTAAGACTTTTTTTTGCATTTCGAATCAGTCCATCGGATGATACAAATTCGGTAAACATAACATCTATGCCACCCGTTTCAGAGAGCAAATAACGGAAAGTAGAATCCGTAACATCTTCCATGGGAGCCTGGAAGAGAGGTTTGTCGGGGAGAGTGATTCCGCAGAAGTTCATGGTCAAAATTAATTTTATTATTTCTCTTTATATCTCGGTTTAAATATTATTTTATTTGTTATGTGTTTTTCAGCAGGATAATAGCCAGTTTAACTGTTTATGCACATATGTAGAATAATTTTTGCTTACTTTTGTCATTCTTTTTAAAAAATATACCATGCACACTGTACTTGTAGGATTTAATTATAAAACCACACAGGTTGAAAGTCGTGAGAAAATGTATTTTCCATCAAACCGGCTGGATGAAGCACTGAACAGATTACTGAATTACCCTGCCATCAATGAATGTGTAATTTTATCGACTTGTAACCGGGTTGAGATATACGCAACTTCAGCAGAAGTTGATCTGGCATTTGAGAGCATAATTAAATTTCTTGAAGATTTTCATAGTTTACCGCAGGAACTTTTTGTCCCCTATATTTATAAAAAAAGATGCAACGAAGCCGTGAAACATCTGTTCACAGTTGTTTCAAGCCTCGATTCAATGATTGTTGGTGAGTATGAAATATTGGGACAGGTTAAATCAGCTTACGAGAATGCTCAAAAAGCAAATGCCACAAAAGAGTTCTTAAATCGTCTTTTTCAGATGGCAATCGTGGTTGGAAAGCGGGTAAGAACCGAAACAGCCATCGGTAAGGGAGCCATTTCAGTTGGTTCTGTGGCTGCCGGTTTAATCAAGGAAATTTTTCCGGATGATTTACGGTTAAATGTTATGCTGATCGGAGCGGGGGCTGTTTCAGAACTAACTGCAAATAACCTGGTGAGTAAAGTGAATTGCAATATTACTATTTCGAACCGTTCGAAAAGTAAGGCTGAAGAGTTTGCACAGAAATTCGAAGCGACCTGTGTTGATTTCGAAGAACGGAATAATTACTATGGAAACCAGGATGTAATAGTATTTTCGACAGGTTCTCAGGATTTTGTAATTACAGCCGGTGAAGTTGAGAGCCTGAATCTTAAAAAAGGAAGAAAAGTTGCGCTGATCGATTTATCAGTACCCCGTAACATTGATCCTGAATTAGGTAAATTTGAAGGAGTTTATCTGAATACCATCGATGATCTTGAATCTATTATTGACTCAAGCATGGATGAACGTGCCAGGGAAATTGTTAAAGCGGAAGGTATTATTAAGGACCAGGAAGATAAATTTATCGAATGGTACAACATGCAATCCATAATGCCTGCCATGCGGCAGATAAAAATGGAATTTGCTTCCATGCAGGCCAGGTTGCTGGAAACATATACTGCCGATCTTTCGGGTTTAAGCGAGGTGCACAGGGAAGTTGTTAAAAGAATGATGGAAAGCTATTCGGATGTGATTATTAAAACCATTATGTTAAATCTGAAAGAAGTTACCGATCCTTCCACACTTCATCATTTAGGAGATGCACTTCAGAAAAGTTTTAAAATGCATTCGCAAAATGATAAATCCCAGCTAAATGGAAAAGAAATGCATCCCCACGGAGAAAAAATCCATCATCATCACGGTGAAAAAATGAATCCTCATAGTGAAGCAAAGTGTCCTTATCACGAAAAAGTACATCATGACTGAAAAAACTGGTTTTATTGTTGCCACGAGGGGAAGCCTGTTAGCCCGGACCCAAACCGGCCAGACGGTTGATGAAATTCAAAAAAATAACCCGGAATCATCTTTTGAAATTAAACAGATATCTACTATTGGAGATAATGTTACCGATAAACCGCTGGTTAGTTTTGGAGGTACCGGCGTTTTTGTAAAAGAACTTGAAAATGCACTTCTGGATAATAAAGCCGATTTTGCGGTTCATAGCCTGAAAGATGTTCCTAACAATTTGCCTGATGGTTTAATACTGGCATCTTTTCCCAAAAGAGAAAAAACCAATGACCTTTTTCTTGCAAGAAATGGCAAAACAATATATGACTTACCGCAGGGTTGTAAAATCGGTACCGGAAGTCCCAGGAGAATTGTTCAGCTGAAAAAAATTCGTCCCGATGCAGTTTTTTCTGATTTAAGGGGAAACATCGATACCCGTTTGCGTAAATTAGAGGAAGGACAGTATGATGCAATAATACTGGCAGCTGCAGGTATGCTTCGTTTAGGTAAAACACTTCCGTTATCCGCATATATTTCTACGGATGAATTGTTACCTGCTATTGGTCAGGGAGCTATTGCTATAGAATGCAGGGCCGACGATAAAAAAACAATGGAAGTTATTCAGAAAATCAATCATTACGAAACCGAAATAGCTGTAAAAACCGAACGTGTTTTTATGAAAGAAATCGAGGGTGGTTGTAAATTCCCGCTTGCAGCTTATGCCATAGTAAATGGAAATGAAATAAAATTTGATGTCATGGCCGGGGAACTGGCAACCGGAAGATTTATCCGTAAATCTGAAACATCATCCATTGAAAAAGCACCCGAAATGGCTGTTCGCATGGCTCATGAGCTTCTGTCTGAATGTGAACGGGAAGGAATCAAATTATACGATCTGAATGGATGAGTTATATACTAAAATATTCATATCTGCCCAGCCCGAAGAAAGTTTTCCTGAACTTGAAAAACATTTAGCGGATTCAGGTTTTACATTAATTAATTATCCCATGATAGAGGTTTGCGAAGCTGAGATTTCAGTTTCGGATCAAACTAAGATAAAGAATGCTGATTCTTACGATTGGTTGGTTTTTACCAGTAAAAACGGAGTATTGTATTTTTTTAAAAAATTCGAAAATCTGACAGGAAAAATCTTTGAAAAGAAAAATTCGAAAATTGCGGTCATTGGTTCGAAAACAGGGAATGAATTGCAAAAGAAAGGAATTGAACCCGATTATATTAGTGAAAGCAATCTGGCTGAAAAATTTGCATTTGAATTAAAAGAAAAAGTTATCCCGGAAAACTCAAAGGTTCTTTTATTACTAGGGAACCTGGCCGGCGACATCATTGAGAAGACTCTTTCTGATTTTACCGAAGTTATCCGGATTAACTGTTATCAAACATGTAAACCAAAAGTTAAAAATGCTGAACCTTTAAACAGAATTTTTTCAAACGATTATGAATTGATTATTTTTACAAGTTCATCGGGCTTTGAAAATTTTGTATCAATTGCGAAAGATTTCAAAATTGATTTGCAGAAAGTAAGAGTCGTCAGCATTGGAAAATCAACTACCAGAACCATGAATGAATTTGGAGTGATTCCGGTGTTCACGGCTCGTCAGTCAAACCTCGAGGGGATAGCAAATGAATTAAAAACATTATATAAACCAAAATCAGAATAATATGAATTATGAAGCTTCTTTCCCACAGACAAGACTCCGCCGCTTAAGGTATAGTCCCGTTGTTCGTAAAATGGTTACCGAAACACACGTTTCAGTTGACGATTTAATCATGCCCCTGTTTGTTTGTCCCGGTGAAAATGTAAACAACCCGATTAGTTCCATGCCCGGAAATTCACAACTTTCGGTGGATAACCTGGTGAAGGAATGCAAAACTATATCCGATTTAGGCATAAAATCAGTACTTCTCTTTGGTATTCCCGAACATAAAGACGAAGACGGAAGTGTTGCCTGTGACGATAATGGAATAGTTCAGAGAGCTATCCGTGCTATAAAAAAGGAACTGCCTGACCTGTATATTGTGGCTGATGTTTGCAATTGCGAATATACTGTTCATGGACATTGCGGGCCAATTGTGGATAATGATGTGGATAATGATAAAACCCTTGTAATACTTGCCAGACAATCCGTTTCACTGGCTAAAGCCGGAGCCGATATGATAGCTCCAAGCGATATGATGGATGGCCGGATTGGCGCAATACGCAAAGCGCTTGACGAAAATGGTTTTTACAAAACTCCGATTATGTCATATGCAGCTAAATATGCCTCCGGTTTTTATGGGCCTTTCCGCGAAGCTGCCGAAAGCGCCCCGAAATTTGGCGACCGTGCATCATACCAGATGAATCCGGCTAATTCCGACGAGGCCATGCGCGAAATTCAACACGATATTCAGGAAGGTGCTGATATTGTTATGGTGAAACCGGCATTAAGTTACCTGGATATTATTTACCGTACAAAGCAGATGTTCCGCATGCCGGTTGCTGCTTACAATGTAAGCGGTGAATTTTCGATGGTGAAAGCAACAGCAGCAAACGGATGGATTGATGAAAAACGGGTGATGATGGAAATTATGACTTCCATTAAACGTGCCGGCGCCGATATCATCATCACTTATCATGCAAAAGATGTTGCAGAAATTTTAAATAAAAAATAATAAATCCATAATACGTTGTAAAGCGCAAAAATTATTTGGTTTTTGCATAGTGTTGTAACAATGTTAAATTATATAAGTTTAGGTAATGAATACTGAAAAAAGCAAGATTGAATTCAAAAGGGCGTGCGAGTCAATTCCCGGTGGGGTTAATTCTCCGGTTCGTGCCTTTAAAAGCGTAAAAGGAACTCCTTTGCTGATTAAACAGGCAAAAGGATCGAAAATTGAAGATATTGACGGGAATGTTTTTATTGATTTTGTTGGCTCATGGGGCCCGATGATCCTCGGACATACCCCCGATATTATCATTAATGCATTGATCGATGCAGCTAAACGCGGAACCAGTTATGGCGCACCCACCATTATTGAAACCGAAATGGCAGAACAGATATGCAGAATGGTTCCTTCGGTGGAAAAAGTCAGAATGGTAAATTCGGGTACTGAAGCTACCATGAGCGCCATCCGTCTTGCCCGCGGGTATACAAAACGCGAAAAGATTATAAAATTTGCAGGTTGCTATCATGGTCACGGAGACAGTTTTTTAATTAAAGCAGGTTCCGGGGCAATTACTCTTGGATTACCCGATAGTCCCGGTGTAACACAATCCATTGCAAAAGATACGTTAACTGCGGAATATAACGATCTTGCTTCTCTCGAGAAGCTTTTTACTGAATTTAAAGATCAGGTTGCCGCTGTAATAGTCGAGCCGGTTGCAGGAAATATGGGCGTTGTTGCACCAACTGAAGGATTTCTTAAGGGCCTGCGCGAAATGACTAAAAAATACGGAGCCATTTTGATTTTTGACGAAGTAATTACCGGTTTCCGTCTTGCCAAAGGCGGTGCACAGGAATACTATAACATTGTGCCCGATTTAACCACACTGGGTAAGATTATCGGGGGTGGTTTACCTGTTGGCGCATATGGCGGAAGAAAAGACATAATGGATATGCTGGCTCCTTTAGGCCCGGTTTACCAGGCAGGAACACTTTCAGGAAACCCTCTGGCGATGAATGCAGGTTTGGTAACTTTAAAGTACCTGACAGAAACCAGAGATTTTTATCAGAAACTTGAAGAAAAAGCAGCAAGAGTTCAGAAAGGTTTTGCCGATAATCTGAAGAAGGCTGGTGTTAAAGGGGTTGTGAATCGTGTCGGTTCAATGATGACCTTGTTTTTTAATGATAAATATGAAAAGCTTACTTCTTTTGATGAAGTTATGACAAGCGACAAAGACAGGTATGCTGAATTCTTCCATCTTTCATTAGAAAGCGGAATTTACCTGGCACCTTCTCAGTTTGAAGCTATGTTTGTAAACGAAGCACATTCTGAGGAAGACCTGAATAAATTACTGGCTGCAAATTACGAAGCTCTTACTAAACTGCAATTAGTTAATAGTCATTAGTTCCTGGTCAATAAGCAGGTTGCGGTTAAGTATTTGGGAGTGTTAAGATTAGATAATAAATCGGTAGTCAGTGGGTTAGTAATTAGTAATCATTGAATTGGTAAACAGTAATTGGTGAATCTAAGATCGTAAATCATTAATCCTAAATCATATAATGAATTCTATTTTTTTGGATACAATCAAAGGCGTAAAACACGAAAGGCCGCCTGTATGGATGATGCGCCAGGCAGGAAGAGTACTTCCGTCATATCTGAAATTACGCGAAAGTTATACTTTCAGTGAACTTATGCTCGAACCTGAACTGGCTGCAAAAGTAACTTTGTTACCAGTGCACGATCTGGGTGTTGACGCTGCTATTTTGTTTTCCGATATACTGGTTGTTCCGCAGGCATTGGGACTAAAGGTAGAATTTACCGATAAAGGCCCCCGTTTCGAAAAACCTTTAAAAGATGTAACTAATCCTTTGGAGAGTCTTCATACCGATCTGTCCTTTTTTGAATATATTTATAAGGCAATTAAAATTATTAATGAGACAAAACCGGCTGATACTCCATTGATAGGGTTTTGCGGTGCACCCCTTACCGTAATGTGTTATATGATCCAGGGACTGAGTTCGAACCATGAATTCCCGGATGCTACAAAGTTTATTTTCGAAAAACCCGAACAAACTAAAAAACTGATAGATAAAATCGTTGAGGTTTCTATCCATTATGCCTTAAAGCAGATCGAAGCCGGTGTTCATGTGTTCCAGCTATTCGAAACCCATGCGGGTTTGATTCCTTATAATATTTATAAAAACGTATTTTTGTATGCTGTTAGGGAAATAGGTAAAGCAGTGCGCGCAACCGGAACCCCGTTTATTTATTTCCCAAAAGGTATCGGAAATGGTGTTAAAGATATGACAACTGATATTGCAGACGTTGTTAGTATAGATTGGCAAAACTCTATTTCTATTGTGAGAAAGCAAGTGGGGAGTGATTTGGGGTTACAGGGAAACCTCGATCCGAGAATTCTTATGGCAAATAAGAAAACCCTTAAAAACGAACTCGAAAGTTTTCTTGCTTTTGGTTCAAGAGAAACAAAATGGATTTTTAATCTTGGTCACGGAGTGTTACCCAATACACCATTCGAGAATGCAAAATATACTGTTGATTGGATAAAATCAGTCGATTGGAATCGAAAAAAATAATATTCATATAGTTATTGGATGTTGTTATGTGTGCGACTTGGAATTTGGGATTTGATACTTTGAATTTGAAATTTATATATGATGGGAGATACAAAACAATTAATACTGAAATATAACCGCCCCGGTCCAAGATACACCAGTTATCCGCCGGCCAATTTTTTTCATACTGAATTTAAGACGGAAAATTATATAGCACAGCTTAAAGAATCAAATACAAAAGGGTCCGAAAATATTTCCATTTATATTCATATCCCTTTTTGTACTCAGCGCTGTCATTTTTGTGGTTGTAACACTACACTTTATGAAAATGATGTAATTGTTTCGAGGTATATTGATTGTCTCATAAAAGAAATTAATTCTGTAGCAGGCCACCTCGACAGGAAAAACCGGAAGGTAACCCAGGTACACTGGGGTGGCGGAACACCTAACTCTATTGCCCGGAAATATATTACACGGGTGATGAATGAAATCCGGTCGTTATATACTTTTACAGGTTATGCCGAAATAGCAATTGAATGCAATCCCGCATATCTTGATGTGGATGATGTTAAATTTTTGAAAGATACAGGATTTAACAGGATAAGCCTGGGGATCCAGGATTTTAACCCGGTTGTTCTGGATTGTGTAAACCGGTTGCATACAAAATTACCTCATGCCGAACTTATAAAAATAATCCGGGATGCCGGATTTACAGGAGTTAATTATGATTTTATTTACGGGCTGCCGCACCAGACTGTCGAAAGTTTTAACGATACAATCCTCAAGGCCATTGAACTATCCCCGGATCGCCTGGTGACATTCTCTTATGCACATGTGCCCTGGGTTATGGGCGAGCAGAAGAATCTCGAAAAAATCGGATTGCCTTCACCCGATGAAAAACTTTCCATGTTTCTTTCATCCATGGAAATAATTGCAAACAACGGGTACGAGCAAATAGGTCTCGACCATTATGCCAAGCCTGCGGATGATCTTGCCAAAGCATTACGTGAAAAGAAACTTCACCGTAATTTCCAGGGTTATTGTACCAAAGAAACTACCGGGCAGGTATATGGTTTCGGTTGCTCTTCCATTTCCCAGCTTTATGGCGGTTATAGCCAGAACGAAAAAGCTCTCCGTAAATATATGGAACGCATCGAAAAGGATGATTTTGCAGTGGAAAGGGGGTATTCGCTCAGGTTTGACGAAATGGTGTGCAAGGAAGTGATTAACGAAACCATGTGTAACGGATATCTCTCCTTTAATGAAATAGGCAGGAGGTTCGGAATTTCCGGTGAAGAAGTTAAAACCATTGTAGGTTACAAGACTGAAAAACTTGCGGAATTTGTGGAAGACGGACTGCTGAAAGTATATGATGATTCTATTGAAGTAAGCAAAAAGGGAATGCTTATCGTTCGGAATATTGCCATGGCATTCGACCCGCAGTTAAATACCGAAGGAGATAAATATTCAAAAACCATATGACGGGTGTTTTACTTGTAAATATGGGCGGACCCGAGAGTCCCGGAGAATTGAAACATTTTCTCCGACTCATGTTTCTCGATAAACATATTATTCCGGCGCCCTGGCTTATCCGGAATTTTTTGTCATTATATATAAGCAGTACCCGATATAAGAAATCGTGGGAAAGATATCAGTTAATAGGCGGAACGCCTTTAAAGAAAGATACTTTAATATTAGCCCGGAGTTTACAGGAAAAACTGGGGATTGATTTCAATGTAAAATCAGCATATTCTTATTCTGAACTATTTATAAATAAGGCAATTAATGAATTTTCAGAGGAGAATGTGAATAAAATAGTAATAGTTCCCCTATATCCACAGTCGAGTATTACAACAACAGGTAGTGTGAAAGAAGCTGTTAATTGTTCCAAGAGAAATAACCCGCATTTAAAAATAAAGGTTATTAACGAATTCTACCGGCACCAGAAGTTTACCAGTTTCTGGTCAGAGGCAATACTTCAGCATAAAAAAACAAATAACCTTAAAAATCCGGTGCTTATTTTCAGCGCTCATTCCATTCCAAAATCTTTTATTAAAAAAGGAGATACCTACCAGAAAGAAATTGAAGAATCGGCTAAGCTGATTGCGGAATCAACAGGTTCAGAATACAAAGTCTCTTATCAGTCGGGCATGAACCCGAAAACCTGGCTGGGGCCCGATACTGTCAATACTATTGAACAACTGATAACAGGGGGGGGAAATGAAATAGTAATTATTCCCATTAGTTTTGTAAGCGAGAATCTTGAAACTTTGTATGATCTTGATAAAGTAATTGTGCCGCATTTTCGAAAAAACAATAATGTTCATGTTTCAAGAGTACGAATTCTTGGTAATTGTCCAGAGTTTATTGAACTTTTAGAATATTTAGTATATGAGCAGAACAATTGAAAAAGACATAGTAATAATAGGGGCAGGATTAACCGGATTAACTACCTCTTTCTATCTGAAAAGAAAGAATGTTGATTTTCTTGTTATTGAAAAAAAGAACAGGGTAGGAGGTGTAATTCATACTGAAAACGAAAAAGGATATCTATTGGAAACAGGCCCGAATACAGGTGTGATTGGCAACCCCGATGTGGCTGAATTGTTTGAGGATCTGGGCGATGCCTGTCAGGTCGAAATTCCGGGTAAGAATGTAAACAAAAGATACATACTTAAAAACAGCAAGTGGAAACCTATACCATCTGGATTATGGGGAGGAATAACTACTCCCCTTTTTACAACAAAGGACAAATTCAGGTTATTGGGAGAACCCTTCCGGGCACGTGGAAAAAATCCCGATGAAAACCTTTCATCCCTGGTAATTCGCCGGTTAGGTAAGAGTTTTCTCGATTATGTGGTAGATCCTTTTATTCTGGGGGTATATTCCGGCGATCCTGCATACCTTATTCCCAGGTATGCTTTACCTAAACTGTATAAGCTTGAGCAGGAGTATGGGAGTTTTATAGGCGGTTCTATCAAAAAGAGTTTTAAAAAGAAAGACCCGCGCGAACTAAAAGCAACGCGAAAGGTATTTGGTGTTAAAGGAGGTTTATCAAATTTAACAAATGCACTATATAATAATGCTGGTACTCAGAATTTTATGCTTGAAACTTCGGCATTGAAAATTGATTATAAGGATGGAAGATATATTTCTTCTTTCCTGGATTCAAAAGGAAATGAAATTTCTGTAAAATCAAGAAAACTGGTAACGACTTCAGGAGCGCATGCTCTTGGTAATTTTATAGACTTTATTTCTGAAGAGGAATTAAAACCCATTACCGGTTTATTGTATGCCAATGTGGTTGAAGTTGTTCTTGGTTTCGAAAACTGGCAGGGATTTAACCCGGATGGCTTTGGAGGGTTGATACCATTTGTTGAACATCGGGATGTGTTGGGAGTATTGTTTATGTCAACACTTTTTGCGAACAGAACTCCCGAAAAAGGTACTTTATTTACCATGTTTTTAGGTGGAATACGTAAATCAGAATTTTTCTCTAAATCGGAAAGCGAAGTAAAAGAAATAGTGGAAAAAGAATTTGTCAACCTGATGAAACCAGCATCCTTTAATCCTTCTGTTTTTAATGTATATTTTCACAAAGGCGCCATTCCCCAATATGGAATAGAATCGGGTAAGCGATTTGAACGGATTGAAAAACTTGAAAAATCATATCCCGGGCTTATACTTGGTGGAAACATGAAAGATGGTATTGGAATGGCTGACAGGATTAAGCAGGGGAAATCGATGGCTGATAAAATTATTTCCGAATAATTTCTGCCTATTTTACAATGTCAATTGCATGTACAGATATGCTTAATAGCATATATAAATGTTAGCATATCTTGTCTGCATTATTTAAATTTGAAGGCATTAAAATCAAGATTAAACAAACAATGTCTCATTTGATTAAAACCTCTGTATTATTACCTGAAATTCTTGAGTTAATGACAAAGAAGGAAATAGCTGCATTGGAAAAAACAAAGTATGAAGTAAATTATAAGGCTGGTGAAGTAATAATTAAAATCGGCACAAAAGTTTCTCAAATTATGTTTCTTTCTTCGGGCCTGGCAAAATCGTATATTGAGGGATATGGCGATAAGAAACTTATTATCCGGATAATAAAACCATTTGAGGTGATAGGTGTATTACCCTCTTATGTTGGAGATCATCATCAGTATTCGGTAATGGCTATCGAAGATTCCTGTTGCGTGTTTTATGATCTTGATATTTATAAGGAAATTGCACGGAAAAATTCAAAAGTTTACGATAAACTGACACAAAACATTTGTCATTACGCCATGATGTATTATTCCAAGTTTATCAGTTTATCATTAAAGCAGGTAAACGGGCGGATAGCTGAAACTTTACTGTATTTATATAGAGATATTTACAATGTAAATCCCATCGAGCTTTCCATTTCAAAACATGACATAGCTGAAATGACCGGGATGTCGAAAGACACAGCTACAAGAGTGCTTAAGTCGTTTCATGAAGAAGGCATTATCGAAATCCACGGGAATTCAATAACGATTGTTGACGAAGAGAAACTTGAACAGATTAGCCTGAACGGATAATTTTCTGATGATTCTCATGAAATCATTGTTATGTAACAAATTACATATAATATGCTTTGAATGAGAAATTTCATTTAGAATTCATAAATCATTTAAGATTTTTATCTCGTTAAAGTTCATTAAATCATGTTTCATTAATTTCTTTCTCCAAAATATATTAAAAATAAGTATTAGGCTACCTGAATTTTATTTAACATGAAATAAAATGATAACTTATTTATAAGAAATTTAATTTAATGTAAAAATATACAGTAATTATCATATAACAATTTTATATATAATATACATGTATATTATTACATATTTAAACATGCACAAATATAGATAATAAAATAAAATGTTATATAATATAATAATGTGCGATATATAACGGATAGATAATGATATTAAATGATAAAATGTAAATAATATAACGATAAATAACCGTTTAATAATATTGTAAATCAATATCATATGAAATATTACTTATCTATATTTGTTGCGTAAAGAAAAACTAAATTTTGTTAAATTAAATAAATCTAAAATCAGTATGAAGAAATCAAACTTACGAATCAGTTTAACTGTTTTAACTGCATTGCTATTTGTTGTAGCAGTAGTTATGACAAGTTGTAAAGGTAAAGATGGCGCTGAAGGACCCGCCGGTAAAGATGGTCTGAACGGTATGGATGCAAATTCATTTTGCAAAACATGTCACACTGTTACTAATTGGACAGCAGTAGAAACTCAGTTGGAATATTCAAAACATGGTGATAAAGTAGGTAACATGGCCGATGAAGGAACAAATAAATCTTGTTCACGTTGCCATTCAGCTCAGGGTTATTTAGAAACATTGGTTACCGGCCAGGATACATCAGCTGAAGGCTTTGTCGGCGATTTTACTCTTACATGTGAAGTTTGCCATACTTTCCATGGAACCTTACAGGAAAGTGATTTTCCAAATTATGCTTTGAGAAGTATAGCTCCTTTCAAAACTATATTTAATACAAATATTACTTTTGACAAAGGCGGAAGCAATGCTTGTCTTCGTTGCCACCAAAATCGCGCTAATACTTCTAATAAGATAGCAGGTGTTACTTGTAATCTTGATACTGTTCCAGATGCTACAACGGTTCAAATTACATCACAGCGTTATGGCGGACACCATGGACCACAGGGCCAGTTATTTGCTGGTGTTGGTATGGGATTATATGAAATTGCCGGTTCAGCAACCTATGCTAATTCAACAAATCATGCAAGTTTAATTTGTGGTGATTGCCATGTTTTAAGTACTGCAAATAACACGAACCACACCGGTGGACATTATTATAAATTAGCTGATCGTGATGAAACAACTCATGCTACAGTTGCCGGAACAGAAAATGTTACAAAATGTGTAAGCTGTCATGCCGGAACAACAAATCATAATATCAATAATGTTCAGTCCGATGTTAAGGCTTTAATGCTTGCTATTGAAACAAAACTTATTGCTCAAGGTATTATGAAGAATAACGGATTAGGTACCAACGGATACGGTGGTGTTAATACAGATGGTTATATACTTGGCGATAATGGAACAACAAATGCCTCTTCATCCAACCCAAGAACAGTTACAGCTAAAAAAGCTAAAGCTATTTTTAACTTCAAATGTATTTACGAAGATTATAGCTACGGTGTTCATAATCCCGATTACATTAAAGCATTGTTAACTAACGCTAACGAAGCTCTCTAAAAGATTAATAAGTACTCCGCTTAAAATGCGGAGTACTTATTTTTAGTATTAAACTTAAAATATGCTGTAGAACATGTGAAATATTTTTTTTCATGTTCTACAGCATATTTTAAGTTTTTAGTCTTTTATATGAAAATATTTGCATATATATTTGTGTGAATATTTAAATATTTAATCAAGCTAAAATAATCAAAACTAAATCTTTATGAAGAAATCAAACTTACTTATCAGTTTAAGTGTTCTGGCAATGGTAACACTTTTTGCTGTTGTCTATACCAGTTGTAAAGGTCCCGAAGGACCTGAAGGTCCTGCTGGTAAAGATGGTCTAAATGGAATGGATGCAAATTCATTCTGTAAAACCTGCCACACTGTTGCCAATTGGAGCGCAGTTCAGTCCCAGTTAGATACATCAAACCATGTTGCCGGCGGATCGATGACACCGGGAAGCGGAAGAGGTTTAAGAAGAGATTGTGCAGCATGTCACTCAAGAGAAGGTTATGAAGAAACCTTAAAAACCGGTTTAGATACAACTTCAAATAATCATAAAGTTGGAACAACATGGTATACCAATTATTATTCAAACAGCCCGGTTGAATGCCATACTTGCCATACATTCCATGGTACATTACAGGAAAGCGAATTTCCTAACTATGCTTTAAGAAATGTTGGCGCTTTCAAATTAAGATTCGACCATACTACAGTTATCGATTTAGGTGCAAGTAATACATGTGCCCGTTGTCACCAGGTTCGTACACAAACCGATACAACCTATGCAAAACCTGTAATGGCTTATACAAATTTATCTGCTTCAACCAATGTAGAGATCAGAAGCGGTAGCTTTGGAGTACACGATTCTCCGGTTGCTAACGTATTTGGCGCAAAAGGTTATTATCAGCTTTCAGCTACTCCTTATGAAAATGTAACTCACTCAGCAAATAATGTACAGTGCGGTGACTGTCACGTTTTAAGTACAGTTAATTCAGCTGTTTCAATGGGTGGTCATACATTCAGAATGACTGATGGTACAACCGAAAATGTAACTCAGTGTAATAAATGCCACACAGGTGTTACTACATTTGATAAAGGCGGTATTCAAACCGAAATTAAAGGTATGTTAGTCCAGATTGAAGATCTTCTTGAAAGTAAAGGTTATTATCATACTGCAACTACTCCAAGTTCATTAAGTGTTGCTTATGGTGGTAATACAGATTTCAAATTGTACACTTCTACTTCCGGAACAACCACAGTTAGCGCTACTACTCCTTTAATCAGAAGTGAACGATTTGCAGCTGCTCTTTTTAATTTTAAATTGATTGTAGTTGACAAGAGTTATGGTGTTCATAACTATGATTTTACTAAAGCAGTTTTGACAGATGTTTTAGCTGAAATTAATGCAGCTCCGGCAAATAACTAATCTTATTTTTCTTATAAAAAAAGCCCTGCAATTTGCGGGGCTTTTTTTATTATACCAATTGACTTTTTAAGAAATCATGTATTAAATGTTTTACAAAAGATTGTAGATCTTTCATAATTGTAACAACCTCAAATCTTATACCGATGTGATTTATATTTTAATCCAATAAGTATAAATGTGTATATGTATAAATCAATCTGCATAAATCAAAGTGGAAATTATAATTCGTCCGGTTTGGACTCTTATAAATTTCACTTTGGTATTATATGAAAATCGAGGTTGTATGCCTTGCACAAAATTTCGTAACATTTGCAATAAAAAAGCCACTCATTATTTGTAAGTGGCTTATCTGTTTGATAAATAGAATTTTTACTGTAATGGTTTAACAATCTCAATCAACTCGGGTAAATCCATACCCAGCGATTTTAACCGTTCAATGGTAGGAACTCCGTTAGGAGTCCAGCCACGGCGGAAATATACAGCATCCAGAAGTTTTTCGTATTGATCTTCACGGTATGCGCGGAGAATTTTGTTTTTTTCCGTAGTGGATTTTCCGGTTGGGTCAGTTCCCAGTTTTTCCTTTAATTGTTTATCGTAACGCTCAGCTCTTGAATCGTATTCTTCGTTGGTTACAGGACCGGCTGCACGGTAGGGTTGAGCATCGTGCTTACGCAAACCGTATCCGCGGCGGATATTAAATATTCTCTGGAACTGGTAGACCCTTTCGGATTGCCTGATGATTTCGTGTTTGTCAATATTCTGGCCGGTGACAGCATTATATATTGTAACATAGTTATCCACATGTTCGGGAACTTTGGCAGGTTCATCCGTTTCATGGTTGTTTCCGGGTTCCACATCGTTCCATGGAAGCTTGCATAAACCCTGAAGGCCAAACCAGGTACGGAACATCGGGAAATAATACAGGGCTTCAGCTTTATTTTCAAAAGTGGGGATCTGGTTATTTACCATATCCATAAAAATAAGCCATGCTTCGTCGTGCTGGGGGCCTTTGTTGGTCATGGCATAACCGCCCTGCTGGGCCAGCGATTCCTTGGAGACATACTGTGAATATTCAAGACCTTTGTTTTCCATGGCAATATCCTGAAGGAACTGAGGATCACCCCAGCCTTTTTCGATGAAATAATTTTTCATCCAGCGAACACCTTTGCCAGCAATGAGACCGAATCCTTCTCCTTTGGAAACCATATGAAGAAGATCCATAGCAACATCAGCGTTTCCGAAGTTCAGTTTAAGTCCGCCTGTGCGTTCATCGTTCAGAATTCCGTTCTCGTAACATTCCATTACAAAGCCAAGGATAGTGCCCCAGGTAATGGTGCAGATACCATAGGTATCGCAATAAAAATTTGCTTCAATGGTGAAATCAGGATTAAAAATTCCGGCGCATGAACCTAAAGAGGCAGCTGTTTCGTATTCCGGACCGTCAACTATAACAGTAGAATCTTTATAAGGACCGGTACGGAGTTTATAGTTATCGACACCTTTGGCACATGACATATTACAACCAATCCAGCAACCATCGGGTACATTTTGTGTGAACTTGTCTTTATAAACGTTCGAATGAACATTTATGGCATCGGGGTGGCTTCCGAATTTAAAATTATTGGTCGGAAACAAATCATAATCGTTCATGATGTTTGTTAAATGGGCTGTTCCGATTTTCCGCATCTGGTTCTGGGTGTCGTCGAAATCTTTCATCTCTTTGTTGAAACGTTTTCCGCGTTCCATGATGGCTTCGAGATTAATCACGTTGTTAATATTTCCGGTAACACCGGATACCTTACATACGATGGCTTTGATTTTTTTATCGCGCAGAACCGTTCCTATACCACCACGTCCGGCCTGTTTAAGGCGCACTTTCTTTCTTTTCATGTCGAAGAAAGTAAAATTCAGCATACCTATCAGTGAATGTTCAGCTGCGGTTCCTGCCGAAACTACAGCGATGTTTTTCATATCTCTTTCATCATTGGCATACATCTCGTGAAGCTGTTCGGCTAAAATATGGCTGTCAACAGCTTCGAGCGGTGCGTCAAGGATCTCAACCTTACCGTTAATCCCATCAATAAAAATAATTACATCTTTTTCGGCTTTCCCCTGGATTTCCATGGAATCAAAACCCGAAATTTTTAAAAACGGGCCGAAATATCCGCCAACATTACTGTCGATGGGAATATCGGTCTGAGGTGAGATAGAAACCACAAGCGACTTTCCTGTTCCGGAATATTGGGTGACACCACAAATAGGGCCTGTATTGATGATGATTTCATTTTCGGGATCATTCCATTTTGTTTCCGGAGTTGTTGCATCCCATAAAAGTCGTAAACCATAACCTTTTCCGCCAATGAATTTTTTTTTCATTTCAGCAGGCACATCCTTCGATTTGATGGTGTTATCAGATAAATTTACATAAAGAATTTTATCGGTATAACCTCGGTTCACAGGTTTTATTTCGTATTTCCAGTCTTTAATTAACTGATGGGCAGCTTTAATTTCTTGCACGTTCATGGGTTTTGATTTTTCACAAATATAGCAGAATAAGTTTTTTGCACAATATGATTTCTGTCAATATGAAACAAGTTACATATCGAACTAAATTATTAAGAATTTTATTTTCAACTTTGTTTCATTAAAAAAGGGATAAAATATTTTTTAAAAAGGGATGGAGAATAATTTAGGAAATGCATTGGATTTTGTTGGCGATATTCACGGCAATGCCTATAAACTGAAACTTTTGCTCGAGAAATTAGGATACCGGAAAATCGAAAATAAGTGGAATCATCCAGCTAACAGGCAGTTGGTTATTCTCGGCGATTTTATCAATGCCGGTTTTGAATCGAAAGAGGTATTGTCGGTACTCACAGAATTATGGTCTTCCAGGATTGCACATATATTAATAGGAAACCACGAATATTTCCTGGCCTGGAATTATTTTAAAACAGGGAAAGAAGTTTTTAAAAAGGGAAGTCCATTGGAAAAAGACTATCAGCGGTTTTTGTCTGAATTTGAAAACCAGGAAGATTTATTAATCAGATATTGCGAATGGATTTCTTCTCTGCCTATTTATCTGGAAGGAGAAAATTTCAGAGCTGTGCATGCATACTGGAGTAAACAAAATGAGGAAATACTTAAAAAATACAGGAGCCTTAAAGAATTATGGAGCGGGTTTGATGATTTGAAAAAAAAGAAAACAAAAAAAATCAAAAAAGTTATCAATGAGACCCTGTCGGGGAAAATGGCTATTTTTTATGACTCTTGCAGAATGGAAAAACCCGAACAGTACAGGGTAAAATGGTGGAAAAATCTGTATGGCAAAAACCTGATTGACGGAATACAAACAAACCGTCCTGTAAGATGCCCTTCGGTACCTATCAATGCCCGTATATTGCCCGATTTTGAACCATATGCTGAAAATGAAAAACCTGTTTTTTTTGGCCATTACTGGCTTCAGACCTTGCCTTATTTGTTAAGGAACAATGCCTGCTGTCTCGATTTTGGCGCAGCCAAAGGAGGATATTTAACAGCGTACAGGTGGAATGGTGAAAGGGTTCTTAATGCAAACAATTTGTGCTGGGTATAATGCCGGATTTTGTTTGCAGGTTCAGTTGTTGCCTATTTCATTGTGCAGATATTTAAACTTTCGGAATACTATTTTGTGTTTCATCCGAAATATTGATTAATAATGAAAAGAGTTTTATATTTTTGAAATGGATATTCTTTAAAGTATTTTCTTATGAAAACGATTCTCTTTCCGATAATGTTCTTATTTGTTTTTAATCCGGTTATATATTCCCAGGATAATAGCAAGTTACATTTTGGAGTTGAAATACCGGTCAAAGTATCTTTACCCTATTCTTCTGTTCAAAGCCTCGATTATAATGGAATTGCAACTTACAATGCCCCGTTATTTTCAACATACAGAGATCCTGTGTTTGGTGTTAACTTAGGCTTATTGTATAATTTATCCGAAAAATTCAGCGCAGGCTTTTTCAGTGGTGTTTTAGGGGAGTTATATGAGCAACATTCTTTTTTTAAGAACGAGTATTATCATCGTTTTATGTTTCCGGTATATGGTAAATTCAGATACCAAACACCGTTATCTCAAAAAATGGACTTATTACTGGATTTAAATTTAGGTTACCAGATTTTCAGTAATACTCTTGATAATGATACAGATGGTTATTATTTTACGAGCAGGGGAGGATTTCTTGCAGGACTGGATGCAGGAACCGGTTTCAAAATAAATGATTATAAAATATTTTTGAAAATAGGGTACGAGATTAACCAATATAAAAACACCGACCGGATGGATTGGGGAAGTATGGCAACAATTTTAAAACCAGAAGACAAAATTAGTTATCATGTATATTACCAGGTAATAAGGATTAGTCTTGAACTGGATTTTTAAAGCTCTCGAATCTGAATATATACTTTAATGAGCCAGGCCAATTTTACGGAAAATGTCTACCGTTTCATAAACCGGGCTTTCTCGTAAGGAAGAAAAAGAGATGACATCAATTTCATTATTCGTGATAAAATAAATTACAAGAAGATATTCTTCGCTGGTATATCGTGTAGGCGGAATATACCTGCTGGTTGCATACAAAATGTCAGAATGAGGAATGGAATAGATGTTAGCCTCAGTATTGTGATTTTCAACGGAAATTTTTGAAAATCTGTTATTGATTTCTATATTGAGAATTCCATCATCAAATCCGAATGGGCCATATCTTAAAGTATCTTCTATATTATTGAAAATACCGGGTTCGTGGGGATAATCCAGAACCTTTCTCCAGGTTATTTTACCGATTTCATTCATTAAGGGGTTCTGACGAAACAATACACATAAATTCCGGTATGTTTTCCAGTGATGCTGAATAAGTTTCTCTGGCAGTTCGAAAAAAATTTCAACAGCAACAGCAAAAAATTCGTGTGGCGATGAATAAGCATATTTTCTAAACACAGGTTCTTTTCCGTTTTGAACAGCTTCTATTTCTTTTTTACCTGTAAAATAGATCTGTTTAACCATAAAATATTCAATCTCAAATTCAGCCTGTGATTGCATCATTTCAACAACAAGTGCATGAGCAAATTCGTGAAGCGCTAAGTTTACCCCATCATGTAAATCGGCTTCACTTTTTAGGATGTCTTCCCATGAAAGGGATATGTATCCTTCAATGCTGGTTTTGCCAAGATGTTTAATTTTTCTTTCCTCAACTTTATAGGCATGAGGAAAAACAAGGATGGAATGAAAAAAATACAGTTTTCCAAAATCATGACCCAGGCTGAGTTTTGCAAACCCGGCAGCAATAGTAATTTTCATTTCTTCAGTTACAGTCAGGCCATCCCTGCCTTTGAAATTAATTCTTTTATTAAATTTCCGGATGATCTCGGCAAACTTAAGCTGGTTTTCATTGTCGAGTTTGCTGAAATATTCATATCTCGATAAAACAGAACAGACTAAATCATAATGATTTTTCTTTGAACTTAAAATATTGGAATTTACAAAGTTATAAAGAAAATAAATACATATTATTAAAGTAAAGGTTATGAGTATTACTGTTATCTCCATTATGTAAGGTGATTTGTTAATTTTCCTTGGAAACCGTTTCTTTCAATCATTCTTTTTTTGATTTTTTCAACAATTTCGAAATTTTTTAATCCTCCCCAGTTTGGTGCAATAACTTTATCGGTGGGCGATTCGGAAGTGAAGCGTTCAATGATAATTTTCGGCGAAAGGTACTCCATGAAATCTATGGTAAGGCCGATGTATTCATCCAAAGTTAAAGGGTGAATAAATGTTGGATCATTCTTGTAAATTTCTGCCAGTTGTGTCCCTTTTATTACCTGTAACTGATGTAGTTTAAGAGTATGAATAGGTAAGCCTGATAAGGTTTTTGCACCTTCAATAATTTGTAAATTGTTTTCACCAGGAAGTCCTAAAATGATATGAGCACCTGTATGTATTTTATGAGTATTAAGAAGTTCAATGGCTTTTAAGCTATCCGAAAAAGTATGACAACGGTTTATCAGGGCAAGGGTCTTATCGCTGGTAGATTCAATCCCCAGTTCAATGGAAAGAAAATGATTCTGGCAAGTTCTCATTAACATAAGAAGAATTTCTTCATTTATGCAGTCGGGACGGGTTGAAATGGATAAACCTATAATGTTGGGGTATGAAATGGCTTCCTTGTAAACATTTTGCAAATATTCTAAAGAAGAATATGTATTTGTGTAAGATTGAAAATAAGCGATATATTTTTGTGCAGGGTATTTTTTTGAAAAAAAAGCAATCCCTTCTTCAAGTTGCTGGCTTATGGTCTTTTTGGGATTACAATATTTTGGACTGAAAGTAGTGTTGTCACAATAAATACAACCGCCGGTTCCTTTTGACCCATCGCGGTTTGGGCAGGTAAACCCGGCATCAACGGAGATCTTCTGAACACGGGCGCCGAATTTTTCCAGTACCCAGCCTGAGTAATCATTATATAGTTTGGCGTGCATCAAAAAATAAAAAAGGTCAAACTGAAAAGCCTGACCTCAAATATAAATATGTTTATGTATTATTTTGCAACTCTTTCAAGCCATTTAAGCATGAAAATCATGGTAAACATGGAGATGGAACAAGCCACTACAAAAAGTGTCCAGGTCATCCAGATGGGAAGACTGTCATAGAGCACTGCACCTACAAACAATAGTGAGTTTCCAATGGCCGTTGCACCTAACCATCCGCCCTGCATTATACCCTGATACTGCGGCGGGGCTACTTTAGAAACAAAAGAAATCCCAAGCGGGCTGATAAATAATTCTGCGACAGTAAGTATAAAGTATGTAAGAATTAATAGAAACGGAGTGACTTTTAAGTTTTCGGCTAAAGGAACTCCGCCTTCTTCGGGATTGATAGCGGAATGTAAGGGAAGATTGCTGAAATATGAACCAATTGCCATTACCAAGAATCCTGATGCTGCGATAAGCATACCAATAGCAATTTTTTTAGGCGTTGAAGGTTCTTTTCCACTTTTTCTCAACCAACCAAAAAGAAATAATATTATAGGAGTTAGAAATACCACGAAGAATGGATTAATGGATTGGAAAATTTCTGCTCCCTGTAAAGAAATAGCACCTAAAGAAATTTTCATGCTGCTTAAATCGGTATATTCTTTAGCAAAGAATGTAAGCGTTAAACCATTCTGGTGGAACGAAAGCCAGAAGAAGATCACCACGCCAAAAACAGCGAATAATGCATATAAACGTTGTTTAACTTCTTTAATGTCCATTTTAATAGCATCAGGATCGACCGAACTTCCGGTTGTTGCAACTTTCTTGGCATTAGGAAAGTTTTTCTTATTCACTAAATAAATGGTCAAAGAAATAACCATGGCAAAAATGGCTACAGCAAAAGCATAATGAAATCCTGTAGTAAATACGTTTAAATAATCATTTGCGAATGTTGTCATATCAGTTACCGGGGCTTTACTCACACTTGTTGCCATCTGAGTAAATGATACAGCCGCATCCGAGTTAATTGTTCCTTCAAGATGAGCATGACATAAGGATGGTAAATCAGCATTATATGTAAATCCATGTTTGCCTAACCACCAGTTCCTAACACCAATTGCAGCCAATGGGGCAAAAATAGCTCCCACATTGATAAACATATAGAACAAAGAAAATCCTGAATCTCTCATTTTTCCGTATGTTGGATTATCATACATTTGTCCGACCAATGCCTGAAGATTTCCTTTAAAAAGTCCGTTGCCAAAGGCAATTACAAATAAACCAATACAGGTTAAGGTCAGAAAAAGTATTTTGTTGGGCGAAGGGGTTGGTGAGGGAATAGCAATAAGAAAATATCCGACAGCCATTAAAACTAAACCTGTAAGAATAGTTCCTTTATAATTTCTTGTTTTATCAGCAATCAATCCTCCGACAAACGCCAGGATATAAATCGAAAAGTAAAAAATGGAATAAATAATACCCGCATTGGTTCCACTCAGGCCGAATTTGGCCTGAAGAAACAAAACCAAAATAGCCATCATGGTGTAAAAACCAAAACGTTCTCCCATATTAGCAAGCGCCGCGGCTAATAATCCTTTTGGATGTGCTTTAAACATAAATTCTGCTTTAAATTATTAATAGATGAATGCAAATTTATAAATCTTTTTTTTGCTGACAAGTATAATATAATCAGCTAAAGAAGTAAATTTGCCAAAAATCAGTATTGTTTATAAGTTACTGGAATACAAATTATTTATATATGAAATTATTTTCTTCCGATCAGATAAAAACTATTGATAAGTATACCATAAAACATGAGCCAATATCTTCTGTTAATCTTATGGAAAGGGCATCACAAAATATATTCAGTAAAATTTCAGAACTGTGTTACAAAGGGTCAGAATTTGTTGTGGTAGCAAGTTCCGGAAATAATGGCGGAGACGGGCTTGCAGTTGCCCGTTTATTACATAATGCAGGATATTCTGTCAGAGTCATTTTGGTGCAGGTTTCCGGGAAACTTTCCGGAGATTGTGACATAAATTTTAACAGGCTTACAGAAATAAAAAAGATACAGAAAGATGTTGTAAAACATGTTTCTGAAATAAATTTCTCAAACAGGGAAATAATAATTGATGCTCTTTTCGGAAGCGGATTATCGCGGCCAGTAGAGAAATTAGCATTAGAAATAGTGAAAAAAATAAATTCTTCGGGTTGCAGGGTAATTTCGATAGATTTGCCCAGCGGGCTTTTTTGTGATGATAATTCCGGAAATAATCCCGAAGGAATAGTTAAGGCTGATTATACACTTAGCCTGCAGTTTCCCAAGATTTCATTTTTCTTTTCAGAAAATTATAAGTATACGGGAGAGTGGTTTGTATTACCCATTGGTTTACATCCTCAGATAATCAGCGAAGAATATTCACCGTTTATTTATCTGGAGGATTGGGAAATTAAACCACTTTTAAAAAAACGTGAAAAATTTTCCCATAAAGGAAATTTCGGACATGCCCTTATAATCAGCGGCAGCTACGGGAAAATGGGGGCGGCTGTCTTGGTGTCGAGAGCGTGCATGAGAGCCGGTGCAGGATTATTAACATCATATATTCCCGCCTGTGGTTATAATATTATGCAGATATCATCTCCTGAATCTATGGTAATAACTGATTCCTGCCAGAAATATGTTTCTGAGTTACCTGATGTAGCTCCTTATTCGGCTATCGGCATAGGGCCTGGCATTGGAACCCATGAACTTACAGGAGAAATCCTTAAAAAGTTAATCGAATCGGTAAGAGTTCCTTTGATTATTGATGCTGACGGCCTGAATTTGCTGGCAGCTAATAAAAAGTGGCTGAGAAATTTACCCGAGAACACCATTCTCACTCCTCATCCGAAAGAATTTGATCGTTTAGCCGGAGAATCTTCCACTTCTTTTGAAAGATTTAAAAGAGCAGCTTTATTTTCCAAAAGATACAAAACCATTGTTGTATTAAAAGGAGCCTATACACAAATATTTTCTCCCGACGGGAACTGTTTTTTTAACTCTACGGGAAATCCGGGTATGGCTACCGGTGGAAGTGGTGATGTTCTGACTGGAATCATTTTAGGCTTGCTTGCCCAGGGATATAAACCTGTAAATGCAGCAAAAATCGGGGTTTATATTCATGGCCTTTCAGGCGATATGGCTGCTTCAATAACCGGGCAGTACTCGTTGACCGCAAGCCAGATAGTTGAATATCTCCCATCTGCATTTAAAACTTTAGTGTAGAACCGGATAGTATTATTACTTAATTTCTTTTTGTAAAAAAAACATATAAGTAGTATTTTAGCCGTCTTAAACGTTGCCGTTTTACGGCTTTTTTATTTATGTGGAAAGTAATTGCAAGAATTATACTTCGCCAAAGGTGGTTGCTTCTGGTTATTATTGGAGCAATAACGCTCGTTATGGCTTATTTTGGGCGAAATGTACAGCTTTCGTACGAACTTGCACAAATGCTTCCTGCATCCGACAGTACATTTATTGCATACAATGACTTTAAACAACGGTTTGGCGAGGATGGAAATGTATTTGTAGTAGGTGTTAATGATCCCGATTTTTATACTCTTTCTCATTTTTCCGACTGGTATGACCTGGGAGTTCAGATCAAAGCACTGGACGGGATAGAAGAAGTTGTTTCTGTTGCACGATGTATCAATCTGTATAAAAATGACAGTATTCAAAAATTTGAATTTAAACCCATATTTCCTAAAAAGCCTGCATCCCAGGCCGAGCTTGACAGTTTAAAAAATATAGTGAATTCCCTTCCGTTTTACAGAGGGATGCTTTATAACTCAGAAAAGGATGCCTATTTAATGGCCATTACCCTCGATAAAAATAAATTAAACAATGTCAGCAGGGTTGCCCTTGTTTTAAAAATAAAAGATATTGTTGATCATTATTTTGCAAGTAAAAAAATCCAGGTTCATTATTCGGGTTTGCCCTATATCCGGACTATAACATCCGAAAAAATAAAATCTGAATTATTGTTTTTTATTGTCCTTTCCCTGTTGATTTCAATAATAATACTGATCCTTCTTTTCCGTTCGGCAAGGGTTATTTTTTCATCTTTGATTATTGTAGCGATAAGTCTTGTATTTACCATGGGTTTTATGGGACTGATGGGTTTTAAAATATCAATACTTACAGGCATTATTCCTTCACTGCTCGTTATTATTGCTATAGAGAATTGTATATACCTGATTAATAAATATCACTGGGAATATAAAATCCACGGAAACAAGGTAAAAGCGCTGTCCAGGATCATAAAAAGAATCGGATTTGCAACCCTTATGACGAATTTAACAACAGCCACTGGTTTTGCTACTTTTATTTTTACTTCCAATGTAATGCTTAAGGAATTTGGAATTGTATCTTCAATAAACGTAATGGTTGAGTATCTGTTTAGTTTGATTTTAATACCTGTAATTTTCAGTTTTCTCAGACCTCCTACTCAAAAACAATTACTGCACCTGGAAAGCAAACGCCTCGGTTTTATCATCGACCTGATTAAATCAATCGTATTTGTAAGAAGAAAAATAGTTTATGTTGTTACTGTAATCGTTGTTGTTGTTTGCATATTTGGTATTTACCGGATGAAAACTTCCGGGAAACTGGTGGATGATTTAAAAACGAACGATCCGGTTTATACTGATTTAAAATTTTTTGAAAATAATTTCAAAGGAGTAATGCCTTTTGAAATATCTATCGATACCAGAAAGAAGAACGGTGTATTAAAACTTAGTACAGTTAAGAAAATTCAGCAGCTCGAAGGCGAACTTGATTCATTTCCATATTTTTCCGAGCCTTTATCCGTTGCAGAACTTGTTAAATTCAGCAAACAGGCGTATTATAACGGGAAAGAAGAATATTACAAACTGCCTACAGATATTGAAAAGGATTTTATTCTTTCCTATTTACAGGTAAAAATCAAAGACCGTAAAAACATACTCCATTCATTTCTCGACAGCACAAAACGCTATACAAGAATCAGTGTTCAGATGGCCGATGTAGGTTCGAAAGAAATGAGAATGATACAGGAAAAACTAAAACCCCGTATCGATTCCATATTCGATCCCGCTAAATTCAATGTGGTTGTTACCGGCAACAGCGTTGTTTATACTAAAGGTACAGACTTTTTAATCGATAACTTATGGGAATCCGTACTCATCGGAATTGTACTGATTTCAATTATTGTAGCCATAGTATTTAGCTCATGGAGTATGGTTATTGTAGCAATGATATGTAATCTGATTCCATTATTGTTAACCGCTGCCATCATGGGTTTTGGCGGCATTCCGGTAAAACCTTCCACACTTATTGTTTTTAGTGTTGCCCTGGGAATCTCTATAGATGCTGCACTTTTGTTTCTTTCCAAATACCGGTTCGAACTAAAACAAACCGGGGGTGCCATAAAGCTATCCGTTGCCAGCTCCCTGGAAGAAACAGGAATAAGCATGATTTATACATCTTTTGTTTTAGTGTTGGGATTTGCCATTTTTATATTGTCAGGCTTTGGAGGTACCCAGGCCTTGGGAATGCTTATTTCGATAACCCTGTTTTTATCGTTGTTTTTTAATATAATAGTTTTGCCATCCCTGGTAGTCTCATTTGATAGTTATATTACAAACCGGGCTATCCGCAAATCTATCATTGATCCATATGCCGATGATAAAGAAGCTCCCGAAAATGAAAAGGAAGAAGAATGGGTAACAGAAATGGAGCATGAATTAAATGAAGAGAATAAAGTTGAAAACCCAACAATTCAATAATATTATAAAATAATGAATAAGATACTAGTTACCGGCGGGGCAGGGTTCATTGGAAGTACCTTAACAGAATATCTTTTAAAAAATCCGGAGAACTTTGTAGTTGTCGTTGACGATTTATCGACAGGTCATTTAAAGAAAATGGTCGCTCCATGCCAGAATCTTAAATTTATAAAAGCCGATGTTAACAAAAGAAAAGAAATTTCTGAGATTATGATGTCCTGGAAGTTCGATTTTGTTTTTCATTACGCTGCTGTTGTTGGCGTACAACGCACACTTGCCAATCCGCTGATGGTACTGAATGATGTTGAAGGAGTAAAAAATATACTGGAATTAAGTAAAAATATCGGAGTTAAAAGAGTATTCTTTAGTTCTTCTTCAGAAATTTATGGCGAACCGGTAGAATACCCTCAGAATGAACATACAACACCCCTAAATTCCCGTCTTCCGTATGCCATTGTAAAAAATCTTGCAGAGGCATATCTGCGTGCCTATAAGAAAGAATTTGATCTTGATTTTACTATTTTTCGCTTTTTCAATACCTATGGGCCTAAACAAAGCCGGAACTTTGTTATAAGCAAATTCCTGAATCATGCCTTAAAGAATGAGGACATCCCGATTTATGGTGACGGGCTTCAGACCCGGACATTCTGTTTTGTCGATGATAATGTAAAAGCTTGTCTGCAGGCTTTTAATAACGATTTGTATGTAAACGATGTTGTAAATATCGGGGGAGAGCAGGAGATTACAATCATAGATTTGGCAAAAGAAATTATTAATTTAACAGGATCTTTATCAAAAATAATTCATTTACCTGCATTGGAAGAAGGAGATATGAGAGGAAGACGTCCGGATACGGCAAAGATGAAAATAATGTATAATCAGCCGTTAATTACTTTGCAGGAAGGATTAAAGAAGATACTGGATGAAGGTCTCTTCGAATTGAAATATCAATAATATGTATCCGGCGGAAGAATTACAACGTATTGTTAACAATACGATAAAGAAAATAAATTTTGCAACAGAACCTTTTGAATTATATACACCCATTGAATATGCTCTTGCCGGGGGCGGAAAAAGAATAAGACCGTTGTTAGCCTTAATGGCCTGCAACCTTTTTTCTGATGAAATCCAAAAAGCGTTAAACCCTGCTGTCGGAATTGAAATTTTCCACAATTTTACACTTCTGCACGATGATATAATGGACAAAGCGGAACTTCGCCGGAATAAACCAACCGTTCATAAAAAATGGAATGATAACGTTGCCATATTATCCGGCGATGCGATGATGATTAAAGCGTATGAGTTTTTCTTTGAACTGGAACCCGGATTGCTGGCAAAGGTACTTCCGGTATTTAATAAAACAGCCTTACAGGTGTGCGAAGGTCAGCAATTCGACATGAACTTCGAAAGTCGCATGGATGTGAATACCGCTGAATATATTCAGATGATAACCTTAAAAACGGCTGTGCTGTTGGCCTGTTCTTTAAAAGCCGGGGCTTTGATTGGCGGTACCGATGAAAAAAATGCGAACTGTTTATATGATTTTGGCCTCAATCTTGGCTTGGTTTTTCAACTTCAGGATGATTTCCTCGATGTTTACGGAGATGTAAAAACGTTTGGAAAACAAATAGGAGGAGATATAACATCGAATAAGAAAACATTTCTTCTTATTAAGGCATTGGAATTAGCCCGGGGCGAGACCAGGAACAAGCTTCTCTATCTTTTACATGTCGAACCCGATATTAATGTAAAGATCAAAGGAATTACTGATATTTATAATGAATTAAATATTCCACAAATTGTCAGGAATAAGATAGATTTCTACCATCAGAAGGCAATGGAATCTTTGAACCAGGTAAACGTTAAGGAAGATAGAAAAGCGACTCTCATTAATCTGGCAGAATCTCTTATTAAAAGAGAAAAGTGAAATCTTACCGAACTTCTGCAATCTTACATTTTATGTTTTTGATTGGCATTGCTGGATACAATATGTATTGTACCAGACTATAAATTTTGTGCCTGGTAACTGGATACCATAAACCCATACTTGTTGAAGATTTCCATAGGTGTCTGTTGCCGTGCCGGTTGCAACAATTGAAAAACAGGGTGGAAGAGAATTTAAATAAGCTTTAATACTATATAAATTGGTTGGACTATTAAATACCTTGTTAACGCTGAACCCATTGAGATTGAGATTCCCGTTTAATATTGGCAGGTTCGCAATATCTCCTGCAAAAAGATGTATTTCATTTAATAACCATCCATTTGTTGTCTTAAAAGTAATGGAGAATCTGGTATCATTATTTGTTAATCGCATTGTACCCACGTTATTCATGGAGCTGTTTATGATGTTGTAGGTGAAAATATTATAATTACAGTGATTACATTCATCGCTTTTTTCTATTTGTTGATTATTCATCAGGTCTTCAGACTGTGAAGATTGTTCAACTAGAATTCCTTTTTTAGAGATATCACTTTTATGTATGATTTCTTTTTGGCATGAAACAACTATTGCTATCAATGCCAGGAGGAAAATGCCCTTTGTAAATATTTTTTTCATAATTATATTAATTTAGATTAATTACAAATATAATAATAAAAATATATAAATATCAATGACTATATAAGCAATTACACTAACAATATATATGAAAGGTTTAGTAGTGTGTAAAGGGTCTTAGAAAATATTATTTCCTGATAATTTTAATTTTATTTCCTATATCTAGTTTTATAACCGATGATGGATCAGAATGATAATCATCATCTTGCCTGTAGTGAACTATATAGTCGATTGAGTTTTTTATTTGTTCTGAAATTTCGGAAAATAATAACGGCGCTTCTTCACCCGAAATATTTGCGGAGGTTGAAATAATTGGTTTTCCGAATCGGGAAATTAACTGATTACAGAATTCATCTTTGCAAAGCCGGATGCCAATGGAACCGTCTGTTGCAATTGCATTTAAAGCCAGGTTTCGTGCCCCGGGATAAATAATGGTCAGTGGTTTATCGGCAACTTCAAGCAACTGCCAGGCTATTTCAGGTACTTCCTTAACATATCGTTCAATCATGACTTCATTACTAACCAAAACAATCAAAGCCATATTTCCGGGACGTTTTTTTATTTCGAAAATACGGGAAATCGCATCTTTATTGGTGGCATCGCAACCCAAACCCCATACTGTATCAGTCGGGTAAAGAAGTGTGCCTCCTTTACGCAATATTTCATACGATTTTTTTATGTCTTCCGAAAAATCAGACAAGTTCTTCATAGGTTTTCATCAGGTTACGGGCAACATTTTCTTCGGTAAAAAGTTTGGCATGTTTTCGCCCCTCAACAATCATATTTACCCTTAGTTCTTTACTCGATAATACTTTCAGAATTCCTTCTCCGATACTTTCCGTTTTGCAGGGATCAACAAAAATCGAATTCGTACCAGCAGCCTCAGGAAAACAACCTCCCTGGCTGGTTATCACAGGTGTGCCTGAGGCAAGGGCTTCTAAAATCGGGATTCCGAAACCTTCAAAAATGGAAGGATAAATAAAAATTGTAGCCAACTGGTAAAAAGCCGGGAGTTCTGTATTTGATAAATTTTCAATAAATGTGATTTTATTTTCTAAGGAGTTTTGAGAAATATATGCTGATATTTTTTCAAAATATGAGGTCTTGCGGCCAATGGCAATCAGGGGCATGTCAATTTTATTCTCATGAAGGGCTTTGATAATTCCAAGAAGATTTTTTCTTTCTTCGATAGTTCCGATATATAGAAGAAATTTATCAGGAAGATTAAACTTTTTTCTGATCTCGGTTTTTTGCTTTTCATCAATCAGGCTGAAAAATAACGGGTTGCAGCCCTGGTAAACAACTTTTATTTTACTTTCAGGAATTTTATAAAATTCTATAACATCGTTTGCCGTCTGTTGGCTTACTGTAATTACAAGATCAGCATTTTCGCAGGCGTAGCGGAACTTGCGATCATATATTTTCCGGTCGGCCGGTTTGTAAAGCTCCGGATATCGGAGAAAAATAAGGTCATGAATAGTAACAATAGTTTTAATTTTGGTGCTTTTTATTCCATAAGGAATCTCATTGCTGAGTCCGTGGTATATGTCGGGCTTTTCAGACGAAATCTGGTTATTGATGAGGTAGCTTCGCCAAAACGATTTAAATAATTTTCCGGAAAAAGTGTTAGGTGTTATGATTTTTGAATTTTTTCCTTTATCAAATTTTATAGCTTTACTTACAGATGGTGTATAAAGTAAATACTCGTTATCGGGATAAAATGCGCTTAATTGTCGTATTGTGTTACGACTGTAATTTCCTAACCCTGTATTGTTATAAAATGCTCTTTTGGCATCGAAAGCTATTCGCATAGGAAATTTTGCTGATAATTTACAAAATGTTATAAGTGTTGAATTTTTTATTGCAAAATTTAAAATTCCCAATACCTAGATTCAAGACCCAAATACCAAGTTCCAAGTTTGTGATTTTCATAGTTTATTTATTGTGGAGGTAAAAATCATTATTTTCTTATTTTTTGAATTTGGTATTTGAATTTGGGTTCTTATACAGAAACATTAAAATCCCTCAGTGCATCATTTAATGAAGTTTTCAGATTAGTACTTTCTTTTCGTTTCCCGATGATGAGAGCGCAGGGAACAATAAATTCACCGGCAGGAAACTGTTTTTTCTGGCTCCCGGGAATAACAACAGATCGCTCCGGAATAATTCCTTTATATTCAACTGCACTGCTGCCTGAAACATCAATAATCTTTGTGCTTTGGGTAAGAACAACATTAGCGCCCAGCACAGCTTCTTTACAAATACGAATTCCTTCTACAACAATGGAGCGCGAACCGATAAAACAATTATCCTCAATAATTACCGGCGAAGCCTGTAACGGTTCTAATACCCCGCCAATTCCCACGCCGCCGCTTAGGTGAACACGTTTGCCTATCTGTGCACACGAACCCACGGTTGCCCACGTATCTATCATTGTTTCGGAATCAACATAAGCGCCAATATTTACATACGAAGGCATCATAACAACACCTGGTGCAAGGTAACTTCCGTAACGGGCAAGACCGTGAGGAACAACTCTTACCCCGATCTTATCGTAATTTGTTTTTAACGGGATTTTATCGTAGAATTTCATGGGGGGCACTTCCATTACTTCCATTTTCTGAATGGAGAAATAAAGAATAACGGCTTTTTTAATCCATTCATTCACTATCCATTTATTACTTTCAGGTTGGGCAACCCTGAGTTCGCCTCTGTCTAATTTATCGAGAGTTGTCCTGATGGCTTCCTGAACCTTATTTTGAGCCAGAAGGGAGCGGTTATCCCATGCTTTTTCGATAAGTTCCTGCATGTATTTTTTCTTCAAAGATACCAAAAATAAAATCCCAAGGTCCAAAACTCAAATTCCAATATCCAAGATTCTTTCAGGGAAACATCTTTACTTGAAATTTTGAGTTTTGGCCTTAATAGTTTGTTGTTTTTACAATTTCACCTTTTTCATTCCATTCTGTCCAGGTGCCAGTTTTTGTAGATTGCCGGTATTCACCTTCAGATTGTTTTTGTCCGTTTTCATAATAATATACCCAACGACCCTGCTCGCGGCAATGCTGGTAATTTCCCTGTTCTTTCACCTGCCCGTTTTCGTACCACCGGGTACAGGGTCCGTTCATAAAGTCCGTTTCATAAGTAATCTGGTTCTGCATCTGCCCGTTTTCGTAATAATCGATCCAGAGTCCGTCGATTTTACCATCTGTTATCTGGGTCTCATTCATCAGGTTCCCGTTTTGGTACCACATGCGGTTAGTACCGTTTTCGTGGCCGTCTTTATATTCTATCTCAGTAGATTTTTTTCCGTTGGGAAAAAAAGCGACAGTTTTTCCTGTAAAAAGTTCATTTGTTCCTTTTAAATAAGTAATATTATCTTTAGTTTCAACTCCTTCAAAAGTTACTTCCTGGGCTTTCCCATAAACCGAAAGAAGAACCATGATTAAAATAATAAAATATTTCATTTCTATAGATTTTGTACAAAATTAAGGATTAATTACAACCTTTGTTCTTACATTTACTCAAAACAATCATAAATGCCACGAAAAACAAAATCAAAAAAGGGCGGATTCAATAAGAAGATTTTAAAAGGGCTTATTCATGGCCTGTTTAATAATAATCCCACACGAACCTATAATTACAAGCAGGTTTCCAAGCAACTTGAAGTAATAGACATGAAAGAAAAACAATTGGTGAATATTGTTTTATCCGAAATGTCACAAGCCGGTGCGCTTGAAGAAGTCTATCCGGGTAAATACAAGCTGACTTCACCTAAAGGTTATATTACAGGAACAGTTACCATACAGGCAAACGGGCAGGGAATAATAACCACTGATGAGATTCCTGAAACAGTGGTAGTAACACAACGAAATCTTAACAGGGCATTACAGGGTGATGTCGTGAGAGCATACCTCTATGCCCGCAGGAAATCCGATATTTTTGAAGGTGAGGTAGTAGACATTGTAAAACGTTCGCAATCCACTTTTGTAGGTACCATTGAGATTTCAGGATCTTATGCATTTTTGGTTCCGGATGGAAAAAACATGCCATTCGATATTTTTATTCCTTCACAAAATCTGAACAAGGCAAAGCACGGACAAAAAGCCCTGGTACGCATCGAGGAATGGCCACGGAGAAGCAAGAATCCTGTAGGTGTTGTTATGGAAGTATTGGGATTTGCCGGAGAGAACGATGTTGAAATGCATGCCATTTTAGCCGAATTTGGTTTGCCTTCACGTTTCCCCGGAAATGTTGAGAATGTAGCTGAACAAATTAAGCCTGAAATTCTACTAAAAGAAATTTCAAAACGACGCAATTTTCGAAATGTTTTTACTTTAACCATTGATCCGGAAGATGCCAAAGATTTTGATGATGCTATTTCGATACGGAAACTTGAAAACGGTAACTGGGAAGCCGGGGTTCATATTGCCGATGTTTCGTATTATGTGGAACCGGGTTCGGTAATTGATAATGAAGCATATGAAAGAGCAACTTCAGTGTATCTTGTAGACAGGGTTGTTCCCATGCTTCCCGAGAAACTCTCGAATAATCTCTGTTCTTTAAGACCTCATGAAGACAAACTATGTTTTTCTGCCGTTTTCGAAATGAATGATAATGCAGAAATAAAAAAAGAATGGTTTGGGCGGACTGTAATTAATTCAGACAGAAGATATAATTATGATGAAGCACAGCAGATTATTGAAACAGGGAAAGGTGACTTTGCCGAAGAAGTGTTAATACTTGATGGTCTGGCGAAGAAACTCAGAAAGGAAAGATTTAAAAAAGGCTCTATTGGTTTTGATAAAATTGAAATTAAATTTCGCCTTGACGATAAGGGAAAACCTGTAAGCGTCTATTATAAAGAAAGCAAGGATTCGAATAAGCTGATAGAGGAATTTATGCTGCTTGCAAACAGAAAAGTTGCCGAAATTATCGGAAAGGGAAAGCCGGGCAGTACGCCACCTGTTTTTGTTTACCGGATTCACGATAAACCGGATCCTGATAAACTCAGGTCTTTTGCCGATTTTATCAAGACTTTCGGATATAAAATCAATATGGGTTCCAGCCGTTCCATATCTTCTTCGATGAATAAACTGATGGAAGATATTTCGGAAAAACAGGAAAAAAATCTCATCGAAAGTCTTGCTATACGGGCAATGGCAAAAGCAGAATATTCGACAAATAACATTGGACACTATGGACTTGGTTTTACCTACTACACTCATTTTACATCTCCGATCAGACGCTACCCCGACCTGATGGTTCACCGGTTGCTTGAACATTATCTTTCCAAAGGGAAAAGCGTTAATGCTATTGAATTTGAAAAAAAATGTAAGCACTCTTCCGAAATGGAAAACCTGGCAGCAGAGGCCGAGCGTGCATCAACAAAGTACAAGCAGGTTGAGTTTATGAGCGATAAAATCGGGCAGGAATTCGAAGGTGTAATTTCCGGTATTACCGAATGGGGAATTTATGTTGAAATTGTTGAGAACAAGTGCGAAGGGATGATTTCTCTTCGTGAACTGACGGACGATTTCTATATTTTCGATGAGAAAAATTACCGCATATACGGCCGTCATTCGAAAAGGCAATTCCGTTTGGGTGATAAACTCAATATTATTGTAGCAAGAATTAATTTACAGAAAAGATATCTCGATTTTAAACCGGCCGGGAAATAAGTCCGGAAGGAAAATAATTCTCGATACTTTGACAAACGGTGACTGAACAATCAATACAAAATGACAGGATTTTTTTCCATTCTTTTTCCTGAATCTTTTCCATGTTTCTTCTGAAAATGTTATACTTGATTAATTCAAAGACCAATGCGGCTGAAAAAGTATCTCCGGCTCCTATGGTACTTATTGGATTAACAAATAATACCGGAATGATTAAGTGTAAATTGTTATTGTAAAAATGCACATCTTTTCCCGCGCATGTGATAACCAGGTTTTTTCCTCCGGTTTCTTTAAATTTCCTGTATATCTCATCGTAATTGCAGGTATTAAAGATATGAAAAAAGTCTTCTTCGGAACCTTTAACAATATCTGATATTCTGAAATTTTCGTAAATGGAATCCCTTACCTGTTCCAGCATGGGAAGGTGTGCAGGACGGAAATTAGGATCGTAAATAATGACCGATTTGTTTTTTGAGGCTGTTTCTAAAAAGTTTCTCAAACCTTCCCTGATTTCCGGCTTTATTCCATAATATGAACCAAAAAGGATAATATCAGTGTCACTTGTTTCGGGATATGCAAGGGTAAGGTTTGATTCGGATTGCATTTTATAGAAAAGATAATCGGCATCGTTGTTTTCATTCAGAAATGCCAGTGCAAGTCGCGACCGGCCGGTATTATACCAATGAATATACCGGGTATCGACTAGGTTTGATTTAAGAAAATCATGAATAATTTTACCTACTTTATCTTCTACGCAATCTGCAATTAAAGAAGCGCTGATTCCCATTCTTGACAAAGAAACCAATGCATTTAAAATGGCTCCGCCCGGTCGTGCATCGAAAGGAGCATTATTTTTGAAAATAATATCATAGACCACTTCGCCAATTCCAAAAACTTTTCTCGACATTGATTTATCTTTGTATAAAAAATGAAATGAAACAAGACTTGTCGAAATTACGGAAAAATTATAATTCAGGCGAGCTGAACGAAAATAATTTGCATGCCGGTCCCTTTCTGCAATTTGACGCATGGTTTAACGAGGCTCTGAAAAAAGAACCTTTTGAACCCAACGCAATGGTGCTTTCTACATCCGGTGGAAATAATATGCTTTCGTCGAGGGTTGTTTTACTGAAAGGATATTCCGAGAAGGGCTTTGTGTTTTTTACCAATTACAGAAGCAGGAAAGGAGAAGAAATTTCTAAAAACCCTTATGTCGCGTTACTTTTTTTCTGGCCTCAGTTACAGCGGCAGGTGAGAATAGAAGGACACATAAAAAAAACGACACGGAAAGAATCGGAAGAATATTTTAATTCAAGACCATTGGAAAACAGGGTAGCTGCCATTGTTTCCAAGCAAAGCTGCAAAATAGAATCGTATGAAGAGTTTATTAAATCAATAGAAAACAAATTGAAGGAAGATAAAATTCAGCGACCCGAATATTGGGGAGGTTACTGTGTAATTCCTTCCCGTTTTGAATTCTGGCAGGGGAGGCCCGGCCGTCTTCACGATAGGTTTCAGTTTGTTTTAGAGAAGAAAAACTGGAAAGTTGAGAGACTGTATCCGTAACACCGTGTTTATAGAAATTCAACCGTTTTTTCCAGGTGAATCCCATGAGAACCTTTTATCAGTATCAGTTTATTTTTTAAAGGTTCTTTCTTTAAAAAATCATTAAATAGCTCTACGGTTTTAAATGTTTTATAACCAGAGTATGAAGATATTTCGGAAAATACTTTTCCAACCAGGTAAACTTCAGGAATATTACTTTCAATAATCCGGTTCAGGATTATTTTATGTTCATTTACAGAGTCTGCACCCAATTCAAGCATGTCGCCAATTACCATTGCCTTATTGGTTTCTTTCATTTGTGTGAAATTTTCAATAGCAACAGTCATGCTGGTCGGGTTGGCATTATATGCATCAAGAACCAGGGTATTGTTAACTGTTTTCATAACCTGTGAACGGTTATTGGAGGGTTTGTATTCTGCAATAGCATTATTAATATCTGTATGACTTACCTTAAAATAATTTCCAATACAGATTGCAGCAAGAACATTTTCAAAATTGTAAATACCTACCAGGTTAGTTGTTGATTTTTGCCGTTTTTTTTCATTATTTGTGTTCCATTCGAATTCAAGTAGCGGGTCTGAAGCTGGATTTCTGCCAATAATATGTGAGTTATTACCGGTACCATAAGTTATAAGTGTATTACTCATAACATTATTCATTAAAATATTATTATCCGTATTTATAAAAATTCCTTTACCGTATTTATTAATATACCGGTACATTTCTGTTTTAGTCTGAACCACTCCTTCAAATGAGCCGAACCCTTCGAGGTGAGCTTTACCCACATTGGTAATTAAACCATAATCGGGTTCTGCAATTTTGCAAAGGGCATTAATTTCACCAGGGTGATTGGCTCCCATTTCTATAACGGCTATTTCGGTATCCGAATTTATTTTTAATAATGTCAGAGGAACGCCAATATGATTATTCAGATTTCCTGTGGTAAATGTTGTTTTATATTTTTTCTGAAGTACAGTTGATATTAGTTCTTTGGTAGTTGTTTTTCCATTTGTTCCGGTGATAGCTATTACAGGTATCCGGAATTGTTTCCGATGAAAATTTGCAAGCTCCTGGAGTGTTTTTAAGGAGTCATTTACCAAAATAATTTTATCATTTGTTTTTAATCCGGGATCATCTATAATTGCATATTTGCATCCTTTTTCAAGTGCCTCCTTTGCGAATTTACTTCCGTTAAAATTATCACCTCTTAAGGCAATAAATATGGAACCCTTAAATATCTGACGGGTATCGGTACAGACGATACTGTTACATTCTTTAAAGAGGTTGTAAATTTCTTTTATTTCCATAATTTTAAAGATACTCATAAAAAAACCCCATAAAAATGGGGTTCTTTATATATTATTTTAAGTGGTTATCATTGAAATCCACCAACTGCACTACCTACCCTGTGCATTGCACAACGGAACCCCAGATCGGCACGGGCCTGTTTTTCATCGAGGAAACGGCGTGTTCCGGGCGACATCCAGTAAGCACGGTCTTTCCATCCACCGCCTTTAAATACTCTTTGGCGGTTATCAATCATAGAAGTCATTTTATCTCCACCTCTCATCATTGGTTTTCCGTTTTCACCAACTATTGGTTTACCAGTATTATACATACGTTTTGAATTCGTATTCTTTTTATCAACATCATCTTTATTATAATCAACACTTGATTCATAATCACCATCGAGGAAGTTAATATTGTCGGCAGTGTTATAATTTCTACGATTGAATGCTTCATCATCAGTAACTTCCCTGTAACGGATACGGCCTAAACTATCTTTCTCTGCAATGTTACCTTCATCGTCTCTGACCTGTGTTGTATATACATTACCGCGGAAGGGGCGAAAGTCATCGTTATCTTCATTGGTTAAAGGACGATAAACATCCATTACCCATTCGTTCACATTGCCTGCCATGCAATATAATCCGTAATCGTTGGGCCAGTATGAAATAACCGGTGAGGGAATGTCGCTATGATCATTTAATGAACCTGCCATACCCATATAGTCGCCACGGCCTCTCATGGTATTGGCGCGAATCTGTCCGATATCTTTTGTGCTGAAACCTGAGCGGTCGTCGACCCTTATATAGTGGCCGTTCCATGGATAAATCTTTTCGTTGAAAATACGCTCGTCTGCTAACATATTGCCAACCAGACCAAGAGATGCAAATTCCCATTCGGCTTCGGTTGGGAGGCGGTATTTAGGAAGAAGAATACCATCTTCCATGCGGACTTTACGTTCATCGTTATTAGGATCATAGTCGAACATAAGATCTTTTACCGAACCTTCGTATTGTCCGGCAAGATATGCTTCGGTATTGAAGTTTTCTTCCCCGGATTGACCAACAGGATCCATATTAAGTATTCCTTCACGAACCATAATAAATTCGTTTACACGGTCGGTTCTCCAGCTGCAATAATCGTTTGCCTGCATCCAGTTTACACCTACCACAGGATAATCCTGGTAAGCAGGATGTCTGAAATACAGTTCAACATAAGGTTCATTGAAAGCAAGTTTACTTCTCCATACTAAAGTATCGGGTAACGCCATACCATATACTTCAGGATAATCAACAAACACACGGCGTAACCAATATAAATATTCCCTGTAATCTACATTTCTTACTTCTGTTTCGTCCATATAAAAAGAAGAAACAGTTACACGTTTCGGGAATGCACTCCATTCATACAGAACATCCTGTTCAACACGACCCATAGAAAAAGTACCTCCTTCGATAAGTACCAGGCCGGGGCCTGTTTCCTGTTCTTCGTAATAAACGTATTCAAAACCCCCGCTTTTTTCGTCATTATAATTCCAGCCTGTAGTATTTGATTTGTTTTTATCACAGGATGATAAAACAACCACAGAGACCAGTAACAACATTAGGATTAGAACGTGTTTTGTATTCATATTATAAACCTTTTGATTAAAAACTTTTCTTAATAACTAAAATGAAGGACAACTTATTGTACGGAATTTAATTTTTTTGGCTTTACATGGGAAAATGTAAGTTGCTGATACTTCGTGAGCGCCTAAAGTTTGATTTTTTAACTGGGAGATGGTTAAATCATAACTATAGGCAAATTTTATTTTTTCTTTCACATATCCCAAGATCATAATAAATGAATCGTAATGGAAGGTGAGATTCTGACGGAACCAGATACCTCCAACGATACCTTTCCGGCTTAAATAAATTCCCCAGTTCATCTGCTGGAAATCTTTCTGTTGCTGAAATAACAATTGAGGTGATACAGAAACATCGCCTTTTTTCAACCCGATTCCTTTTACCGGAATATTTGTTCCGAAGTGTATGGTATATTTTCTGGGTAATACGGCATCGTCATTTCCTCTGAAAGATTCGGTGGGTTGGGTAAGATGATGAACAGCAATGCCGAAGAAGTAATTTTTATTAGATAGTAAGGCACCGGTAGAAAAATCGAAATGCCGGTCGACATCGGTTGTGGGAACTAAAACTTCAGCAGTTGGGTAAATAGGCCCATACAAAGGGTGTATCATATCGGGAAAAATAAAATCCCAGTTTAATTTTTTCTGAAGGAAACTTGCCTGAAATGCCCAGTTCAGATTTAATCTGCGGTTTAAAACGAAAGTATAATTATAAATTAAACTGGCATTAAATGTTGTCATGGCGCCATCTCCCTGCAAATCACTATATACATAACCTCCCAAAGCTCCTTCGAGCATTTTTACCTGTTGATCGTAAGATGCAATGTAGGTAACATAAGTTGAGCCCAAAGCAGGCCATTGGTTTCGGTAATTCAAAGTTAACCGGGGACATTTCGCGGAACCGGTAAAAGCCGGATTGAGGTAAAGAGGGCTGGCATAGAACTGAGAAAATTGGGGATCCTGAGCGTATATCCATTCACAACATCCTGATAACAGGATCGTTAAAACCACAGTGTATCGTTTAATCATTTCTATGGACATTTACTACAAGGTGCAATTATACAAATAATTTTATTATTCTCACAATAGTATGAGTTTACTTTTTCATTTTTTTTGCAAGTACAATAATAATATAAAATAATCGTTAAATAAAAATTCAAAATAAAATTGTTGTTACTTTTGACTTTTTGCAAATTTCCAATTCCATTAAAAATGAAAATCTCTTTCTTTTTTATATTATTTATTGCCTGGATTAGTGTTAGTTACAGTCAGGTTTTTGAAAGAAATATTACCTGGTTATCTAATCATTCTGAAAATTTAAACGATAGAAAAATAGAATTGTTATATTTTTCAAATGCAGTCTATGAAAATATTTCTACAGGTTTACCTTATTATTTTGAAAGTTTTGAAATGTCACCTTTTAATAATAATGCACATATAGAACTATTAACTTCTACCTTTGAACCGGTTCCTGAGAATCTTCTGAAAAATATTGACAATACAGACAGTATTCCGGCTTCACTTGATATTCGTTTAACTGTAATTTACACCCGGAAAAAGCCTTCGGCTCAGCTTTCTTTTGTTCCCCTCCGAAGAGATCCCAGAACCGGTAAAGTTGAAAGGCTTGTCTCATTTAGTTTTAAGATATCAGAATACAAAACAGAGAAAAAATTATTAAAAAGAACTTTTAAAGAAAATTCAGTTTTAAGCTCAGGAAAATGGGTGAAATTAAAAATTAATCAAACAGGAATTTATAAACTTTCTTACGCACAAATATCATCGTTTGGATTTCAGAATCCTGGTAATATTAAAGTTTATGGAAATGGCGGAAAAGCTCTTCCATTTACAAACGGTACTTATCGTCCCGATGATTTGATTGAAAATCCGATAATTATTGAAAAAGGAGTGGATGGGGTTTTTAACCAGGGTGACTATATTTTGTTTTATGCCCATGGACCGGTTTACTGGACATACGATAAAGTAAAAGGCTACTATATTCATTCTCTTCATCCTTATTCGGATGAGTCATATTATTTTATTACTGACGATGGAGTTCCTGCACAAACCATTCAAACATTGCCTGTTGAGGCTTCAACTCCGAATGTAACCGTTACCTCATTTGATGATTATGCTTATCATGAAAGCGAGTCGTATAATTTTTTGAAAAGCGGCAAACTATGGGTAGGTGAAAATTTTAATATCATATTATCCTATGATTTTTCATTTTCCTTTTCGAATGTGGTTTCGAACGATAATGTTAAACTTATTGCGTCTTTATATGGACGCTCAGGGGTTAGTAGTTCATTTACCGTTATTTGTAACGGTCAGACTTTAGGAACAGCATCGGTATTATCCACTCAGTTGTCGAGTGTTAGCAGTAATTATGCAAATAATTCTGTTTTTGTAAATTCTTTTAACTCAAGTTCAACCAACTTCAATGTAAATATTACTTACAATAAACCTGCCCAGGGCGGAGAAGGCTGGCTTGACTACCTCGATTTAAATGTCAGAAGAAATCTTATTATGACTGGAGGTCAGATACAATTCAGAGATATTCCCTCTGTAGCAACAGCCAATGTTGCCGAGTTCAGAATCTCAAATGCGAATAGTTCGACCAGGGTTTTAGATGTTACTGACCCGACTTCCCCTGTTTTTGTCCCGGCTACTTTAAATGGTAATGTATTATCATTTGTTTCTAAAACCGATACTTTACATGAATATATTGCATTTGACAATACTTTATTTTATTCAACAACAACCGTTGGAGAAGTTGTAAATCAAAACCTGCATGCCACACCTGCAACAGATATGGTTATTGTTTCCCATCCGAATTTTTTACCGTATGCACAAACTCTTGCCGAACATCATAGAACTTTTGATAATTTAAGCGTTTTGGTAGTTACTCCTGATGAATTATATAATGAATTTTCTTCTGGCTCACCCGATCCTACTGCTATAAAAGATTTTATGAAAATGTTGTATGACCGTGCAGGAGCTGATGTCTCTTTAATGCCTGAATATTTGTTGTTTTACGGAGATGGTTCTTATGATAACCGTCATAGCTTTTCTACCAATACAAATTTTATTCTTACCTATGAATCCAGTTCATCATTGTCGCCTACAAACTCGTTTACAACCGATGATTATTTTGGAATGCTTGACGATTCGGAAGGCGATTATATCGGAAACCTGGATATTGGAGTAGGACGTTTCCCGGTTAAAAGCACTTCGGAAGCCCAGGGAGTATTAAATAAAATTTTAAACTATGTAAAACCATCTACTAATGGCGAGTGGAGAAACTGGCTTACCTTTATTGCTGACGATGAAGATAGTAACGAACATATGCAACAGTCGAATTCCTTATGTTCATATTTGGATACCGCTCATACAGTATATAATATTGATAAAATTTTTCTGGATGCTTTTCCACAGATTACTACTCCCAATGGCGACAGGTATCCGGATGTAAATATAGCCATTGCTAACAGAATGAAAAAGGGCGCCTTCCTGATTAATTATACCGGACATGGTAATGAGGTAGGACTGGCTCATGAACATATTATTGGCGTATCAGATATTAATTCCTGGACCAATTTTGATAAATTACCCTTATTTGTTACTGCTACATGTGAATTTAGTCGTTATGATGATTATGACAGAACCTCGGCCGGAGAGATGGTGTTTTTAAACCCCGCAGGTGGTGCTATTGCAATGTTTACAACAACAAGATTGGTATATAGTAATTCGAATTTTGTAATAAATCAGGCTTTTGTCGAAAGCATATTTGATAAAGATGGTAATGGTAATTACTATAGACTGGGCGATATTTATAGAATTGCAAAAAATGCTACTTCATCAGCGGCAGACATTAATAAAAGAAATTTTTCATTACTCGGAGATCCTGCCCTAAAACTTGCCTATCCAAAGCTTATAGTTGTAACAGATTCTATTAATGGCATTTCTGCAATAAGCTATATGGATACTATAAAAGCATTACAAAAAGTGACAATTAAAGGACATATCGAAACCCAGAACGGAACAATTGTTAATGGATATAATGGAATTCTTTATCCTACGGTATTTGATAAGTTCATATCGATGACCACACTGGCAAATGATGGCGGTAACCGATTCCCTTTTAAATTACAAAACAATGTTCTGTATAAAGGAAAGGTGTCGATAAATAATTCCTACTTTGAATTTACATTTGTTGTGCCAAGAGATATTCAATATGTTATCGGACCTCCTAAAATAAGCTACTACGGAAGCGATAATACCCTGAATGATGCACATGGATATTATAATGATTTTAGCCTGGGAGGCAATTCTTCGGGTACTATAAGCGATAATACCGGTCCAAAAATAGAATTATATATGAATGATGATAATTTTGTTTTTGGGGGTATTACGGATGAGAATCCGGATATCTATGCAAAACTGGTTGACGAAAACGGAATAAATACTGTAGGAAATGGAATAGGTCATGATCTGACAGCTGTTTTGGATGAAAATACAAATAAAACTATTGTGTTAAATGATTACTATGAAAGCGATTTAAATGATTATCAAAGAGGTACTGTACGTTATCCGCTTTCTCTCATACCTGATGGTGAGCATAAACTGAAATTGAAAGCATGGGATGTGTTTAATAATTCTTCAGAAGCTGTTACCGAATTTGTTGTAGCAGAAAGCCATGACCTTACTATTGGTAATATTTTTAATTACCCGAATCCATTTACCACTTCTACCGATTTTTACTTTGATCATAACCAGCCAAATACAAACCTGGATATCCTTATTCAGATATTTACCGTTACCGGAAAACTGGTCAAAACCATTGCACCTCCAACAGTTAACAGCAGTAGTTTTCATAGCACACCGATTCATTGGGATGGACTGGATGATTTTGGCGATAAAATAGGAAAAGGAGTATATATTTATAAGCTTTCTGTAAAAACAGCCGACGATAAAAAGGAAGAAAAATATGAAAAACTGGTTATTTTAAGATAATAAAATTTTTTAAACAGCGTTATTTCCCTATTTGTTTTAATTTTGCAATTATTTAATTATTTATGAGAGGTTTATTTTGCTTTATAATTATCCTGACAATTAGTGCGTTATTCCCTTTTGCCGTCAATGCTCAGATTTCTTCTCAGCAACTTAACGGAAGGGCTGGTGAGGTAAATGTGATTACTACTGCCGTACCTTTTCTTACTATTGCCCCCGATTCACGTGCCGGTGCAATGGGCGATGCGGGTGTTTCAACATCTCCCGATTTAAATTCGCAACACCATAACCCTTCGAAATATGCTTTTATGAAAAATGACTTTGGGGTTTCTATTTCCTATACTCCCTGGTTACGACAACTGGTAAACGATATAAATATGGCCTATTTAACCGGTTATAAAAAGATAGGAGGAGGTCAGACTTTAAGCGGCTCATTACGGTATTTTTCGTTGGGTGATATTACTTTTACTGATATTACCGGTAATGTTACTGGCCAGCATAAGCCCAATGAATTTGCAATTGATTTGGGGTATAGTCGTTTATTAGGCGAGCATCTTTCAGGTTCTGTAGCTTTAAGGTACATAAATTCTAATCTTACCGGCGGATATTCCGGAACTGGACCTGAAACCAAAGCCGGGCAAGCTGTTTCTTCAGATATTTCTTTTTTTTATTTTGTTCCCTTAGAGGTTCAGAAGAAGAAAGGAGATTTAGGAGTCGGAATTAATATCTCAAACATTGGTTCAAAGCTTTCCTATACTGATAACGCTGAAAAGGATTTTCTTCCATGTATGTTAAAACTCGGTACATCCTATAAGGTAAATCTTGATGAGTATAATAGTATTATGGGTGTTGTTGAGGTAAATAAATTATTGGTACCAACTCCGCCAATCTGGTATGAAGTGGGTGATACTTTGCCTGATGGGTCAATTGAAAGAGTAGGGAAACAAAAAGTGAAATATGGCAAAGATCCCAATGTATCCCCTGTTACCGGAATATTTCATTCTTTCTGGGATGCTCCCGGGGTAGCAAACGATCCTTTAAATCCCAATGACCGTTCCGTAGGAAAGGAAGAATGGAGGGAACTTAACTGGTGTTTTGGATTGGAGTACTGGTACGCCAAACAATTTGCACTTCGGGCAGGATATTTTTATGAAGATGCTACCAAAGGAAACAGGAAATTTTTTACCGTTGGTATAGGTTTAAGATTAAAAGTTTTTGCACTTGATTTTTCATATTTAATTCCCACACAGCAAAGAAATCCCTTGGAAAACACTCTTCGTTTTACTCTTATGTTTGATTTTGAAGGAGTTAAAAAGATAGAAAATCCCAAATGACAAACATTCGGGTTGGTTTTGGATTTGATGTTCACAGGCTCGAAACCGGCCTTTCTTTAACTATTGGGGGAGTAAAAATAAATCACGGTAAAGGTATTGTTGCGCATTCTGATGGTGATGTTTTGATACATGCCATCTGCGATGCGATACTTGGTGCTGCAAACCTGGGAGATATCGGAAAACATTTCCCGGATACATCTTCTGAATTTAAAGGTATCGATAGCCGGATTCTTCTTTCAAAAACAACAGACCTTATTCGGCAAAAAGGTTTTGAGATAGGTAACATTGACTCTACCTTATGTCTCGAAAAGCCAAAAATAATGTCATTTGTTTCTCAAATGAAAGAAGAGATTGCAAAAGCAGCACGAATCTCGGCAGATGATATTTCAATCAAGGCAACAACTAACGAAAAACTTGGTTTTATCGGACGTGAAGAAGGAGTAAGCGCATATGCTGTTGTTCTGATATCAAAAAAATAGTTTATTCTTTTTTCCAGATTAATTTTTTTCCGAATCCCAACCGGTTATCAGTCATTTTAATAAGGGTTAATTCAAGAATCCACAGGTTTGTATTCATTAATGTTGCAATGGGAAAACGCAGAAGGTATTTCTGTTTTGCAGTTTTTAACGCATCTCCTTTAGCCTTTGTTAAATAACCCTGAAACTGAAGGCCCTGAATTTTACCCACGATGTTGGTTTCTAAAACGACAGAACCTGCCACATTCGGATTTTGAATAGATTCTCTGGCATGTCTCGTATCATCATCAGAGGTGAAAACTAAAGTATTCTCTTCTTCGTTATAAACATAAAAACAATTTGCACACCAGGACTCGTTTTTAATACATGTTGCCAAAGTCAGTACATGATGTTTTTTTAAGAAAGAAATGATTTTTTTGTCAATGTTCATTTTTCAATGTTTACTGTTTATTGTTCACAGTTCGTGGTTTGTAGTTCATTGTTCATTGTTCATGGTTCATTGTTCGTGGTTCGTAGTTTGTCGTTTATTGTTCACTGTTCACTGTCTGATGATCGCTTGATTACTGATTCTTACCTCCCTTATTTCCTTATACCTTATTTATTTTTTTTTCCTTAAGTCGCTATTTACTCTTGTCTTCTTCCGGGTTTTCTTCGTCCCATTCAATCAGGAACTTTGGTTTTTTAATTTCTTCTTTCTTTTGTTGTTTTTTAATTACGGTAGAATCGTTTTTAAACCAGCCAAATTCCTCGTTCAATATGGTTTTCAGGTTTTCTTTTTCCTGTTTCAGGTTTTCTTTAATATGTTCTTTCACCTGCTTGGTATCGTACGAAATTTTATAATCATCAACAGTGCCTTTGATAGATAGAAAGAGACTGGTACGACCTAATCCGTCATCTTCCACCTGTCCGAATTCTTCATTTTCTTTTTTGGCTTTTTTAGCTTTGTTCGAAAGAATTTCCGAAAGCAGAACTTTTAGCTTATAATCAAATACATTATCGAAAGTGTGTTCGCCGCTTAATTCAATATTGAAAGCCGATGATTTAATTTCCATATGGGGGATAATAACTTTTCTTTCCTTTATCAGAATGTCATTGGTTAAGCTGGCAAATTTAATTTGTCGCAACTCTGATAAGGCGATGTAATCAGATAATTTATACATGGGTTCAAATTCAACCAGCTCGCCATTATTTATCTGCATAGAACAATTGGCAATGAGTTTTTTCTGGTCAAGCTCCATTTTATTGTTCCATTCTGTGGACACTGTTAAATCTGCATTGATAGTCCCTTTTAAATGCTTATCAAGGATAAAAGTCTGTCCGAAATTATCGAACGAATAAAACAAAGAATTTATATTTATAGTTTTAAGATTAGCCGTTGTTTGAAGAAGAATGCCATTATCCTTCAGTATTTTCAGCGCACCGTCAGCTTTCAAAGTTCCACCCAGGGCTTCCAGGTTTAGAGAAGTAAACGTTAATACTTTTTTGTCGATATCTATAAAGCCTGATGCACGACTGGCAGAGAACTTGCCATAATCCAGTTTATCTAACGAAACATTGGCTGAAAGTTTAATGTTATCGGGTAAAGCTATCCCGGGGTTGTTATTTTCAGAATTACCGGTAAGGAATTTTTTCAGGTCAATATACCTCGAATGAATCCTTGCTTCGATAAACAGTGGTTCGTCTTTAAGCATTAAGTAGGCAATCAGATTCTTAAAATAACCCGAAACTTCAAAATCATAATCATTTAATAAAAACGAAAGACTATCGATACGTACATCATTGTTATGAAAAGTAAAGCCGGCATTTATTTTTTTATATTCATCTTTACCTCCTGCAAAACTCATGTTGGTATTCTGAAGAGTAACCTTACCATTTGAATGAGCATTGCGATAGTCGGCAGCAGATATTTCTGATAAATCAGATACATCTCCCGAAAAAGTAAAATCACCGGTCATTCTTCCTTCCAGGATTTTTAATGTATCTATGGCAAAAAAGTTTTTTAACTGCGCCAGGTCAAAATCGCCGGATAACCTGAGTTTAATATGCGGGGAGTTGAAATTCTTAACATAGTACGATCCCGAAAACTTACTGTTACCCATAGTTGCATAAATAGTATCCAGCGATAATTCACAGGATTGTGTACTTTGCGTATTTCCGTTGGAAAAGTTGCCTTTGGCAAAAATATGAGTTAATTCAACCCCCGACTTTTCCTGAACAATAGTGGCCTGTTCAATTCCAAATGCCGTTGTTATTTCCGGGGTTTTATCATAGCCGATATTTCCCGAAATATGGGTGTCGAAATAAAAAGTACCGGTACTTGAAAATCCATTGAGCTTTTTCCGGATACTCTCAGGTAAAACAGATAAGAATGAAACAACATCCAGTTCTTTTCCATTGATTTTCATGTCAATCTTACTGTCGATATAAGAATACCAGCCATTTACATCAAAAGAAATATCGCCTATATTTACCTTTCCACTTTTGACAGAAAACTTTTTATTATTAACGTCAAATTTCAAATGCAGTGAAAGAGCATCGGATTTAATATAATTCACATGGTTGACCGAAAACTTCTTTACTTTCAAGTCGCCACGGGTTTTAAGTTCATAATTATCATCGTTGAATTTGCCGGAAATAGAAAAATCGGGAGTAGAACAGGTAATCTCCTGGTTCTGGGCATTGTTGTAAAATTTTAAAGTAAAATGATTTAATTCGATATCCTGTAAGTCCAGTTTGAATGATGCAGAATCATTGTTTTCCGGCGTTTTCCAGAAATGATAATTATCTCCGCCTTCCGGGTCAATAAAAATCCACGAGCGCCCCTGGCTGATGTTGATCGCCTTGATTTTATAGTTTTTACTGAAAATATCGAGAATATTAAACTCCAGAAAAACATCTTTTGCAACCAACAATGTATCTGTATTTATTCCTTTAAAAGTTTTGGTTTTAAAACCGGGCGCCGACATGGCAACCACATCTGTGAACTCAATACTGGCGCTGGGGAATTTTTTAAAAACAGAGAATTCTACATCCCCGACTTTTATTTCGGTGTTTAGGTAATGGTTAAGTTTCGAAATAAAATATTGCTTAATATCATCTCCATAAACTACCGTAATAATAATACCGGTTCCCAGGAGCAAAATAATTGCAATTGAAAATCCAATGAAAAACCGTATCAGGTATTTCTTAACCATTCAATAAAAAATTGTTTGCAATTTATTTAAAAACGTACGAATAATGATTTTATGTTACAGAGAGTTATTTACAACCGGTTGTTGAAATAAATGAGTGCCGGTTTCCCTTATTCAGAAATTGCTTAAAAGTCGTAGTACAGATTGGAGACGGATGTTTTGAGAGCAAAATATATGAAATCCTGTTTCTCCCGGAGATGAATACCTGCAACTAACTGTAATCGGCTTTTCTGATTTATAATAATTCCGGTTTCGAAATTAAAATTGTAAATATTGGTAACATAATAGCTGTCTGAAGAAGGATTTGCATCTTCCAGGATATTTCGGCCTGTATTTAAGCCTTTTGCTATAGTTTTTGCCGAGGTATTTTTTAATTGTACAAAAAAGTCTTTATACGAATACCTCAGTAAGAGCACTAATTCGTTAAAATCAGATCCTAAGGGATGGGCCAAAGGTTCGTTAAACGCCGAGTAACTCTGGTGCGTGACGGTAGGGCAATAAGCGTATGGATTTACATGATTATATTCTGATAATAAATAAAGGTTCCTGATTTTTAACGGTTCTAAAAATTTAATTCCTGCCTGGTACCCATAACGCGCATGGAAAGTACCGGCTTCGCCCTTTCGGTTCAGGTCATCAATAACCAACTGGCCGTAAAGTGTAATTTGTTTTAAAATATTTGCTTTTGCAGTGAAACCCATCAGCGCGTTGTTTTTATAACGAAAACCATATTGCAGGGTTCTGACACCGATAACCGGATTTGCCACATCTATGGGAAGAATATTGTTGGAATTGGAATCGGTAGATTGAAATATGATTGCCTCAAAAAGTCCCAGTTCAATCTTTTTCGATAACAAATAACTTAAATAAGTAAACGAACCATGCTTCCTTTGGTAAACCAGTGTACGCGAATCGTATGGCTTTACTTCCTGGAAAACCGTCCATAAATTTATATATTGAAACCGTTTGAAAGTTGATGTGATTCTGAGATAGGGATAATAAAAGGGGACATCGCTTAACAAAAGGGACCGGTAACCGTCGCCCAGGAATTGTTTTCCGTTACCCAGCTGAAAATTAAAATGAGACGAGGGACTGTAAGAAATATTTCCGAAAGAGTATGAATAATCGTAGCCGGTTTCTTTAAAATTTCTGATTCTTCCCTGTCCGGGAGCAACGCTTTTTGCCCTCATATAGTCAGACACATACTTCTCGGGGAATGTTTGTGTTTCCAGAACGCCTGTAATAAAAGAAAATTTTTCATTAAGGTCTCCATAAATTATTATACCCCTTGAATTTACAGTCATTCTGCCAAGCGTGTCTTTACCATACTCGAAATTAAGTAAAGGATCCACCCTGAGAGTGAATTTATCTTTCCTGGTATCGACCAGGCTTTCGGTTAATAATTTTTTCCAGAACCAGGGGTGTTTCTTCCGGGCTATAAAAGCGCTGTCGCTTCCGGTTCTGTAAATCTGTTTATCTATTTCAGAATAACTATCAAGGGTTGATTTCACAACAGGTTTGAAAGATGTATGAAAAAATCCATCGTTCTTTTGCGTATAAGAATCTACTATAAACCTGTCGGGAATGGTGAGTAAAAAACTATTCTGTTGCCCAAAAAAGAGAAGGGGAAACTGGAATAAAACAACTAAGGTAAGAAACCTCATTTCCCATTAATTGAAGTTATACCTCGTTTTTTAATAAAAGCAAAAAGAACAAATGTTAATAAAAGACAAACAGATAAAAGAATAAGCCCTATCCAGTAGTTTCCCAGGTTCTGAAATAAAATTGCCAGCCCGATTAATAAGCACGCAAATAAACTCATTATTAATGTCGATGAAGTGTGAGAAAATCCTAACATTAACAACATGTGATGAAGATGATTCTGGTCAGGTTTAAATGGGGAGCGTCTTTTAAATAAACGGATAGTAAAAACCCTGACTAAATCATACAGGGGTAAAAATAAAATCGACATGGTAATTAATGGTCTTGTGAAATTCTTGAAAATTACAATGTTAGTGTTTTTCGGAACTTCCAGGAATTCAATTGCCAGGTAAGCTAGAATGAATCCTAAAAGCATAGAACCTGTATCGCCCATAAAGATTCTTGCCGGGGTAAAATTAAACCATAAAAATGCAAGGAGAGCTCCGGTTAAGGCAAAAGCCAAAATGGCCTGCTGATTATTATCTGCATTTAAAAGAAATAAGATGCCAAAAGCAACAGAAGCAACCACTCCAAGGCTGCCGGCAAGTCCGTCAATTCCATCAATTAAATTATAGGCATTAATAATAACCAGGATAGTGAAGATTGTAAATAAAATACTTGTAAATTCAGGAAGTTGCCCTATTCCAAAGATATTGTACATGTTATTAATCCTGAGATGCCCCCAGACAACAACAATAGAGGCGGCAACTATCTGCCCGATGGCCTTTTTAAAAGGAGATAATCCGATGATATCATCTTTAATACCGATAACAGAAATTACGATCAGTGACGTTAGTACAAATTGTAGATGCCAGCAATTTACAAAGTTTGTCCAGAAAGTCATGGAAAAGATAAATCCCATAAATATTCCTAACCCGCCTAAAGTTGGAACAATCCTGGAATGAAGTTTACGCGAATCGGGAAAGTCGAACAAACGTTTGGCTTTGGCTACGGTTATTATAGTGGGGATAGAAAAAGCTGTAATGACGAATGAAGTTATGAAGCTAAATATAGAATTATATAAAAAATTATCAGTCATAAATTCGTTTGGGACAACAAACCTATTTAAAAAATATGAAAAATCAAAGCCTAAACAGTTTAAATTCTGTGTTTCTCATTTTCATCCATTAAGATATTTAAATAACTTAAGTATCTTGATTCGGCAATCTCACCCGATTCAACTCCCAGTTTTACAGCACAATTAGGTTCGTGAATATGAGTGCAATTGTAATACTGGCATTTATGTGTCAGCCGGAACATTTCCGGAAAGAAATGAAAAAGTTCTTCATTCCCGATATTAATTAATCCGAAACCTTTTATTCCCGGAGTATCAATTACATATCCGCCGGAGGAGAGTGCCAGCATTTCGCTGAATGTAGTGGTGTGTTTCCCTTTTAAATGATAATCCGATATTTCAGCCACTTTTAAATGGTATCCGGGTTCTATAAGATTTATAAAGGAAGATTTTCCGACTCCCGAATTTCCTGATATAAGGCTGACTTTATTTTTTAAAATTTTTGTTACTTCTTTTATACCCTCACCGGTTTTCACCGAAGTTCTCATACACCGGTAACCAATCTTATTGTAAATATGTTCCATTTCTTCAAGAGAAGTAAGAAGTTCGGGCGAATACAAATCTGCCTTGTTAAAAATCAGCACGACAGGAATTCTATAGGCTTCGGCTGTGCACAGGTAACGGTCGATAAATTCTGTACTTGTCCGGGGACTGGTTAATGTAACAATGAGTAAAGCCTGGTCAATATTGGATGCAATTACATGGGTTTGTTTGGATAAGTTGACCGAGCGCCTCACAATATAGTTCCTTCTTTCTTCGATGGAAACAATATTTCCCTGCCCGCCATTTAAATCAATGGTAACCCAATCGCCTACAACAACCGGGCTGGTGCTTTTAGAGCCAGATAATCTCAGTTTTCCCCGGATGGTACATGGAATGGTTTCTCCTTTCCCGGTTTTAACCAGGCATAAATTTCCTGTAGATTTTATAACCAGTCCCCGCATGTATTAAATTTTAGACAAAGGTAATAAAGGAATCTTTTTATTTGTGTTTATAGCGTTAAATTAAGGCCGGGAAAAATTACAGAAGTTAATAGTTGTTAGTAAAAAACAGAAAACAATTGTTACTCATTGCCATACGATTGCGAAATCTTAAATCGTTATTCATAAATCGTTCGTGGTTTATCGTTCATAGTTCATTGTTCGTGGTTCATTGTTCATGGTTCATTGTTTGTGGTTTGTAGTTGTTGGTCATTAGTTAATAGTCATTGGTTCTTGGATCCGATAGCTATCGGATTTGGTTTTTGGTATTTGAGCCTTATTTGTCTTTTGTGAATAGAGATTTATTTGAAATTTGGTTCTTGGGATTTGGTATTTGACCCTTGACCACGCCTGAAAAAGCCGACCTGCTAAGTGAGATGTTTTATGGCAACCCCGGCAATGGTTTCGCCAATGGCCAGCGATGCAGTAGCAGCGGGAGAGGGGGCATTACAGACATTTATTACTCCCGGTTTTTCAAAAATCAGGAAGTCGTCGGCCAGGGAACCCGAACGTGTGCATGCCTGTGCGCGAACGCCGGCGCCTCCCGTAACAATGTCGTTAATAGTAAGAGATGGAATAAGTTTTTGTAATGCCCGGGTAAATGCCCTTTTGTTGAACGAACGGTAATATTCGCCGAACCCCATTCCGAGATGTTTCCACATTACTTTCTGAAAACCAGGCCAGAGGAGCGATTCCAATGCTTCCGAAAAGTTAAAACTTGTTTTTTTATAACCTTCGCGTTTGAATGAAAATACCGCATTGGGACCAGCTTCCACTTTTCCGTCCACACGGCGGGTAAAATGAACGCCAAGGAAGGGAAAAGCAGGATCGGGAACAGGGTAAATCAGGTTTTTTACCATGCCCGATTTTTCTTTCGATAAGGTATAATATTCTCCCCTGAAAGGGATAATTTTTACATCCAGGTCGGGGATGGTGTATCTGGCAACCTTATCGGAATATAAACCACTGCAATTTACTACCAGCCCCGATTTGAATTCACCGTGGGGGGTAACGACAATCGTTTCGTTTTCCTTTTCAATAACATTTGTTACTTTATGGCCGAACAGGATTTCCCCGCCAAAACGATCTTTAAATATTTCCAGGTACTTTTCGCAAACCAGCGTGTAATCAATTATCCCGGTGTAGGGTACAACAATTGCAGCAACACCCCGGGTGTAGGGCTCATAGTTTTTTATTTCTCCGGCAGTAATCTTTTTTATTCCCGTTAAACCATTCTCAATTCCCCGCTGGTACAGGTTTTCGAGCCTGGGAATTTCTTCTTCGCTTATGGCAACAATCAGTTTCCCGCAAAGTTCGTAATGAATACTTTCTTTATTGCAGAAATCGAGCAACATTTTATATCCTTTTCTGCAATTGACAGCTTTTAAACTGCCCGGTTTGTAATAAATCCCCGAATGAATTACACCGCTGTTGTTCCCTGTCTGGTGTGCCGCCACCCGGTTTTCTTTTTCAATAATGAGTACTTTCAGGTTAGGTTTCTGTTCTTTTATTTTTAATGCTGATGCCAGTCCTACTATTCCCGCCCCGATAACTATTACATCGTAATTCATTTTGCCTGATTATAAGTGTGATATTAAAAAAATAATGAGTTTTAAATCCATGTGCAAATCTTATAATTTATTTTGGTTTATAAAATGAAAAAACAGGATATTTCTTTGATGCCTGATGCCGGAAGGCAGGTGTAATCCTGGAACATTGTTCGGAAACAACCGGCTTGTACCATCGGTAAAAACAATTTTATTTATATATTTTTGTTTTTAAAACTGTTATTGTTTATTTTTGGAAATAAATATTTATGTGTGGTTATAAATATTTTAACCGGTTGTAAGTATTTAAAGTTACGAGTAGCGGCTTGTTAGGGGCAACCTTATGAGAAAAATAACATATACAATATTAGCCATTTTAGTCAGTTTATGGACTTCTGGACAAACCCAGTTGCTAAAAAATTATGACTTCAATAAGGGTGGTTATTGCATTTTAGGAATTAGAAGTGAAAGCGACCCAAGTTCATTGCAAGACAGTTTAGGTGACTTTTATACAAATGATATTAAAATTTTAAATGAATTCAAGAAAGATTGGATATTTAAAACACCAAGTCCTCAATATTCTTGTGGTTATCATTACATAATTTACATTTGCAAAAACGGTAAATGTTTAGAAGATTTTGCTGTAAATCTGAATTGCAATGAAATAGCAACAGACAAAGCATATTTTTTCTTTGATTCTAAAAAACTTCGCAAATTTTATGGACATCTTAAAACTGCAAATGTAAAATTTGAAACAATGGAATCAATTGAACAAGGGAAAAAATATATAAATTCAATTCTAAAAGATACTTCTCTGTTAATGGTTTCTAACCCAATTTGGAACAAATATGAAGGTGAATTTACTTTTCGATATAAATGCCAAGTAAAGGAAAATGAATTTTGTTTTGATAAAGAACCACAAATTTTAATAAAACTTAATGACCAAATTAAAAAAGTATATCCTGGTGAAATATTTGACTTAGAAGGTGCCGGTGGTTCAAAAGATGAATTAACAATTAACATAAAATGCAATAAGAGTCTTTCTGACAAATTCAATCTTTATCCATTGGGTTGGTCTAAATGGGAATATTTCAAGTTATATTTAACGACAGCATGGAAAAAATAAAGGCAGCCCCTAACACACGTTTGGTAAAAACTGGGCGGGTGGTGCATTTTGACAATGACAACAATGTACAAACATACCAACGGTTTGACGCCCTCTGCGGCTAATCGCCCAGCTTTTCCAAGCGCCAAACGTTAGCGGCAAGGCTTAAAAAACAACAACATTTAAACAATTAAACAAATTTACTATGAAATTAAATTGGGACGTTAAGACAAGATTTGGAATTTATGCGTTGGTTTATGCTGACAAAGCAAATATTCAAATAAACGCATTAAATGTTCTTTATCAAAACAACAAAACATTCAATGCTGAATACTTGAAAGGAGAAACAGACAAGAAAGTTGAAGAAATCAACAAAATAGGTGTTTCTAATATTCCAGAAGAAGAATTGCACGAACTTCTTCAAATCATTAATGACTATTATGGACTTTCTCATGAGACAGAAAATATCTTGAGTAATTATATGATTGTTGCAAGTTTTAGTTTTTATGAAAAAAAATTAAAAGAAATTCTTGAATTGTCTGGAAAATTTACCAAATCAGAACTTAAAAATTGTTTCAAGAAAGACCAAATTATAAAACTATTAAAACAAAAATTCTCAATTGACTATAGCGCTCTTGCTGACTATGATAAAATAGAAGAACTACGATGCCTAAATAATGTAATAAAGCACAGTGACAGTGGACTAGTAGATGCAAATCTGTCTTTAGCAAATCCCAAATGGGTTATTGACGAAAGAATAGAAAATACCTACGATGATTTCATAAGGTTAATGAGTGCACCAAGAAATCTTTTATATGATTTATCTAACAAAATAAAAATACAACTCTAAAATTTGACAAATAAAGCCCAGCTGCTAACACACGTTTGGAATTTAGCACGCTGTTATGGGCAACTTGACAAATATAACAATATTCAATCATCTTAGTGGTTTGACAATCACTGCAAGCAAAAGCGTGCCAAATCCAAGCGCCAACCGTTATGCGTCATTTTTGTGACGTCCTAAAATATGTCTACAAAAAAACAAGTAGATATGTTAAAAAATCGACAGCCCATAAGACGTTTTAGTGAAAGTCTAAAACTAAAAATCATTGCGGAAATTAGCAAGGGAAAATAC
>JBBIRU010000026.1:0-93375 GCA_037441645.1 Bacteroidota bacterium
GTGGGACTTCCTTTTGAATCAATTTTATTTCTTTTTCTTCGTTGGTTTTGGGTGCAACAACTTCCGATGGAGAGGGGCCGCTTACTCCGATAAACTCCAGTAAACGTCCAACACCCATGTTCTTTTTAGCAGAAGTACAGAAAACCGGGTATAAAGAACGGTTAATTATTCCAAGCTTAATCCCACGGGCGAAATCAGCTTCATCCAAAGTTCCGGATTCGAAGAATTTTTCCATTAAACTTTCGTCATTTTCAGCGGCGGTTTCGATTAATGTACTGCGAAGTTCTTCTGCATGATCCTTATGGTCGGCCGGAATATCAACAACTTCTGCTTTTCCGCCTTCGGCAGAATATTTATACATTTTCATTTTTATAACATCAACGATAGAGTTAAAGCCACTACCAGTTGAAACCGGAAACTGAACCTGAACTGCTTTATTTCCGATAAATGATTTTAGTCTTTCAATGGTTTGCTCAATATTGGCTTTATCGTGGTCGAGCTGATTGATAACAAAGATAAGGGGTTTGTCAAACTTCTCAACATAACGCATCTGAACCTGTGTTCCAACTTCTATTCCATTTTGGGCGTTAATAAGCATTACAGCAGTATCTGCAACTTTCATGGAGGAGAAAATAGCATTGTTGAAGTCGTCAAAACCAGGAGTATCTAGGATATTTATTTTCCTGTCGGCATACTCTGTTTGTATTAATGATGAAAAAATTGAACAACCGTTGTTCTGTTCAATTTCATTATAATCCGAAACGGTATTTTTACTGCCAATATCACCTCTGCGGTTAATAGAACCTCCTTCGAATAACATGGATTCAGCCAGGGTTGTTTTCCCTGAGGAAGAATTTCCTACAAGTACAATATTTCTGATCTGTTCAGTCTGATAAACTTTCATTGCCTGATTATTAATTGTTTAACAAGTGTTACTATAAAAATGGTTACAAACCTACATGATTTTTTTCAAATCTCAAAAACCTGATATGCGTGTAATATGTTATATGCTATTTAAATATAAGCATGTGTTATTCATATATATATAAAGAGTATGATCAAGTATATTTTAAGAATATTCCTGATTAATATATTGAAATTTAAGTTTGTAACTTGAAATTATTTTTTTATGTGCTAAATAAATCAGTGAATTTAATGCCGATCATAAATCATCTTCTCTAATTCCGTAATTTTGTATTTTAAATTTGCAAAAATGAAGAATGTTTTATGGCTGGTTTTAATGTGCTTTTTTGTAATAAATTTCAAACTTTATTCACAAACCGTTAAAATATTATTTGATGCTTCGAAAGCTGAAACAGCAGGAAATGCCGACTGGATTTTAGATGCCGATTTACATAACATAGGGTTTGGCAGTGGTCCTGCAGTTGTCGGGCAGGGGAGTGAATCAAATCCGGCAGTAGTTCCAACCCCGGCTCAATCCGGAATAAGCTCAGGTACCTCCGAAACTTATTGGGATGGTGCTTTATCCTACTGGGGTATCGATTGTGTAAATCAGGGTTATATTGTAAATACTTTACCATATAATGGACAAATTACCTATGGATCAATGTCTAATCCTCAGGATTTAAGCAATTATAAAGTGTTTGTTGTTTGTGAACCAAATATTCTGTTTACGGCCTCAGAAAAAATGGCAATGATGAATTTTATTCAGAATGGAGGCGGGTTATATATCATTTCAGACCATGATGTTTCTGACAGAAATAATGATGGGTATGATTCGCCGGCTATCTGGAACGATTTTTTTACGAACAATGGAATTCAGAGTGACCCATTTGGAGTTTCTATTGATCTCCAGAACTTTTCTCAAACAACAACAAACATACCTTCGCTTCCCGGTGATTCACTTTTGCATGGTCCCTTTGGAAATGTAACCAAAGCTATGTGGAGTGGCGGAACATCTCTGACACTAAACCCGGCTCATAACTCAACAGTTAAAGGAGTCGTTTATAAAACCGGATCTTCTTTTGGAAATACCAATGTGCTTTGTGCATATGCACATTATGGTTCGGGAAAAGTCGCTGTTATTGGTGACAGCTCGCCTTTTGATGATGGAACGGGCGATGCTAACGATGTACTTTATGACGGGTATATTACCGATGCAAGCGGAAATCACCGGAAGCTAATAATGAATACCACAATCTGGCTTGCCACATCGTATCTCTCTGGAATCAATACGAATGATATGGAATACGTTAAAGCAAAGATATACCCTAACCCTGTAACAGCCGGGTCGATAGAGTTAACGTATTCTTTAAAAAACAATTCTTCTGTGGATATTGAAATTTTTGATGTTACAGGAAATGTAGTAAAAGAAATTTCTTTGAAGAATCAATCCGAAGGTTTTCATCAGGAAAAGATTACCGGCAGGAATTTTGGAAGTGGTCTTTACATTTGTAAGTTCTCCGATGGAAATTCATCTCAATCGATTCGTTTTGTGATTTATAATCCCGGGAAATAAGTAACTGACAACGACTGCTGAAAATTTTTGTTCATTAATTTTCAGGCTAAGATTTCAACCTCAATTCTGATGTGAAAAAACAGCTTTAAAAAATCTTTGTGTTTTTGTAGATATTTTTTCGATTACAGCTATTGTTTTAAAAAAATATTGTTTTACCTTTGCAGACCATTTTGGAAAACTTTATTTAATTAAAAGTGAGTATTTATGCCGACTGTACAACAATTGGTTAGAGTAGGAAGAAAAAAAATTGTCGAAAAAAGCAAATCAAGAGCGCTTGATTCATGCCCGCAACGTCGTGGCGTATGCACCCGTGTTTATACAACAACTCCGAAGAAACCAAATTCTGCTATGCGCAAAGTAGCAAAAGTTAGAATTACTAACGGACAAGAAGTAATTGCCTATATCCCTGGTGAAGGTCATAACTTACAGGAACACTCCATCGTGCTTATCCGCGGAGGTCGTGTTAAAGATTTACCGGGTGTGCGTTATCATATTATCCGTGGTGCTTTGGATACTGCCGGTGTTGAAGGCCGTAAACAAAGAAGATCAAAATATGGTGCAAAAAGACCTAAAGTGAAAAAATAATATTTTAGAAATAAAATGAGAAAGTCCAAACCGAAAAAACGTATTATTTTACCTGATCCGAGATTTAACGATGTACTCGTTTCTCGTTTTGTAAACGAATTAATGTACGAAGGAAAAAAGAGCGTTGCATTACATTCTTTTTATAGCGCTATGGACGTAGTTGCTAAAAAAACCAAAGAATCAGGTCTCGACCCCCTCGAATATTGGAAAAAAGCACTCGAAAATATTGCCCCTTCTGTTGAAGTAAAAAGTCGCAGAGTGGGTGGTGCAACATTCCAGGTGCCTACCGAAATCCGTGCCGACCGCAAAATGGCTATCAGTATTAAAAACCTGGTGGAATTTGCAAGAAAACGCAGCGGAAAATCAATGAGCGACAAATTATCTTCAGAAATTATTGCAGCTTATAATTCCGAAGGTGGAGCTTTTAAGAAGAAAGAAGATACTCACAGAATGGCCGAGGCGAATAAGGCTTTTTCACATTTCCGCTTTTAAAATAAATGGTTCTTTGAGTTAGTGGTAAAAATGGCAAAAGATTTAACATATACCCGTAATATTGGCATCATGGCTCACATTGATGCGGGTAAGACCACTACCACTGAACGTATCCTATATTACACAGGTATCAATCATCGCATGGGCGAGGTCCACGAAGGATCGGCCACTATGGACTGGATGGTACAGGAGCAGGAAAGAGGAATTACCATTACTTCCGCTGCTACCACAACTTTCTGGACTCATAATAATACCGAATATAAAGTCAATATTATTGACACCCCCGGGCATGTCGATTTTACTGTTGAAGTAGAACGATCGTTGCGTGTTTTGGATGGTGCCGTGGCAGTGTTCTGCGCCGTAGGAGGGGTGGAGCCACAATCAGAAACAGTTTGGAGGCAGGCTACCAAGTACCATGTCCCACGTATTGCTTTCGTTAATAAAATGGATCGGCCCGGTGCCGATTTCTTTGGTGTTATAAGCCAGATACAAAAGAAACTAAAAGCCAACCCTATTCCTGTTCAGATTCCTTACGGATCAGAAGATAATTTTAAGGGAGTTATCGACCTGATTGAAATGAAAGGAATCGTTTGGGAAGATGAAACGCTGGGCTCAAAATATAACTTAGTTGCCATTCCCGGAGAATTAACTGCCCAGGCAGAAGAATGGCGCGAATATATGCTGGAGCGTCTTGCCGAAACAGATGATGTTATTCTTGAAAAATTCCTCGAAAATAAAAATTCGGTTACTAATGAGGAAATAAGAAATGCAATTCGTAAAGCTACCATTAAAATGAAGGTAGTTCCGGTATTTTTAGGAGCTGCTTTTAAAAATAAAGGAATTCAATGTTTGCTGGATGGAGTTGTTCAGTATCTACCGAGTCCCATTGATATCGGTAATACAAAAGGAACCGATCCACGAAACGAAAAAACAGTTGAATTAAAACCTGAAAATACAGAACATTTTGCTGCCCTGGCTTTTAAAATTGCTACCGATCCTTATGTTGGTCGTTTGGTATATTTAAGAGTGTACTCAGGTACTTTAAAAGCCGGTGTTATGGTGTATAATTCCAGGACCAGCAAGAAGGAAAGACTTACCCGCATATTCCAGATGCACGCAAACAAACAGAATCCCAAAGATATTATAGAGGCGGGTGATATCTGTGCTGCCGTAGGTTTAAAAGAAGTAAAAACCGGAGATACACTTTGTGAAGAAAGCCATCCTGTTTTCCTCGAAACAATGGTTTTCCCCGAACCTGTTATTGGTATCGCCATAGAACCAATGAGTCAGGCCGACATTGAAAAGCTTACTTTATCCTTAAATAAATTAGCAGAAGAAGATCCAACCTTTACAGTAAAGATTGATGAAAATACAGGTCAGACTACTATTAATGGTATGGGTGAACTTCACCTGGAGATTTTAATTGATCGCTTAAAACGCGAATTCAATCTTCAGATAAATAAAGGTGTTCCAATGGTGGCATATAAAGAAACTCTTACAACGGAGTTCGAACACCAGGAAATCTTTAAAAAACAAACCGGTGGTAAAGGCAAATTTGCCGATATCACTGTTAAAATCGGGCCTGCCGACAAAGGAGTATCCGGTTTACAATTTATTGATGAAACCAAAGGCGGAGTCTTACCAAAAGAATATATTCTGGCAACCGAAAAAGGTTTTAAGATGGCCTTGTTAAACGGGCCTCTAGCCGGTTATCCTCTCGATAATTTAAAAGTTGTATTATTAAACGGATTACATCATCCTGTTGATTCTGATGCTGTTTCGTTTGAAGTAGCTGCCAATCTTGCATACCGAAATGCTACTTTACATACCAATCCAACCCTGTTGGAACCCATGATGAATGTTGAAGTTGTAACACCGGAAGAATACATGGGTGAGGTGATGACCGATTTAAACCGTCGTCGTGGCCAGATTCACGGAATGGATAACAGGCTGGGAGCAAGAGTTGTAAAAGCACAGGTTCCATTGGCTGAACTTTTCGGATATGTAACTGTTCTCAGAACCATTACATCAGGGAGAGCTTCATCAACTATGGAATTCAGCCATTATGCACAGTTGCCTTTCGAACTGGCAGCCGAAATAATTAAACGAGTTACTGGAAAGCAAATTTTTATTAATCAATAATATGAGCCAAAGAATTAGAATAAAACTAAAATCTTACGACCATAACCTGGTTGACAAGTCAGCTGAGAAGATCGTTAAGACAGTAAAAACTACCGGTGCTGTAGTAAATGGACCTATTCCACTACCTACTCACAAACGCGTTTTCACCGTTTTACGTTCACCTTTCGTGAATAAAAAATCAAGAGAACAGTTTCAGATGAGTTCACATAAACGTTTGCTCGATATTTACAGCACGACGTCAAAAACCATCGATGCTCTTATGAAATTAGAGCTTCCCAGTGGAGTAGAAGTAGAAATAAAAGTGTAATTAATTTAAATAATTTAAACAATGGCCGGACTAATAGGTAAAAAAATCGGAATGACTTCGATTTTCAGTGCCGAGGGAAAAAATATTCCATGCACTGTTTTACAAGTTGGTCCCTGTGTAGTAACACAGGTGAAAACCGTAGAGAAAGACGGTTACGAAGCTATTCAGATAGCATTCGACGAACGTAAGGAAAAAAATACACCGAAACCCCTGATGGGACATTTCAAAAAATCAAATACAACTCCTAAAAGAATTGTACGCGAATTCAAGAAGTTTCCCAACACAATTAAAGAAGGTGATGTATTAACTGCTGAAATTTATCGCGAAGATAATTTTGTTGATGTTACCGGTATTTCCAAAGGTAAAGGTTTTCAGGGCGTAATTAAACGTCATGGATTCGGTGGCGTTGGTGGAACTACCCATGGTCAGCATAACCGCCTAAGAGCTCCCGGTTCATTAGGCGCCAGTTCATTTCCCTCGAGAGTGCTTAAAGGAATGCGTATGGCAGGTCATCACGGAATGAAGAGAGTTAAAATGATTAACCTCGAAATCGTGAAGTTGATTGCTGAGCAAAATATTTTAGTAGTTAAAGGCTCGGTTCCCGGGTCTAATGGTTCATATATAATAGTAGAGAAATAATGGAACTATCAGTATATAATACCTCAGGAAAAGAGACTGGTCGTAAGGTAGTCCTTAACGACGAAGTCTTCAAGATTGAACCTAACGAACATGCCGTTTATCTGGATGTAAAACAGTTTATGGCAAATAATCGTCAGGGAACACACAAATCAAAAGAACGCGCAGAAATTGCCGGAAGTACCAAGAAACTGAAAAAACAAAAAGGTACTGGCGGTGCCCGTGCCGGTAGTATAAAATCACCAACCATTGTTGGTGGTGGACGTGCTTTTGGCCCTCAGCCCCGCGATTATAGCATCAAACTGAATAAAAAAGTAAAACAGTTGGCTAGAAAATCTGCGTTGACATTTAAAGCAGCCAACAATAATATTATTGTTCTGGAAGACTTTGATTATGAACAACCAAAGACTAAGAATCTGGTAGAATTGCGAAAAAATTTCAGTATTGAGAATAAAAAATCGCTTCTTGTTGTTGCAGACTCAAAGAAAAACGTATATTTGTCATCTCGAAATTTAAAAAACTCTAAGGTTGTAAATATTTCAGAACTAACCACATATGATATTGTAAATGCTTCGGCTTTACTTTTTGTAGAGAGTTCACTTGCGGTTTTAGAGAGTAATTTGCTTAAATAAATATAGAGCGATGGATATTATTATCAGGCCAATAGTAACAGAAAAGATGAATCGTCAGGGCGATTCGCTGAGTAAGTACGGCTTTATGGTTTCAACAGCCGCTAATAAACTTCAGGTTAAATTAGCCATCGAGAAACTGTATAGCGTTAATGTTGCTTCTGTAAATACAATTAAATACAGCGGCAAAACCAAATCACGGAACACCAGATCCGGTATTATGCGTGGAAAAGCGAGTGCTTTTAAGAAAGCCATCGTTACTTTGGCAAAAGGAGACAAGATTGATTTTTACAGCAACATTTAATAAACAATGGCCGTTAAAAAATTTAAACCTGTTACACCAGGTCAGAGAAGAAAAGTAATCAGCTCTTTTGAGGAGATCACTCACAGTGCTCCTGAAAAGTCGTTACTATCACCTGTTAGAAATTCAGGCGGAAGAAATAACTCCGGAAAAATGACCATGCGTTATATCGGTGGTGGTCACAAGAAAAAATACCGTATGGTTGATTTTCTTCGTGATAAAGACGGAATTTCTGCTACCGTAAAAACTATTGAGTATGATCCTAACCGCAGTGCACGTATTGCCTTAGTATCCTATGCTGATGGTGAAAAACGATATATTATTGCTCCCAATGGATTAAAAGTAGGACAGACTATTATGTCTGGTAAAGATGCAGCTCCCGAAATCGGAAACGCATTATTCCTTTCAGATATTCCTTTAGGAACAAGTATTTATAATATAGAATTATACCCTTCACAGGGTGCTGCTATTGCCCGTAGTGCAGGCTGTTTTGCAACCTTAACTTCACGCGAAGGAAGACATGCCATTATTAAAATGCCTTCAGGCGAAACAAGAAAAATTCTGGTTACCTGTAAAGCTACTATTGGTATGACTTCAAATCCTGATCATTTTCTTGAAGTGTCAGGTAAAGCCGGTCGTTCAAGATGGATGGGCCGCAGGCCAAGAAACAGGGGTGTTGCTATGAACCCGGTTGATCATCCAATGGGTGGTGGTGAAGGTAAAGCATCAGGCGGGTTACCAAGATCAAGAAAAGGTATTCCTTCCAGAGGCTACAAAACACGTAAACCAAAGAATGCTTCCAATAAATTAATCATCGAACGTCGTAAGAAATAACATTTATAAAAAGAATTATGAGTCGATCCATTAAAAAAGGACCCTATATACACCACAAACTCGAAAAGAGAGTGGCTAAAATGATTGAGACGAATAAACGTCAGCCAATTAAAACATGGTCAAGAGCTTCTGTTATTCCACCTGAATTTGTCGGGATAACAATTGCCGTACATAATGGTAATAAATTTATTCCTGTGTATGTAACCGAAAATATGGTAGGTCATAAATTAGGTGAATTTGCACCTACACGTACTTACAGAGGTCATGCAGGTAAAAAATAATGTTTAAGAATAGAAATTTATAAAGATATGGGTGCTAGAAAAAGACTTCGTGCTGAAAAGCTGAAAGAAGACAAAAAACAGGTTGCTTTTGCCCGTTTGCGCAACTGTCCTACTTCGCCACGTAAAATGCGCTTGGTAGCAGATATGGTAAGAGGCGTAGAAGTGAAAAAAGCTCTTGATATATTAAAGTTCTCTTCCAAGGAACCTTCCGATACCCTCGAAAAACTTTTACTTTCGGCAATTTCGAACTGGCAGCAAAAGAACGAAGGTGTTCGTATCGAAGATAACAACATATTTGTGAAAGAAGTATTTGTTGATTCAGCATTTGCTTTAAAACGTTTACGTCCTGCCCCGCAAGGCAGAGCAAACAGAATCCGCAAAAGATCTAACCATGTGACTTTAATTCTGGGAACTAATATTAACGAAACACAAAATCAGGAAGCTTAATGGGACAAAAAGTTAATCCGATCAGCAATAGACTTGGAATCATCAACGGATGGGATTCAAATTGGTATGGTGGCCGTAATTATGGCGACAAATTGCTGGAAGACAATAAAATCAGAAAATACCTGAACGCCAGGTTAGCAAAAGCCAGTGTTTCAAAAATTATTATTGAACGTACATTAAAGCTTATCACTATTACTGTTAATACTGCACGTCCCGGAATTATTATCGGTAAAGGCGGACAGGAAGTTGATAAACTGAAAGAAGAATTAAAGAAAATTACCAATAAAGAAGTTCAGATCAATATATTTGAAATTAAACGTCCGGAACTTGATGCTATGCTTGTTGCAAGTAATGTAGCGCGTCAGATTGAAGGTAAAATCGCTCATCGTCGTGCTGTAAAAATGGCAATAGCATCCGCTATAAGAATGGGCGCAGAAGGTATTAAAGTAGGTATTGCCGGCCGTATTAACGGGGCTGAAATGGCACGTGCCGAAACATATAAAGAAGGGCGTATTCCATTACATACTTTCAGGGCCGACATTGATTATGCTTTAGGTGAAGCATTGACCAAAGTTGGTAAAATCGGAGTTAAAGTCTGGATATGTAAAGGCGAAATATACGGAAAACGTGATCTCAGCCCCAATATTGAAGCTAAAACTTCAAAAGCAAAACCAAGAGGATTTGCAAAAAACAGAAGAAGAAATTAAAATAAAGAAATATTTTTTAAGCAATGTTACAGCCTAAAAAAACCAAATTCAGAAGGCAACAGAAAGGCCGGATGAAAGGAAACGCACAGCGCGGAAACCAGTTAGCATTTGGTTCCTTTGGAATTAAATCGTTGGAGCAGGAGTGGATAACGAGTCGTCAGATTGAAGCTGCCCGTCAGGCAGTAACCCGTTATATGAAACGTGAAGGACAAATCTGGATCCGCATATTCCCCGATAAACCCATTACCAAAAAACCTGCTGAAGTTCGTATGGGTAAAGGTAAAGGCGCTCCCGAAGGATTCGTTGCTCCTATTACTCCTGGCCGTATCCTGATTGAAGTGGAAGGTGTATCGTTAGAGATCGCACGTGAAGCTTGTCGTTTGGCAGCCCAGAAATTACCGGTGAATACAAAATTCATCGTCAGAAGAGATTATGTTGAAAACACCATTTAAGACATTATGAAAACTGCTGAAGTAAAAGGATTATCTACTAAAGAACTTATCGAGCGCATCGAGGACGAAAAAGGTATGCTCGTTAAAATGAAATTGAATCATCATATTTCACCCCTGGATAATCCATTAAAAATTAGAAAAACCCGTAGAACTATTGCAAGGTTAACAACCGAACTTCGTTCACGTCAGTTAAATGAACAAAATAAATAGCATCCAACACATGGAAACGAGAAATTTCAGAAAAGAACGTATAGGTGTTGTTGTAAGCAACAAGATGGAGAAATCTGCTGTTGTTACCGAGAAAAGAAAAGTAAAGCACCCTAAATACGGAAAGTTTATTAATAAAACCTCACGTTACGTTATTCATGATGAAAAGAATGAATGTAATGTAGGCGATAAAGTCCGTATTATGGAAACCCGCCCTATAAGCAAGAATAAGTGTTGGAGATTAGTTGAAATAATAGAAAGAGCTAAATAATTATGATACAGCAAGAAACCAGATTATCTGTAGCTGATAACAGCGGAGCAAAAGAAGTGCTTTGCATCAGGGTACTCGGCGGCTCGGGAAGAAGATATGCATCGGTTGGCGACAAAATAGTTGTTTCCATAAAAAGTGCATTACCCTCATCTGAAGCTAAAAAAGGAACCGTTTCCAAAGCAGTAGTTGTTAGAACAGCAAAAGAAATCAGACGTTCCGACGGATCTTATATCCGTTTCGACGATAACGCAGTTGTTCTGTTGAATGCAGCAGACGAACTAAGAGGAACCCGTATTTTCGGACCCGTAGCAAGAGAATTGCGTGAAAAACAATACATGAAAATTGTATCATTAGCCCCCGAAGTATTGTAACAAGAAAAAATTATTATATGCCAAGAAAATTCCATATTAAGAAGGGAGACACGGTAACTGTTATTGCAGGTGATTCAAAGGGACAACAGGGTCGTGTTTTAAGTGTTAACCGGGAAAAAGAAACCGTTATTGTAGAAGGCGTAAATCTGATCTCGAAACATACTAAACCCAATGCAAAAAGTCCACAAGGTGGAATTCTTAAGAAAGAAGCTGCCATTCACATCTCGAATCTTATGCTGGTTGATCCTGCCAATGGAAAAGCTACAAGAATAGGTCGCAGAGTGAATGATAAAAATAAACTTGTACGTTACGCAAAAAAATCAGGAGAGGAGATTAAATAATGGAATACGTACCAACACTAAAAAGCAAATACAGTAAGGAAATCGTTCCTGCTCTTATTAAAGAGTTCAAGTATAAGAATGTAATGCAGGTTCCTAAACTGCAGAAAATTGTAGTAAACCAGGGATTAGGCGATGCTATAGCCGATAAAAAATTATTGGATGTGTCAGTAGCCGAAATAACTTCCATTACCGGACAGAAACCAATTACTACCAATTCGAAAAAAGATATTTCTAATTTCAAGTTGAGAAAAGACATGCCTATCGGTATTAAAGTTACTCTTCGCCGCGAGAGAATGTACGAATTTCTCGAACGGTTGATTAGTATTTCTTTACCCCGTATCCGCGATTTCAGAGGTGTCGATTATAAATTTGATGGCCGTGGAAATTATACACTTGGAATTACGGAACAGATTATTTTTCCGGAAATAGATATCGATAAAATTTCAAAAATTAAAGGACTCGAAATAACCTTTGTTACGACTGCTAAAAAAGATGAAGAAGCTCATGCTTTATTAAGGGAATTCGGAATACCTTTTAAAAACAATAAAAAGAACTAAGAAATGGCAAAAGAATCAATGAAAGCCCGCGAAAGAAAGCGGAAAGAAATGTTTGATAAATACGAAGCCAAAAGAGCTAAGCTGAAAGCTGAAGGCGATTTTATTGGACTTCAGAAGTTGCCAAAGAATTCATCCAAAACCAGGTTGCATAACCGTTGCTGTTTAACCGGTCGTCCTAAAGGTTACATGAGAATCTTCGGAATCAGCCGTATCACTTTCCGTGAAATGGCAGCAAACGGATTAATCCCCGGTGTAAAAAAAGCTAGTTGGTAATAAATAATAAAGATAAAGAAAATGACCGATCCAATTGCAGATTACCTGACCCGCGTTAGAAATGCCGTAATGGCACAGCACAGGATAGTAGAAATACCTGCTTCAAATATTAAAAAAGAAATAACCAAAGTATTATTCGAAAAAGGATATATACTGAATTATAAATTTGAAGATAATGAAGTACAGGGTTCTATCAAGATAGCTCTTAAGTATGATCCCGAAACAAGACAACCCGCAATAAAAAACATTGAAAGGGTAAGTCGTCCCGGGCACCGTAAATATGTTGGCGTGAAAGATTTACCCCGTGTTTTAAATGGATTGGGTATAGCTGTACTGTCAACACCGCAAGGTGTTATTACCGATAAGGAAGCCAAAGACCGTAAGGTAGGTGGTGAAGTTTTATGTTACATATATTAAAATAAACGATAATGTCACGAGTTGGAAAATTACCTATTACAATTCCTGCAGGTGTTCAGATTACCTGTGTAGATGGTCACGTTGTTGCAAAAGGCCCTCTGGGTGAGTTGACACAGGATATTGATAAGGAATTCAAAATAAATATTTCTGAAGGTGTTCTCGTCATTGAAAGGCCATCAGAACAAAAAAGACACAAAGCTCATCATGGTTTATACAGAGCTTTGATAAACAATATGGTGATCGGGGTTTCAAAAGGTTTTGAACTGAAACAGGAAGTTGTCGGAGTAGGTTATAAAGCCGAATCTAACGGACAATTACTGAATCTTGCTTTAGGATATTCACACGAAATTGTATTTGAGATGCCTAAAGAAGTAAAGGTTACTGCTGTTACAGAACGCAGAAACAATCCTATTATCACATTAACAAGTATAGATAAACAATTGCTTGGCCAGGTTGCTGCAAAAATTCGTTCACTCCGTGAGCCCGAACCTTATAAAGGAAAAGGTATCAAATTCGTAGGTGAAGTATTGCGTAAAAAGGCCGGAAAATCAGCTAGCGCTAAATAATTGAAGATTAATTATGGCACAAACGAAAGTAGAACGTAGAACGAAAATCAGATTGCGTATCAGAAAAAGAATTACTGGTACAGCAGAAAAACCCCGCCTGTCGGTTTTCAGAAGTAACCGCCAGATTTCGGTTCAGATTATTGATGATGTAAATCGCAAAACCCTTGTAGCTGCTTCTTCTTTATTAAAAGAAATGAACGGAAAAGAGGGAAATAAAACCCAGATTGCGGCTATGGTAGGAAAACTTGTTGCCGAACGTGCAACCCAGGCCGGAATCAGTACTGTTATTTTTGATCGTAATGGCTACCTGTATCATGGCAGGGTTAAAGCATTGGCCGATGCAGCAAGAGAAGGTGGACTTAAATTTTAAAAAATTATGGCATCAAGCATTAGAAAAGTAAAAACAACTGATCTCGAATTAAAAGACCGCCTGGTAGCAATAAACAGGGTTACTAAAGTAACAAAAGGGGGACGTCATTTTAGTTTTGCAGCTATTGTAGTTGTTGGAAATGAAAATGGAATCGTAGGGTACGGACTTGGCAAGGCCAATGAAGTAACAACTGCTATTGCTAAAGGAGTGGAAGACGCAAAGAAAAACCTGATAAAAGTTCCCGTATTTAAAGGAACTATTCCTCACGAACAGATTTCAAAATTCGGTGGCGCCCAGGTATTTCTGAAACCAGCATCGGGTGGTACAGGTGTAAAGGCCGGTGGTGCTATGCGCGCTGTACTCGAAAGTGTCGGGATAAAAGATGTACTTGCTAAATCCAAAGGAAGTTCAAATCCTCACAACCTGGTAAAAGCAACGATTACAGCATTACTCGAAATGCGTGATGCATATACTGTGGCTCATCACAGAAATGTTTCCATGGATAAAGTATTTCACGGTTAACAACAAAAGAATATGGCAAAAGTTAAAATAACTCAGACAGGTAGCCGTAGCGGTTGTACTGCACGTCAAAGAAGAACTTTCGATGCACTTGGATTAACCAAAATGCATCAGACTATTGAAGTTGAAGCAACACCCCAGATTATGGGCATGGTTCAGAAGTTGCATCATTTATTAAAATGTGAAGAAGTAAAATAACGAATTATTATATACGTCATGGATTTAAGTAATCTGAAGCCTGCTGCAGGATCGATAAAAAAAGAAAAGAAACGTCTGGGTCGTGGACAAGGTTCCGGAAAAGGCGGAACATCTACACGCGGGCATAAAGGAGCCAAATCACGTTCGGGTTATAGCCGTAAACGCGGATTTGAAGGAGGTCAGATGCCATTGCAGAGAACTTCTCCGAAATTTGGTTTTAAAAATATTAACAGAGTAGAATACAAGGCTATCAATCTAAAAGATATTCAGAGATTAGCTGATGAAAAGAAAATTTCAGCAATTAATCCCGACATACTTTATGAATTTGGTATGATTCCAAAAAACTGTCTTGTAAAAATACTTGGTGTTGGAACCCTTACAAGTAAAATTGAAGTAACTGCTCATGCCTTTAGCAGTGCAGCTGAAAAAGCAATAGTTGCTATCGAAGGAACAGTTATTAAACTATAAGAAATACCCTTAATGAAAAGATTTTTCGAAACAATTAAGAATATTTACAAGATTGAGGAACTCAGAAGCCGCATCTTTTATACATTAGCAATATTGTTAGTATATAGATTGGGATCTTATGTTGCATTGCCTGGTATTGATCCTTCCATGCTCGAGAATCTTAGTAAACAAACATCCCAGGGAATTTTAGGGTTATTGGATATGTTTTCCGGAGGTGCATTTTCACATGCGTCTATTTTCGCATTAGGTATTATGCCTTACATTTCAGCTTCCATCGTTGTACAGCTACTGGGTATCGCTATACCTTATTTTCAGAGACTACAACGTGAAGGAGAAAGCGGAAGAAAGAAAATTAATCAGATCACACGCTATTTAACGGTAATTATTCTTTTCTTGCAGGCTCCCAGTTATTTAACTAACCTTCATGCACAACTTCCTCCCGAAGCATTTGTATTGTCCGGTAAATTCTTTACCATTTCATCAATGCTTATTCTTACCGCAGGTACTATTTTCGTAATGTGGCTTGGAGAAAAAATAACGGATAAAGGTATAGGAAACGGTATTTCATTGATTATTATGATTGGTATTATAGCCCGTTTACCGTTTGCTTTTGGTGCTGAATTTGCTTCCAGATTAGAAGGTGGTGGCGGATTGGTTTTAGTACTTGTAGAAATGTTATTATTATTAATAGTCATTGCAGGTAGTATACTTTTAGTTCAGGGAACAAGAAGAATTCCGGTTCAATATGCAAAGCGTATTGTTGGAAATAAACAATATGGTGGTGTTCGCCAGTATATTCCTTTAAAAGTAAATGCATCCGGTGTTATGCCCATCATTTTTGCACAGGCATTAATGTTTATTCCTACTATTATCGCCGGCTTTTCCGATTCAGGAATCTTGGCATCTTTTTCAAGATATACCAGTTTCTGGTATAACTTTATTTTCGGATTATTAATCATTTTGTTTACATATTTCTACACAGCTATTATTATGAACCCGGTTCAGATGGCTGATGATATGAAGAAAAACGGAGGTTTTATTCCCGGAATCAAACCCGGTAAAAAAACATCTGAATTTATAGATTCAATAATGTCCAGAATAACCTTACCAGGTTCTATATTTCTTGCAATTATAGCAATTATGCCTGCATTTGCCGGATTGTTGGGAGTGAATAACCAGTTCGCCCAGTTTTTTGGAGGAACTTCACTTTTGATTCTGGTAGGTGTTGTTTTAGATACTTTACAGCAGATAGAAAGTCACCTTTTGATGAGACATTACGATGGTCTGATGAAATCAGGCCGTATTAAAGGTCGTGCATCAGGAGTTGCCGCTATGTAAAGTAATAAACGTTCTTTGATGGTCTTTTATAAAACTGACGAAGAGATTGAGCTGATAAAGCAGAGTTGTTCTTTGTTGTCAAAAACCCTTGGGTATATAAAATCATTTATAAATCCGGGTATAAAAACAACGCTGATCGACAGAAAAGCAGAAGAGTTTATTTGCGATCATGGTGCAAAACCTTCATTTAAAGGGTATCATGGTTTTCCAAATACACTTTGTATTTCAGTGAACGATAGAGTAGTTCATGGAATACCTTCTGAATATGAACTCCTGAATGGTGATATTGTTTCGGTTGATTGCGGTGTTTTTCTGAACGGGTATCATGGCGATTCTGCTTATACTTTTGAAGTCGGAGAAATTGATAACGATAAAAAGTTTCTCTTAAAAACGACAAAAGAATGCCTCGAAACCGGTATTGCTGAAGCAGTCATTGGTAACAGAATAGGCGATATAAGTTACGCGATTCAGAACCATGCAGAAAAAAATGGTTTTTCAGTGGTCCGTGAGCTTGTTGGACATGGAATTGGGCGACAATTACATGAAGAACCACAGGTTCCTAACTTTGGTAAGAAAGGAAAAGGAACTATCATTCGTCAGGGATTGGTTATAGCAATTGAACCCATGATAAACATGGGGAAAAAAGAAGTAAAGCAATGGGCAGATGGCTGGACGATTTCAACCAGAGACGGAAAACCTTCAGCACACTTCGAACACACAGTTGCAGTAATAAATGGAAAGGCCGAAAAGTTAACCACTTTTGATTATATCGAAAGTAAAATTTAAAAAAAGAGTAAAAAAGATATATGGCGAAACAGCCTTCAATAGAGCAAGATGGTACGATAATCGAAGCATTGTCAAACGCAATGTTCCGTGTTCAGTTAGAGAACGGCCATGTCATTACCGCTCATATTTCAGGGAAAATGAGGATGCATTACATCAAGATTCTTCCCGGAGATAAAGTAAGAGTTGAAATGTCGCCTTATGATCTTACAAAAGGAAGAATAAGTTTTCGATACAAATAATTGAAATACTGAATAAAATGAAAGTCAGAACATCTGTAAAAAAACGTAGCCCCGAATGCAAAATAGTTCGCAGAAAAGGCAGGCTATATGTAATTAACAAAAAAAACCCAAAGTTTAAACAACGTCAGGGATAATTACTTAACTTTGTAATCTTTTTTAAAAAATTAAAATAACAATATGGCACGTATCGCAGGAGTTGATATACCGGATAAAAAAAGAGGCGAAATAGCGTTGACCTATATCTACGGAATAGGCCGCAGCACCGCAAATAAAATTCTATCCAAAGCCGGTATCGACAAAAATATTGATGTTGAAAAGTGGAACGATGATCAGGTTTCCAAAATCAGAAGTATTATTTCTGATAACTTCAAAATTGAAGGTGAACTCAGGTCAGAAACACAAATGAACATTAAACGCTTGATGGATATTGGATGTTATCGTGGAATCCGTCACAGGGGAGGTTTACCGGTAAGAGGTCAGCGTACACGAACCAATGCCCGTACCCGTCGTGGAAAGAAAAAGACAGTTGCAAATAAAAAGAAAGCCACTAAATAAGAATTGATTATGGCAAAGAAGACAACAAAGGTCACTCGTAAAAAAACAGTAAAAGTTGAGGCTATAGGCCAGGCTCATGTTCACTCATCATTTAATAATATTATTATTACTTTAACCAATGGTGAAGGGCAGGTAATTTCATGGTCATCTGCCGGAAGAAAAGGATTCAGAGGTTCTAAAAAGAATACTCCTTATGCTGCACAGGTAGCTGCCGCTGATTGTGCTAAAACAGCATTCGATATGGGCTTAAGAAAAGTAAAAGCCTATGTAAAAGGACCCGGTGCAGGTCGCGAATCTGCTATTCGTTCCATTTCAGCCAGCGGTATTGAGGTAACCGAAATTATTGACGTAACACCGTTACCGCACAATGGTTGCAGGCCTCCAAAAAGAAGAAGAGTATAATAAATAGAATCTTAAATCTAAAATCCTAAATCTAAAATATTAAAATGGCAAGATACAGAGGACCAAAGACCCGTATTGCAAGAAAATTTGGAGAACCCATTTTCGGACCTGATAAAGTTTTTGACAGAAAAAATTACCTGCCTGGGATGCACGGTGTTAATAAACGACGTAAAACTTCAGAATACGGTGCCCAGTTAAAAGAAAAACAAAAAGCGAAATATACTTATGGAGTACTGGAAAGACAATTCCGTAAATATTTCGAACGTGCACAGCGTAAAAAAGGGATTACCGGTGAAATATTATTACAGTTACTCGAATGTCGTCTCGATAACTTGGTATTCAGAATGGGTATTGCTCCTACCCGCGATGCTGCCCGTCAGTTGGTTTCACACAGACATATAACAGTAAACAACAAAGTTACCAGTATTCCTTCGTTTCATGTTTCGGCTGGAGATATTGTTTCAGTTCGTGAAAAATCAAAAACTCTGGAAGTAATATCAAATTCAGTGGCTAACGACAGAGCAAAAAAATATCCATGGATCGAATGGGATTATTCATCTTTAACCGGAAAATTGGTTACTGTTCCCGAACGTTCAGATATTCCTGAAAACATTAAAGAACAATCAATCGTTGAGTTGTATTCTAAATAAAAACAAGTAAGAAATAATATATGGCAATTTTAGCTTTTCAAAAACCCGATAAGGTTGTAATGCTCGAGTCAACCGACACGCACGGAAAATTTGAATTCCGTCCGTTGGAACCCGGATATGGCCTTACAGTAGGAAATGCACTTCGAAGAGTACTCTTATCATCACTCGAAGGCTTTGCAATTAACTGTGTTAAGATTGAAGGTGTTGAGCATGAATTTTCGACTATTAAAGGAGTTGTTGAAGACGTTACCGAAATCATTCTTAATTTAAAACAGGTTCGTTTTAAACGTCAACTTGATGAAATTGATAACGAAACAGTTAATGTTACAATTAGTGGCCAGGATAGCTTTAAAGCAGGAGATATCAGCAAATTTCTGACCGGCTTTAAAATCTTAAACCCTGACCTCGAAATTTGTCACATGGAGTCAAATGTAAAATTACATATGACACTCTATGTAAATAAAGGAAGAGGTTATGTTCCGGCCGAAGAAAATAAAATCAGTGAAATGGAAATCGGATTAATTCCGGTAAGTTCCATTTATACTCCCATTAAAAATGTTAAATACGCAATAGAAAATATTCGCGTTGAACAAAAAACCGACTTCGAGAAACTGATTCTCGAAATCGTTACCGACGGTAGTATTGCACCTACAGACGCATTAAAAGAAGCAGCTAAAATTCTGATATATCACTTTATGTTGTTCTCCGACGAAAAGATTACCATTGATTCGGAAGAGAAACAGGAAAATGAAGAGTTTGACGAAGAAGTACTTCATATGCGCCAGCTTCTTAAAACCAAACTTATTGATATGGACCTTTCGGTTCGCGCACTTAATTGCTTAAAAGCAGCCGATGTTGAAACATTAGCCGACCTGGTAATATTTAACAGAAGCGACCTTTTGAAGTTCCGCAATTTTGGTAAAAAATCCCTGACCGAGCTTGACGAATTATTGAACAACATGAGCCTGAGCTTTGGCATGGAAATTTCAAAATACAAATTAGACAAAGATTAGTACAATGAGACACAGGAAAAAAATTAATCACTTAGGAAGAAAAAGTCCACACCGCAAGGCAATGTTATCAAATATGGCAACCTCTCTTATTATGAATAAGGGAATAGTTACTACTGTTGCTAAGGCCAAAGCGTTAAAAGTATATGTTGAGCCCCTTATTACAAAATCAAAAGAAGATTCAACCCATAATCGTCGTTTGGTTTTTAGTGAGTTAAGCGATAAAAAAGCAGTTGCTGAATTATTCAGGGAAGTAGCAGTTAAAGTAGCCCAGCGTCCCGGTGGATATACACGTATTTTACGTATCGGGAACCGTGCCGGCGACAATGCCGAATTATGCAGGTTAGAATTGGTTGATTATAATGAAAATATGATTTCAACGACCAACGCTGGTGCAAAAGCTAAAACAACCAGAACCCGTCGCGGAGGTAAGAAAAGCGAAACAGAAACAGTGGCCTCAAAGCCAAAAGCAGTTAAGACTCCAAAAGCAAAAAAAGAAGAACCTAAAGCCGAAGATCAGTCTTCAGAAAAGGCAGCTGAATAACTCTCTGAAAAGAACATAAATAAAATGGGACAAGTAAAACTTTAGTCCCATTTTTTATTTTGTATTCATTCTTGGAACTTATACCTTTATGCAGATGTCTTTTTTGCATTTCTCGTTGTAAATTTATTTTTACTTTCTTTAATATTTGTTATGATATATAATGGCTTATCTGATTTTATAAAAGTTCTTGAATCTAACAATGAATTAATAAGGATTAAGGAATTTGTTAATCCTGAGTTTGAGATTGCCGAAATTACCGACCGGATATCAAAAAGTAAAAATCAGAATAAAGCCTTGTTATTCGAAAATACCGGAACCTCATACCCTTTGCTGATTAATGCTTATGGGAATGAGAAAAGAATGGGCCTTGCACTACACTCAGAACATATTTCATCTGTTGAGAATGAGATTAATATTACTATAGAAAAATTTTTAAAACCACCCTCGTCATTAAAAGATAAAATTTCGATATTATCATTACTTCGAAAATTATCATCCAGCTTTCCTTCAATTTCCGGCAAAAAAGCGCCCTGCCAGGAGATTGTTATGAAAGATCCGGACCTGTCGAAGTTACCCGTGTTAACATGCTGGCCTCATGATGGCGGAGCATTTATAACTCTTCCTGTTGTAAATACAAAAGATCCGGTAACCGGAGTTAGAAACGCTGGTATGTACCGCATGCAGGTAAAAGGAAAGAAAGAAACCGGGATGCACTGGCATTTACATAAAACAGGCGCCCGTCATTTTGATGAATACCTGAAACAAAAAAAGAAAATCCCGGTAGCTGTAATATTGGGAGGCGATCCGGTGTATGCCTATTGCGCATCGGCCCCCTTGCCCGATGGGATTGATGAATATATTCTGGCAGGGTTTCTCAGGAAAAAGAAAGTTACCCTGGTAAAATGTTTGACCCAGGATATTGAGGTTCCTTCGGATGCAGATTTTGTAATAGAAGGTTATGTAGATCCTTCGGAGCCATTGCAAACCGAAGGGCCCTTTGGCGATCATACCGGTTTTTATTCCCTGCCCGATAAATACCCGCTGTTTCATGTGACCTGTATTACACACAGGAGAAATGCAATTTACCCGGCAACCATCGTAGGCATTCCACCTCAGGAAGATTACTGGCTGATAAAAGCATCTGAAAGAATATTTTTACCATTAATGCAAAAGGCAGGCTTACCGGAGGTAATTAATATAAATATGCCCGATTTTGGCGTAGCTCATAATTTAGTGATAGTTCAGATAAAGAATCAATATCCCGGTCAGGCTCATAAAGTAGCCCATGCATTATGGGGAATGGGACAAATGATGCTGAATAAAGTGCTCGTTATTACAGATATTGATCCGTTTAATCTTCAGGCAATATGGGATCGAATGTTGAAATCGGATGTAACGAAGAATTTTCTTTTTTCGACAGGACCTATGGATGCGCTCGAGCATTCAACCGATATTTTTGCTTTTGGCGGAAAACTTGCCATTGATATAACTTTATCTGTTGAAAATCCTGGAGAAGAAGTCAAGATAGCTGACATAAATAATGTTACTGATTTGTTGAAGGAGTGTCCGGGCATCGTTCACTTGAACCGGTCTCTTTTGGGAAAGGGAATTTGGTTAATTACCGCTAAAGAAAACCCATTGGAAAAAATTACAGGCTATCTTAACAAATTGTCGGATATTTCAATTTTACCGCGATTTGTTGTTTTTTGCGATCAGGGATTGGATATTTATAACAGTAATCTTGTTTTATGGAGTATATTAGCTAACACCGATCCGGTAAGAGATATAAAAAAGATAAAGGCCGGAAATGTAACCGTTTTACTAATCAATGGAATGTCAAAACCTTCCGGAAATAAATCCTGGCCTAACCCGGTTTATTCTTCAAAAAATACCATCGAAAAAATTAATTCTGTCTGGAGTTCAATTGGCTTTGAAGCATTTGAAGAATCACCTTCGCAAGTAATTCATAATATGATTGTAAATGATGGTTTTGAGAGAAGGATTCATGAAAACTAAAAAAACTTTACGAAAAATAATTAATATGTGTGCTAAAACCTAAAGAAATATTAATTTAGCATGAGTAGTAATACCGATGAAACAACACTGTTTGCGACATATCTTTTTTCTTTCAATACTGTTTTTAATCAGTGAATTAAATGTTGCCCAGATAAACGAAGCTATTTTTGAACATTTCACTGTAAACGAAGGTTTATCTCAAAGTACGGTTAATTGCATAAAACAGGACAAGCGTGGTTTTTTATGGATTGGAACCCAGGATGGATTAAATAAATATGATGGTTATCATTTTAAATATTATCAACATAACCCTCTTGATACGAACTCAATTTCAAGTAACTGGATTTACTCTATTGACGATGATGACTCCGGTATTATTTGGATTGGAACACAAAAAGGATTAAATAAACTAAACCGGGCTACCGAAAAGATAACACGTTTTTTACATAACCCAAAAGATCCCGGTTCGATCTGTGATAATGAGGTGTTTGGTGTTTTAGTCGACAAAGCTGGAGATGTATGGGTAAAAACGAGTACTGCTTTAAGCAGACTGGATACGTTAACTGGTAAGTTTACCCGGTTCGAACACGATGTGGATTATTTTGATATCCGGGGAAATAACATTGGATTTCCTATGCTCGAAGATGAAGATGGAATATGGGTTGGGTCCTCCAATGGATTATACTTTTTTAATAAAAAACTTGAACAGTTTAAAACATACCAACACGATCCGGAAGATGTTAATTCTTTGAGTAATGACTTTGTTACGGGACTTATAATTGATAAAAACGGGTATTTGTGGATTTCTACAAAATACGGACTAAACAGATTCAATAAAAAAAACAAAAAATTTGACCACTTCTTTCACGATTTTACAGAAACAGGAGGTATATCTGAAAATTCTATTAATTCGATTTATTATGGACACGATGGTTACATCTGGATATCAACTGATGGAGGAGGTTTAAATAAGTTTAATACAGCTACAGGCAAGGTAGAAGTATTCCGTAATCAAGATAACAATAATGTAAGTTTAAGTTACGATTTAATAACTTGTGTTATTGAAGATAATTCTTACAATTTATGGATTGGAACTGATGGTACCGGCCTAGACAAACTGGATTTAAAACCTAAAAAATTCGATCTTTATAGAAATTCGCACGGTTCAAATTCGTTGAAGCTATCCGAGAATGTAATAGGATCGCTTTATCTGCCCGATGATGAAACTATATGGATTGGAACCTGGGATAAGGGCCTGGATATTTTAAACAGAAGTTCAGGCTTTGTTAAGAACTATTCAACTAACTCTCCTGAAGGAGAGAAAATCGTTGGAGATAACGTGCACGTTATTATGAAAGACAGCCGTGGATTAATATGGCTGGGAACTAAAAACGGAATTTCAGTTTATGATAAAAAGACAGGAAGGTTTTCCGACCTGAAAAAATATTTTAATTTTCAGCAATATCCTAATCTTACCGACAACCGTATTTATGCAATGCTTGAAGATTATAAGGGGAATGTTTGGGTTGGAACCCTGAATGGCTTGCATTTGTTCAATATGAGTAATTTAACTGTTACCCCTTATCGAAGCAGTACATTAGATACATTGAGCTTATTTGATAATCACATAGTTTCACTTATTTGCGATGAGGATGGTTATATATGGATTGGAACCAAAGCAGGATTAAACCGGTTTGATTATAAATCTAATAAGTTCTTTAGAATAGGTGCTTCCAGAAATAATAGTATATCCAAAACAAATAATAAATATTATCAGATAAGCAATTCTTATATATATGAACTATTGGAAGATACTATTGACGGCTCTATTTGGATTGGTACCGGGAGCGGCTTAAATAAATATGATAAAAATACCGGAACATTTCAGTATTTTACTGAAAAAGATGGTTTACCAAATGAGACTGTTTATGAAATCAAACAGGATAAAAGAGGAAATTTATGGATGAGTACTAACCGTGGTTTGGCAATGCTCGATAGAAAGACGCTGAAAATAAGAGCATTTGACAGGGCAGATGGATTGCAGGGGTTGGAATTTAATAACGGTGCATCATTTAAAACCGATGGTGGGGAAATATTTTTTGGAGGCACCAACGGTTTTAACAGTTTCTATCCCGAAATTATGCATGACAACCCGTTTATTCCGGATGTCGTATTTACTACGTTTGAAATGATCTCATCCGGAAAAAAAGAAGTAATTAACCTTGAAAACAAAAAAGAAATTGTTTTAGAATATAGCGACCATTCTTTGACTTTTAATTTTGCTGCCCTAGAATTTACCAAGTCCGAAAAGAATAACTATATGTACCTAATGGAAGGGCTTAATAATACCTGGGTATATCTGGGTAATCGCAATTTTCAGGATTTTGGAACATTAGCACCCGGAGAATATACATTAAAAGTGAAAGGAAGTAACAATGATCTGATATGGAATAATAATGAAATCTCAATAAAAATTATTGTATTGCCACCTATTTGGAAAACCCCATGGGCCTATGGATTGTATATATTTATTGTCCTGTCAATCATTTATTTATATGTTCGTAACAGAACCAGTAAATTACAGCAGGCCAATGATGCGCTTCGAACAAAGCAATTGGCAGCCCTTGAAATTGCCAAACAAAGAGAAGAACTTGCCGTTAAAAACAAAAATATAACAGATAGTATTAATTATGCCAAGCGAATTCAGGAGGCAATGCTTCCTTCTGAATATCTTTTCCGTAAACTTTTACCCGATTCATTTATCTTTTATAACCCTAAAGATATTGTTAGCGGCGACTTCTATTGGGTGACTGAAAAAGAAAGTAAAATATTTATTGCTGCCGTGGATTGCACTGGGCACGGTGTTCCTGGAGCTTTTATGAGTATTATCGGATTTGATCTTCTGCGAAATATTACAAAAGAACAAGGTGTAGAAAATCCATCACAGATTCTGAACCTGTTAAACCTGGGAATCAGTGAAACGTTTAGTAAACATGCCAATGAGACAGCTGTAAAAGACGGTATGGATGTTTCATTACTTATTATTGACAGAAATAACAAATTACTTGAGTATGCCGGTGCTTTTAACCCTTTGTATATAGCACGTGATAATAAAATTATTGAAGTAAAAGGGAATCGGTTTGCCGTTGGGAAAGTCGAAGGGAATGAGGATAATAAATTTGATAACCATGTAGTACCGTATCGCGAAAATGATATGGTTTATATTTTCTCCGATGGATATGCCGATCAGTTTGGAGGACCCCTGGGAAAGAAATTTAAATTCCGCAGATTCCGTCATTTGCTGTTAACCATTAATAGCCTGCCTCTTATTAAACAGAAAGCATTCCTGGAAGAAAATTTCGATAGCTGGAAAGGACAATTAGAACAGGTGGATGACATCCTTGTTATTGGTATTCGTTTATAATATGTACAATGAAACCTTCCGAAAGATTAATAAGAATTACCAGCCTTATTTACTTAATATTTTTTGTAGCTTCTTCCTTTTGCCAGACCGATACAACTAATAAAGTCAGGTATACAAACGAATATAAATTTAAAGAAGGATTCTTTATTTCTTTTGACCAGGTTCTTGAAAATAATCCAATGCCTTTTGAAAGAATAATTTCAGGAGATAAAAATTCGGAAAACTGGCTTGATAATATCTTAAAATCAAAAACATTTTTAGTTCTTGATGATTTTGGAGTTCAGCAAACGGTCGAAGTTAATCAGACCTGGGGTTATTGTAAAAAAGGTGCATTATATGTTAATTGGGACAAGGATTTCTACCGGATACCCTATATCGGTCGTATTTCTCATTATGTTGCGACTCAGACAGTCAGGATGGACTATATGGCAGATCCTTATTACGGATATTATCCCGGAATGATGGGACCTTCGTATGAAACCAATAAAATTGTCCAGAACATTATCGATTTTGAAAGCGGGAAGTCATATCCGTTTACCCTTGAAACAGTCCAGACCTTTCTGATGAAAGATCCGGTTCTTTTTGATGAATTTAACCAACTGAAAAAAAATAAAAAACGACAAATGATGTTTTTATTTATCCGAAGATATAATGAACGTAATCCTATATATTTCCCGATTCAATAATATGATAAGATTTATTATTATATTAGTATTATTTGTTGTAATAACGTGTATTTCTTTTTCACAGAATTCTGTAGGTACACCTGAACAGTTAAAGGCTTTTCTCAAATCAAAGACTCTGGTTGTATATGAAGATGATCCTTTTTCAGAATCGAATGTACAGCTTAAAAACGCCGTAGAAAAGAACTGGAAACTTACACCATACGAATTTATTAATGTTGAGACCTATGAGAAAAAGAGAAAAAGTTCAGAATTTTCATTTTTAACAATCGATAAAATTTATTATGAAGGAGATAAAACCGCAGCAAAATATAATTTTTTGTGTTTGGCCTTAGGTGGAAACTACAAATCTGAAAGCGATATGCCGCAGCTTTGTACTGTGCCATTGTCGTATGCAGAGGCCGATGAAAGTACGTATGCATATAAAATGGGAACCATGCTTGATTTTATTCAGAATCATATCTTAATAACATCTGAAAACCCTGATTTAAAGAATTCAAATATTATTGAATATTATCATAATAATCTCTCCGGTTTAAAAGATAAAACCCTTTATCTGCCTAAAGAGGAACTGGAACCAAAGATCAATTCGGAAGAAAAAATCAGAAAAATTTATCCCTGTAAATTTAAAATTGTTTCGTATGAAGAAATTGAGAATGCGATCGATAACAAAGTTAGTGATATTGTATTTTTGCATAAAGTAGGACCCGGACAGAAATCAGATAAAGCACGTTGCTGGAAAATTATTATGGGCGCAGGCGATGCCAGGCTCTATTATTTCGATTATCATAAAATTGATGATAACCATCCTGATGCCCTTTTGGAAAGCGACCTGAAAAAAATGGTTTCTAATAAGTAGACATTAATTCATTATTAAATTAAAAGTAAACAATAAACAGTAGGCGGGAATAAAGGAAGCAGATGGCAGTAAACATTAAACAGTAAACCAAAAACATAGAACTACGAACCATAAACAATAAACCACAAACAGTAAACAATAAAATTCATAATATGTCTGACGATAAAAAAATAATTTTTTCAATGGTTGGGGTAAATAAAATATTTCCACCCCACAAGCAGGTTTTAAAAGATATCTATCTTTCTTTTTATTATGGTGCAAAAATAGGGATCATCGGACTAAACGGTTCCGGCAAGTCCACTTTGTTAAAAATTATTGCCGGAATTGAAAAATCATACCAGGGAGAGGTTGTTTTTTCTCCCGGCTATACGGTGGGATATTTAGAGCAGGATCCCAAACTGGATAAAACAAAAACGGTAAAGCAGATTGTTGAAGAAGGGGTTCAGGAAGTAGTTGATCTGCTGAAGGAGTATGAGCAGGTAAATTTAAAATTTGCCGGACCTATGAGCGATGATGAGATGAATAAACTTATCGAACGTCAGGGCGAACTGACAGAACTTATAGAACATCATAACGGATGGGAACTAGATAGCAAACTCGAAAGAGCTATGGATGCCCTGCGTTGTCCGGATGGAGATATGTCAGTCGAACATCTCTCCGGTGGAGAGGCGCGGCGTGTAGCACTGTGCAGATTATTGCTGAAGGAACCTGATATTTTACTCCTGGACGAACCTACCAACCATTTGGATGCCGAGTCGGTTCAATGGCTCGAAATGCATTTGCAGCAGTACAAAGGAACGGTTATTGCTGTCACTCACGACCGTTATTTTCTTGATAATGTGGCAGGCTGGATACTCGAACTGGACAGGGGAGAAGGTATTCCATGGAAAGGTAATTATTCTTCCTGGCTGGAACAAAAGTCGAAACGACTGGCACAGGAAGAAAAAACTGTTTCCAAACGCATGAAAACACTGGAGCGTGAGCTGGAGTGGGTCAGAATGTCGCCCAAGGCCCGCCAGGCAAAACCCAAGGCCCGTCTGGCTGCGTATGAAAAATTAATGAATGAGGATGTAAAACAAAAAGAAGAACGGCTTGAAATTTATATTCCCAATGGCCCGAGGTTGGGTACTAATGTTATTGAATTTAATGGAGTAACAAAGTCATTTGGAGATAAAATACTGTTCGAAAATCTTAGCTTTAATCTGCCCCCGGCAGGTATTGTGGGAATTATCGGGCCCAATGGCGCCGGTAAAACAACGTTGTTCCGCCTGATAATGGAAAAAGAAAAAGCCAATGCCGGGACTATACATATTGGTGATACAGTTAAAATCGGCTACGTCGATCAGGCTCACGAAGTTATCGATCCTGAAAAAACAGTTTACCAGGTTATTTCCAACGATAGTGAACTGATTTCGTTGGGGGGTAAACAAACCAATGCACGGGCATATGTTTCCCGTTTTAATTTTGGTGGAGCCGACCAGGAGAAAAAATGCGGAATTTTGTCAGGGGGCGAGAGAAACCGTCTGCATCTTGCACTTACATTAAAATCCGAAGCTAATGTGCTGCTTCTTGATGAGCCATCCAATGATATCGATGTAAACACCCTCAGGGCACTGGAAGAAGGTCTTGAAGGTTTTGCCGGTTGTGCCGTTGTTATTTCGCACGACCGATGGTTTCTCGATCGTATAGCTACTCATATCCTGGCTTTCGAAGGCGATTCGCAGGTTTACTTTTTCGAAGGAACCTATTCGGAATACATGGAGAATCGTAAAAAACGATTGGGCGATGAAGGGCCAAAACGTATAAAATACAGGAAACTGGTAGCTGATTAAAACCTTTAAGATATTCCGGGATCTGTAAGTAACTAAAATGTTTATTAAAAAAGTATCAAAAAATCTTAAAATGGTACAATAGAACCAAACTATCATTTAAATTTGTAGATATTGAAGATTAATTTATGAAAACAAGATTTCTTACACTGTTGACCTTATGCATGATGTTCATGTCGCTGTCTCTTTTTGCCGATGAACAGGTTGATAAATATGTGACAGCTGCCGCCAAAGGCGAATACTCAAAAGTAGTTTCTTATGTGAAAAAAGGAATAAGTATCGATGCGAAAAACCAGGCTCGTTGGACAGCCCTGGGCTATGCCTGTAAGTATAATTATCCCGATATTGTTAAATTTCTTATTGAAAACGGAGCTGCCATAAATGAACCTGTTAATACCGGGTCAACCCCTCTTGCTGTAGCACTTCTTGCTGGCAATTTTGATATTGCTGATTACCTGATTCAGAAAAAAGCAGATATTAACAAATCCGATTTGATGGGAATGTCGCCACTGATGTGGGCAGCCAAGGATGGAAACATAAAAGTTGTGAAATACCTGGTTGAACATGGAGCCAATGTGAACCAGCAAAATAGTAATAGCCGTACTGTAATTGAAGTTACTTTTTCCCAGGAAGTAAAAGATTATCTTAAAGGTAAAGGCGCAAAAACCAGCCAGGAGCTGATGAACAGTTAATTATGGCAGTATCTGTTACCATTCCCAAAGGAACACGCGATTTTTTACCTTCAGTAATGCAGAAACGGAATTATATTTTTTCCGTTCTGCGCGATGTGTTTAGTCTGCATGGTTATCAGCCCATTGAAACTCCGGCGATGGAAGATATTTCTACATTGTTAGGAAAATATGGCGAAGAAGGAGATAAATTGTTGTTCAGAATTCTTAACTCAGGAGATTTTTTAAACAGGGTTGATTACGAAGATATAAAATGCAAAAATCTGAATCGCCTGTCGAAAACAATGTGCGAAAAGGGGTTAAGGTACGATTTAACAGTTCCGTTTGCCCGTTTCGTTGTGATGCACAGGAATGAAATATCCTTTCCATTTAAAAGATACCAGGTTCAGCCCGTATGGCGCGCCGACCGCCCGCAAAAAGGCCGTTACCGCGAGTTTTTTCAGTGCGATGTGGATGTCGTTGGGAGTGATTCTTTATTAAACGAAATAGAACTTTTACAAATAATTGAAAACGTTTTCCAGAGACTTGGATTAAATGTTACCATTCTTTTGAATAACCGGAAGATATTACAGGGAATGGCAGAGTATATTGATTTGCCTGATCGTTTAACAGATGTTACGGTCGCTATTGATAAACTCGATAAGATTGGCCTGAATGGAGTTATTAAAGAACTTGCCGAAAAAGAATTTCCTGAAAATTCATTAAAAAAATTAATTCCCGTTCTTGAGTTTTCCGTATCTCAAAAAACAAATGATGAAGTATTGCAATTTGCAAAGTCTGTTATTGCCGGTGAGGCAGGAATAAAGGGTCTTGAAGAAATGGATTTTGTTCTTGATTATGCAAAAACAGCGGGTATAACTACAAAAATTAAATTTGATTTATCCCTGGCCCGTGGGTTAAGCTATTATACAGGTACTATTCTTGAAGTGAAGGCAGATGAAACTGACATGGGGAGTATTTGCGGGGGAGGACGTTACGATAATCTTACCGGAATATTTGGAATGCCTGAAGTGCCGGGAGTCGGGATGTCGTTTGGAGCCGACAGGATTTTTGATGTAATGGAGAGTCTCGGTAAATTTCCGGTAGATATTAATATAGCAGCAAAAGTTCTTCTGGTTAACTTCGGAAAAAAAGAAGAAAAATACTGCCTGAAACTGTTAAACGAGCTTCATAAAGCAGGTATCTCTGCCGAACTATACCCTGATACCGGGACTAAAATGAAAAAACAAATGAGCTATGCCGATGCGAAAAAAATACCTTATGTAATCATTGTTGGCGAAAATGAGATAAGCACAGGAAAACTTGGCCTTAAGAACATGTTAACAGGCGAACAAAATCAACTTTTAATATCTGAAATAATCGATTCACTCACACAAAACAAATAAATTAATGACCATTATCAACAACCGTATCTCCATACATGACAATTGTATAACCACGTATGACAATTGTATAACCATGTATGACCATTGTATAACCATGTATAACCATTGTATTGCCACGTATGACAACTGTATAACCATTGTATTGCTATGTATGACAACTGTATAACCACGTATAATCATTGTATTGCTATGTATGACTATAGTGTAACAACCGTATAACCACTGACTAATAACAAAAATAAATGAAAAAAATTCTGATCTTAATATTTGCTTCTGTCTTTACCCTGAACCTTTTTGCCCAGCAGGAAGAACTAAAATGGTATTCACTTAAAGAAGCCATCGAACTGGCAAAAAAAACTCCCAAAAAGATTTTCATCGACATGTATACCGACTGGTGTGGATGGTGTAAAAAGATGGATCGTGAAACATTTAACAATCCTGCCATAGCCCAATACTTAAAAGAAAATTATTATCTCGTTAAGTTTAATGCCGAAACGTTCGATACGTTGGAATATAAAGGGAAAAAATACGTGAATAAGGGCACTGGCCAACGTTCCCCACATGAATTAGCTGTTGAATTTTTAGGTGGAAAAATGTCTTACCCTACAATCGTTTATATGGATGAAAACGAAAACCTCCTGAGTGCTGTTCCGGGATATATGACCCCTTCCGATATCGAACCTATACTCATCTTTTTTGCCCGTGATATTTTCAAAAACACATCATTTAATGATTTTAAGGATAGTTTTAACAAGTCTTTTAAAGATTCTGTGCCATTTGTTGATAGAATCAAATGGGTAACCATTGATAAGGCAGAAGAACTGAATAAAAAGGAGCCCAGGAAGATTGTAATGTTTCTTTACCACAACTGGTGTGTTGAGTGCAAAATGATGATAAATGCATCTTTTAACCAGGAAAAAGTGGCAGAATATATAAACAAAAATTACTACCCGGTATTATTTGATATTACATCCAAGGATACAATTACATTTAACGGAACCACTTATACAAACGAAGGAAAAGAACATCCGTTTCACCAGTTTGCCGTTACATTGTTAAATGGTAAAATGAACGTGCCCCAGATGGTTTTCATAAATGAACTTAACCAGCTGATCTCCGTAGTGCCGGGTTATTTTATAGCTAAAAATGTGGAGCCGGTATTTCATTTTTTTAAAGAAGATGCTTATCAGACGAAGAAGTGGGAGGAATACATAAAAACATTTTCAGGCGAGGTAAAGTGATTTTAATTGTTGCTGTTTGTAAAAATAAAATATATTGTTATTGAGAATTCTGATTAATCCCATGTAAGCCGATGAAAAATATTCTTTCATTACTCATACTCGCGTTTTTTTCTGTATCCGTTTTTCCTCAAACGGCAGTAAACTTCTCCTGTAACGATTGTTCAGGTAATCTGCACGACCTGTATTCTGAGCTTGACCAGGAAAATGTTATTGTTATTTGCTGGGTAATGCCCTGTTCGGGCTGTATTGATCCGTCGTACACCACTTATACCGAAGTACAGGGCTTTGAAGCTACCTATCCGGGCCGGGTTCATATGTACATTTGCGATGATGAAGGAACTTTAAGCTGCCCGATTCTTGTAGATTGGTGTCTGAATAATAATATGTTAAAAACGACCCGTTTTTCCGACTCATTAATAAGAATGACAGATTACGGACCTTCCGGAATGCCTAAAATTGTTGTTCTGGGTGGAGGAACAAGTCACCATGTTTATTATGTTGCGAACGACAGTGTGGATAATGTTGCATTGCATGATTCTATTGTTTCTGCCCTCACTGGCAACCAGAATATAAGTGAAAATATTATTCATAAAATTAGGGGTAAATTATTGCCGAATCCTTCATCCGTATCTTCAACTCTTTTGCTCAATATCGATACTCCTGGCGATTACCTGATTGATTTGTCAGATGGTACAGGTCGTCATATCTCAACAATATTTAAAGGCTATATGGAAGCGGGTGAGCAATCTGTTGAAATAAATGCTTCCCGTTTGGCTGAAACAAAATATTTTATCACAGCAACAGGTAAAAACGGAATTCAGGGAGTATTTGAACTGCACGTATCGCGGTAGAACCCGGATAAACCGGACAGACCTTTAATTAAACCGGTAATATAAAGCCATTTCTCCGGTAAAAAATAACTTTTCAAATGAATTATACTGGGCATAACCGCCCATTAAATTTAAAGTTACTCTTTTTGAGGTATTGAATTCAAAACCAAAGCCAATACCTGTATTTAAAAAATCCTTTTTTATAGTTTTTGTATTGTCGTATATATATTGCTGGGTTACAGGATCCCATCTGGATTCATTGCTTTTATTGCTCTGGTAAAAATAATGATTACCAAGATACGCATATACGGCAGTTATTCTGTTTTCGGCAAGATTACACAATATTGTTGCACCGGCGCTTACAAATGCTTCGTTACCATAGTCCTGATAGTATGGAGCAACATTTAACTGAAAACCAAATTTTTTGGGAAAATACCTGTAAGATATTCCAAGTCCGGTAGTAAACCCTACGCCTATTCCGAGGGAATGCTTGTATATTTTTTGATATTCGTTTTCCGTACTCTTTTGTCCGAATGCAAAAGATAAACTAAAAACAATTAAAAATACTAATGCAATAGTTATAGTTTTCATAGTAAATGATATTTTTGACCAAATTACATTAAAACAAATAAAAATCAAAGAAATTTTCCCAATAATTTATTGTAATCACTAAAGCATGACATAATTCCAAAACTTTTTATATTTGAATTAAATTTATAACCCCTAAAACTTACTATTATGATGAGAGTATTTTACCTGGTAGCCATTGTGCTTACCATAGTTTTTATGGCAGTTGATGTCTATTATGCAGAAGAAGTCAGTTCGGCACGTATGGATAGCCTTATGCAGTCGTATTCCGATTATAATAATCAGGATTCATATGGCGGATATTCAGGATATGATTATTATGAATCCGGGAAAGATGATGAACTGACTACAGAAGCCGGTATTGTAACCATGATCTTTTTCTTTTTTTACATGGCATTGTATGTCCTTTCACTAATGAAAATTAAAACAACTACCATGAAGGTGTTTTCCATTATAGGAATGTCGCTTACCGGGATTGTCCTTGCCTGGGATGCATTGGTAATTTCATCACCCGGAAGCCTTTCTTTTGATGAGGTAGGAGTTGCCTGGATTGGTTTTGGCCTGGTAATGCTGGCTTTTTCTATTGTGGGAACAGTTCATGCATTTAAGAAAAAAGCGTAGTTGTTTTTATTGCGTTAATTAATAAGAACTTAAAAGGCAATTCAGTTGAAAATTGTCTTTTTTGCCAATCAAAGGTTGAAAATAATGTAGAAATTACTACACTCTGATAACCCGGATATACAAACAAAAAGCCTAAACAGAAACGTTTTGAAGGTATTTCAGACAGACCGGTTCCAAGGGATTCGTTTTCTGTAATAATACGTATTTTATTAGGGCATATTTACTGTAGGTTTAAGCATTGGGCCTGAAGTATCTTTGATTTATATCAAAGAATGATTTATGAATTTAATTAATCAACTTCATAAAAGGAAGATGGTATGTCTCAGATACATCTTTTTTTTCAGAGTGATTTTTATTGTAACGATAATCTCAACAGGCAATGTATTTGCCCAGAATACTCTTGTAACTGAAAAAAATACCAGTTTATCCAAATCTTTTACTGCTTCACCCGATTCGGTTTTGATAATTTATAAGACAGCAACGACATTTACGAATACAGCCACCTCCTCTGGTACCTGGGAAACAGCGGGAAACTGGTCGCTGGGACATGCACCATTAAATACGGAAGATGTTGTTGTACCTGCAGCCACAGCCATAACAATAAATTCTGCAGCAGTGTGCGCCAGTTTGACTATTGTATCCACAGGGCAACTTACAATAAATTCAACAAACGGTTTAACCATCGGTGGTAGCTTGCAGAATGACGGAACTTTTACCGCCGGGGCAAATACAACTCTTACTTTTAACGGAACTATTAATTCTACGGTAACCGGATCCGGAACATTTACCATTAATTATATTGTTTTAAACCTGTCTTCAAAGACAACGGTTTTGGATATTCAATCAAATAATTTTATTACAGGAATTAATTCCGCAGCAGGATATAATTTTACTTTTACATGCGGCACTTTCAAATATAATAATACGGCTACCTTAACAAATTGTCACGATAACGGCTCTGCAACGGCGCTTACCATTCCTTTTAATGTAATAATTGAATCGGACCTGGGAACACTTAATTTATGCCCGAACGGAACAAATAATAGCGTGATATTGTCGGGTAAATTATATATAAACGGCGGAACGGTTAATGTCCAGAATAGTCAGGTACTGAATTCCGGGTATGATTTTGTTTATCAGGTTAATGGCGGTACGCCGCAATTATATGTTAATTCAGGCACCTTAAGTATTGGTTCGGGTTTTCATGCAAAAGCCGGTACTGATTATATAGATTTTAACATGACCGGCGGAAATATAATTTTAGCCGATCAGGGGATGTCATTGTCTTATACATTTCAATTAGCTAATGTAACCGGAGGAAGCACAACCATGACAGGTGGTACAATAGTGATTCAGGATGCATGTAATGCTAATTTTCCCGATATTGATATGGGCGGGGCGAATGTTTCGCCATATAATGTTACCGGAGGTACTATACAATTTGGTAACCCTTCAACCCAGGGTGGCTCAACATATTTTGGAATAAAACCTAACGGAGCACATAATTATCCTAACCTGGATTTTCAGTCGGGGATTGCAAAATCGGTGTCTGCCTGGGGTGCCGGTGATTTTAGCGTGATAAGTATTTATATCTGTGCATCCATGACGTTTAATGTATCCGGAACAAACCCAAACATTACATTTACAGGTACAAACGGTACTTTCGCATTAAATAATTCAGGAACATTCAATATGGGTACCGGTACTTTTACATTTAATTGTTCTGCAACATCCCAGCTTGTAACAGGTACATCAATTAATTTTAGTAACGTGGTAATTAATAATACTAACGGTGTTATTTTCCAGATGCCGACAACAATAACGGGAACACTAACCTTAACAAATGGTAATTTGTTAATAATGTCAAATACTATTACGTTTCAGGACGGGAATATTCCTATTGCCAGGACAACCGGAACAATGTCTTATAATTCAACAGCTAATCTTGTTTTTGGAACACCCGGCCATACAGGAGGTGCGGCGTTTACAATTCCTGCAGGTACGTTTTTGAGCGGTGCGTCATTAGATGGTCTTACAATCAATCGTACCAATAGCCTTTCCCTGGGTGAAGATATGATTGTTAGGGGAACACTCACTATGACAAGCGGAAAGATAAACCTGGCCGGACATACCTTAACTATAGGAACAGCGCCAGGAACTCCTGGTACATTATCGCATGCGGGGGTTGCTGCCAGCGGATGGATATATGGCGGAAGTTTGGTGCGATATTTTGGTACCGCCAGCATAGCTGATAGAAATGTTGCAGGTATGTTTCCAATGGGTTCGTCAACCGATTTCAGACCTTTCTATGTTTCATACCCTGCTGCTGTTCTTACATCAGGAGGTACAATAACTCTTACCCATACAAATGCAAATACAACTGCGGACGTAAATTTTGCCGATGGAGGAAGCACTGTAATCCGCAGGAGCGATTCGTACTGGACCTGCTCTGCAGGTGGCGGAATGGCAGCAGCAGGAACTCCTTTTAACTTAAGTGCAGAGGGAACGGGTTTGGGTTTGGTAACTGATGTTTTGCATTTACGGTTAACATTGGCAGGAAGCGTGACAGGAACCGACGGAGCGCACAGTGGAACCACAACTAATCCCCAGGTAAACAGAACAGGGCTTAGCCTGGTAAATCTTTCAAATAATTTTTATATGGGCTCGATAAACACGGCGTCCCCTCTGCCCATTTCATTGCTCAGTTTTGAAGCAGTATGCAACGGCGAAAGAGTCAACCTGAACTGGAAAACTGCTTCCGAAACCAATAATGATTTTTTTACAGTTTACAAAAGCGAAGATGCAGTAACATGGATTGAACTCAGCAGCATTCCCGGTGCAGGCAACAGTAATCAGATGAAGGACTATACTTTCGCGGATAGTGATTATCATGGCAATATTGCTTATTACCAGCTGAAGCAAACGGATTACGATGGCAGCGCAACCTGGTTTAATGTCTCGGCAGTTGATTGTTTTACAGGCAGTTTTTCGTTGGTACAGATATATCCAAATCCATTCAGTACGTCCGCAACCATCATGATAAATGATATATCTCAAATAATGAACTGCGAACTCAGAATATACAATGGCCTGGGAGAAGAGGTAATGAATACAAACGTTACCAAACAATTTACCACACTTGAAACAAGCAGTCTCCCTTCAGGAATTTATTTCTATAACGTGATAAATAATAATAAAACCGTTCAGTCAGGCAGGCTGGTTTCTCTTCAATAGTAAAGTTATATAACAATTATCTCTTTTTTATCAGATCTAACACACCATTGATAAATGTTAGCGGATGAATAGGGTTGCCCGGCACATATAAATCAACAGGATATTTTTCGAGAAAACTGCGGTTAAGAGCCGGGCTTCCGGCAAAAATTCCACCGCTTATGGCATCGGTTCCTGCCAGTATTATAATTTTCGGGTCGGGTACTGCATCATAACAAATCTGTAATGGTTCGGCCATGTTTTCAGAAATGGGACCTGTAATTACAATCCCATCGGCATGCCGCGGAGAGGCTACAAACTCGATTCCGAAACGCCCCATATCAAAATTCACATTTCCGCAGGCATTCAGCTCCATTTCGCAACTGTTGTCGCCACCGGCTGATACCTGTCGTAATTTTAAGGAAGAACCGAAGTAACCGTGAATCTCTTTTCTTACTTTTTCAGGGTTTAATTTGACGGGAGTATCATTACCTTCCGTAATAATTAAATCTTCGCGCCGGTTTGCTGAAATTTTATAGTCTTTTGTGAACTTGATTTTCTCCGGGAAAATAAAAGAACACTCGCCACAAAAAGTACATTTTCCCAGATCAATACAAACCGGATTTACGGAAATGGCCAGGGTAGGACAAATATCCTGTAATTTGTTTTCATCAATTTTAACATCGGAGATTATCGGGCGTCCCCTGAAGATTCCCGGAACTTCCACTTTGGTAACATCGGGAATGAACTGTTTGCCCTGATGATATAATATTTTTACGTTGTTAAACATATTCTTTGTTTATAAATCGTGTCCGCAATAGGATAAATTAAAACTTTTGTTACATATAGGAAAGTCAGAAATTTCATTGTTTCTGACAGCCAAAGCCAAAGCCATCCAGTTATGAAAGGACGGATCTTTAACTTTATAAACCATCAACTCGCCATTTGAATCTGTAACGGCACAGTGACATATTTCTCCCCGCCAGCCTTCAACCAATGAAACAGCAAAAGAGTTGGGTCTGGGTGTACTTAATATGATATTTGTTGCGATTTGTTCCGGAATATTTTCAATTAATTTTCTGATAAGTTTTATGGACTGCCTTACCTCGTGTTTGCGTATCTGGATGCGGGAATAAACATCGCCATGGCGTTTGGTAATGGGTTCGTGATCCAGTTCAGGGTAAAGGTCGTGGGGATGAGAAATACGAATATCCCTGGCCAGTCCGCATGTACGTGCAGCCATACCCACAGCTCCGATAGTTAGTGCATTTTCGGATGAAACCGCCCCGGTGCGTTCAAAACGTGAAATAGCGCTGGGTAGCTTAAATAATTCATTACACATTTCATCAAAATCAGGCTCATAAGCCTTCAGTACTTCCATTAATCTTTTGGCTAATGTTTGGGTAAGAGGATATTGATTGCGTCCGGCTCTTATTAAGCCTTTAGCCAGCCTGTTACCGCACCATTCCTGGAAATAATTAATGATGGGAGTTCTCAATCTTCCAAAGACCGAACTGCCAAGCTGGTAAGCAATATCAGTACAGGCTGCACTTATATCCCCGGTATGAACGGCAATGCGCTCTAACTCCAGTGCAAGTGTACGCGAAAGTTCAATTTCCCTGTTTGCTTTAAAACCGCATAAACCTTCCCATAAATTTGAAAAAGCAGTTGTGTGACCAACAACAGTATCGCCTGCAATATTTTCGGCTAAGGTTATTCGTTCAATTAGTTTTTTCTTTTCCGAAAATAACTGTTCAATTCCCCTGTGCTGATAGCCTAACTGTATTTCGAGATGCAATATCTGTTCGCCATTGCAGATAAACCTGAAATGCCCGGGCTCTATAACACCCGCATGAATGGGGCCAACGCCTACCTCGTGCAATTCTTCGCTTTCAATTTTAAAAAATGGATAGCTGGCAATAGTTTTTGATTTATCTGTATTATTGAAAGCATAACGTAAAGGCTTTAACCAGGGATGGCCAATAATATTTAAACCAAAATTTTCATGTATTTCACGTTCAAATTTTTCGAAGCACAGGTGCTTTGTTGTAAAGGAAGTCAGTTTTTCTGAAACATTAACAAGGCACGACGAAATATGAATCTCATGAGTAGTATCATCGGCAATACAACAGATTAATTTTATTTTATCTGAAACTTTATACCCGAAATAACTTACACAATGTCTTTCGCGATGATCAGTTATTAGTTGTGTATTTGTTTCAAAAAAAGAAGGGTACCCTGTTTCGGGAATGTCCGGAATTGGGATAGCCTGGTTATTCAATACGGTGATATAGTTCATATTAGTTGGGTAATAGCATTATACTTTGGTTAATAAAGTGCACCAGTTCTGCCGGCGGGTTCAGGCCTAAATAAACGGCCAGCGCCAGCAAAACAAATTGCGTAACAGATTCCCACGGGCTTATAGTTACATTATGTTTATCTTCCGGTGACTGTGCCGGTGGTATAAACATCATTTTTAAAATATTTTTCCCCAGCGCCCACATAATCAATGAAAATATAATTAAAATAACAACAAGTGCAATTATCTGGCGAGCTTCAAACATCGACCTGAAAACCAGAAACTCACTTACAAATAATCCGGAGGGAGGCATGGCAGTTACACTGATGAGAACAAATAGCATAACAAGCGCTCCGGATAGGTTTTTACTGAAATAATTTCCTGTTTTACTGATAATATAAGTATGAAATGTACGGTGTATCTGGTCAATCTGGTAAAAAACGCTTGCCTTAACAAATGAGTGAAGTACCATGTGAAAAATAGCGGCAAAATATCCTATTCCTCCACAGGCAAGGCCAATGGCAGCCAGTCCCATGTGTTCCAGGCTGGAATAAGCAAACATGCGTTTTAAATGATTTACTTTTAAAATATATACTGCTGATATGAAAACAGTTAACAATCCACACCACAACAAAACCTGGTTCATCCAGGGCTGAATACTGGTACCTGCCATTAAAGAATAAGTACGAAAAATTGACACGAACCCTACATTCATCAGGGTAGTTGAAATAAAAGCACTGATAGGCGGGGGAGCAACGGTATGGGCATCTACAGCTATGGTGTGCATAGGGAAAAGCCCCATTTTAGTGCTGAATCCGACAATCATAAATAGAAAAGCAATTTTAAGCCAGAATGTATCTACGTTTTTGAGTTTAGCAGGTATTTCGGAAAACACCAGGCTTGGTGAGCCTGATTCCTGAAGCGCCCTGCTTAAAAAAAGAATTCCAACAAAAGCAAATGTTATACCTATGGAACAAATAAAAACATATTTCCAGGTTGCTTCCAATGATAAATTGGTTCGTTCGTGATAAATTAACACTGCAACGCTTAAGGTGGTAGCTTCAATAAAAACCCACATAACCCCGATATGGTTTGCAAAATAAACACACGACATCGACATAATAAGTAAAACAAGCGCAGCAAAAAATATACTTTGATTGCGATTATTGTCTTTTCTGTGTTTTAGATATATATAGCTATGGAAAACGGTTGTAAAGCTCAATATGGTAAGTACTGTCATGAAAATAATGCCTACATGATCGAAAGTGAAAAAATCGAGTTCTGTCGTATTCAGATGAAAATAACCATAAATAGTCACAGAAGATTGCAATAACAGAAAAGCTGACAGCAATAATATTCTGACTACATTGTTGCGATTAAAAAACAGGCTAACGGCAAGTAGAAAAACAATAACAATATAAAAACTAAACATAATGATTAATCTTTTAGATGGGTTAAATTATCAACACTCATTTCCTCAAAAGTATCACGGATTCTGTTTAAAAATATTCCCAAAACAAGCACACTTACAAATATATCCAGCATAATCCCGACATTTACCAGCATCGTCATTTCACTTCCAATCGCCAGCGATAATACAAAAACTCCATTTTCGATGACCAGGTAACCCATAATGTGGGTTATTATTTTTCGCCGGGTAACAATAAAATAAAGCCCGGTAAAAAGGGAGGAAAGCGCTACAATAAAAAATATTTTATCTAAATAGATATCTTTAATACTATTGGCAAGCAAGATGGTAGCTACAACAATAAGAGTTGTAATAATGAGGGATACAAAATTGGGTAAATAGGGTTCTGCTTCCCTGGTGATTTTGTTGCGCCTTATAATATATCCCAGAAAGAGGGGCAGGGCAACAGATTTGAAAATAATAGTCTCTAACAGGATCAGGACAAGATTAAGTGTGTTTATTTCATTTAACTGAATAAATACAACAAAGAACAATAACACACCCTGCAGCGCCAGAACTCTTACATAAGTCAGCATACGGTTGGCAATAGCCATGTAGAACAGGGTGATTAAAAATGTGATAAGCAATACATTTATCATTTTTCAGGTTTTTATAATGATTAAATAAATTTCCCCAGGATTAACAATACACCGAAAAAAATGAGAAGACTTACTGAAGTAAGTGCAAAAATAAACTGAGCGTTATGACTCATTCTGAAACGGGCCATAAACGATTCAATCAGACCAATAAAAACAGCCATCAGAAACTGTACGGCAAAAAATAATGGAATTCCGTATTGATAAGGAACCATACCTATAAACAGGTTTACAACAAGTGCTCCGTAAAGAGCAAACTTCAGATATCCGGCAGTCAGTATAAGACCAAGATCAAAACCACTGTTGTCTAATATCATTACTTCGTGTATCATGGTTAGTTCGAGGTGAGTTTTAGGATCATCTATCGGCATCCGGCTGTTTTCTATCATTGTTATCATTACCAGAACAAATGTTGCAAGCGTTGTTAACGCATAACTGATGTACGATCCCAAATGCAACGATTCGAATATTTCCTGGAATGAATTGTGTCCGGTAAGTAAAGCCAGTGAACCCATGAGAATAAAAAAAGCAGGTTCGGCAAACATCGAATACAGTGCTTCACGGCTGGCACCCATTCCTTCGAAACTGCTGCCGGTATCCATGGCGGCAATGATGCTGAAAAATTTACCTAAAGCAAGAACATAGGCAAAGAAAATAAAGTCGCCGTTAAAACTGATGATTCCTTTAGACTGTCCGAAAGGAATAACGAGCATGGCCATAATTATGGACGAAAAATAAATGGTAGGGGCAATTCTGAATACAAATCCGGTTGTTTCACTATATACAGATCCTTTCTTAAAAAGACGGATAACATCTTTCAGAGGCTGAAATATTCCCGGGCCTTTACGCCCCGATGCAATGCTCTTTGTCCGGATAATTATACCCGTAAAAAAGATTCCTGCAATGATGATTAAAATTAAACTCAACATATTTAAAGTTGTTTTAAAAAGTCAATAAAACCAATTACTTTGTTAATTAGAAAAGGAATAAATATGACTAAAATGATAAATATTAAACCATATAAAATGTAGAACTGGATTTTTCCATTACTCAGAAACCGGAATTTATTAAGTACTGATTTAAAGGAATGCAAAGGAGCATCGATCAGCCATTTTTCAATTTTATCGTATGGCCGGGTTTCGTAATGGGCACGAGCAGGGAATATTCCCTGTATTTCCTTCTCTTTCCGGTTAAATAACAGAATGGTTCCAAAAAGTTTACTATATGTTCTGACAAATGAACTGGCTGTGTATTGAAGTTTTGCAGTCGGAGCAATATAACCGCAGCCCCAGGTGGATGAAATAACAACCTTATGTTTTTTAGTAACTGTTTTTCTGATGAAATAAATGAAAATAATCAACAGAACAAATCCCCAGGCCGACCAGCTTATAGTTTGCAATGCATCAAAAAATTGGTTTTGAAATGGGTTAATGTTGAGCGGCTGGGTGGTACCTGCAAATAAACCTGCCGGTTTTGCAAGTATGTTTAGAAAGATTTTTGGAAATAACCCGATGAGTATAATGAATAAGGCTACAAGATACAAAGGTGTCAGTTGGATAAATGGTACTTCTTTTATTTCGTGATGAAATTTATGTCTTGTATTACCTGAAAAAACAACTCCGAAAGCTTTGGTAAAGCATAACATGGCAAAGCCTCCGATCATAACCAAGACAAGAACTGAAAGAATAATAGCTATAATTGAAATGACAGATGCACTTTGTAACCAGTGAAAAAGTCCGCTATAGATAATAAATTCAGAAATAAACCCGTTAAAAGGCGGTATTCCGCAAATAGCAATAGCTGCAATTAAAAAAAGCAATGCTGTCCGGGGCATTTTTTTAGCTAACCCGCCCATCTGTTCAATATTGAGTGTATGCAATGCCTGGTAAACATTACCTGAGGTATAAAATAAAAGGGATTTAAAAAGAGCATGATTCAGTACATGTAATAATGCCCCGGCAAATCCCAGGGTTATTAAAATCTGATTGCCCGAACCCATTCCTATACAGCCAATCCCAATTCCAATCCCTATAATCCCGATATTCTCAATGCTGTGGTACGCAAGTAATTTTTTCAGATTATGTTGTACAATTGCCAGCATTACACCATATAACCCGGAAATAACTGAAATTAAAAGGATCAGATAACCAACCTGGGTATAATCCGTTTTAATTAATAACAACATACGAAGAATTCCATAGATTCCGATCTTGATTAATATTCCCGACATTATACCGGAGATATGTGAAGGAGCCGCAGGATGAGCATAAGGTAACCAGGTGTGAAAAGGAACGAAACCTGCTTTTATGGCAAACCCGGTGAAAAAAAACAGAAATAAAGCGAAAGAAGCTGCATCCTGGTGAGTAGAAGTATATTCTGCTATAGCGCTGAAATCATAACTTCCTGTTTTATAGGCTATGTATATAAAACCAAGCATGATAAATACGATTGAAACATGAGCCTGCATAATGTAATTAATACCTGCTTTTATGGTTCCGGTTTTCTCGTGTTCAAAAATTACGGCAAAAAAGGCTGATACAGCCATTACTTCCCAGGCTATAAGAAATGCAATACTGTTTTGAATAACACATATGCTTAAAAGCGAAGCATGTATTAAAACAATTACGGCATAATGAAGTGAAATGTTATGAGTTTGTTCCTTATATGCTTTCATATAAAATAAACCATAAAAACACCCGGTAATAAAAACGAAGTTAAATACCAGAATAAACCATCCGGAAAGTGCGTCGATCTGAAGATGTATGGGTGTTGTAATGATACTGCCGGGTAAAGTAAATTCGGTTACCTGGCCGTTCAGGGAAATTATGGCAAAGTAACCGGATATGATAGCATTAAGTACAATGGCTGTGAATAAAACAATACCTTTCCACTTTACTCTTAAAAATGGAATTAGGAGTATTGTAATAAAAGGAATAAAAATAAATGCCTTTACCAGGTTCATTTTATTATATTTAATACGGTCATTGTAAATATTACCAATATAAACAAAATTCCATATAAAACATAGGATTGTATTCTTCCATTCTGAAAGAACTGAAAATAATTTGCCGCATATACCAGGCGATGAGTTATTTTTTGAATTATTCTATATTCAAAAAAATCAAGATAATGCGATGAGTAATTTCTTTTTTCGGGGAAAATTTCTTTATTTTTCAGTTCCTGGTATTGTTTTTTTTCTAACAATAAAAAATTAAATATTTTACCTAATGGTTTTGAAAATGATTTGCCGGTATATTGCATCCTGTTATTAGGAGCAACATATCCGCAACCCCAGGTTGGCTTTACAATCTCCGGTTTATTTTTATTTGCAAAATATCGGATTCCCCATATAACAGCTGTAATTACTATAAATAAAGATGAAAAGAGGCTTATGTTAAAAATATTGTGTGAGTATCCGGCAAAAACTGTGAATGGTTCTGGTGTAAATAAAGAATGGCAGCTGTCAGTTAACAAACCAGTTAAAATATTTATATAAAACTGTGGAAAAAACGCTACGCTCAGCATAGCTGCAATAATTAAGTACTGAGGGAATAGCATTACAAATGATACTTCCTGCGGTTTATGGTGTAATTTCTCACGTTCACTACCCAGGAAAATGGTGCCGAATGACTTTGTAAATGTTAAAATAGAAATACCTCCGATAATACTGAGCCCGGCTATGGTAAGTACTAATAAGCTTATCTGACTTATACTGTTGGATTTAATCCCTTCCAGGAGGCCGCTGTAAATGATGAATTCCGAAACAAACCCGTTAAAAGGCGGGATTCCGCCAATGGCAATGGCACCGATAAGAAAAAAAACAGCCGTTTTTGGCATGTTTTTCATTAATCCGCCTGATTTTTCCATGTCGCGGGTATGGGTCTGCTGGTAAACAGAACCGGCAGAATAAAAAAGTAACGATTTAAATAACGAATGATTAAGTACATGTAATAATGCTCCTCCAAAACCCAGGTAGTACAATAACGGTGAATTATTTCCCATACCCATAAGACCAATTCCAATTCCGATTCCTATTATTCCTATGTTTTCGATGGTACAATAGGCAAGCATCCGCTTAAAATCTCTATGGACAGAAGCATTTAAAATACCATATAATCCTGTGATTACAGAAATGCTGACAATAATTTCTCCTAACAATAAGTAATCAGACTTTAAAAATGTGATAATGCGGATAATTCCATAAATTCCAAGTTTTACAATGACTCCCGACATAACACCGGAAACATGCGAGGGTGCTGCAGGATGTGCATGCGGTAACCAGCTGTGCAAAGGTACAAACCCGGCTTTTAGACCGAACCCGATGAAGAAAATAAGGAATAACCAGAGGTTATTGTTTGAACTGAAAAAAGAACCTATGGCATCAAATTGAAATGAACCTGCAGAGAAATAAACCCAGATAAAACCTGCGGTTAAAAACACCACGCTGACGTGCATCTGAATAAGGTAATTCATTCCCGCTTTGAGTGTCCTGGGATTATTGTGGTCAAATATTACTAACATCATGGATGATAATGACATGATTTCCCATATGATAAGAAAAACAAGGGCATTTTGTAACATGCAAACCAAAATCATCGAGAAATGAAAAATAATAAACCATATCCAGTGTAAACTAAGTTTTGCATTGGTTTCACGATAAGCTTTCAGATAACCAATTCCATAGATTACCCCGGTAAGGCAGGTGAAATTAATAATAAGAATAAACCAGGCAGATAATCTGTCAATACGAACGGGTACTGCTCCTGAAATGAGCGAACCTGGAAAAATATATTCGAAATTAATTCCGTATAAAGATTTAACTGCCAAAATACTGCTTAATATTGCGATGATGCCAACTGTACCCGTTGCAACAATGCCTTTCCATCTGGTCTTTAAAAATGGAATGGTTAAAATGGCAGAGATAAGAACTATTATTAAAGCAACTAAAATATTCATTTGAAAAAAGAAGATACTTATTGTTAATAAAATATTAAATCCGTTTTAATCTATGGATGATTGCGAAATTATAAAATAAGAAATTAGCTGACTTTTATAGATATAAACTAAAATATTTAGACATTAATATATTTGATAATAAGATAATATGTTAAACATGTTCATAAAAAATTAAGAAAAGTTTTGAATTTTACTTTGCTGATAACATTTTTAAAAAAGCGCAGGGTCTCCGGCCTTGTTAAAAACCTTGATAGTATTTAATTACAAATATGGAAGATACTTCGGCCATGCTCGGCGCAAGTCTCCGGTCTTCAGAAACAAAATCAACGTTGTTTACCTAAGCACCGTAAATATTTTATGGAATTAAGTTAGTCATTTTCAGATAACCTCGTAGAGGTTTAAGAATTGTAATAATCTAAGAATAAGAAACCAACATCATCGTAGATGATGCACCGGGAAACAATTCCTTTTAAAGGTATTATTACTCAACTGAAATAACCCGGATTTTCCAGGCATTGCCAACATTTTAATGGAACCATGTTAGTCGTTTTCAGGTAACCTCGCAGAGGTTCAATAATTGTAATAATCTAAAGACAGGAATTCAACATCATCGCAGATGATGCACTAAAAGCAACAAAGTGTATATGGTATTATTGCATAACTTAATAACATTGCCCTTTAGGGTACGGTAAATGCCAGCCTATCCGTCAGGCAGATTGAAAATCAACCGCCTTTATTATATTTAAAAAAATCAAAACTTTTCCAGGAACACGGAAAAGCAAAAACAGGATTTATTTTTTCCAGGTAAAGTGTACAACGTTTCCTGCCTTAAAATGATCAACTTTTTCTCCGTTTTTTGTAATAACACTTAATTCCTTTTCTAAAGTCATGGTAACGGTAGTTATTTTTACGGAAGTGATTTTTACTTCACCGATATCTATCCATCCGGTAGTTTTCATGCCCAGGATATCCTGTTCGAAATATTTGGCAAGTATTCCGGTTTGCCCGGCAGCAGGAAGGGCGCGCTGGTTCGGGATGGTAAGAGTTATTGTTTGTCCTTTTTTTGAAAGAATGGTCCCGTCGAACATATATTCAAGACTGTCAGAAACCGAAGTTGTTTTTGCCGCAGGATCAGCCTGTGCATTTAAAGAGACAGGTAAAATATGGCAAATCAGGATGGCAAATAGAAGAATGCTGGTTTTCATATCAGGTTGTTTTTACCAAAGATACAAAAAATAAATACAAAAAAGAGTCCATTACCGTTTTGTGGATTTTTTATACATAAATACACGGGGTAATAGATGTTTCAACCTGGGCAAAGGGAATGTACATTGTGAAAGTTAGTACAGATAAAGAAATAAAAACAGGGAAACTGGTGGTTGAGTAATGAAATAAATGTAAAAGAAAAGCTGTCGCTCTGAGGCAGCTTTTTTTATCTCTCCTGTCTCAATTATATTTTAAAATATGTTCTAACAGAATGAGTTACATCCACCATTTTGAGAGTGCAAAAATAAAGAAATTTCCCGAATAACAATATAAAAATATGTCTAAATCAGGTTGTTTTTTATTGCCTTGTTCACCAGGTCGGCTGTATTCTTTGCCTGTACCTTCTTCATTATATTTGTCCTGTGAATAGCCACAGTTTTTACCGATATGTTTAATTCGGTAGAGATCATCTTATTACTATGCCCTTCAACAATAAGTTTAAGGACTTCCTGCTCCCGTGGCGACAATTTATAAGTAACCAGAGCAGGAAGAGGCATGATCTTGTTTTGCCTCATCTCATTTACTATTATGTATGAAATGCGTTCGCTGAAAAAGTTCTTTCCTGCATGTACCTGTTCAATAGCTTTTACAAGTTCTTCTATATCCCCGTTTTTATGAAGATATCCGTTCGCTCCGTTTTCAATGGCCGAATAAATATATTCTGCTTCTTCGTGCATGGTAAAAATGATGACCTTAACCTGTGGCTTATCGCACTTGATTAGTTTTAACAGCTCAATACCATTTATATCCGGAAGTGAAATATCAATTAACACAATATCAGGAGAACATGCCTTGAATTTTTTTAAAGCTTCTTCTCCGTTGGGCGCTTCTCCTGCTACCTCTATATTACCTTGCTGAGCCAGTATTGAAGTAATGCCCGATCTTACAATACTATGATCATCAACAATAAGAATTGTAATTTTGTTTTTCATAATTCATTTATTATAACGTAATATAAACCGATGTAAACTTGTTCTTCTTTGAATTGATCCTGACATTTGCTCCTATCAGTTTAGCCCGTTCAAAGATATTGTTTAAACCAAAGCCGGAGCGGATCTTGAGAGCAGTTTCGTCGATTCCCTTTCCATTATCAATAATTTTCATTGTAATAACAGTTGAAGTGTAATAAATAATAATATAGATTTTACTGCACTCTGCATGAGTTATTGCATTTCGTAAAGCTTCCTGTGCAATACGGTAAAAAGTCAGTTCAACGTCGCTTGGTAAACGCTCAGAATATTGATTCGTCCTCAGAATTATGTCTTTTGTAGTTTCACTGTTTAGTTTTATCAGTTTCTTTAATCCGGCAATCAGGCCAAAATCAACCAATACCGCCGGCGAAAGGTTATTTGAAATTCGGATAGCCTCATTTAATGAAGTCTTCAGAAAATCACTCACTTTGTAAATATCATTCATCTCGATAATACTTTTTATCTTCATTTCCGTGAGTGACATATCTGCCACCGAAAGAATCTGGCATAAGCCATCATGAATTTCACGGGCGATTCTTTTTCGTTCATTTTCCTGTCCCTGCACTAAAGATCGTTTGATTTCCTTATTCATCCGGTTCTCGCTCTCGTGCAGCTTTTCTTCGGTCTGCTTGCGTTCGGTAATATCCTGGTGGAAAGCCAGGAAATACTGCTTGCCGTCAATATTGATAAGACTTGCGGTGACACTGAGAGGAAAGATGTGCCCATCCTTATGATAATGCTCTACCTCGAAACGGACGACTTCACCGGCATGTATTCTGCGAGCAATATCAGCACGGTCTTCCATAGTATTCCCCTTTAGTATATCCAGTTCTCTGATATCTAAGCTGTTAAATTCGTCCAGATTATAGCCGTGCATTTCGGCAAAGGCCCTGTTGGTCTCGGATAACCGGCCTTCCGGTGTCATAATCAGGAGGCCTTCGTTTGCCTGGTCGAATAAGTTGCGGTAGCGCCTCTCACTCTCCCACAATGCCTCTTCGGCCTGTTTGCGCTCTGTTATGTCTGTGAAAGTTACCACAGCGCCTGCCAGACTTCCCCTTTCATAGATAGGACTGCTTGCATACTCAACGTAAAAACTTGTGCCATCTTTTTTCCAGAATACCTCGTTGGAAGCGCGATGCACCTTTCCGTCCCTGAAGGCGGCGAGGACCCGGCACTCTTCCTGCGGATAGGGGCTTCCGTCGGCTTTGGTATGATGCCAGATACTGTGGCTGTGAAGTCCGATAAGCTCTTCCGGTTCGTAGCCCAGTGTTCTTGCTGCAATGGGATTTACAAATGTGTGGTGTCCCTGCAAATCCAGTCCCAGGATTCCTTCTGCAACGGAGTTTAGGATAAGTTCTTTTTGCAGGTTGAGAAAAGCTAATTCTTCTTCTGCTTTTTTGCGCTCGGTGATGTCCCTGTTACTTACGCGCCGGCCATAGTAATTACCCCTGTTATCAAAAACAGGTCTGCATATATGACCAACGTATGCTATAGTGCCGTCTTTCTTTATTATTTTAAAATCAAGTTCGTCAATTTCATGTTGATGCTCTATGGAATGTACTTTTTTTAAATGATTATTCAATAATTCTGTATAATCGGGATGAATAATCTTTTTCAGGAGCAGACTGTCTGATAAGAACTCTTCAGACTTATATCCGCTGATCCTTTCGCATGAAGGAGACATGTAAATAATCTCACTATCCATTCCCTCCCAGTATTCCCAGTCATAAGCAAAATCGGCAACCGTTTTAAACCTGATTTCGTTTTCTTTCAGTGTCTTTTCTGCCTGTTTGCGTTCGGTTATGTCGCGATGAAAGCCCAGGATATACTTCTGATCTCCTATGGTAACAAGGCTTGCCGATACTTCAAGGGGAATCGTTTGACCATCCTTGCAAAAATGCTCGACTTCTATAGTCATCGATTCTCCGGCCAGCAACCTTTGCATCCGTTCAGGTATAAATGGTCTGGATTTCGGTGTGTCAAGGTCTTCGAAATTCTTTTTCATCAGTTCATCAACGGTGTACCCGTGCATACTGGCGAAAGACTTGTTTATTTCAATGATGGTGCCATCGGCGGTAAACTGAAGGATTCCGTCTTTTGCACTTTCAAATAAAGCGCGGAACTTTTGTTCGCTTTTCCGTAAGGCTTCTTCCATACATATGTGCTCTTCGGTTTTGTGCAGCAATTCTTTTGTTTGCCTGAGCTTTATGGATAAAAACGTGGTTACTCCTGCTACGCCCACAAATATTAAGATCCTGATCAATGCCTGTATGATAACTACTGAATCTTTTGTAAATGAAATGATGAGAAAAAAATAAATGAATGTAAGAAAGACTGAAAAAACAAAACCTTTCTTTGTATAGTTAATACAGGCAATGATGATAGGTATATAAAAGAGGTTCTGAAAAATAATAAACCATCCGGACATAAGGCAATAAATGCTTATGATAATGGCTGTCAGCGTTGTTACGGCAATTGCAACAAATGGCAATGAGTTTAACCGGATGTTTTTAAGAAATTTATTGTTCTCCACACAATGTTTCCTCCATCCGTTTGTTTTCGGTGATATGGGTTCTTATTCCAATAAGTGCTGCATTTTTCCCGCTATGCTTTATAACATCTGTACGTTCATATGCAGGGGATATACGTCCGCTTTTCGTTATCCTCTCTGGCTCTCCTGACCAGGATTTGTTTATTTTTACTATAACAATCATGTATATCGTTAAATATTTTTAATATATTAATTAATTAACTGTTTTTTAATCACTGTAAAATTATATAGGTTGATTATACTACGTCAAAAATAGTTATAAAAACCTATTTATAGTAGAATACCTTTCCTCTATTTTTATTAATTTTTAATACAGAAGGTCGTAAATGTGCGGCTTATAAGAATTGATTGACAGTAAACACGGAGCAAAATCATTCACAGGTAGTTATTTCTCAAGACAATAAATCAAATGAAAGAAGTTTATAGAAAAGTTCTGAAAACAGTAAAAAAAATACTTCGGATATTAATTATTATTATATGCCCTGTAACAGTGTTTTCCCAGGTGCCATTAAAATTTGAAAAAGAGCATGACAAAGCAATAATATCAACCATTTTTTCCCCGGACAGTAAAACAATTGCCTGCCTAACAGCAGACAAAACAATTAAAATCTATAATTCACAATCCGGAGACTTAATAACAACGCTGGATGATAAAGGCGAAGGCAATGTTAGTATGGCTTATAGTCCCGATTCTAAATTCTTAATCAGTGCATGTTTTGACAAAACGATCAAAATCTGGGATGTGGTAAATGGCAAGCTGGATAGTAAACTTAGCGGACATCTCCAGCCGTCGAGAAGTGTTTGCTATAGTTCGGATGGGAAATTTATTGCGAGTGGCGGAGCCGATAATACTCTTAGAATCTGGTATGTGCCCGGTAAACTCAATTTTAAAACTTTTGAGGGACATAAGCAAAGTATAAGGTCAATTGCTTTCAGCCCCGACGGGCTTTTTATTGCCAGCGCAGGCAACGACTTAAGACTTAAAATCTGGAACTTTGTCTCCGGCACTGAAGTTTTTTCAATAAAAGCAGCCGACTATCCCATTGAAACAATAAGTTACAGTCCGGATGGAAAGTATATTGCCACAGCAGGACTGGAAAATAATATAAAAATATGGGATGCTAAAAACGGAACACTTTATAAAACCCTGAAAGGGCATATCAATTGTGTGTATTCTATTGCATTCAGCCCTGACGGTAAGTACCTGGCCAGTGGTGGCGACGATAACATCGTAAAAATATGGAATATAGACGCCGGTACATCAGTTAATGACCTGAAAGGGCATAGCAAAGGTATTCGAACCGTTTCTTTTTCTCCGGACGGTAAGATGCTGGTTACCGGGGGGCTTGATAAACACATGAGAGTTTGGGACATGAAATTTCTTAATGTGAATCCGGTTCTTAAACAACAAAAATTTGTTGACAAGTCTGCAAATGGAACCGGTATTTCTTTTGGGAAAACTATATCTGACGTAAACACCTCTTTCTCCAGGCAGTATACGGTAACTGTTTGCCTTGATAATAACACATGTACCAATTACAGGCTGTTTCTGAACAAGTCGGTGTATTCAAAAACAAATAATCAGACAATCGAATTGGTAAAACCGAAAAGTATTTCTAACACAAAGGACAATAAATTGGCCATAACATATGACATTACTCTTGAAGGCGCAGATAATGAAATTCAATTCTATGCTGAAACTTCAGATCACTTGGGATATATAATGTCCAGGCCTTTATATGTTAAGTTCTTTGATATAAGCGATTTTCAAAAGAATGCACGGTTGCAATCTTTAATTATAAGCCCGAAGAATTATAGCGACCAGAAACTTAATATAGGCTTTGAAATCAATATTAATTTTGAAACAGAAAACACAAACAGATTCAAGGACTTATGCCTGAGTCAGCAGGGGAAATTATTTAAATCAGTTTCCCTCCGATGCCCTGATGATAATAAATATTTATCCCGGAAAAGCATTATCAGAACTAGCGATTCACTGGCAACTGTATCAAAAAAGCAGGATGTTTTTCTTATCATTATTTCTGGTTTATTTGTTAAAAATTCCGGTAATGAGATTTTCTTTATCGCTCCTAATTCCAGTTTAAAGGACTTTAAAACTGATCTTGTGGGTATAGAGTCATTTTGCAGTTCAATAAACAAATCACCGGCATTCAGCGGAATCATAATCGATCCGTCGCGAAAGTTACTTCAATACCCTGACGGGTATTCCCAGGTTGACAGTAAAGAAATATTCGATTATATTACTAAAAGCTTAAGTACAAAAAAAGATTGTGCGGTTTTAGTAGTTTCTACCAATGAGTATCTGCAACTTTTTGATCTGCTTTTTAATGGTTTTTATCCCTTTAACGATACCGACAAAAACGAAATGATTGATTTCAATGAACTAAATAACTTTTTTACACAGTTATACAAAACATATTTTCTTAATAAAGGCAGATTTGTTCCATTATATCTTACTTATTGATATTAACGAACCGAACTTACATGCCATTCAGTTTTTCGAAGAACCTGGCCTCCTTAAATTATAACAACTATTAGTGTAATTCTGGTATAAACATTTATGCCTGATCTGTCATTATTAATAGTAATAGGTGAATAGTACTACCTAAATATAGTTGGAAGAACCTATTTTCATTCTTTGCTCTCGGTTATATTTTTGATAGTGGAATTTTTAGGGCTGTTGGAAGTTGTGTGCAACAAAGAGTAAATATATTATGCAAACAGAATTCAATGTTAAAAAATTAAAATCAGGGGATTGCAAACTCGAAGTAAAAGGAGACCTGGTTATTAAACACAGTATTGATTTTAAGAACCAACTTTCCGGGTGTGTCGGGGGATGTAAGAACCTTGTAATATCTCTTGAAGAAATTACTGCTATAGATGTTACCGCTATTCAGATGATTCAATCCCTTAGGAACGAATTTAATGGCAGCTCAAAAAATCTCACTGTTATTTCTCCATCCAATGAAAGTATCCTGATTTCTTTGCGCAATTCAGGATTACTTAAAGTCATAACTAATAATGTATAACAGATGTCTTTCAATGCCTAGATTTATTCTTGTAATAGATGATTCGGAAAGCATCAGGGAACTGGTTGCATTGACTTTGGAATCTGCAGGTTTTAAAGTTAAAAAGGCTGTGGATGGACAGGATGCTCTTCATTTTCTTTTCGATCACGATATCAGGTTGGTTATAACCGATTTACACATGCCAAATATGGATGGGATCCAATTAATCGGAGAAATTCGGAAAATTGACAATCATTTAACCACTCCTGTTCTTCTGCTTACAACAGAATTATCTGCCGCGAAAAAAGAAGAAGCCCGAATGGCTGGTGCCACGGGATGGATTGTGAAACCTTTTAACCAGCAAAAATTACTGGAAATAGTCAGAAGACTGATAGGAAATAATTAATAAAAAACAAGATGTATCAAACTGCTGGCAACTTAAACCTGTTATTCAAACTGCATTTCATCGGGTATATTAAAATATTCCGGTGCCTGGAACAAATTATACCTGACCGGAAAATATTAACTCCCGGAAATACTGTTCATCTTATGGTTTTATAAATAATCTGAGTCAGAGGCTACGACAATGGACAACATGCACGCAATATTTATGGCAGAAGCTCAGGAACTGATTTCAGAACTTGAGAAATCACTGCTTATGCTTGACGATGATAAGGAAAACAAGGACGGGATTGCTTCAGTATTTCGTACAATGCATACGTTAAAAGGATCGGCCAGTATGTTTGGCTTCGAGTCCCTGAGCACATTAACACATAAGATCGAAACAATCTATGATAATATCCGCAATGGAAAGAGAAAACTCACACATAATATCCTGAGCGTAACTCTCAGAAGTGTTGACCACCTGAAGAAGCTGCTGGAAGATGCTGAACTTACAGATGAATCAACAAAAAGAGAACATGAATTACTTTGTCAGAAAATTGAGGAACTTTCGAAAGAGGAAACGGAAACCGTTAACCCCGTACAGTCAGCTGAAAAGGGTAGTCCCGGCAATGAAGCAAGTACCTATTACATTCTTTTCAACCCCAAAGCAGACATTCTCAAAAACGGAACAAATACCCTGTATCTTTTGGACGATTTACTTGCTATGGGAGAAGGAATTACCCTTCCATTCTTCTGCCAGATGCCTTCCTTTAAAGACATTATACCCGACACCTCCTATACCGGTTTTGAGACCATTTTATGTACTGATAAATCGCAGGAGCAGATTCGCGAAGTATTTATTTTTGTAGAAGGAGGGTGTGAGCTGAAAATTAAAAAAATAGGGACCGGGAATCTTCTTAAAATACCTTTAGTAATAGAAAATCTGCAAAGAAAACACAACCTTTCCTTACAGACCGGAGAAAAGCAGATTTTATCCGTTTTACTTGCATCTTCCAATGTCCAGACACAAGTAACAGCAGCAAAAACAGCCTCCAACGTTCGTGTTTCATCATTCCGTCTCGATGAACTCATGAATCTTGTGAGCGAACTTGTGACAACCCAGGCAAGTCTCAGCCTTCTCGCAGAAAACTCATCTTTTCCCGAACTGACTTCAATTGCCGAAAATATTGAAAAAATTACCCGCAGACTCCGCGATAACGCTTTTACAATGAGTCTGATTCCTATTGAAAGCCTGGTAGTCCGTTACCAGAGGCTTGTAAGGGATCTCTCAAGAGAATTGAAAAAAGATGTTGTAGTTCTTACAGAAGGAACTGAAACGGAAATTGAGAAATCTATTATCGAAAGACTAACCGATCCACTGTTACATTTGTTACGGAACTCTCTTGATCATGGAATTGAATCTGAGGATGTACGTCTGCGTTTAGGTAAGCCAAAACAGGGTACTTTGATGCTTAAATCATATTATTCAGGAGCCAATGTAGTTGTCGAAATCAGCGATGATGGTGCCGGGATGGACCCTGAAAAACTACGGAAAACAGCAGAAGAAAAGGGATTGATAACTCCCAATGCAGTACTGAGCAAAAAAGAACTTCTTAACCTTATTTTTCTTCCCGGATTTTCTACTGCCAGAACAGTAACAGGTATTTCAGGCAGGGGCGTGGGCATGGATGTAGTGAAAAGAAAAATTGCCGAAATAAAAGGTGAAGTGGAGGTCGATTCCCAAATCAATAAGGGTACCAAAGTTACGATTAAACTACCTCCCAGTCTATCCATCATTGATGGTTTATTGATACAGGTTCACAACACCCGTTTTATTATTCCGTTGTCTGCTGTCGACCAGATTTTTGGAATTACCTGTCAGCAGGTAAGACGTTCTTTTAACAACGTAATTATTTTGGCCGGCGAAGCTATTCCTTTTTACTCCTTGCGCGAAGAATTCGGTTTTGAAAACATTCAGAATGATAACGATATTTTGCAGGCAGTAATAGTAAGATATGAAAACAACCGCGTGGCCCTGATTCTGGACAAAGTTATCGGTGAGTACCAGGCTGTTCTGAAACCGTTAGGTAAATTATTCCGCCACCAGGAAAGTATCTCCGGTGCATCTATTCTTGGCGATGGCGGTATCGCACTTGTATTGGACACAAACAAATTTATTCACTTGTCAACTGTTATAAGAACACAATAACCTAAAGAAGACTCTATATGGACAAAGAAATTAAACTAAAGTTGAATTCCTACCTCTCATTTAAATTAGGTGAGGAAATTTTTGCTGCCAATGTCAGTAAGGTACTGAACATTCTTGAGATGGTAAAAATCACTAAAGTCCCCAAATGCCCGGAATACATGAAAGGAGTGATTAACCTTCGGGGAACAATTTTACCTGTAATCGATACCCGCATAAAACTTGGGATGTCGGCTACAGAATTGACTCCTAATACCTGTATTCTCGTATTGGATATTGATTTTCAAAAGGATTCGCTGCACATTGGAGGATTGGTCGATTCTGTCCAGGAAGTGTTGGAAATTGAACCGGAACAAATCCTTTCGCCGCCTAATATTGGAAGTAAATACCAGTCGGAGTTTATATACGGTATGTATAAGTTAAATGAGGAGCAATTTATTATGCTGCTCGATATGGACAAATTATTCACAACCGAGGACATTCAAGAAATAAGGGAAACTTCTCCTGATGTGTCTGAAACGTTGTAGTTTGACAAATCATAAAACTAAATAAAATAACACAAATTAAATCTTACACATATGTTAAATAAAATGAAAATCAGGTCAAAGCTTATTTTAAGCTTTCTGTTAATGGCTGCAATGGCCGGAGTTATCGGGGTTGTAGGTTATATCGGAATGAACTCATCTCGCAATGCGCAAGATGCCCTGGCTACAATTTACCTGCCGTCGCTTGAATATATTACAAATATTCAGCATGCTCAGACGGATATCAAAGCACAGGAGTGTGGTCTGTTAGATAGTCGTTATTCCACTAAAGATATAAACCACAGGATTGAAAAAAGCCAGAAGCTTTTAAATGAAATAGAAGTAAATCGTCAAAGATTTGATTCCATTCCTAAAGAAGCCGAAGAATTAGTCTTATGGAAATCATATCTTATAGATTTGGATAATTGGTATAAAAAGCATGAAACATTTATTCAGTTAGTGAATGAAAGAACTTCACTAATTGAACGTGGCGTAAATATAGACGATAAAAAAGGAACCACATTAAATACTGAAATATTTGATTATTACAATACAGATGTAAGGTCTGCATTTGCTCCGTGTGAAGAAAAAAATCAAAAGATTGTTGATATGCAACTCAACAACTCACATACTGCTGATATAGATGCTGATAATGTTGCAGAAAAAAGTACGATGGTATTAATTATAGTAATTGTTCTGGGTATTATTTTCGCTATGGTTGTCGGAATATGGATATCTTTCAATATTAATAAAATTATAAGATCTATAGTAAGTCAGGTAAAAGAGATTGCAGATGCAGCTGTGAATGGAAAACTGGATGTACGTGCTGAAACAGAAAAGACCAACTTTGAATTCCGCGAAATAACCGTAGGTGTTAATCAAACTCTGGATGCCGTGATTAGTCCGCTGAATATGGCTGCCGATTATGTTGACCGAATTTCCAAAGGCGATTTGCCACCAAAAATTACAGATAATTACAAAGGCGATTTTAATGAAATAAAGAATAATTTAAATACTGCTATTGATGCAATTAATGCCCTGATAAAAGATGTTTTTATGCTTTCCGATGCAACTGTTGAAGGAAAGCTGAATACAAGAGCCGATGCTAACCAGCATCAGGGCGATTATAAGAAGATTGTAGAGGGAGTAAACAATACCTTGGATACACTTGTTGGATTCATTGATTATATGCCAACTCCTGCAGCGATTATGGACAGGGACTTTACTGTGTTGTATATGAATGAGATCGGGGCTAAACTTGGAGCGAAAACTTCTAAACAGGTTGTTGGTACTAAATGTTACGATTTCTTCAGAACCAGCGATTGTAATACCGAGAAATGCGCCTGTGCAAGAGCTATGTCCACTAACATGGGTGCCTCCAGCGAAACAGATGCACATCCCAATGGACTTAACCTGGATATCAGCTACTCGGCTATTCCGGTAAGAGATAAGCAGGGAAAAGTAATAGGTGCATTTGAAGTGGTTACAGATCAAACAGCTATTAAACAGGCAATGCGTGTTTCAGAGAAAATTGGGAAGTATCAGACCAAAGAAGCTGAAAAACTTACAGAAAGCCTGGTTAAGTTTGCTAAAGGAGATTTGAACTTTAAATTAGAAACAGCCCCTCCTGATAATGACACGGCAACAGCTAAAGCAATGTTCGACGAAATTAACAATGCAGTTAATACATCTGTTGGCGCGGTCAGTGCACTTATTGCTGACGCCAGGATGCTGGCCAATGCAGCGGTGGAAGGAAAACTTGATACCCGCGCCGATGCTTCAAAACATGATGGCGATTTTGCCAAAATCATTACCGGCGTAAACAACACACTCGATGCTGTAATCGGGCCTTTGAACGTTGCTGCAAATTATGTCGATCGTATTTCCAAAGGCGATATTCCTCCCGTCATTACAGAAAACTACAGCGGCGATTTCAATGAAATCAAAATGAATCTGAATCTGTTGATTAACTCGATGAATGATATTGCTGCCAAAACAAAACTATTTGCCAAAGGAGACCTGAACGTAGAGTTCAGGATGCGCTCGGAGCAGGATGAGATTATGCAATCGTTACAGGAAATGATTAACGCGACCACCAATATTGTTACAAAACTTGATCTGATTGCAAAAGGCGACCTTACCATTCAACTGAAGATGAGATCTGATAAGGATGTTTTATTGCAGTCCATTATGCAGATGGTTAATTCGGTATCCGAAGTTGTAAGCCAGGTACAGATTGCTTCCGACAACATTGCAGAAGCTGCCCAGGAAATGAATTCCAATTCACAACAGGTCTCCCAGGGAGCCTCTGAACAGGCATCATCGGCAGAAGAGGTTTCCTCCTCTATGGAAGAAATGTCTTCAAACATTCAGCAGAATACAGATAACGCGCAACAGACCGAGAATATTGCTATTTCAGCTGCACATGGAATGTCACAGGTAGCCTCAAGTTCTGCCGAAAGCCTTAAATCAATTAAGGAAATTGCCAACAAAATTTCCATTATTGGCGACATTGCCTTCCAGACCAATATTCTTGCACTGAATGCTGCCGTTGAAGCCGCACGTGCCGGTGAACATGGTAAAGGTTTTGCTGTTGTTGCATCCGAAGTCCGGAAACTTGCCGAAAACAGCAAGGTAGCTGCAGAAGAAATAAACTTACTTTCAAAAACAAGTGTTGAAGTAACGGAAAAAGCAGGTACCCTTATGTCTAAAATTATTCCGGATGTTGAGCGTACAGCAAAACTGGTACAGGAAATTACAGCAGCCAGCCTGGAACAAAATTCAGGCGCCAATCAGATTAACAACGCAATAAACCAGTTGAACCAGGTTACGCAGCAAAACGCAGCTGCTGCAGAAGAGATGGCTACCAGTTCAGAAGAACTCAACGGTCAGGCAGACCAACTCAGGGAACTGGTGTCATTCTTTACGGTAAATAACCATGGAGCAAGTGGTAATGTGAAGAAAGTCAAGCCAACTAACAAAACAAAACAGATGTTTAATCCGCAGCATAACATCAATACTTCATCAATCCCGAAAAGTGGTGTGCAAATAAACCTGCATCACAACGACAAGAAAGATGCAGACTTTGAGCAATTCTGATTAATTCCCCGGTATTCCCTCCTGCATATGGAGAGAATACCGGGTTAAGACTGCTTCTGGTACAAAATACAGAGAAAAAGTGTCTTGACCGTTGTTTAAATAATAATATTAGAACAAGTTTAATTGATTTATGGGAATTCGTTTTAATTAATTTTAATAAGGCAGATTATGCAGTTGTCACAGTTTTTAGATTTGCTCAGGTATATCCTTTCATTTATTGAAAAAAGCCAGGTTTTGGCAGAATATTCTGCTGTACTGAATGTTATTAATCAGTTGAAAAAAAAGGCCAGGTCTGAAGTTCAGGTAATGGAAGTGAAAGAAATCCTTAAAAAGCTCGATTCTTTTCATTCAGACATTGACTCCGAAAATAAAAATGAATTGTTCAGTGCTGCATTAGCCATCATCGATCAGCATGGCACACTCGGCTCCAGGGCAATGAATGAGCTGCACAAAGCAACTGCAAAAATGGAATCAGACCTGCAGCCTTTGGTTAAATGTATCGGGAAATTAAGAGACGAAACAGAACAACTCCTGAACAGGGTTAACGCAGATATAAGAGGAATGGAACAAATAGTTGCCTTAAAGGCAGAGGTGACTTCATTGCCGGTAACAGATGCTTCCCACTTGTTCAGTATTGAATTCAGCCGGCAGGCAAACATAGATACCATGGCAGACCTTGAAAAGAATGCAAGAATATGGAACTCTATCCTTCAGGCGTTTATTACAGTGACCCGTTCCGATTCTGCCGACGTTCAGATTTATTCGATATCTAAACATAGAATTGAAATTCATGCAAACGATCGGGTGATTTCAAGCATTACGAAAGGCCTTACCTCCATCCTGAACTCATACCATAAAACTCTTGATATTTTAAAGCTGCAATTGGAAATCTATCAGTTGAAGCTTGCCAGGAACAGGGAAATAGATATTCTCCTCCGGGAAGAAATGAAAGACCTCCTTGAAGTCAACTCGGTAACCGTTGCACATGAGATAACCAATCAATACGAATGGGCCGGCGATCAGGCAGAAGAAGATTTGTATCTGCTTGTTCAGGTATCTCTTAAACAAGTCTTTGGTTTTTTTGAAAAAGGAGGTAGAATCAATGCGCAAATATCAGGCGAACTGAATGATCTGAATATGAAAATAAGCCAGGTGATTACCGAATTAGATAATCTTAAAAGCGCATCGAATATTTCTGAGTTCAAAGAGGATTCTGTTATACAAACAGAAAATCCGATTCTTAGTGAAGAACATTAATGTGATCAAATACTAAAATAATAAACATTTTGATAAAAAATGAAAAAGAATGGGGTCGGTTTTATTTAATAAATGCTTATAAATTGTTATTTTCATGACATCGGCACTTTGCAACATATTGAATGCTAAATTGTCACTGGCACAGTTCCGGCAACTTAGCACATTCATTTATTCACAGGTAGGAATAAAAATGCCGGAAGTTAAAAAGTCCATGCTTGAAAGCCGCCTGCAAAAAAGACTGAGGGCGCTTTCTATTACCAATTTTAGCGATTATATCGAGTATTTATTCAGCAAAGAAGGGCTTTCGAAGGAATTAATACATATGCTTGATGTAATCACAACAAATAAAACAGATTTTTTCAGGGAACCAGCTCATTTCGAATACTTAACTCAATTTGTTATTCCTGAATTCCTTAAAAAAGAAGGCTTCAAACCATTGTATGTATGGAGTGCCGGTTGCAGTACCGGTGAGGAACCCTACACCCTGCAAATGGTACTGGAAAGTGAAGTAGAAAGGGGAATCATTCCCGGGTACAGGATTCATGCCACAGACATTTCGACCAAGGTTCTGGAAAAAGCCATAGAAGCAATTTATCAGATTAAAAGGATTGAACATCTTCCCCTGGAAATTAAGAAGAAGTTTTTTCTCAGGCATAAAGACCCAAATAACAATACAGTACGAATCAAACCTGAGTTACGGTCAAAGATCAGCTTTAGCAGGTTAAATCTGATGGACGACACCTACCTGTCATCTGATTTATACGATGTGATTTTTTGCCGGAATGTGATTATTTATTTTGATCGTGCAACCCAGGAAAAAGTAATCCGGAAACTCTGTAACAAATTACGATCCGGAGGCTACCTCTTTTTAGGACATTCCGAAAGTATCACTAATCTGAGTGTCCCATTAAAAAGCATCCGGCCAACTGTTTTCAAGAAATTATAATGTAAATAATTTTTTATGAATCAACTTACAGATAAGGAACTGATAAAAGAACTGGAAAACCGGTTCAACGAAAATGAAAAGGCAATGCAGGAACTTAGTACTCTTACCGGTCAGCTTACTAAGATTAACAAGCAGTTGGCAGAATCGGAAGCATTGAAAAGCCATTTTCTTTCAAACATAAGAAATGAAATAATTAATCCCTTTGCATCAATCCTCGGACTTTCCAGTAGTTTAATGGGTATTGATTCCTATAATTTAGGTCAGATAAAACACATTTTATCGCTGATATACACAGAAGCTTTTCACCTTGATTTCCAGCTTCAGAACATCTTTGCCGCTGCCGAGATAGAAGCCGGTGAAGCTGTTTTACAAATCAATAGAGTTGATATTAATAGTGTAGTTGAACAAACAGTTGCTTCTTTCAAACATGTAGCCAATAAAAAACATGTAACCCTTATTCTTAATAATAATGCCGGTAAAAAAACTGAAACAGATTCATTTCAAACGGACCAGGTGAAGTTTCAGATCATTTTGGCAAATGTTATCAGTAATGCTATTCAGTTCAGTCATGCGAAGAGCAAAGTACATATCATAACTGAATTAAATCCATCCATGTTAACTGTTACCGTTCGGGATAACGGGATAGGGATTACACCGGAAGAAGAAAAAATCATATTCGACAGATTTAAAAAAGCTGACTCAAAAATAAATACTTTAAACAAAGGACATGGGCTTGGACTCTCAGTTTGTAATGATTATATTGAGATGTTAAACGGTTCAATTGAATTAACCAGTACTCCTGGTGAAGGAAGTAAATTTATTATCAGAATTCCGGCAAATACAGAATCGATCAATCAGAATACCATTGCCACTGACGGCAATACGTTCCTTTTTGAGGAGGGTGAACTATTTTAATGGAGATAAAGGATGAGTAGTGAAAATGACCATATTACGAATACATATTATTTGTACCCGGCAGGAATTTTCGTCAGTAAAGAACCTGCTATAGTCTCAACTGTGTTGGGTTCGTGCATATCAGTGTGCCTGTATGATCCGGTTTTACGGACTGGCGGTATGAATCACTTTATGCTGCCCCTGTGGAATGGGCAGGGTTTGGCTTCCCCAAAATATGGAAATATAGCAATTGCCAGACTGATAGAAAAAATGATGGAGTTGGGAAGTATTAAAAGAAACCTGGTGGCAAAAGTGTTTGGAGGAGCCGAAATAATTCAAACCAGGATTAAACAGTTCAATATAGGAGAGCGCAATATTATTCTGGCAAAAGAATTATTGGCACAGGAAAATATCCCTATCCTTAAAATGAGTGTAGGTGACATTCTTGGACGTAATATAATATATTACACTGGCACGGGAAGTGTATTACAAAAGTTTATTCAGAAAATTGAATTTAATGAAAATTCGTCTAATGAGAATGATAGTCATAAACCAACCAGTACGGTTAATATTTTAAAATGAATAATTTATTGAATATAAACTATGTGAAAACGGTGAAGTTACTTATATGAAACGAAAAATTCGGGTGTTAATAGTTGATGATTCAGCTGTTGTAAGAAATACGCTCTCAAACATTCTTTCAGCAGATCCGGATATTGAAATAATGGGAACTGCCGCAGATCCGTATTTTGCTGTTAACAAAATAGCAGAAGAGGTTCCGGATGTAATTACTTTGGATGTTGAGATGCCCAGAATGGACGGACTCAGTTTCTTAAAGAAGATAATGTCACAACATCCTATCCCGGTAGTTATTATTTCCAGCCTGACTGCGGATGGTACCGAAACGGGACTAAAAGCGCTTGAATACGGGGCAGTTGAAATTATTACCAAGCCGAAATCGGATACGAAAACATTTATTGAAGAATCGAAAATTCGTATTTGCGATGCTGTAAAAGCAGCTTCAATGTCCCGCATCAAACGGAAACAATTTACATCGGAAATAATTGTGCCTCCCAAACTGTCTGCTGATGTTATCATGCAAAAAATTCCAACAAAGAGCATGATTAAAACTACTAATATGGTAGTTGCGGTAGGTGCTTCAACAGGTGGTACCGAGGCGTTAACAACTTTTCTGCAGGCCTTTCCTTATGACTGCCCCGGAATTGTTATTGTTCAACATATGCCGGAAAAGTTTACAAAGTCATTTGCTGACCGGCTGGACAAGATTTGCCAGATATCGGTGAAAGAAGCTGAAAACAATGATACTGTAATCAGGGGCCGTGCGTTAATTGCACCCGGTAATTATCACACTATGCTGAAACGAAGCGGAGCCAGATATTACGTGGAAGTCAAAGAGGGACCAATGGTTAACCGGCACCGGCCTTCAGTGGATGTTCTCTTTCGCTCGGCAGCATGTTATGCCGGTAAAAATGCCATTGGAATCATTTTAACCGGCATGGGCGATGACGGTGCGGCAGGATTGCTTGAAATGCATCAGGCCGGGGCATATACCATTGCCCAGGACGAAGCATCCTGTGTGGTTTTCGGAATGCCCAAAGAAGCTGTTAAAAGGGGAGGTGTTTCCAAAGTATTACCACTTTCGGCTATTGCGCATCATGTTTTTTCCATAGAGGTTAAGCACTAGTTAAATTCAGCTTTAAAGTGCAAATTATTAGCATTCTAAATTTTTGATTTATTCCTTTTACCCCATTTCTGCAAAAGGTGAATAGGACATTAATACTAGCTAAAAATAGCAGTAATGACCTATTTCAGATCTCTCCCGATACTGATATTTTTGTAATAATTTAGGGTTAGGAAACTAAAATAAGATTTTTAACATATTAAAATCAAATCGTATGAAAAAAGTATTGGTCGTTGATGATTCGCTCTATATGCGGACCATGATAAGTGATGCACTTGCAAAGTCGGGATATGAAGTTATTGCACAGGCAGCTAACGGAGAAACAGCCATATCTATGGCTCTTCAGCATAAACCTGATTTGATTACCCTCGATAATATTTTGCCGGATATGATTGGAATTGATATTTTACGGATACTCAAACAGGAGAATAATATCGAATCAAAGGTAATTCTTATAAGTGCAGTAGGACAGGAACTTGTGATTAAAGAAGGAATGAGCCTGGGTGCCTCAAATTACATAGTAAAGCCATTCACAGCCCAGGGTCTTGTTGATGAAGTAAACAAAATATTTCAATAACTTTTTTAATACTCAAAGATAGTATTTTACTATCCTCGGCATTATTGTTTAAGCTTTCAATGAATTTAGAGAATAAACAAAAGGCTGAGGTTGACTAAAAAAATAATAATATGGCAACAGAACTTGACCAGGTGGACTTGGATTTTACTAAGGAGGTAATAAACATAGGGCTTGCAAAGTCAGCAGATTCACTTTCGTTTTTTCTTAACGAAAAGGTATACATACATCCGTATGACTTGAAATTCAACTCAAACAATTATTTTCCTCTTTCGAAAAAGAAGAGTATTAATAACAGCTACCTTCTCACAACGCATATCAGGGGAGAATTTCAGGGAAAGGCGTATCTTGTTTTCAGCGAAAAAGAAGTAGATAAATTGTTGCTTAAAAATTTTCCGGCAAGTATCCGGGAAAATCCTGCCGAAAGGACTAATGTTATTAATGATTTTCTGCTTGAAATAGACAATATTATCTCTGCTTCGGTAATTACGCAATTTGCTAACTTGCTTAAACGCAACATTTATGGCGACGTTCCGACACTTGACATTATGCCCAATACGGAACTGAATGATTTTCTGCGTAAGAACAATCCCGGTGAATTGAAAATATTTTATTTTAATTCCAAATTTGTTACAAAAAATGTTGATATTTCTCCTGAATTTATCTGGTTGCTCGATGATCGTTTTTTCAATCAGGTAAATCAATTAATAGGAATTGAAAAAAAAATAGAGCTTTACAGTAAATTAACATCTAACACATAATGTTCTCACCTTTATAAATAGTTCTATGTTGAATGCACTTGATTATGCCGGGCTGACTGAAGAGAATAATTGCCTGAAAAAGGAAATTGAAAACATGAAAATAATGATGAATGAGTTGGAGCAAACCAACTCTAATCTTATTTCAGCAACATGGAGAGAAAGAGAGCTTAAAAAAATACTGACCAATACTCTTTCCGAACTTGAAAAATCGAAAAGTGTTATTGAAAAACAAAATAAAAAAATCTCTGAAAGCATCAATTATTCTAAGAGAATTCAGGATGTTATTCTGGCCGATGAGAATTCTGTCAGATCCATACTTCCTCAGTCTTTCATATTATACATTCCAAAAGATATTGTAAGTGGCGATTTTCCATTTTTTTACCAGGATGGAAACGTCTGTCACCTTGCGGCAGTTGATTGTACCGGGCATGGCGTTCCGGGTGCCATGCTGTCGCTTATCGGTCACCTGATCCTGAATGATATTCTTTCCAAGGGAGGTAAGAAAAAAACCTCTGAGGTTCTGTGCCTGATGCATTCTATGATTGTCAAAACATTAAAGCAAAATATTGAAGGTAACGATGCCTCAGACGGGATGGATATTGCCATGTGTGAAATAAGTCCCGGGGAAAATAAAGTAAGATTTGCAGGCGCTCATCGTCCGTTATACCAGATCCGTAATAATGAATTGCTCGAATACAGCGGGTCGCGCTTACCTATAGGCGGAACACAATATAAAAAGAAAACAACCTATACAGATTACGAAATTGACGTACAACCCAACGACTTATTCTTAATCTTTTCTGATGGATTCCAGGACCAGTTTGGAGGCCCCGAAAATGAAAAATATGGTTCGCTTCGACTCCAGAACTACCTGTTCGAAAACAGGCACTTCTCAATAGACGAATTAAAAAACGGTCTGAGAAATGAGTTTTTAACATGGAAAGGCGACGGAAAACAAATGGATGACATATTATTTATTGGGTTTAAAATACCTTGACATATGGAAAAAGAAAATATATCTCATATGGAATTTGTACTTCGCACATTTAAAATGATGCAAAGTAACGGTATTAAACTGGTATATGAAGGCGAAATAAACCAGTCGCTTACAAAAGTGTTGGCTGCCCTCACCGAAAAAAAACTGGAGGATGGCAATGAAGATTTTTTGATTACCAGGACGGTTTACCACGTTATGATTGAGTGCCTCCAGAACATTTGTAAACATTCGGACAAAAGTCAGGCAGATGCAGGCAACTCAATGAATGATGGAATGTTTATGATTTGTGAAGAACAAAGTAACTATTCTGTAACAACAGGGAACGTTGTTACGAGTGAAAATGCTGAAAAAATGAGGGGTATTCTTGATTCAATCAATGCTTTGACAAAAGAAGAGGTAAAAGCAGCTTATATGAAACAAATGAGGGAGGGGCAGCTTTCTGAAAAGGGTGGAGCCGGATTGGGTTTTCTTGATATTGCCAAAAAGACCGGGAATAAATTCCAATATCATGTAGAGACAATAAACAATGAAAGATGTTTCTTTGTTCTGAAAACTGTAATTTCAAAAATTTAATATCATGAACGCACTAATAATTGAAGCAACTGATGAAACCCCCCAGATTAACCTGGACCCAATTACTAACCATTTGTTTTTTAGCGGAAAGTCTCTTCCGGAAGACGTCAGAAGTTTTTATAATCCTGTCATGGAATGGATCGATGAATTCACTTCTACCCGAAGAGACTCCACTATAGTTGAGTTTAAAATGGATTACTTCAACACCGCATCTTCAAAAATAATTCTTGATATTCTGCTCAAATTAGAAAACATCCATCTCGAAGGAAATGCTTTGACGATAAAGTGGTTATACAGAAGTAAAGACCTTGACATGAAAGAGGCGGGTGATGAATATGCCGAAATTGTAGAGGTGCCATTCCAGCACATTCCCTATTAATGGCTTTGATTGCCTCTCTTTTTTATTCCGGAACCTCCCACAATATTAATTCTTTGTCCTTTGAACCGCTGATAAGTTTTTTACCATCAGGTGAGAAGGAAACAGATGTTACGCTCATTCTATGCCCTGCAAAAGTTTTCAGTTCGTTGCCCGACTCTGCATCCCACAATTTTACTGTAATATCATTTGATGCTGATGCAATCCGTTTTCCGTCAGGGCTGAATGCAACACATCGTATGAATTCAGGATGACCTTTCAAAACCATGATTTGCTTTCCGCTTTCTACATCCCATTCAATCAGCATTTTTCCTCCGGTTACAAGTTTCTTTCCGTCAGGGCTGAAAGCTATGGAGTAATAATATTCCGCCTGATCTTCCATTTTTCTCACCTCTTTTCCTGTTTCGGTATTCCAGATCGAGATCAGGTTTTCCCTGCTTATTATTGCAACAAGCTTACCATCCCTGGAAAACACAGCATGATTTACAAACACTGAATTTTTTAAAGTACTTACCACTTTTCCGGAACCGGCCTCCCATATTTTGGCGGTAGAATCGCCACAGGCGCTTAGTATTTTTTTCCCATCCGGCGAGAAAGAAACTTCAGAATTAAAACCATATCCTGCCCGGATCACCTGTATTTCATTCAATGATTCTCCATCCAGGCATTTAATAGTGCTGTCGAGAGAACCTGAAACAATTTTTTTTCCGTCTGCAGAATAGTTAACAGAATAGATAAAGTTGTTATGGGCTTTGGATGACAATAATTCTTTTCCGGCAGAAATATCCCATATTATAAGAACACCATCGTCATCAGACGATACAGCCCTGCTTCCGTCGGGCGAATACGCTACAGATAATACCTGTCCCGTATGACCACTTAAAACAGATAGTTTTTTTCCGGTTTCAATACTCCATATCTTAATCATCGAATCCTTACTTCCGGAAACAACATATTTCATGTCAGGTGAAAAGCAAACAGATGTCACGCAGGATTTATGGCCTGTAAAGCAAATTATTTCATGGAGGTTTTCCGCATCCCATATCCTGACAGTATTATCTTCACTTCCCGAAACCAGGAACTTTCCGTCAGGTGAAAACTTTACAGAAGTTACCGGTCCGGTATGATTTTCACGCGAAATAATCTCACGTCCGTTCTCTGCATTCCATATTCTTATCGACTTGTCGGAACTTGCCGAAGCAACTCTTTTCCCGTCGGGAGAAAACGATACACTATTTACCGAACCAAAATGCCCTGTAAGAGTTAATATGGACTGTTTTCTGGCTACATCCCATATTTTGAGATTCATATCGCTGCTTCCTGTTACCATCTTTGTGCCTGCAGCATTCACATCTACAGAGAGTACCGCCCCGGAATGTCCCGAAAGCATTGCTTCGGCAGAACCGTCTTTCATATTCCACAAACCTATGGTGTTATCGCTGCTAGCTGTTACAAAAGTTTTTCCATCCGGGAATACAGCAACGCAATTCACTTTAAGAGAATGCCCTTTAAAGTCTTTTACAGCCTTTCCCGTTTTTACTAACCAAAGCTTTGCGGTTTGATCATTGCAGCCGGTAATAACATTTTTTCCGTCGGTAGTAAAGATGGCGTCATTAACAGGAAAATAATGGCCGGCAAAAGTCATGATTTCCAGTCCGTCCGCGACATTCCACAACCTGGCGGTTTTATCTTCTCCTGCCGATAGAAGCTGGGTGCCATCAGTCGAAAAGCATACGGATAAAACTCCCCCTTTATGTCCTGTGATAGTTTTTACACATTCCTGGGCATGGGTAATATTTATTATTCCTAATAATAAAAAGGGAAGAATTTTTTTCATTTGAGTCAGTTTCATAAATTTCAATTCTAAATCAAAGTAAATTACTATAATCAGAATGCAACTCCTTAATTAAGACTATAATACTATAGAAGGCAGGTGAATTCATATGCACAACAAAGATAATATACATGGAATTCTTTGCCAAAGAAGTATAATGTTATTATGGATAATCTGATCTCATGAGAGATAGTACATTCAAAAATTCGTAATGAATATCATTTCTGCCTTTATTAATCTAAATCACAACACTCCGGAGTGATTATTGTGTGTCTGTCATGCTGAGTCCTGAGCCTGTCGAAGGGCTCGAAGCATGACGTTTCAATTTAATTATTTTTTAGCACTGTTGTCCGACTAAAATATTTTACATATCACGAATCAACCTGTTTTCAATATTTACAAATATTTCGCCGCCTACGGGGCTTTATTTTGAATCTTTAATTTTTTTCTGCAAATATGTCGCCTCTACGAGGCTTAAAAAAAGTGCCGTAGGTACGACATATATAATTATAAAAATTAGTCGGACAAAAGTGATTTTTTAGATAAATATAAGAATAACAAAAAAATATGTTTATTTATTAAAATTCAAAACTGTTTCTAAATAGTCCGCCTGAATAGTAATACCAAAGTGAAATTTATAAGAGTCCAAACCGGACGAATTATAATTTCTACTTTGGTTTATGCCGATTGATTTATACTTATACACATTTATACTTATTGGATTAAAATATAAATCACATCGATATAAATACTAATTCAATTAGACTATCTGCAGAATAACTAACGCGATTGTTTCTCGGAAGTCATGATTACTGCACACCCTTCTTTTCCATCTAAGAAGTAATATGTCAGATAGTAAATGCCTGATGCCCTGCATACAAACTCAAACCCGCTAAGTCCCTTTTTTGTAGAAGGATCATAGGTGCTTCCTATCAGAGTATTTGTCGAAGACTGATATAACTGAAAAATCAATTGCCCGTCATAATCGGAAGCGTTACAAACCACAATTTTATATTTTGTATCCTGGTTAAGTACAAGAACATTTTTACCCATAAGAGGAGCATCTTTCTTACTCTTCTTAAAACGAACCTGGTAATGTTTCAGAAATTTGTAATCTCCGATTTCAGGGTAACAAACTTCAATTAATTGATCATCACATTGCCCTTTTACGATTTTTACGGTAAAAACCAGGGCAAAAATCAAAATGACTGTGAGAAAATATTTCATGGTACAATATTTTTAATAAATCTTTAATTAATAATTTTATTCCTGATGGAAGCTATTACATTGCCAATACTCTTGAATATGGTTTCATCTATGTTTATGGTACTGGTACTGTTATCGATTATTACCATCTTGCCGTCAACTTTCTTCATGGTAGGTTCAACATAGTTGTATGTAATGATAACTTTATCGAATTCCTTTTTCAGGTTTTCTGAATCCTTTAATAATTCTGCAAAATCGGGGTCATTTTTAAAAGCCCCCAATAAAATTATAATATTATCGAGAACTACCTTTTGCTCACCGACCCTGTCGTAAATCTTTTGCTTTTTTTCAACGGCATCAATGCTGGTCGCCAGGTAAAGATTTTCAATCCATGTTCCGTATGCAATCAGTACGGCAATATTACTTCGCTTTTCATCTATCAGGTAATGAGTCATTCTATCGAAACTGGAATTCGTTATAAACAGGATTGAATCGACATTTTTCTTGTTTTCCGAAAGACGGTTCAATGTTTCTAAATTAAAAAACTGACCAACTTTCAGATCATTTGCCAGGTCGTTCACATTTTTAAGGTAAGTCAATGTAGAAATGGTACGTTCATAAATATTCATGTGAACAAGGTCAGATCCGTAAGTTCCTAAGTTCAGGGCTTTCTTGAGGTTAGTATTGTACTTGCTTACATTAGAGGAAGGAACCAGCAAATCCGAATTATAAACTACTCCCGATTGTTGCAGCAGTTCTGATAATTGCAACGGATTTGGAACAACGGTAATGAGTTGCCCGATGAGTTCATCATCAACCATTTCATCCTTACTGGCAATGGAGTCATTAAGTAAATCCGTAGCATTATTCCTGGGTGCATTACCACAACCCATGACAAAGAATAAAAGGGCTAAACAGATAGGATTCAAAATTATTTTTTTCATGCTTTTAATTAGTTAAATTATTAACTTTGGGTATCTTATTCTTATACATAGAAAAAGTATTACTTATTCGCATTTTAATAAATGCTGTAAAAGTAAAAACTCTTTTAATGAGTTCAAAATACAGAGCAACATACATTACCACGGCAAAAAACCATAAAATAAGAATGTTAAACCAGAAAGTAGGAATGCTTTGCCCGATAAAAGATTTTGCAGGAGCAAGAAAATGAGTCCTGAAATTGAAGAAAGAGGGGTGCTGAGGATCAAGATATATCGGATCAACCTTCTGTACATAATGGTTTCCTATTCTTACCAGTTGATTACTTAAATAAGTATTCCTGGCAAAGCTTCCCAGGTACTTGTTATAATATCCGTCATAAAACTGCTGGTACTGCTTTGTTTTTTCAGCAGTTCTTTGCATTTCTGAAAGGATATGGTCTTTTTCCTCGTTGACCGTTTTAAACTGGTTTTTATAATGTTCCTGTAAACGATCAATATACGAAAGCGTACTGTCTGCTGTCTCCATGGTAAAACTTCCCCGTGAGATCGGCTCAATACCTGTAAAAGGAATGCCTGGTACGATTGCCGGTTCCCTGGAAAGTTCATTGTACAATAACTCAAGGTTATCCTTTGATATCGTCTTTTCCGACCTGTACTTTTCTACTATTCCTTTAATTTCGGGTAGCAGATAAACGTTATGATAATTTATAGTACTTTCAAGTTTCTCGTAATTATAAAACAGTCTTTCGTAATCGTTATTCACAAACTGGTTTACCACAAGCGCTTCAAAAGCCCAGCGCGAAGGCATTAATTCTGCTAAAACCGGGACATTTTCACTACCGCCGCCAATTAACCGGTTAATTTTATCGAAGCTGAACATGGCCCCTGATAATACCATCTGCGGAATGATCAGAAAAGGTATCAGTATATAAATGGTAACGGCAGAATCAAAAGCAGAAGAAATGTTCAGTCCCAGGATATTTGCAAATGCAGCCATGGAGAAAAAAATACACCAGTATTCAAAGTACATCCCTTTAATCTCTAAAACATAATTGCCTATAATGACAAAAAGAAATGATTGAATAGCCGAAAGAAGAAACAATATCCCTATTTTAGAAAACAGGTAACTACTCCGGCTCAGGTTCAGAAATCTTTCCCGTTTAAGAATTTTTCTGTCCTTAAAGATTTCCTCGGCGCTGACCATTAAGCCAAGGAAAATAGCCACAATGGTACACATAAACATATAAGGAATAATGTTGTCGTTATCCCTGTATACATATGAATCAGAAGCCGGATCGCTGATGTAACGAAGTATAAAGGCGAGTATGTATCCGATCAGTGGCGCTTCTAAAAGGCTGATGATAAGATACTGTTTGTTAGCTAGCTTGGAGAATAAATCCCGCGCAAAATATGTTTTAAGCTGCTGAAACCAGGAAGGCATTTTATGAGTCTCGGGCAAACCGGAAAACCTGGTTTTGTTTATATTCCTGTTATTCCTGTAATCTTCGTATCGTAAAAACCATTCCCCGGGCGTAACCTTACGGTTATCTGTATATTTTCCGTAATCATCGAGAATTTTTGCTTCCAGTATATTAAAAATACTTTCAGGGTTTACATTTCCGCAAGAGGAACATTCCCCGATATCGCTGTTAATCTGGTTGTCATGCCTTTTAAAATACATCACTGCTTCAACAGGATTACCATTATATACAGGATATCCGCCAACATCAATAATGATAATGCTATCGAACATCTTGAAAATATTTGAGGAGGGCTGGTGAATGACAGTAAATATAAGCTTGCCCTTTATTGTCAATTCACTCAATAACTCCATAACATTTTCAGAATCCCGTGAAGACAGGCCCGAAGTTGGTTCGTCCATAAACAAAATGGCCGGTTCACGTATCAGTTCAAGACCAATATTTAAACGTTTTCTCTGGCCTCCACTTATTTTTTTACTTAACGGACTCCCTACTTTTAAATCCCTGATATGACTCAATCCCAAACTGTTTAACACTCCAAGCACCTGTTTGTTAATCTGTGAATGGGAAAGATTCCTGAACACAAGTTTGGCATTATAGTATAAGTTCTGATAAACCGTCAGTTCCTCAATAAGAAGGTCGTCCTGGGGAACATAGCCAATAATGCCCTTAAGTTTATCTCCATCCTTATGAAGGTTAATGCCATTAATCAGTACTTCTCCTTTTGAGGGGCTTTCCGACCCGCAGAGCACATTCAGTAATGTTGTTTTGCCGGCGCCGCTGGAACCCATTATTCCGACCAGTTTACCGGATTGCTCGTACAGGTTTATGTCGATCAGGCCATTATTTCCATTTGGAAAGCAAAAGGAAAGGTTATTTACCTCAAAAGAAACCCGGTTTATGGAAGAATCCTGCATGAATTGCTGAACAACGTCGGTATATAAGCCGGGCTTGCCTTTTGGGGGTTTTACAATACTCCCGCTGGCAAAAATATATATCCGCTTATCATTAATTGGCAATCCATTCATCAGAACCTCATCCACTCCCACATACCGGATAAAATACAGATCAACACCCGGTACCCTGAGAATTTGAATGTGTCCGTTTAAGCTGTTGGATTCTATATATTTACATGCCGGAGAAACACCTGTCCTGTCATTCTTTATTATCATAATATCAGAACAGGAGATAGCAGATACCACATCTTCCGTAACAAACTCTGTTATTGAATCAAATTCGCTCTTGCTGATATTAAATGTTTCGGCTACCGTATCAATAATAGCCATTCGCTGCGACGTGAAATTCTTATCAGAATTAACCATTTCGAGCAAACGTACCAGAACAACAACTTTCTGTTTCTGTGAAAGAGTTTTGTTAATCTTCTTGCAAATACCTAAAGTTTTTACAGAGTCCTTTACAGAAGTTAGTTGTACCTCATCGCCTTCGGTCTTTTTTCTCTGATTGTCGCCAATAAAACTATCAAAAAGTCTTAAGTATTCTTTAACAGAACTGTCGTTTAGCTGGAGTTTTAAAAACATGTGAACATAGTCCCTTTCATTGGAAGAAAGACCTATGTCCTGCTTTGCAATTATAGCAAAGAGTTGCATTAGTGCTTTTAATATTTTCTCACTCATCTGTCAGCTCAGCTAACCATGTTTGCTATTAATTAATAGCTCAACTTATTTTCTTATCTTAAAATATCTTCAGAAAAGTATAAAACATACCAATTTATACTTAACTGACAAAACTACTTAGCCGGCCGGAAGAAAAAAATAGGAATTTTCAACTATTCTAATAGTACAATTGCCCTACCAAAGCTTGCTGGTTTAGGATTTGACACCTGCCGGAGGGTTTATTTTAACCCGGTATTGTACAGGAAACTAAAAAACTATTTTGATTCCTTGTTACGGACAAACTATCATTAGAAAAATTTTGAATTTTACTTTGCTAAAAGTGCAGGGTCTCCAACCTTGTTAAAATCATTGATAGTATTTAATTACAAATATGGAAGATACTTCGACCATGCTCAGCACAAGTCTCCGATCTTCAGAAACAAAATCAATGTTGTTTACTTAACATTGTAGACATTTTATGAAATTAAGTTAGTTGTTTTCCGATAACCTCGTAGAGGTTAAAGAATTGTAATAATCTAAGGATAAAAAACCAACATCATCGTAGATGATGCACTAAAAAACAATACCTTTAAAGGTATTATTACTTAACTTAACGTGAGTTCAACATAAAATTAATCCATTAATTATCACGAAAATAAAATTATTTCGAACTCACGTTATATTAACAAGCGATTAAATTGCCGTTAAGCCACTATTCGTATTGAAAATTAAAATTCCCAGATACCTCTTATTAGCGTATCTGGGAATTAATCGGGTGGAAGATGGGGCTCGAACCCACGACCCTCAGAACCACAATCTGATGCTCTAACCGACTGAGCTACATCCACCATTTTGAGAGTGCAAAAATAAAGAAATTTCCTGAAAAAAATACAGAATCAGAAAAATCTGAAAGAAAATTGTCAGTTCAGCTTTACAGGATTTAGTACTTTCTGCTTTAAAAGAGCATATTCAAACACATCCATTACATTACTGACATAATGGAACTTTAATCCCTTTACATAGATTCCGGGAATCTGTTCAACATCTTTCCTGTTGTTTTGTGAGAGAATAATTTCTTCGATACCGGCTCGTTTGGCTGCCAGTATTTTTTCTTTTATACCACCTACCGGCAATACTTTTCCACGTAAGGTTATTTCACCGGTAAGTGCAATATTTTTCCTGACCTTACACTGGGTAAGAGCAGAAGCTAATGAAGTTGCCATGGTAATTCCGGCAGAGGGACCGTCTTTTGGGATGGCTCCTTCCGGTACATGAACATGAATGTTCCATTTTTCGAATATTTCCGGGTTTATTTTAAGTGTGTCGGCATGCGATTTAATGTATTCAAGAGCAATTACTGCCGATTCTTTCATTACATCACCCAGGTTTCCGGTTAGTGTTAACGTACCTTTTCCCTTACTCAGGCTCGATTCAATGAATAATATTTCTCCCCCGAAGGCTGTCCAGGCCAAACCGGTAACTACTCCGGCCGTTTCATTGCCCTCATATTTATCTTTCTGGAATTCTTCCGGACCAAGAATTTTTTTGATATTTTCCGGCTTCAGTTCTTTGCTGTGTTTTTCTTTAAATGCAATTTGTTTTGCATTTTGCCTGACTACTTTTGCAATTTTTTTATCAAGTTCCCTGACTCCCGATTCCCTTGTGTAATCTTCAATAATCAGTTCAATTGCTTCTTTGGTGAACTTTAACTGGGCCGGTTTTACGCCATGTGCTTCCAGTTGTTTAGGTATTAAGTGGCGTTGTGCAATTTCAACCTTTTCTTCCAGGATATACCCGCTGACTTCAATCATTTCCATTCGGTCGCGTAAAGCGTGACTGATGGTGCTTGTCTGGTTGGCTGTGGCAATAAACAATACTTTCGACAGGTCATAATCAGTATCAAGGTAATTATCGTGAAAGTTGTTGTTTTGTTCGGGGTCCAGTACTTCCAATAAAGCCGCAGATGGATCGCCGCGAAAATCGTTGCCTACTTTATCTATTTCATCGAGTACGAAAACAGGGTTCGACGATTTCATTTTTTTTAGTCCCTGGATGACCCTGCCCGGCATTGCACCGATATAAGTTTTGCGGTGCCCGCGGATTTCCGATTCATCGTGTAAGCCGCCCAGCGACATCCGTACATATTTTCGTCCCAGGGCACGGGCAACCGATTTTCCCAGGGATGTTTTTCCTACTCCCGGAGGACCGTATAAACAAATAATAGGTGCTTTTAAATCGCCTTTTAATTTTAATACCGCAAGATGTTCCATGATTCTGTCCTTTACTTTTTCCAGCCCGAAGTGATCTTCGTCCAGAATTTTTTGTGCGCGTTTCAGATCAAAGTTATCTTTGGTATATTCGTTCCAGGGGAGGTCGAGCATTAATTGCAGGTAATTCAGCTGAACCGAATATTCGGCTGCGGAAGGGTTCATTCTCTGAAATTTATCCAGTTCTTTGTAAAATGAATCAGAGGTTTCCTTACCCCATTTCTTTTTTTGTGCTTTTTTACGCATTTCTTCCACTTCCTGTTCAAAAGGATTGCCACCCAGTTCTTCCTGGATGGTTTTCATTTGCTGGTGTAAAAGAAATTCTTTCTGTTGTTTATCGAGGTCGGTTTTTACTTTTGCCTGGATGTCATTCTTCAGTTCGAGCATCTGCACTTCTTTAACAAGCATCTCCAGGATCAGCATACCTCTTTCTTTAAGGTCGCTTATTTCCAGCAGCTTTTGTTTGTCGGCCAGTTTCAACTCGCTGTTGGAACAGATAAAATTGATAAGAAAATATGCGTTTTCTATGTTACGGATGGCGAAAGAAGCGTCGGAAGGTATATTGTTAGAGAGTTTTACTATTTTTAATGTTAAATCTTTTAACGAAGAAACAATGGCGTGATATTCTTTATCGGCCTTTTTGGGCCTGGTTTCGGAAAGACTTTTAACTTTTGCCGTTAAGTAAGGATCGTCCGAGATCATTTCCTCCATCTCGAACCGGCCTTTTCCCTGGATAATGACCGATGTCGATTCGTCTGGCATTTCAAGGATTTTAATAATCTGGGCAAAGGTTCCTATTTTATGAAGATCGTTAAATTTAGGATCATCAATATGCTGATCGATCTGCGCACATGTTCCGAGTAATTTGTTATTTTTATGAACTTCACGTATGAGTTTAAGAGATTTATCGCGACCTACTGTTATCGGAATTACAACACCCGGAAATAATACGGAATTTCGCAGGGGGAGTATGGGAATATTTTCATTAATACCTTCCACATTTTTTATTTCTTCGTTATCATCGGTTATGACAGGGAAAAAATCAGGGTCTTCGGGAAGTTGGGACATGAAGTCGCTGATTATATCAATTTTATATTTGTTTTCGTTCATATTCTTTATTTCACTTGTTCGGTCAAATTGTCAGAATTAATTAATTTAATATTTTATTGCATATAAAGGCAAGAATGGTGCCACCGGGTTATGATAAATACATGTAACTGTCTAATCTGTTTTCATATCTCTGTAACATTCAGTATATTCATATACTGATTTAAGAATGTTTTCGGTACTCGAATCTAATTCAACACTTCTGCGGCTCATGACAATTTTGGCAATTTCGATTGCTTTTTTTACATGAAAAGTAGTATAGCCTGTCGGTCCGCCCCAGGTGAAAGAAGGAACAAAGTTTCTGTGAAAACCGCTGCCGAATAAATTGGCCGAAACACCCACTACGGTACCTGTATTGAACATTGTGTTAATTCCGCATTTTGAATGATCTCCCATAATTAACCCGGCAAACATAAGCCCGGTATTAACAAATTGTTTTTTGGGATAATTCCACATTTTCACATCGGCGTAATTATTTTTTAAATTGGAATTATTAGTATCGGCGCCAAGGTTACACCACTCGCCTATAACAGAATTCCCAAGAAAGCCATCATGCGCTTTGTTTGAATAACCAAAGATCACAGAATTATTAACTTCACCACCCACTTTCGAATAAGGTCCAATGGTTGTGGGGCCATAAATTTTGGCAGACATTTTTAGTGTACTGTGGTCGCCTAATGCAAAGGGTCCGCGGATCATGCAGCCTTCCATTATTTCAGCATCTCTTCCAACATAAACCGGACCTGTAGAGGCATTTATAACAGAGAATTCAATATTTGCCCCCTTTTCAATAAAAATATTTTCCGGGTTTAATGCTTTATTGGCAGAGTTTAGCTTTTCGGAGAACCTGCCTTTGGTTATCATAGCAAAATCTTTCCTGATCTCGAACCCGTTTTTTGAAAAAATATCGCAAAACGATTTAATAAAATCAGGCATTGCATTAATCTCTTTAACCTGGGCTTTATATTTTCGGGTGTTAACAAATTCTTCTGTTTGTGAATTGTTAAGATGAGCGAACAGTAACCTTCCTTCAAATTCAAACAGCGTATTTTCTGGGCAGGATAAAATGTAGTCAATCAGGTCTTTATCAGGTAGCAGGCAACTGTTTATAAGTATGTTGTTTTTTTCTGTATGAACTGGAAATGCCTCTGATAAATACGATTGAGAAATACTCGAAACATGCATTCCGGTTAGTCTCTCCCATTTTTCATGCAAGGTTAATATTCCAATCCTGATTTCCGAAACCGGGCGTGTAAATGTTAACGGAAGAAGCTCATCCCATAAAAAATCATCAAAAAGTATCAGGTTCATAGCCGAAAGTATTTCTAAAGCAAACCTACATGAAATTTTAATTTATTTTGCAAGGTAATCATTTTAATTTTCTTTAAAATCTCATGTTTAATATTTTGTGTAAACTTCTTTTAATACATAATTAATGATACAATATATTATGTATAATTCCGTTTATAAACCGGCTTAATATTATTTCAATAAAAAATTAAACAATAAGGTAAACGGATTAAATTATCTTTGGACTTTCAAAAAAAATAATGAAGAGACTTTTTGTAATAATTATCATAATAAGTTTTGTAACTCCCTCTTTTTCACAAATGGGAGGACAGGGGACTTACCAGTTTCTGTATCTCACCAATGCTCCTCACGTGGCAGCCCTCGGTGGAAATAATGTTTCTTTATTTGAGAATGATCCTGCCCTGGCTTATCATAATCCTGCTCTTTTGGTCGACAGTATGGATAAACATTTTGCACTGGATTATGTGAATTATTTCAGCGATATTAATTACGGATATACCGGGTATGCTTTTAAATTTAAAGAAAAGGGAACCGCCAGTATAGGAATACATTACATTAACTATGGTGAATTTACCCAGGCCGATGAAGCCGGAATTGTTACCGGAAAGTTTTATGCTTCAGAATATGCATTTAATTTTATTTACAGCCGTTCCATCGACAGTTCTTTCAGGGCAGGTGTAAATATAAAACCGGTTTTATCTGTTTTTGAAAATTATAAGTCCTTTGGAATAGTTGCCGATGCCGGTCTTTCTTATTTCAGCCGGAAAAGACAGTTTTCGGCAGGTTTTGTAATTAGAAACCTGGGAACGCAAATAAAACCCTATTCAGAAGGAAACTATGAACCCATTGATTTTGATGTTCAGCTGGGTATAACAAAGAAACTGAAACATGCTCCATTACGGATATCCGTAACGGCTCAGCATCTCGAGAACTGGAAACTGGTCTATACCGATCCGAATTCAGCAGAAAATCAAACTGACCTGATTACCGGTGAAACCAAGAAAAAATCAAAACTTTCAAGGAACGGAGACGAAATAATGCGCCATTTGATTTTTGGAACCGAACTGGTACTTTCAAAGAATTTTTATGTCGGATTTGGATATAATTATCAGCGCCGTAAAGACATGGTTGTTGAAACCAGGCCATTTATGGTAGGTACCTCGTGGGGTTTCGGCCTGAGAATTTCAAAATTTCATTTCAGTTATGCCCGTGCCAGTTATCACCTTGCCGGGGCATCTAACCTGTTTTCTATCAGTACCAATTTAGGTGACTTTTATAAAAAAGAATAGCTTAAAACATTCTTTTTTATTTCATTTGAATTTATTCCTTAATTTTATTCTTTTGTTTAAAAAAAATAAACTTCTGTTAAAGTGGTTTACATGAATGATTTAAAGAAAGATCTGATAATAGCTATAGATGGATTCAGTTCGTGCGGTAAAAGCACCCTGGCGAAAGAGATAGCACGGGAACTGGGATACTTATATATTGACTCGGGAGCTATGTATCGTTCAGTAACTTTGTATTGCTTAAGAAACAAAATAATTGCAGATAGTAAAGTTGACATTGATTTATTAAAAAAACACCTCGAATTAATCGATATCCGTTTTGAATTAAATGTGCTGGCACAAAAATATGAAACCTGGCTTAATGGAGAAAATGTGGAGGAAGAGATCAGGAAACCGGAAGTTGCATCCAGTGTTAGTAACATAAGTAAAATTGCTGAAGTAAGAGAGAAGCTGGTTGCTCTGCAACGCAGAATAGGTGAGAATAAAAAAATTGTAATGGATGGCCGCGATATTGGAACCGTTGTTTTTCCGCAGGCTGATATTAAAATATTTATGACGGCAGATCCGGTTATCAGGGCAGAACGAAGGCTTATAGAAATGAAAGAGAAAGGATTATCTGTTAGTTTGGAAGAAGTTCTGCAAAATATTAAAGATAGAGATTTTATTGATCAGAACCGCGATGTAAGCCCATTACGGAAAGCTGATGGTGCTATTATTCTGGATAACAGTGAACTTACCCGGGAGGAACAGCTAATAAAGGTAATGCAAATAATAGATCGGTACAGGTATGAAAGTTGAAATAGATCCCAATTCCGGTTTTTGTTTCGGAGTGGTATATGCAATAAAAAAGGCTGAAGAGGAATTGCAGAACCATGGAAAACTGTATTGCCTGGGTGATATTGTGCATAATAACCTGGAAGTGGAAAGGCTTAAGTCGTTGGGATTAATTACAATTGATCACGAAGAATTTAAACAATTGCACAATTGTTCGGTCTTAATCCGGGCACATGGCGAACCGCCTGAAACGTATGAAACTGCAAAGAAAAATAACATTTTGCTTTTAGATGCTACCTGCCCTGTGGTTCTCCGGCTTCAGCACAGAATAAAGTTAGGAAGCGAGGAAATGAAATCAATAGAAGGGCAAATTGTTATATATGGAAAAGAAGGACATGCCGAGGTGAATGGCCTGGTTGGTCAGACAAAAGGAAAGGCAGTTGTAATTGGCACTATAAATGAAATTGATAAGATAGATTTCACCAGGCCTGTAACAATCTTTTCGCAGACTACCCGTAACAACGAAGGATATATTGAGGTGATTAATGAAATTAAAAAACGGATGGAGCAAAACGGCGATATTGTTTTTAAATCTCATGACACCATTTGCAGGCAGGTTTCATCACGAAGAGTAGAGCTGAGAAAATTCAGTAAAGAACACGATGTAATCATTTTTGTGAGTGGAAAAAAGAGTTCTAATGGTAAGGTGTTATTTAATGTATGCCTGAATGAAAACCGCCGGACTTATTTTGTTTCAGAGTTAACGGAAGTGGACAGAAACTGGTTTAATCCGGATGATGAGGTTGGAATATGCGGGGCGACTTCAACTCCAAGATGGCTTATGGAGAAGATTGCAGAAGAAATAAGAACAATTTAAATATTAAATTATGGGAAAAATTAAAAACATTGGCGTGCTTACATCCGGCGGTGATTCACCGGGAATGAATGCAGCAATCCGCGCAGTTGTTCGCGCCGGAATTTATCATGGGTTTAGTGTGTTTGGCATAAGACATGGATATCGAGGTTTAATTTATAACCAGATAAAAGAACTTAAGTCGCATGACGTTGCAAATACTATTCAGCGCGGGGGAACCATTTTAAAAACCGCCCGTTGCCAGGAGTTTATGACGAAAGAAGGCCGTGAAACGGCATATCAAAACCTGAAAGCGAACAACATTGATGCACTTGTCATCATTGGCGGTGACGGTTCTTTCAGGGGAGCCTTGGAATTTAGCGAAACGTATAATATTTCCTGCATCGGTCTTCCCGGGACAATTGATAATGATATCTACGGAACCGATGATACTATAGGATTTGATACGGCATTAAATACGGTTATTGAAGCTGTGGATAAAATCCGTGATACGGCCAGTTCGCATGAACGTCTCTTTTTTGTAGAAGTGATGGGTCGCGATGCCGGGTTTATCGCCCTTCGTGCAGGAATAGCCTGTGGAGCTGAAGCTGTCCTGATACCGGAGATAGATATTCCCATTACTACGCTCAGGGATCATCTTGAAAATGGTCATAAAAGGAAAAAATCCAGTAACATTATTCTTGTAGCTGAAGGAGAGAAAGCAGGGGGAGCGTTTGAGATAGCAAAAAAGGTTGAAAAAGATTTTCAGGATTATAGCGTAAGAGTAACCGTACTTGGACACATACAACGGGGAGGTTCTCCGTCAGCCTACGACCGTTACCTGGCCAGTCGTTTGGGCGCTGCTGCCATTGAAGCGCTTCTGGAAGACCAGAAAAGTATTATGATAGGTATGCAAAACCAGCAGGTGGTGTATGTTCCTTTACATAAATCGGTAAAGATGCATAAACCTATTGATCCGAAGCAATTAGAGCTGATTGAAGTTCTTAATGTGTAAATTTTCTCCGTTTTTTAATGATAGAAAAGCAAACGTATGTGAACGTTATTATACCCCTGGCCCTGCCGGGGTATTTTACTTATTCGGTACCTCCGCCACTTAGCAAAACTGTTGAACCAGGGAAAAGAGTGGTGGTTCAGTTTGGTAAAAAGAAATTATATACGGCCATTATCGCAGCTATTCATTACAATAAGCCTTCTTTCGAAATAAAAGAGATTATCCAGATCATTGATAACCGGCCAATAGTTAACACGATGCAGCTTTCTTTCTGGAGCTGGTTAAGCATGTATTATATGTGCACCAACGGGGAGGTGATGAAAGCTGCCCTGCCTTCGGGGTTAAAACTCGAAAGTGAATCTGTGATCCTGCCCGGTTCCGGAATAGAAGACCATGGTGAAGTGACCGAAGACGAAATTATTGTAATAGAGTTATTGAAAGACAAGGGGAGTATAACTATTGAGGACATTGTTAAAATTCTTGGAAAAAAAAATGTTTATTCTTTACTGGGATACCTTGTTTCGAAAAAAATAATAGTCATCGAAGAGTCTATAACAGAACGATATATACCTAAATATGTAGAGTATATAGAGTTATCTGATGAAATAGAGACAGAAGAACATTTAAATTCTGTTTTCAGTAAACTGTCGAAGTCCCCTAAACAGGCCGATGTTTTACTGTTATTTGCATCCATGTCAAAAATATTTACACAGTCTGTAGCGCCGGTAAAAAAATCTGATTTATTGAACAAGATTCAGAATGGGGCGAATCCTTTACGTGAACTACAGAAAAAGAAAATTTTAAAAGTTACTGAAAAAGAAATCAGCCGTCTTGAAAATTATTCAGGCGAATGTTCCGACCTGGCCAGATTAAATAATGTTCAGCAAACATCTCTTAATTCCATAAAAGAAAATTTCAATGAAAAAGAGGTGGTTTTACTGCACGGAGTTACTTCCAGCGGAAAGACGGAAATTTATATTCATTTAATCCGGGAATATCTTCAGAAAGGAAAACAGGTATTATACCTTTTACCCGAAATAGCGCTTACCAGCCAGATTATAAACAGGCTCAGAAAAGTGTTTGGAAATACCGTGGGAATTTATCATTCAAAATTCAGCGATGCAGAAAGAGTAGAAACCTACCTGAATGTGCTGGATACAAAAACTGTTAAAACACCTTACAGAATTATTCTTGGAGTAAGGTCATCGGTTTTTCTTCCTTTCTCCGACCTGGGACTGGTTATTGTTGATGAAGAGCACGAAAACACATATAAGCAATTCGATCCCGCTCCCCGCTACAATGCCCGCGACAGTGCCTTGATGCTGGCAAAAATGCACGGTGCAAAAGTTTTACTGGGTTCTGCAACACCATCCATTGAAAGCTATTACCATGCAAATGACGGAAGATTTGGAAAGGTCGAATTATTTACGCGTTATCATGAAATTTTAATGCCCCGGATAGAAATTGTTGATACCAGGGAAGCCTTTCGGAAAAAGCAGATGAAATCTCATTTTTCACTGACTTTACTGGATGCTGTTAAGGAAACCATTGAACATCAAAAACAGGTTATTTTATTTCAGAACAGGAGAGGATTTTCTCCCCGTATCGAATGCGACAGTTGTGCATGGGTTCCGGGCTGCCCGCATTGCGATGTAAAACTGACCTATCATAAATTTGATCACAGGCTGATTTGCCATTACTGCGGATTTTCGACAAATGTTACGGCGAAATGTCCGGCCTGCGGAAGTCTTTCAATTTCAATGAAAGGATTCGGAACTGAGAGAATTGAAGACGACTTGTCGCTTATTTTTCCTGAATACAGTATTGGCCGTTTAGACCTTGATACAGCCCGCACAAGAAAAAAGATTGATGCCATTTTTGAAGATTTTGAATCGGGAAAAACGCAGATTCTTATAGGCACACAGATGATATCGAAAGGACTGGATTTTGATAATGTGGGATTGGTTGGCATCATTAATGCCGATAACCTGTTGAATTTTCCGGATTTCAGAACCAACGAAAGAAGTTTTCAGTTAATGGCGCAGGTAAGCGGGAGGGCAGGCAGAAAAAACGAACAGGGCAAAGTTATCATTCAGACCAGCCAGCCGGAACATCGTGTAATTAAATATGTGCTTAACAACGATTTTGTTTCCCTTTTCCAATGGCAATGGGAGGAAAGAAAACAATATCATTATCCGCCTTTTACCAGGATGATTGAAATAATGATCAAACATAAAAAAGAGGAAGTTGCTGAAAAAGCAGCAAAAATCCTTACGGATTCTTTAAGAAAAGTATTTGGAAACAGGTTGTTAGGATACGAAAAACCCTTGATTTCTAAAATTCAGACCTTTTATTTGCGTCATTTGTTACTCAAGTTCGAAAGAGAAGTTTCATTACAGAAGGTAAGGGAAATAATTAATAATGAAATAGAAAAACTGAAGATTATACCCGAATTTAAGTCTGTTATAGTAGTACCGGATGTTGATCCGATGTAATAAGATTTGTTTCATTTAATAATCTCAGGACTTCGGTGTTGACAATGGTAATTAAATTATCCCGGTCTTTGTTGAAAAATCAATAATTTTATCGGCTAAAACATCTGCCAGTTTTATTTTTGATTCGTGGGTGAAACCAGCCAGGTGAGGGGTTATTATTACATTCGGATTTTTAAGCAGGGAGTCAAAATCATGGGGAAGATTTTTCAGGTTCATTTTATCGAACGAGTATTCCTCGTATTCAATAACATCGAGCACTGCACCTGAAACTTTCCCGGTATTAAGCGCCGAAACAAGGTCTGAAGTCTTAACAATAGGTCCGCGGGAGGTGTTTATAAGATAAATATTTTTAGTGCAGGAATGAATAAATTCAGAATCGACCATGTAATGAGTTTCATTGGTAAGGGGAACATGAAGACTTACAATATCTGCTGTTGCAAATATCTCCTCAAGAGAGACTTCGCAGGTATATTCGTCCGAATAGTTGTATTTGTATTTATCGTAGGAAATAACATTAGCTTCAAAACCTGATAATTTTCGGGCAAAAGCGCTTCCCATGTTACCATACCCGATAATTCCGATGGTTTTACCTTTTATTTCAATACCCCTGTTTTCTTCTCTTAACCATATTCCGTTCCTGACCTCACCCTGGGCAATGGAAATCCGGTTAAAAAGATTCAGAATCATGCCGATGGAATGTTCTCCCACGGCATCGCGATTGCCTTCGGGAGAATTAAAACAGGAAATATTCTTGAATTTTGCAAATTCCAGATCAATACTTTCTAATCCAGAACCCACGCGCCCGATAAATTTCAGGTTATTTGCTTTTGACAAAAGGTTTTTATCAATTTTAATTCCGCTTCGGAGTATAATTCCTGTATATTGTTCTATTATAGCTTCAACCTTTTCATAATTTATTTCCGGGAAAAAATCACAGAGAAATCCGGCGTTCTCAAGTTTTTGAAAAAGCAAAGGATGGGTTGGGTTTATGAAAAGTATTTTCTTCATACAATGAAACTATACAGCAGGACGGTCGAAAAACGGATTTTTAGAAGTAGCAGATAATGGAATGCCAAAAGCAATTTTTACTCCTTTTCCTAACAGTCCCAGTTTTAAAGTTGACTGTCCAACGGAAAACATAATACGGTTATCAATATGGTGTTGCGCAGCTACCGAGACTGCCGATCCAAGAGCAATGCCAAGATCGTTTGTGTTGAAAATACAAGGCGTGTCTTTAATTTTTTCTTTTTCAGAACAATTTTCAAAACCACACATTCCGCATTTTTTAATTCCCTGGGTTTTAATGTAAGATCCTAAAAGCAAGATGGCCGGTGATTTCAAGATGTTTTCAGCGTCACGAAGGAAAAATGGCATGTTATATTTTTTACCCCATTTAACCATATGTTTTGATAACTTTTGAATAGTTTCATCGGTAGCAATAGCGATTTCAAGGTTATCATTGCCCCTGGCTTTTGGAGCCGTTCTGGCAGCCACAGCCATAAGTTCGGCAACTTTTAAAACGGTTTCTGAATTCAGTTCTTTTTCATTTTTAAGAGCCATAGTAATTTTTTTTGTAAAGATAATAGTATTATACTTTGAAAGAATAAATTTTGTATAGTATAAGTTATAAGGAAATAGAGTAATTGGAGGTGTTTGCCTTATTCCCAATATTTCCTTATTTGTCTTGATTTCCTTTATTCCCCAATATACCTAATCAATGAGCATCAACGACCCTTCTTTACTTCCAGCACTTCAACTTCAAAAATAACGGAGGTAAAAGGAGGAATAATTCCGGTGGATGAGCCGGTTTTTCCGAATGCCAGCTGGGAGGGCATAATAAATAATGCCCGGTCGCCTTCGCACATTTTGCCCAGGGCTTCTTCAAGCCCTTTAACAACTTGCCATTCGGTTCCGAAAACAAATTGAAAAGGTTCTTTTCTTTCCCTGGTACTGTCAAATATTTTCCCGTTCAGGAATCGTCCTTCGTAATTTACTGTTATGGTGTCACCTGTTTCAATGTGCTTACCTTTTCCTTCCCGATTATTATCGGGATCAATATCAATCCTGTAGATTCCGCTTGCAGATGGAACAACGTCTATTTTCTCGTTATCAATAAAGTGTCTTAAAACAGTTTGTTCGTATTCGCCAAAATCTTCAATCCAGCTTAAAAATTCTTCTTTATCTTTCTGATACTTTTCTTCATTTCTGATGGAGAGAATTTTTACATTTACTTTCATTAAACTGCCGGGAGGTATAAAGTCGGGCAGGGGAGAATGCAGTGTATGAATAAAAAAGCTATCCGCATTAATAATAAAAGAAGCGCTATCCTTTTCTGAAAGCATAAAAAAGCATTCATTTATAGAGCCTTCGTAAGGCGATTTAGTAAGCTTAATACTTCGGACAGCGTCAAAAAAAAGGGAATCGTTTCCTGTGAAATATGTTACATGTGCTGTTATATAATCACCGGGTTTAGGCTTTAATTTAAAATCCCCGAATTGTATAAGTTTAAAATAGACTCCGTTTTTCAGTTGCTTATATCCTTTAATTTCATCATCGGAATCACATGAGAACTGTGAAACGGATAGCAATAAACCAAGAAAAAAGTAAAAGTATCTGTGCATTTAATTTACCTTGTATCGACAAAGTTAAAATTAAAAATAAAAGATATTCAAAATTGATTTTTTAATAAAGTAAGGAAAGATAATTGAAAGTTTTATTCTTTTTTTTAGTATTTATTCGTGAAGCGGTAGTAATTCAAATTTTCTTTCATAAAATATCCGGCCTCCGATTAATAGCCTGATATAATAATATTTATCGGTATAAACTGTTCCGTCGAACTGGAATTTTTGCTTATGAGGTCCGGGATTTTCTGCACTATTATGATATAGTTCACGAACCACCATATTGTTCTTATCAAACATGGCAATGGTTACATTCTCAGTTGTTGAAAATTCATACTCGACAAAACCTTCAATAGTTCTTTTAAAATTAGTGCTGTGTAAATTGTGAATATAGTCATCCGGGGATGGTTTTGCAGGAACCGGTTTGCCTAACAATTCGGCGGCTTTTTTTGCGATTTTGAATGAGTTTTCTTCGTCAAGTCCTACGATATCTTCTATTGGTTTATTGTTAGAGAATGCCCATACTGCATTTTGACCTGCGGAATTAAAGTATTTATTTTCTCCGATAAACCGGGTCATTTTACAAAGTTTATCGTCAGCTATGGGGCCCATGGTATAGAGTACGCTTTCGGAAGGAGCCCTGTCGGACGATTCGATACACATGGCATGAAAAATTAAGGTTTTTTTTTGGTTGGGGTGAAGTACCAGTATTTTTTCTTCCGTAATAATTAAATTCTGATAAGATGAATCTTCGGCAATAAAGGTCCTTCCGTTTTCGATAATGATTCTGATTTCTTTATTTTTATTATTTGTGATGATTCCCGAAAGCGGAGTAGTATAATGGGTTCCTTTCGAATCACCTTTAAACGAACATGAGATGATTCCTTTTTTTGAAGCATCAAAAGCTGTTATTACATCTTCAGAAAATGAATAAGATGAGATAAAGAACAGAAGAATTGTAATTATTTTCATCTTCATAGTTTTCTATGGAAACGAAAAGAATATCTGGAAAAGTATTTCAACTGCCTAAAAAAGATTTGCAATTACAAGTGAAAAGAAACTTTTTCCTTTTTGATTTGCATCCTGATTTGTTTCTGTGTTATTTGTTATCACAAGAACAATATGTTTACTTATTTCATTTATAAGAACATCTCTTTTTATTGGTTTTTCAATATAACCATTACCAATACTTTTCATAAGTTCATCTTTGTTGAATTCTTTTGCAAATGCAGTCTGGAAAAGAATGGGGATGTCTTTTCTGAATCCTTTGATATGAAGCGCAGTTTCAAACCCGTTCATGCCTTTCATCTTAATGTCCATTAGAATTAAGTCAATCTGTTTGTCTTTTATGCAGAATTCAATTGCTTCTGACCCGCAACTGGCATATGAAAACTCAATTTTATATTTATTTAAAATTTCTTTAATTAAAATATAATTATAGTTATCATCGTCCACAACCAATATTTTTTGATAATCTTTTCTCATAACCTTAATGATTAATGTACGATCAAAATTAAGCCTGGATAATACTTATTAAAAGAGTTCTTTTACTAAAAAAAATGGGTAATTGTACTTTTAAAATTTGACATACTTATGAGTAAATAACCTTAATAATGAACAGGTGTTTCCTTTAGTCTTTCATTTTAATGTATTTAACATAAACAGATGAGAAAAGACTATTCTTTTATAAATAAAACTGTGGTGCAAATAAAAAGACCGATTTTTTATCGGTCTGTAAGTGTTGGATGTTCTGTAGCGAGAGACGGGCTTGAACCGTCGACCTCATGATTATGAATCATATATTTATGTTTTTTATATCTTTGTATTATTACTCAAAATTATTGTAATAATCATAATACAAGATTAATAACTTATTTAGATGTTTTTTATTTTTTTTTGTTTTTATTATAATTGTGTGTACTTTTGTGTGTACTTAAAATGTATTATTATATATAAACAAATATGAAATCGTCTGTCACCACCGCTGTAATTCTTGAAAAAAGAAAACCACTTAAAAACGGGCTTTTTCCGGTTAAATTAAGAGTAACTTATAAAAGAGAACATCATTATTATACACTTAGAAATTTAAACGGAACAAGTTATTCGCTTTCTGAGGTTGATTTTAATAAAATTAAATGCAAAAGACCCCGTGAACCATATAAAGAAATCGCGATTGAGCTTTTTGAATTAGAGAAAAAAGCAAGAGATTTGATAGACATCATTCCAATATTCTCATTTGAAGTTTTTGAAAAAAAATACTTTTTTGGAAATGGAGTGAATGAAGATGTTTTTTCTTCATTAAGAAACATTGTTTCTGAACTAAAAAATGAAGGTAGAATAACTACTTCCATTGGGTTTCAATCTACTTTACAATCTTTATTAAATTTTACATCAAAAAATTATTTGCCATTTGAAAATATTTCACCTTCTTTTCTTAACCAATATGAAAATTGGATGCTGAATGAAAAGAAAAGCCTGACCACTACCGGAATTTATTTAAGAAATTTAAGAATTGTTATTAGAAAAGCCATAAAGGAAGGTGTTACAAAAATGGAATACCCTTTTGGTGAAGGTAAATACCAGATTCCGGGTGGAAGAAATATTAAGAAGGCTCTTACGTTACAAGAAGTAGGATTAATAATGAATTATGATGTATTAAAAGGTTCAAACGAACAAAAGTACCGTGATTATTGGATTTTTAGTTATTTATGTAACGGAATGAATGTAAAAGATATTGCGAAATTGAAATATAAAAATATTGAACAGGATATTATTTCATTTATTCGTGAGAAAACAAAGAGTGAGAGAAAAAAGAACCCTCGCCCCGTAATTATAGTTATTACAAAAGCTATTAGGAAAATTATAAATCAATGGGGGAATAAACCTGTTTATCCTGAGCAATATATCTTTAATATTCTTGAAAACGGTCTAACTCCGGTTCAGGAGTACCAAAAAATACATCAAACTACAAAAATGATAAATAAATATATTAAGGATATTGCCGAAAAAGCAGGCATTAAGCAAAATGTTACAAGCTACACTGCAAGACATAGTTTTGCTACTGTTTTAAAACGTTCGGGTGCTTCTACAGAATTTATCAGTGAGAGTCTTGGACATTCCAATATATATACTACTGAAAATTACCTTGCAGATTTTGAGATTGACGAAAAGAAAAAATGGGCAAATAAATTGACAAAATTTTAGCCCTTTTGAATCATTTTATAAAAGTTAAAAAGATATTGATTTAGAGTTAGTACTGTCTTTTTTTTATAAATTTGCAATTGAAATAAAAATATAGGACTTAACTTTTGTTCCTGCCTCCCAAACCTCGCAAGTTTCTATTTCAACGAGGAAAAAAGTTACTGTCCGTGCTATGGCATGGGCATAAACAATTTC
>JBBIRU010000027.1:0-83551 GCA_037441645.1 Bacteroidota bacterium
TCCCGAAGCAGAATTACATATGGAAACAGGAAATATACTTATTGGAAATGGTGTTAATTTAATGGGACGTTCTTCATTTAGTGGAGATAATACGGTAAATATATTAGGAGTTTACAATAATGATCTTGAAATTGGAAAAAATATGAATTTTGAAAGCCTTGGTGCTATTAAATTATTTGTTCCTATTGCAAATACATCTTATCCGGATGACGGAAAATATGAAATCTATGGCCCTAACACCAGTATACCTATGATGCTATTCAATGAAAATGGAAAAATTGGAATAAATAATTCTTCACCTAATGCTTCTTTGGATATAGTTGGAACATTTAGATTAAGTAATGGCGCTGAAGGTTCAGGAAAAGTTTTAACATCTGACGCTTCAGGAAATGCAACATGGCAGGCACTCAACACTTCTGCAACAGCCTGGCAATTAACAGGAAATATTGGGACTATTGATGGAACTGATTTTATAGGAACAACTGATAATAAACCAATTAACTTCAGAATAAATAATCAAAAAGCAGGTAGAATAAATTCAAACGGACAAACAATAATTGGCTATCAGGCAGGTAATAGTAATACAGAAATGACAACAACCAGTTTTGGTTATCAGGCATTATTTTCAAACACAACCGGACCCAATAATTGCGCATTTGGATATAAAGCACTTTATTCTAATATCGTTGGAGCAGGAAATGTTGCTATAGGAAATTTTGCCCTTAATTCTAATTTAAGTGACTTAAATACAGCTGTTGGGATTAGTAGTTTATCTAATAACAATACCGGATTCTGCAATACAGCTGTTGGACATGGATCATTATCTGCGAATAATTCCGGATTAAATAATACCTCTATTGGAGCAGCATCCGGAAAATTGTCAACTGGTTCAAACAATGTCTTCTTTGGCTATCAGGCAGGTGATAATTTAACAACTGGCAATAAGAACATTATCATTGGAACTGATATTGACTTTCCGGTTTCAACTGGAAGTAATCAACTAAATATTGGAAATATAATTTTTGGAACAGGAATAAATGGAACAGGTACTACTGTAAGTAGCGGAAATATTGGTATTGGCACAATATCACCTACTGCAAAATTAGAAGTTTTTAATTCTACCGGTGCTAGTTTAACAGAGATGCAGGTAAATTCAAATGGAATTACCGATGCAGATTTTATTTTAAAAACAACTAACACTAATATGGGTTGGTTCGGTGGTGGTTCCACAAATAAATTAGCAGCATGGAACTATACAAACAATACTGAACCTCTTACAATTTTAGGTGTTAATGGTTATGTTGGTATTGGTGCTACTTCACCCTCAGAAAAACTAACAGTTTCCGGAGCAGAAACAGCTGCCCATGGCAAAAACGCAGCTATAGGAATAATAAATACTTCTGCACCTGGAACTGGTTGGTATTTAAGAGCAGGAGCCGCCGGAACAGTAACCCCAAATGGAGGTTTTAGTATTGCAGATAATAATGCTTACAGGTTCTGTATTGATAATGCAGGAAATGTTGGTATAGGAACAACTGCTCCATCCGAACGATTATATGTTATGCAGACTTCTGATGCCAATAAAAATGTAATTTTTGGATATGCAAATCAAACATCTTCCACTGTTGATTATCAAAATACCGGTGTTACTGGTTTCGGCCAGGGAAATGGTATTGCAAGTAGTTATGGATATGGCTTTGGTATTAAAGGTATTGGAAGTACAAGTGGTTATGGTGCTGTTGGAGTATATGCTGCTATAGGAACTACCATTCCTAATCCCACTTTATTTAATAACTTTTATGCAATATATGCAGATGCAATTACAACAGGAGCTAACAGGTATGCAGGTGTTTTTATGAATGGAAATGTTGGAATAGGTTGCGCTAATCCGCAGTATAAGTTGCATGTTATTGGAGATATTGCTTCGTCAACAGCAGTTAGAGCTCCTGCTGCTTTTATTGTAGGCGCTATAACAGCATGTTCGGATGTTCGTTTTAAGAAAGATTTTACTGAAATAGAAAATCCATTACAGCGGTTATTAAAAATGCATGGATATAATTATTATTGGAAAAAAGATGAGTTTCCTGACAGAAGTTTTAATTCTGAAAAACAAATTGGATTTAAAGCTCAGGAAATGCAAACTATTTTGCCCGAAATAGTTGTTACAGATAATGATGGATACTTATCTATTGATTATTCAAAATTAAGTCCGATAATTGTTGAAGCAATCAAAGAACAGCAAAAACAAATTGAAGAATTAAAAACAATAGTAACAGAACAGCAAAAACAAATTAACCTGTTAATTAATCATTAACCCTTCACTATATCAGCCCGAGGTTGCAAATTCATGCAACCTCTTTTTATTTTTATAATGTTGATTACTCTTTTGAAATGATAATTTTATTTACAAGTTTTCCCTTATTTGTTGTTGTTTCAGAAAAATAATAGCCGTCAGGCAAATTCGAAATATCTAATGAGACTTTTGCCAAGTTATCAACTCTTTCATTAAACACGACTCTTCCGGTTAAATCAGAAATCTTAATCTCAGTAATAAAACTAATCTCCGAAACAAAATTTAAATTATTTGTCGCAGGATTAGGAAAAACAATAATATGGCCGCTGACACTATTTAACTGAATATTGTTAGGTAATAATGTAACATTTATGGTATCTGTATAAACACAACCCTGCCCATTGTCAATGGTTAACATATATTGACCTGACAACGTTACATTATAAGTCAGGGCACCAACACTTCCGGGATTCCAGATTAACGAATAGTACCCATTTTGAAAATCTGATGGTGCATTTAATGTATATGAAGAAGAATAAACAGTTATGTCATTTCCAAGATCAAAAGTAAAATTTCCATTAAAATTCACATAAGTAGTATCTATAATGTTACATCCATTAACATTTGCTTCTACAACAATATATTCGTTAAATCCCTGCCAGTTAAAACTATAAAACATATCAGCAGACTGATTAATATAACCCCAGCTATCATCGTATTCAGTCCAGCTTATTGCATTATCGTTGAATAAATTAACATTAGACGAACAGGAATAAGTGGTTGAAGGAAGAATGGAAATATTTGAACCATTTGTTATATATACATGGTCTTGATTCATGCAACCCGTATAATTGTCGTTAGTAGTTAATGTATAAAGACCTTCTGTATTAATATAGATATTATTAATTGTGTCACCCGTATTCCATAACAAATCATACCTACTATAATTAACTGCCGGAATACCAAAATAGTCGGGAAAATTACATAAAGTATAATTGTCTGGCAAATTTAAAGCTAAAGTATTGTAAGGGGTAAAAATTAAAGTATCAGTGTTAAAAATACATCCGTTAGAGTTGGTAATCTGGGCAAATACATAAAAATTATTTCCCGGACTTACCATATTACCTGGAATTGATAACGAATCCAGTCCATTGTTTAAAGAATACCAGTTAACTCCATCAAGTGAACCATTCCAACTGTAAACAACCCCACTTAAACCCATACAGCTGACAATAAGACTGTTTCCGTTATAACATACTTCATAAATTCCGCTATTATTTAAATGGCCATCCGGAAAAGTTAAACTGTCATATGTTGGATCCGGTAAATAATCTAAAATAAAATGTGCTGTATCTATACCACAAATTGTATTTATTCTGGCTTCGACCTGATAATTACCTACAGATGGAGCCATATAACTTACATTGCTTCCACTTCCGATTAAAGTATTTGACGGCATTAAATACCAGCTACAAATACCCGGTGAAATAATACTATCATAAAGTAACATAAAAGTATGATCATTACAAAAATCATTGCTTTTATAAAAATGGGCATAATTTGACACCGGGTCAGGAGCAATAGAAATCAAAACCTGATCGAATGAAAAACAGCCGGCTAAAGTAGCTGTTAAGGTAAGAAAACCTCCGGCACCTGATGTAATTTCAACAAAGGGGTCAAATCCTTCGTTACCATTTCCCCATGACCAGTAATATGAATCAAAACCAGGAGTTGCATTAAAAGTATATGCTGTACACGAATGAACAGTATCGGGACTATCAATTACGACTTGTGGTATGGATATTATTTGCACATGCATTTGATATTTTGGGCCATTAAAGCATGTTCCGAAGGTGTTTTGAACATAAATAATTGTGTCGGTTGTTGAAGGCGCAATTAGCAAATTAAAATAATTCCCTGTATACACCGGTGCTAAATTCGTATCGGTATACCATGAAACATCACCATATTGGGGAAAAGCAGAAAGCTCAATTTGACTATTATAACAAAGCCATGGATTTGGGTCGAAGTTTAATATATCGAAATTTGCACAGTTTATAATTACTTTATAATCCTCTACCTCTCCGACTGAAGCTATGTTACAAGCATCATCCATACCGGTCCCCCAAGCGCCAAAACTTAAAAGTTTTACTATTCTCATATCAACAGTATCTATAACAGCATCCAATGGTATATTAAGGTAAAAGCCTTGTATATTATAAGAAGAATTATTAATAAGATATACCTGCTCTATTTGTTCAAAAATCTGGTTGCCATTATAATCAATCCAAATTCCCATATCGTAATTTCCTATTGAAGAACCAATAAGCTCACAATAATAATTTTCGCCAATTTGTACATTTATAAAGGATAAAGGAAAAGACTGGTAACTATTTCCAGTAGCTTGGTACCCATTATTTGCTGAAATAGAATTTATTCCAACCGTTAAAGCGTCATTGTAACAATCGCTATTCACAGTATTGTATGTTGTTGTTGGCACCTGATAGGTGTAACATTGACTAAAGGTCACCATCGATAAACAAATACCTAACAACGAAAAGTATATTTTTTTCATGTGTTTATTTTTTTATTTTTTATTAAATCGGTCACATGGAATGCCCAAATAATCATTTCGGTTGATGATAATTATTATCATGGGAATTTCATACACGTAATTTTAAATTAAATGAGAAAATATGTTCTTTAACATGTAAATGTACGAGTATTTAAAATCATTATATCTATAATTCGACATAAATTCATTTTTGAAAGATAAACGGAATCCTTAAAGTGACGGAAAACTTATTCTTCAAAATATTTTTTTAACTGATTTGAGATTGATTTCTCCACAGGGAAACCCATATACGTTGTTAGGAAACTAAAGACTGTTTTTTTAGGCTTTTTTTAGTTATTTTTACTCTTGCGAATTTATTTATAATGAAAAAGAAAAGTCTGCCTGTTTTTCTCCTCCTGATGGTATTGTCCTGCCACTATGCAAAGGCAGGTGTTATTGACAGTTTAAAAAGTATTGCCGCTAAAAGCAATACTTCCGGCAGGTTCGACTTATATCTTTCTATTGCTGAAAAATACAGGGGAATAAATACCGATTCGGCATTCTACTTTACACAACAAGCGCTTAGTCTTGCCAGAAAACTCGGAAACCCGGAAAAGCAATCGGTAGCAATCAATGAAATGGGTGTGGTTTATTACTTAAATGATCAGTACATTAAAGCTATTGATTATTATGAACAGGCACTTGCTATTGACAGAAAACTAAATAAAAAAGAAGATATTGCTACCCGGCTAAGTAACATTGGTCTTGCTTATTGTGCACTCGGAAATTACTCAAAAGCCATTGATCTTTTTCATGAAGCCTTAAAAATAGATCATGAAAGAAATGACACTGCAAAAATGGCAATAAGATTAAACAATATCGGAATTGTTTATTCCCAGTTTGAACAATATCCCAAAGCCCTGGAATATTTTATTAATGCCTACAAAACAGACAGCGCACGCAACGATAAATCGCTTTGCGCCGCAAGACTCAGCAATATTGGCTGGGTATTTCTTAAAATGAATATGCCCGATGAATCAATAAATTATTTCAACAAGGCTATTGCTCTTGATAAAGAATTGCAAAACGAGTTCAACCTTACTATCCGGTATCACAATCTCGGTAAAGCATATTTATTAAAAAAGAAATACCATGAGGCTATTCAGCTTTTTAACCAGGCTTTGGAATTCGACCGGAAATCAGGAAACAAAGCAGATATAGCCGTTGCCCTGTCGAACCTGGGAAAAGCCTATCTTGAAACAGGTCAGAAAGAAAAAGCATTTGCCAGTGTAAACGAAAGCATCGGATTAGCTAAAGAAGCTCATGCACAAAATGTTATAATGGATGATTATAAAGTCCTTGCCGATCTTTTTGTTTCCCGGAATAAGTTCAAAGAAGCCTTTGAATTTTTCAGTAAGTACAACCAATTAAAAGATTCTCTTTTTTCAGCTGAAAGCAAAAAGAAACTGGATGCTTTTCAGACATATTACGAAACTGAAAAAAAGGAACATGAAATTACTATTCTGAACCGGGACAAGCAATTAAAAGCATTGCAACTGAAACAGAAAGAAGAAGAGTTGTATAACCAGCGTTTATCAAAATACTGGGTATTTGCCATTGCATTAATTATTTTACTCGCTGTTGCATTTTTCTATGTTTATTCGATGAACAGGGCCATTAAGAATCGTCATTCCCTGGAGAAAAACCTCAACCTTTATATGCAAAAAGCCATGAGTCAGCAGATGAATCCTCATTTTATCTTTAACACGTTAAATTCTATACAGTACTTTCTGTTGAATAATGATAAAATTGCTTCCAGCAAATATTTATCGAAATTTGCCCGGCTCATGAGGCTTACTCTCGACAATTCGCAAAAACCCGTTATCCCCTTATCCGATGAAATTGAATCGCTGAAACTTTATGTTGAACTGGAACAGCTACGTTTCCAAAATAAATTTGCTTTCGATTTACAGGTCGATTCCATTCCTGACAGCGAATCCATTTCTTTACCCCCGCTTATTCTTCAGCCTTTTGTTGAAAATGCCATCTGGCACGGATTAATGCACCGCGAAGAAACTGATGGTGGCCAATTACAAATCAGATTCTCTTTTAAAAACAACAAACTTATTTGCAGTATTGAAGATAACGGAATCGGACGCGAAAAAGCAAAAGAAATACGTCAGCAAAAGAAACCCGGACATAAATCCTGGGGAACAAAAATAACCGAATCCCGGATTGCATTAATCAACGAACTTCACAAAAGTAAACTCAGCATAAAATATACCGACCTGAAAAAAGATAACCATCTCCCGGCAGGCACTTGTGTAGAAATCGAATTTCCGGTCTAACAAATAAAATATGATAAAAACAATAATTGTTGACGATGAACACATGGCTATTCAGAGCTTGCAGTTAATTCTGAAAGATTACTGTCCCGACCTTGAAATATCAGGTACGGCCAAATCGCCGTTAGAAGCCATTAAGCTGATAAACCAGACGCATCCCGATCTTGTTTTCCTCGATATAGAAATGCCTAACGGAACAGGGTTTGACGTTCTCGAAGCTATTCCAAACCGGAATTTTGATGTGGTATTTGTTACAGCATATAATCATTATGCATTGAAAGCTATCAAGTTTTCTGCAGCCGATTATATTTTAAAACCTGTCGATATTGAGGAAATCATTCAGACCATAGAAAAAATTAAGCAAAGAAGAAACCAGGCCGGTTCTGCTTCCCCTGATTTAAGCGCCCTTCTTATGAATATGAAACTAGCTTCGCCTAAGAAAATAGCAGTACCCACCTCTAACGGAACAGAGTTTATATCCGTAGATGAAATTCTTTATATAACAGCCGACAGAAGTTATTGCCAGATATTTCTGACAGAAAAAAGAAATATGGTTGTCTCAAAAAGCCTGAGTGAACTGGAAATTTTATTGCCCGCTGAAAATTTTTACAGGCTGCATAAATCGCATTCCATTAACCTCGAATTTGTAAAAAAACATCTCAAAACCGATGGAGGAATTGTTGAATTGACAGACGGCACAAAATTATATATTGCCAGGAGTAAAAAAGACGAATTTTCTCTGGCAATGCAACGTTATCTTTTGCAAAACCATAATATCTGATTTAAAAAGGACATAAATTGTTAAGTCCAATATTCAGAACCATTTGTTTTTTCAATTAAAATTATGCAGTTTTGAATATGAAAATAACACAGGGCTTAAAGTTGGGCTTTTTTCCGGGAGCAACTTCAGCTTTATTCCGGCAATTGTTACCCGGAGCATTCCTGCTTTGTATGTCCCTGTTGTTTCATGTGTTTTGCCCGGCCCAGGATTCATTACGGCTCAGGTTTAATCATTACGCATCAGAAGATTATAAAATAGTAAAAGGCCTTTCACAGAATTCTGTTAATTGCATGCTGCAGGATAGTAAAGGGTTTATGTGGTTTGGGACATGGGACGGGTTAAACCGTTTTGATGGTTTAAATTTTGTTATCTACCTGCCCGGAATAAAAGAAAACAAACAAAACCTGGGAAACCAGACTATCCGGTCGTTATTTGAAGACGATGAAGGTAATTTATGGGTCGGAACGGAATGGGGATTGGCGTTACTGAACAGGAGAACACAACAATTCCATAAATTTACATCTAATCAAAGCAATCCAAAAGCGTTAAACTGCGATACTATCAATTGTATCCTGGAAAATCATGACGGACTACTGTGGATAGGCACCATGCATGGAATTAATGTTCTTAACAAATCAAACAATGAATTCAGACATTATACGCGTAATAACGGCTCCGTCTCCTGTGATACGGTTAATTGTATCTTTCAGGATAATAAAGGAATCATGTGGATAGGAACAAAAAACGGGTTAAACTGCTTTAATATAAAAACAGGCAAATTCAGTAAATATCTTCATTCAGCCACAAACCGGAATTCTATCGGCAGTAATAATATATCCTCTGTTTTACAGGATAAAAATGGAATTATATGGCTGGGAACTGACAACGGATTAGATTCATATGATAAAGAAAAAAACACCTTTACGCATTTTACAAACAGCCCCGATGACCGGTATTCCATCAACAATAACACTGTAACATCAATATTGGAAGATCATAAGGGCAGATTCTGGGTTGGCACATTCGGAGGCGGTTTAAGTCTTTTTAACAAAGAAACCGGAAAGTTTATTTGTTATAAAAACAATCCAAGTGATCCGTTTAGCGTTACAAACAACTTTATTAATTGTCTTTATGAAGATAAAACAGGAATTATATGGATAGGTAATGCTTATAAAGGTGTCGATAAAATTGACCCGAACTACTTTTCGTTTGATGTATACCGCCATATACCTTACAACGAAAATAGCTTAAGTAACAATATAATCTGGTCTGTTTTCGAAGACGAAAACGAATTGCTTTGGATTGGAACTGCTGATGGATTAAATATATGGAACCGAAACAAGAATATCTGGCTGCAGTTGATTAATAAACCCGGTAAAACCCAATTCCTGTCGAGTAACAGTATACGTTCAATATTTAAAGACAAAGACGGAATCATGTGGTTTGGAACCGATGATGCCGGAGTTGACCGTTATGACCCATCAAAAAGTGAAATTACAAATTTTTCAAACGACCCTGAAAATTCAAATTTCATCTGCGACAATACTGTCTGGGATATTTTTCAGGATAAATCAGGATATCTCTGGTTTTGCACATCAAATGGTTTAGCAAAATATGACCCCGTACAGAACACATTCTGGTTTTATAAAAATATAGCCGGTGATTCTACCAGCCTTAGCAATAACCTCGTCTATAACATTTTTCAGGACAGCAGGGGGAACCTCTGGGTTGGAACAAACAACGGACTGAATCTGTATAATCCGGCAGACAATAACTTCAAAGTATTCAAAACAAATTCCCGGAAAGGAACCTCTGTTAATAATAATACTATTTTCTCAGTATATGAAGATAATCCGGGAAACCTCTGGATATGTACTATGGGCGGAGGTCTTAATAAGTACGATGTTAAAAGAAATATATTTACTTATTATACCGACAGGGAAGGATTACCGAATAATGTTGTGTACGCTGTTTTACCTGACAAATCAGGGTTCTTCTGGTTAAGTACAAATCATGGTCTGTGCCGTTTCAATCCCATCAACGGTGCATGTATTAATTATGATGTTAAAAATGGCCTGCAGAGTTATGAATATAATGGCGGCGCCCAGCTAGAAACCCGTAATGGAGAATTGTTTTTTGGCGGAATGAATGGCTTTAATCTTTTCCTGCCCGATGAAATTCCGGGCAGACACCTCCCTCCTCCTCCCGTCATCACAGGCTTCCGTATCTTCAATGAACTGAATTCCCGCGAATATTTTAACGGAGATACCATTGAACTAAGTTATCTTGATAATTTCTTTTCGTTCGAATTTGCATCCCTCGATTTTTCAAACGGCCCCAATCTTTTTTACGAATTCAGGTTGGATAATATTAATTATTCCTGGACCAAAACAGATGCTGATCATCGTATGTCTGAATACACCAATATAGAACCCGGTATATATAAATTCAGGGTGCGGGCTTCGTCAACAAACTATTTCGGTGATTCAAAAGAAACCGGCATCACCCTTATTATTAAACCTCCGTGGTGGAAAACCTGGATATTCCGGATTTCGCTGGTATTCGCAATTCTTTTCATGATAGCTTATATTATCCGTGCACAATTCAGGCGTATCAGGAGAAAAAATGAGATTGAAAGAACTATGCTTGAAATGGAAAAAAAGATTTTTGATACAGAACGAAAAGCATTAAGACTCCAGATGAATCCTCATTTTATTTTTAATACCCTTAATGCTATTCAATATTTCATTTTTCAGAATGATAAATTATCTGCCAATAAATATATATCAATGTTCTCGAAACTGATCCGGCAGATACTTATAAACAGCCAGCAAAACACAATACTACTTAAAGATGACCTGGTTGCACTTGAGTTATACATTGAACTGGAATTGCTTCGCTTTGAAAACATGTTTGATTTTAATATTACAGTTACTCCCGATGAAGGTGTTTTAGATTACCAGATACCCTCCATGATCCTTCAGCCATATGTTGAAAATGCCATCCGGCACGGTTTGATTCACAGAAAAGAAAAAGGATTATTACAGATTCTCGTCAAAAAAGCAGAAGCCGGAAGAATTCTATGTATTATTGAAGACAATGGTATTGGTCGTGAAAAAGCGGAAGAAATCAGGTTAAAAACCAAACCCGATCATCAATCTCTGGGAATACAAATCACAGAATCAAGGCTGCGGCTTATCAACAAATTATACGGAAGTGAAATGTTTATTAGTACCTTTGATCTAAAGGATTCTTATGGCAATCCCACCGGAACACGGGTAGAACTGAACATTCCTGTTTTGGAAGAAAATAAATAACATTAATGATATGATAAAAGCAATTATTGTTGATGATGAACATAAATCGGTACATACCCTTGAGTTAATGCTTAAGGAATATTGTCCGGAAGTTGAAGTCGTTGGATTTGCATATTCTGCCGTTGACGGAGCAAAAGAAATCATGAGCAAAAATCCTGACCTGGTATTTCTTGATGTGGAAATGACCGGCGGCAGTGGTTTTGATCTTTTGGAGAGTCTCACCGAACGTAACTTTAATGTGATCTTTGTCGCGGCTCACGACCATTATGCACTAAAAGCCATTAAATTTCACGCCATTGATTATATTCTTAAACCCCTGGATGTGGAGGAACTTAAAACAGCCGTTTCAAATTTCAGATTACGAAAAAACGAGAATAAGAAAGTACCCTCAGAAATTGAAAAATTACTCGAACACCTGAAAATTCAAAGAGTGAAAAAAATAGCGGTTCCTACATCCAACGGAACCGAATTCATCTCCATTGATGAAATTTTTTACCTGGCTGCCGAACGCAGTTACTGTAAAATCTTCTTAACGAACAAGAAAAGCATTTTGGTTTCAAAAAGCTTAAACGAGATCGAAGAGCTTCTTCCTTCGGGTAACTTCTTTAGAATTCACAAATCCCATACGGTTAATCTCGCATTTGTAAAAAAACATATTAAAACAGATGGAGGCGTTGCCGAATTAACCGATGGTACAAAATTGTATATATCCCGCAGCAAAAAAGATGAATTTTCATTTGCCATGCAAAAATTTCTATCACTGGTAAACCGTTCCTGATATTATTTTTATTTTTCTATTTTATAACATTTAATAAAACAATGATTTAACACATATTATTTATTCTCCATTATTTGTTTCCTACAAAAGAAAATTGCTCATAAATAAAAGCTGATCTTTGCAGATTTAACAATTTCTTAACATACTTAACAATTTCTTAACATTCGCCTGAGTTTCAAGACTATAGATATGCAATATAGGTTGCATTTTTATTAAAAATTAAAAAAATAAATTTTAACATTAACAAATATTATTCATTTAAAATAATGTCATTCTGACAATTACTTTAATTTGTTAAAATATGTTAAACAACATCTTTTTCATGGTTTACCAACTCCTTTTTAAGCATAAAAATTTCAAATTATTATAAAAATTTTTAATTCTCTTTAGTATTTCTTACTTAACGCTCTTATTCTTTTGACATTATACGATCAAGGCAACCTTTTGAAAATATTCACGCCTAACTTTTAGAATCAATTATTAATTAAATTTTACAACTATGAGCAAGAAACTTTTTACACTAATTATTGCCATCGGTTTTCTGTGGATAGGAAAAGCGAATGCGCAATGCAACCTCACTGCCGATTTTGGAAGAAACCCCAGAATTGTATGTATTGGCAGTCCTGTTGTTTTTTATGATCTCTCCGATAATGGCGGTGACCCCGGATCATATACCTGGAACTGGAATTTTGGCCCCGGCGCTACTCCGGCAACATTTACAGGACAAAACCCGCCTACAGTAACATATTCTACTACAGGCACTAAGACCATTACACTAACATATACTACTCGTAATGGTATTTGTACAGATTTTATGCAAAGAGATGTTGATGTTGTTGCACAACCAACTGTTACATTTACTTCAAACAGTCCGCAATGCACCGGGCAGCAGTTTAACTTTACTTATACCGGTTCGGCAGCATTAACATATATGTGGGATTTTGGTGCAGGTGCAGTCCCCAATACGTCAACTATTCCAAATCCGCAAGGAATCACGTATTCATCTGCCGGAACCAAAACTATCACTCTTACTATAAATAATGGTACATGTACACAAACTGCAACACAAACAGTGACCGTTTCTGCTACTCCTGTTGCCAGTTTTGCCTCAACTGCTCCGAAATGTACAGGCCTCGCTGTTGATTTTACAAATACCGGTACAACAAGTGGAGTAACTTATGCATGGAATTTCGGTTCTGGTGCAACACCAGCTACTTCTACTGTTCAAAATCCCACCGGGGTTATTTATTCTACCTCGGGAGTTAAAACGGTTACATTAACAACTACCAACAGCACTACAGGTTGTGTGGTAACTGCTACAAATACTATTAATATATACCAGACTCCAACCTCCGGCTTTAGTTCAAATGCTCCGGTTTGCGAAAATACGGCTGTTAATTTTACCAATAACAGCACTACCGGTATAGGAGTTTCTTACAACTGGGATTTCGGAGCAGGAACAACACCGGCCACATCCACTGCTCAAAATCCGAGCAATATTTTATTCGGGTCTTCTGGAAACAAAACTATAACACTCACTGTTACTAACGAATATCAATGTTCTGCAACCAGTTCATCGGTAATTGATATTTTAGCCACACCACAGGCAAGTTTCACTTCAACTGCTCCAAAATGTACCGGTCTTGCTGTTGATTTTACAAATACAGGTTCGGCAAGTGGCGTAACTTATGCATGGGATTTTGGCTCAGGCGCTGCACCGGTTACTTCTACGTCTCAAAATCCCGCCGGGGTTATTTATTCTACATCGGGAGTTAAAACAGTTACATTAACAACTACCAATAGCACGACAGGTTGTGTGGTAACTGCTACAAATACTATTAATATATACCAGACTCCTACCTCCGGCCTTAGTTCAAATGCACCGGTTTGCGAAAACACGGCTGTTAATTTTACCAATAACAGCACTACCGGCATAGGAGTTTCTTACAACTGGGATTTCGGAGCAGGAGCAACTCCTGCTACATCTTCATCTCAAAACCCAAACAATGTATTATACGGGTTTTCAGGCAACAAAACAGTTACCCTGACAGTTACAAACGAATTCCAGTGTTCTGCCACTTCAACTGCCACATTTAACATAAACCAGGCACCTGTTGCCAATTTCACTTCAATGTCTTCAAACTGTACAGGCGATTCCGTGGATTTCCAGAATACAGGAACCACAGGTGCAGCATATGTATGGAACTTTGGCAACGGAGCAACACCGGCAACTTCCACAACAGACAGTCCGCAAAATATTGTTTATTCAACATCCGGAATAAAAACAGTAACACTAATAACAACTTTAGGTTCCTGTACCGATACCAGTCAGCAAACCATTAATATTATACAAACGCCTGCACCATCATTTACTACTAATGCTCCGCAATGCGAAGGTTCGGCAGTGAACTTCACTTACACAGGAACAGTCGACACTAACTGGGTTTACATGTGGGATTTTGGAGTTGGCTCGATACCTTCTTCTTCTTCTCTAAAGAATCCGCAAGGAGTAAATTACGCTGGATATGGCTCAAAGTACGTGTTGCTTACCGTGTCAAACGGGCTCTGTTCCGAAGTAGCATCGGCAACATTTTCTATTAACCAGACACCCGTTGCCAATTTCACTTCAATGTCCTCAAACTGTACAGGCGATTCCGTGGATTTCCAGAATACGGGAACCACAGGTGCAGCATATGTATGGAATTTTGGCAGCGGAGCAACGCCGGCAACTTCCACAACAGACAGTCCGCAAAATATTGTTTATTCAACATCCGGAATAAAAACAGTAACATTGATAACAACTTTAGGTTCATGTACCGACACCATCCAGCAAACCATTAATATTATACAAACGCCTGCACCATCATTTACTACTAACGCACCACAATGCGAAGGCTCGGCAATAAATTTCACTTACACCGGAACAGCTGACACTAACTGGGTTTACATGTGGGATTTTGGAGTTGGCTCAACACCTTCTTCTTCTTCCCAGAAAAATCCGCAAAATGTAGTTTATCTGGGAGGCGGAACCAAAATGGCACTTTTAACAGTAAGCAATGGATTATGTTCAGAAAAAGCAATTGCAAACTTTACAATCAATGCTTTGCCTGTAGCTAATGCAGGAAAAGACACAACCATTTGTGCTGACAGAAGTGTTCAGGTAGGAACTGCCCCTGATTCGAATTACATTTATAGTTGGTTTCCTTCAAGTACTTTGAACAATGCAGGTATTGCAAATCCGGTATCAAGTCCGATCGCAAACATAACAAATTACGTAGTAACTGTTCAGGATACATTAACCGGTTGTTTTAATAAAGATTCTGTAATTGTAACCATGTTGCCTCCACTTAATGCCAATGCAGGCGTGGATGTAGAAATCTGCCGTAATGAAAGTATACAGGTAGGAGCAGCGTTGGTTGAAGGTCAATCATACATCTGGTCGCCAGTTAGTGGGTTGAATAATATAAATTTACCCAACCCGGTAGCTACTCCCGATTCTACAATAACGTATACTTTAACAGTAACCGGTTCAGGTTGCGAACCCGTAACAGATGAAGTAACTGTAATTGTTCACCAGTTACCCAAAATAGATACAGGTCTGAACGACTCTATTACCCATGGTTCAAGTACCCAGCTTATAGCAACCGGTGGTGTTCAATACGAATGGACTCCTTCCAACGGATTAAGTAATATTGGAATTTATAATCCCATTGCATTTCCTGATGTAACAACAATGTATACCGTAGCAGGAATCGATATCTATGGGTGCAAAAACAACGATTCAGTAACAATCTATGTTATCACTCCTTCTGTTTGGGTTCCTTCAGCTTTTACTCCTGATGGAAACGGCAAAAACGATGTTTACTATGTAAGAGGAGAAGGTATTAATAATTTTGAATTTGCCATTTTCAATTCCTGGGGAGAAACGGTTTTCTACTCAAAAGATATCAGTTATGGCTGGGATGGCAGAAAACAAGGATCTAACGAACTCCTCCCCGAAGGCGCCTATGCGTATTATGTAAAAGGACTTCTTACAAACGGGGAAGCAGTTAACTTATCGGGAATTGTAAATCTTATCAGGTAATGTTTCAAAAAATTATTTCAAACTTTTAAAAAGTAAAAAAATGAAAACTAAATTCAAAATATCAATAATCGGAATTATCACGATTACTGCTGCATTGCTTTCAGAAAGCATAGTTGCACAGGATACCAGGTCCTCTTTGTCGTATGCAAATCCTTTAAATCTTAACCCGGCCATTGCCGGGGCTAACAAGGATTTTAAGCTGCTTATCAATTACCGCAACCAGTGGGGTTCTTTGGATAACGGATATAAAACTTACTCCGTAACTGCTCTTTATCCTGTTTTTGTTGGTAAAAGCAATACCAATACTTTGATAGGCGAATCTGGCAAAGGCGGAACCAATAATGTAAACAGTAAACTGGATTTTGGCCTGAATGCTCAAAAATTTTCAGCCGGAGCATTCAGCACTCTGGACTTTGCATTGTCTATCGGATATAATATCCGGCTTGCAGATAATCATTATTTCAGCGCAGCCATTCTTGGTTCTTATGTACAAAAATCATTAGATGCCAGTAAACTAACTTTTGACGAGCAATATGTTTTGGGTTCTTATAATTCTTCTAACCCAAACAGTGAGCCGGTTTTAAATGAAAAAGTAACATATCCTTCTGTTGGATTTGGCGCTTTATGGTATTATAATGAAGGCGAAGGAGCTAAATTAAATGCATTTCTGGGCGTAGCAGGTTATAATTTAAATAAACCTGATGAATCATTCCTGGGCGGAACAGGTGAACTCCCAAGAAGATTTACATTTCAGGGTGGAGTTAAAATTATCGGAGCTAATAAAATTGATGTGACTCCTAATGTAATATATCTCGAACAAAGTGGTTCCCAATTATTGGCAGCCGGCTTATACCTGGATTATCGTATCAGCGAAAAATCAAAACTGGTATTAGGTGCATGGTACAAAACCAAAGATGCCGTAACCTTTTTAATTGGTTTTGATTACAAGGCATTTACAATTGGATATGGTTACGATATCGTTACCTCTGAAGTTACAAGGGCTATAAGCGGCCTGAATACACATTCCATTTCATTATCCGTTAAATTGGATCAGGCGGCTAAAAAGAATCTTAATTTAAACAATCCTTTTAGTTCATTCTGATGTAGCTTTCAGGTTTGTTGGTTTGTTTATTCAGTTTTGAAGGCTCCTCAAAAGGGAGCCTTTTTAGTTATTAAACGCATTTGTTTGATAAGTTTTGCAACGCACCTAAATTAAACGCATAAAAAATGAGTAGGTTTGAATATTCATTACAGCTAATTAACTATTGGCTAATAACTAATGACTTTTGATTCTTGATCATGGGCAGGATTGTCAGGAATATTATCATATTATTTTTAACTTCAGTTATTATTGCCGGTTCGGTTATCGGCTATTTCTATTACAATAAAAAAGAAATAGTGGTTACCCAGCTGCTTAAAGGAGTCCCCACTGATGCTGCACTTATTTTAGAATGCAAAAATGCACATTCCTTTTTTTCTCATCTGAAAAAAGGAAGTAATGTATGGACATTGTTAGCCCGGGTTAAAGAATTTGCAGACCTCAACCAGCAGATAAACTGGCTCGACAGTGTAATTGTGGGAAACAAAGAATTGCTTGATATTTCAAACAAAGGCCCCCTTATTATTTCGTTCCATAAATCAGGCAAAAGAGATTTCGAGATACTTTATCTCATGAATTTCGGTTCATTTGTAACAGAAGAAAAAATAAAATCCTTTATTAAATCTGAATTTGGCGACAGTATCATTTTTTCCGAACGTACATATAATGAAACAACTTTGTTCGATACTAAATTACCGGGAGAGGCCAACCCTGTTCATTTTTGCTGGGCTATGCCCAAAGGTGTTTTTATAATAAGCGAATCGTCGCTTATTGTTGAAGATGCCATACGCCAGTTGCAATCCGATTATTCGTTACTCAATAAGGCAGGTTTCAGAAAAGTACTCGAAACATCTGGCAAAAACGTAGATGGCAACATTTACATCCAGCACACCATGTTTCCCGGCCTTATTTCGAACTTTGTTTCAAACCCGTTTCAAAAACATGTTCTAAACAATAAAAACCTGGCCGACTGGAGCGAAATTGATTTTAATATAAAACCTGACATGTTCATGTTTAATGGCTTTACCAACACCGGCGATTCGCTTCCCAACTACATGAATACCTTTTTACATCAGAAACCACAGGAATTTACTGCCTCAAAAGTTCTTCCGGGTGATGTGTTTTCTTTTTTATACATGGGAATCAACGATCTGCCTGCTTATCTGTCAGATTATAAAAAGTATCTCGACGGGATTGGTAAATTAAACGAATACTCTAAACAACTTTCTCAGATCAAACAAATGTATAACTATGATTTAGAAACTTTGTTCAATGGAATTATGGACGGAGAGGTTGTAATGGCATTTGCAGATAACCAGTCAGCCGGTTCGGATTCATTAAAAGAAGAATATTTATATATTAAAACAAAGAGCAACAGCCTTATCCAGGAAAAAATGAACGGACTGATTTTCCAGATTGCCCAATCGCAGAAAAAACTACCTGCTTCCTACAAATCTGTCTGTTCTATTGATGCAGAGACCTCTTTTCCAATATATTCTTTTCCCGTAAAGAATCTTGGAGAATTAATCTTTGGCGGGACTTTCGGAAGAATTAATACTTCCTTTTTTATGTATCTCAATAATTATATTGTTTTCAGTTCTTCTAAAACAGCGTTAAAAAACCTGTATCATTCAACCCTGCTCCAGAAAACATTAGAAAACGATGCTTTTTATAAAAATTATACCGAGAATCTGGATTCAAAAAGTAATTTTCTTTTTTATATCGACTTATCACGGGCCAAAGATTTTGCTTCGGGTTTTATGAATAAGGAGATTTCCGGATGTTTTAATGAGAATTTTGAAGTGTTTCAACGGCTCGATGCTATTTCCTGCCAGATGAGTGTTTCAAGAGGAATGATTTACAACAGCATTATCGTAAGATATAACCCCGAAATTAAAGAACGTACACACACCGTTTGGGAAAGCAGGCTCGATTCGACCATTTCAAAGAAACCCTTCTTTTTACTGAACCATATAACAAATGAAAAAGAAATCTTCGTCCAGGACGACGGCAACACTATTTATTTGTTGAACAGCACAGGCAGAATACTTTGGAAAAATCACATTGCAGAACCCATTGTAAGTGAAGTATTCCAGGTAGATGCGTTTAAAAACAAAAAACTGCAATACTTATTCAGTACACGGAATTACATTTATTTAATCGACAGGGATGGAAATTATTTAGACCGTTTCCCTGTCAAACTTCAGAATCCTTCTACCAATGGTATCAGCATTTATGATTTTGACAAAAAAGGAGACATGAAAATATTTGTTGCCTGTTCCGACAAAAAAGTATATTGTTATTCAATGGACGGAAACATTGTTAAAGGTTGGGAATTTGATAAAACCGATGATTTCGTGTATTCACCGTTTTTGTTCTTTACTGTCAGCAAAAAGGATTATATCGTTTTTGCCGATACTTTAAAATGTTATGTGGTTGACCGAAAAGGAAAGGAACGGGTTAAAATAAATGAATTTATTCCCAGGAACAGGGAATGCCGTTTCTTTTTTGAACCCAAAAACCCGGAGACGGAAGACAGAATTGTTACAGATGCTTTAAACGGAACTATCATTTACATTTACCTGGACGGAAGCATTAAAAAAAAATCGTTTGGTGAATTTTCCGAAAAACACTATTTCGAATTTAAGGACATTGATGTGGACGGTTATTGCGATTATATTTTCCTTGATGATGATGAGCTTGCCGTTTACAACAAATTAAAAAAGAAAATGTGTTCTTACGAATTCTCTGAGACTCCGACATACAGGCCTGTTTTTTATGAATTTCCAGGTGGAAAAAAGAATAAAATAGGAGTAGTATGTGGCTCTGAAAACAAAGTATACATGATCGACCGCGAAGGAAACCTTCCCAAAGGCTTCCCGCTGGAAGGCTGCACCCCTTTCAGTATAAGCCATTTCGAAACAGGCGAGCGAAACTACAATTTAATTGTAGGAAGCAGGGACGGATTTTTGTATAATTACGAGGTGTATTAGAATCTTATAGAGAAAGGCTGTATTCCAATCCCACAATGTACAGATTTTGAGGTAAAACAACATTATATTCCCTCTGGATAAGATAATATAATCCAACCGTACTTTTCTTATTTAATTTGTAATCCACACCAAGCGAATAACGACTCCTGTGCCATGTTTTATCGCTCTGCCATTCGCGGGGATTTCTGAACTGGTATCGCAATTCAACGGCAGCATAGGGTGTATATCGTTTATCTGTATCGTATTTAAAAGTGAACTTATTACGCGAATACCATTCGGGAAGGTTACCGGTATCGCTGGAATAAATATCTCTTTCCTCGGCCTGTATTCTCTGGCGATAGGAAATGCCAATTTTACCGAACTTTTTCTTAACTGTTAAATCGAACATCAGGCGATGACGAAAACTGAACGAATTATCGTCCTGGTATTTTTCGATAAACCTGTAAACCAGCGCTGCCTTGAAAAAATCGCTAAACTTATACTCTATTCCCAGGTTGGTATAAAACAGGTTAAGCCGGGTAAAATTTTCTTTAAATCTCAGTTCTTCGGTAAATAATCCCGTAATTTTCTTATTGAATTTATACTCTATGTTACAGGTATTCCACGAGCCGGCATCGGGATATACAACCTGAGCAACTGCTTTCTTTTGACATATAAAAAAAAACAAAGTACTAAAAAATATAATAATTACAGAAAACCGGCTCATGTTTAATCAGATTGAAATTTTTCTTTTCTTGGAATCGAAATAATATACCCGCAAAATAGCCATATCTCTCAAAAAATCAATCTTAACAATGTTAAAACGATGAATATCATAGCCGGTCCTGATACGTAAATCTTCCAGTAGCTTCTCGTGATTTTCGGGTTTTATCATTTCAATATTCTCGTACTGAACTGTTTTACCCAGTTCTTTCTTCATAAGTATACCGGTTTCAAGCAATGTTGTAACAGATAAAATGATAAAATTGATTAATAACAATTCATCCCATCCTCCTTTTGCAACCGCAGTAATCAATCCCACGGCAATGCAAAGAAATAAGTAGGTCATGTCCTTTATGGAAATATCTTCGGTACGGTAACGGAGAATTCCAAAAACAGCAAATAACCCAAAGGCAGCTCCGATTGACATTTCCACTTTGTTCATCATATAGGTAACAAGAAAGATTATTACATTAAAAATAAAAAATGTAAAAAAGAATTCCCTGTTTTTATAACTGGGGTAATAAATAAACCTGATAAGAACAAGAACTGATAACAGGTCAACGCCCAGCCGTATAAAAAATTTCGGCGAAAGTTTGTTAAACAATTCCCAACTATTGGGCATTGTGTCGTTTACGATTTGAAGAATTGTCATATTATTTTTTTATTTATTAATAAATGGTATTCCGGCCATTTTGCACGCAAAACGTACTTTGGGTTTAAAATTGTTTTTAGGAACCTCATTAATTAAATTATAAATCCCAAAACAATATTTACTGATAGACCCCTCTCTTACACCTGTTTTCCTTACCAGTCTTATAAACTGGGAGACTGAAGCTGCCTTTTCTCTTTTTGCCTCGGCAATCACCATTTGGGGAAATGCCAAGCATGTCTCGTCAGGGTTCCCCGCTTTTAAAAAATTCAGGTTCGTGTCAATTGTTAATCTTTCCTGGGAAAATTTATTAACAAATGTCATACGCGAATAATTAACCCAGATAACCGGTAAAAATATTTCGGGCTGAAAAGGTGTATGCTTTATTAAAAATTCGTTCGCTTTATCACTGATTCCCGATTCAATACCGGTCATTCTAATCCTTTTTTTAGCAGTAGTTCCTTTATTGTTTTTGTGTTTTATTTCAAAAAAAGTTAACCCGTCGGAATCATTGTATCTTCTGAACCGTATTTTAAAACGGTCTGGTTTACCTATTAAATGTTTGGTATAAAGCAAAAAATCTTTAGTATCATAATAAAGCGATTCGTATCGTTGATTACGGATATTATTAATTTCAAGCAAACGGTATTGCGATATCATTCCTTCAAGAATTTCCTGAAGTTCGGTAACAGGAAACACATATTTGGTATCAGTGCGTTCCATAAGTTTTACGCCATCCATTTCTTCAAGGGAAATGGGTTCAAATTGTGAAAGTATGGAACTGTAATTTTGCATTAAAATTCGTATTGATACGTTCTTGTCGAAATAACTTTGTCGTTTGTATCGTATTCTTTTTTAACAGCTTTTAAGCCTTTTGAATCGTAAGCAAAAACCGACTTTTTTGTAATTTTCCCGGTCCCGTTAAATTCGACTTCCGATACTTTTTCACCATTTGCATTATAGGAATATTGTGTTTTTTTCACAAGTTTACCATTTTCGTCAAATTCCGATTCTTCCGTTTTATTTTCCCCCGAATCGTATTTATAGGTTCTTTTATAATTCTTCTCCGGTTGATTATCCGCAGCATCAAAAACTGTTTCTTCCAGCTTGTTTCCTTTAGAATCGTACTTATTCAATTCTTTATGTTTTAACGTTCCGTCCTTACGGTACTCTTCATTATAAAGAATGTTAGCATTTTTATCAAAAGTAGAATAAGAATCCTTGCGAGTTGTTTCTTTACCGCTTACCGTTTCGGTAACCATTTCGGTAATGGATTTAATTCCCCATGTTTTGATCGCCTTTTTCTCTTTTTTGCTTTGTGAAAACAAATTAGAAGTAAAAAATAAAATAATAAACACCGATAAAATAACACGTACCATATACTAATTTTTACTGGTTTTTATTTTGAAATCCTGTAACTCAACCGTTTGCTTGCGATCTGTTATATCTACTTCCTGTACAACCGCACTGTCGAGATGATTGGCTAAGGTCTTAGTAAAAACATAAACCTTATATTTTCCTTTTCTCAGGTAATTAAATTCAAAGGCTCCGTCAGCGTTTGAATCCTGGTTATCGCCAACGGCTGTCTCATCCCCATAGATTATATACACCTTTTGCCCACCTAAATAACCCGAATCCTGTGGAACGGTAAATGAAGAATTATAGTTAACTGTAAATACTTTCCCTTTTATACTGGCTCTTCCGCCATCACCCGGTCCTTTTTTACAGGAAAAAAGAGAAACAATTATTGCCAGAGCCAGGGAAAATATTCCATATGTTACAAATGATTTTTTCATATTTCATTTTTTACATTTTATCTTTCAATAATAAATTTCGTATAAGAAACCGTTCTGTCTTTTTCAGCTATTCTTAAAAAATAAATGCCATCAGGTATACCTTTTACATCCATTTCAGAATCTGATTTATCAACATTAAAAGTACGGATTTCTCTTCCAAATATATCATAAATTATTCCTGTCCATGAATTCAGGTTCCCCATTTCACCGGAACATTGAATTTTAGCTGATTCGTTCATAGGGTTTGGATAAATACTTACACTATTCAGACCTGAAAAAGGTTCATTAAATATACCTTCCGTACCATCCGATGAAAAGTGTTGCGCATAAATATCATCATTCAATCCGTTTCTGAAATCCTGCCATACATAAATACAACCTCCTTTGCCATCGGAAATGTTCTTCGGATTTGTTTGTAAATTGTTTGCGTTTGAAACTATATTTCCGCCAGAATTCCATAAGGCAACACCATTTGCATCGATCCGCTGACTTCTGACATCCCAGTTTGAAATGGTTGAATCCTGCCAGGCAATTATTGCCCCCCCTGCTCCATCGCCACAGATATTCGGATTGGTCTGAATAAGGGCAGCCGTTGTTATAGGAATTCCATTTAACTGCCATGCAACGGTACCATTGAGATTTATTTTCTGGGCATATATATCATGGTATAATCCGTTTCGTTTATCCCTCCAGGTAATAATTGCACCGTTTATATTATCGGATGTAATATCAATTGTAGTTTGAGAACTATCGGCAGTACAAACGGCAACTCCATTCGACAACCACTGCATAACACCGGCAGAATTTATTCTTTGGGCATACACGTCATATGAAATTCCTAGCCGTTTATCCTGCCAGGTAACAATAGCCCCACCTAACCCGTCAGAAACAATTTTCGGGTCTGTCTGCTTATCTATTACAGAACAAATTGCTATACCATCAGCTGCCCAAAGAGGAGTTCCGGAGGCATTCAAATGTTGCGCATAAATATCGTAATCTACACCATTGCGTTTATCCTGCCAGGCAATATATGCTCCTCCCACGGCATCTGAAACAAGTCTTGGATTTTTCTGGTTCATTATAGCTGTACAAACCGGAACTCCGCCTGCAGTCCACATAGCAACACCATTGGTACTGATCCGTTGTGCATATATGTCCCAAAACCCGGCTAATGAATCTTCCCATACAGCAATAGCTCCCCCGGCACCATCGGAAATTATTTTAACATTCTTTTGTTTGCTGGGCTTCACGACTACCGGAACTCCGTTTAAAATCCACTTGGTATTTCCTGAAGAATCTAATTTCTGTGCATAAATATCCCTGTCGCCATTGATCGAATCGTCCCAGGCAATAATCACACCCCCGTTCCCGTCTTCGGTAGTGGATGGGTTTGCCTGGTCGGCAGCATTGGTACAAACACCGATTCCGTTGGCAGTCCACATAGGATAACCAAAAGAATTAAGTCTTTGCGCATAAATATCCGATCTCAGGATATTGTTTCTTTTATCATTCCATATTATAAATGCTCCCCCTTTAGTATCGGAAGCAATACTGTAATCTTTCTGATCATTCACAGCAGTGCAAACCGGCGTATTTACCGATGTATTATTTGTCCATTGTGAAAAAGAAAATAATGGATTCATAAGTCCTGTAAAAATCACTATTACGTGTAAAGAAAATTTACACTTTCTAACTTTTTTCAACCCGCACTGAATAAATTTGTTTTTTAACATAAAAAGGTACTTAATTGTTTAAATTTAATAAATTCTTTGCTTTAAAAAAATGAAATCTGCAATGAAGACATTATGTACAGAACAAAGGTTGCTTAAAAAAGTGTTAAAAAACATAAATTTATTATTCGATTCATTCATTTAACTGGATATTAATTTTTTTCTATTTTCAATTTCAGAAAATACATTCCGGAAAGTTCTTTTTTTTCAAATCCGGTATTAAACATAAAAAGAATAACATTGTTTACAATACAAAAATATGTAAGATACTATAAATTACAGTTATAAAATTACGTAAAAGTGTTATAGAATTTTGCATAATATATTAAGGTAGTGTCAGAAACATTCTCTTTGCAACTATGGTTTAATCGTTATGGGTATTAAAGGCATGAGACTTTTTTATATTATTGTTGTGGCATCAGTTTTCCTGTAGAAATAAATTGATTGTAATCATTCACCTTATAAAAATACATTTCATTAGGCAAGTACAGAGTTCCTTGTTTTGAATATAATTTTTTGATAACAATGTTACCAAGAACATAAAATATTTTCGATTGTTATTCGGAAACCGGCAGCAGAAAATTAAAAATGTTACTGCAAGGATTGGGACAGATAAAGATGTTTTTCTTATTATAATGATCTTCCATTTGATGATACATATGAGGATATTTGTTCTGTTCCATTATTTTCTATACTCCAAAAACATTTGACATGCTTTTCAAGCGTTTCAGAAGATTTTACTTCCTGATATACATTTGAGTTCAGGTTTTGTACTTCCATTTTTTACTATCTGAAAATTTATATTCTAATTTTTATTCTTCAATTGCTGTAATACATTTGACAAAGCATCTTAAATTTTTTTTGCTCTATTTCTGTAATTAATATTTAAAACTAAAATTTTTATTTTATAACATATTTTCTAAACAACTCCGGCTGAGTCGTTTTCCATGAAAGATAACCACCAAAAAGAACCATAACATTCGAAAATCCTTTCTTTTTAAGTTTATACCCGGTAATTGCGGCATCAAAACCAGCTTCACATATAAGAATAATCTTTTTGTCTTTAGAAATATCTTTAAAATATTCGTCCAATTTAAAACGGTTAACCAATTTAGCTTTTGCCATTGGCTTTGTGATTTTTCTCTGAAAACCGAATCGGATATCTGCTAATAAATAATCATCGCTAAGTATTATTGTTTCATTTAATTCCTTTGGGGATAAGTATTGTAAACGGGTTTTATCATTCAATATTTCCTTGAGTTTTTCAACACTGTATTTAATATCTTTTATATTGTTATATTTCCCTAATGAAAATCTGATTGAAGATCCGGCATCTTTATTGCTTAATCCGATAGCTTTCAATACATGCGATGCTTCCTCACCTCCTTCGGAACATGCAGACCCGATTGAAGCACATATTCCGTAATAATCCAAAAGAGCTAATATTTTCTTGTTGTCCTGTCCGGGAAATAAAAGATTAATTGTTCCCGCCAATCCTCCTGTTAAAGGTCCATTCACTTTTACTTCAGGGTAAAATTCTTTTATGGTGTTATAGAATAACAACCTCAGTTCCGTTATTTTATTATTATACCCTAACCCCTCTTCCGTTATAATTTTTGCGGCTTCTCCAAATCCAACAATTCCGATGGTATTTTCTGTACCGCCCCTTATCAGAAATTCCTGGTGACCACCATGGATAAGATTATCAATCTTTTTTGAATTTTTTATATATAATACTCCTGCTCCTTTCGGGCCATAAATCTTATGCGAAGAATAGGTAAGAAAATCTACATTCAGATTTTTAACATCAACAGGCATTTTCCCAACTGCCTGAACAGCGTCAGTATGAAAAGGAATATTTTTACTGTGAGCAATTTCTGATATCCGCTTAATATCCTGAATTGAACCTATTTCATTATTGACTGACATTATTGAAATTAAAATGGTTTTATCGTTTATCGCGCTTTCCAGTTCATTCAGGTCAATTAACCCTTCTGTGTTCACTGTTAAATATGTTACATGAAAACCATTTTTTTCTAAATATTCACATGTTTCAATTATTGAAGGGTGTTCAATGTTTGAAGTAATAATATGATTCCCTTTTTCTTTCAATAAAGATGATACTCCTTTTAAAACTGTATTATTGGCTTCGCTTCCTCCCGAAGTAAATATTATTTCTTCAGGTTCAGCATTAATTAATTCGCTTACGTGTTTTCGTGCGATATCAACCATAACTCTTGTATGTTTTCCTAAAGAATGCTGAGAGGAAGGATTGCCATAATGCTTCACAAATGATTTTATTTTTTTCGCTACTTTCTCATCTATTTGTGTTGTGGCGTTATTATCCAAATATACTTTTCTTCTGAATTTCATAATTTTTTTTATTTTATATATTATAATTTGATATGTTTAAGAGTTTAAATATTTCGACATATTAGTTAAAAAAAATCAGCAACAACTATCAATACTGTCTAACATTGATGTCAATAATCCTTTGATGTAGGATTTATTTATAGAATAATATACTTCTTTCCCCTCTTTGCGGGTATTAAGAACCTTTGCCCGCTTCATTATATTTAAGTGATGGGAGATTGTAGGGCGAGACAAAGTGAAATTTTCAGCAATATCATTAACACATATTTCTTTTTTAGCTGCAAAAACAAAAATAATTGCCTGGCGTGTTTTGTCTGCCATAGCACGAAAAACCTCTATGCACTCTTCACATAAATATATGTCCTTCTTTTTTAGTTTTGTGTTTTTAATATGTTTAAGCATATCGACATGTTTATTGATACAAAAGTAAACAAATAAATTGATTTGCAAATTTTTTATGAATTTATTTTCAAGACTTTCAAATTTAGGCGTGGTGGCATAAATTAAACTCTTTGGCAAGATTTGGTATGAGGGTTGAATCGTAAGGCTTGATAATCTTTGCAAAACATACCAGAAGACAGACAATCACTTATTTACAACTAATTGAAAATAATTTTTTTAATAAACAATTCCTTTTCAATTGTCATTTTTATGAAGTACATCCCTTTTGGAAACATACTTATATTATATGACCTGGTAAAAATATCTGAGGGATAAATTTCCATCTTTTCTTCCATCATTATGGTTCCTGTAATAGATATCAATTCTATCTTCAACTGACTTTCGATATGATTTTTTATATTAAGTTCAATCCAGCTATCGGCTGGATTTGGAAAAACCGAAATTTCAGGTGAAAAACTAATTTCATTTACCGAGAATGGAGAATTGACAGATGAAATAGTAGGAAACATTATACCAAAAGGTCCGTTTCCATTCGGGTACCTGCCGGTAGAGATATCGGTAACCTGAATACCGAAAGAAACAGAATCGAGAATATTATCCGCCGAATATGACAAATACAAAGCCTCACCTGATTTTGATAATTTAAAGTTAGCATGTAAACCTGTTTGAATTATATCATTATCAGCCCAAACAACCAGGTAATCGTGTGCCCTGATAGTAGTATCAGGAAAAGGCCATTTTAAGTAATTTGACTTATCATCGGAAAGATATAAACCGGACATGTTAAAATCATTATTTGAATTGTTATACAACTCAATCCAGTCCTCATATTCGCCATAATTATCTGTAATGTAATCCTGGTTATCTGCCATGAATTCATTAATAACAACGTTGCTTGGGCTGATTTTCTGAATGGTATAAAATTCATATTCGGCTCTTTCAGGCAAAAATGCTCCGGCTACAGAGTTCTGAGCATATATATAATACTGAATAAGAATGGGATCAGGAACAGATATGCCAAAAATACTGTCCCCGGCAAGACCATCATGGTGAGCACCGTCATCGTACATTTTAACTTTATTAAAAAGGTCGTAAACGCCATAACGGTATGCAAGAAAACAACTGTCGGGATAATTTATTTTTGCAGAAATCCAGACCTGGTTACCTGTAACAACTGAGTCGGAAATTATTGTAATTACCGGCGCTCCCTGGAAACCGGTATAGCTGCTTAAATAACTTGTTCTTCCTTCAATAAAATCTTTAATGCCGGGATACTGAATCATTCCTCCTGTACCTCCCACTGTTGTGTCTATATTTTCAATAAAATCGGAGTACGAATAAAATTTATTAAAATCATTCTGAACACTGTTATCAATCAGGGTTTGAAGTTGCTGTGCACGGGTATAATACTCACCAGTAACAAAGTTCTCATTTACAATTGTCCTTATATGTGCCATATACATTTTTTTCCATGTGACATCAGACAGTATTTTTTTTATTAAAGGTCTCTGGGAAATCGAAAATGTAACAAGCCCGCAGGGATTCAGGTTTTTTGCCTGGGTAATAGTAAGTCCGCTCATTGCATAAGTACCGCCATCTGACAATCGAAAACTTCCGATAGACATGTTTAAATCCCAGAGAACAGGATTAAATCTTTTGTTTTTATCCATATACAGATAATAATTCTGAGAATAGGCGATATAGCTATCAAGATTAACCAATGAATAATCAAGCGCAAGCATCCATAGGGCACGGTCGACATTCAGAATATTTTCGACACTATCCGTTTGGTTATTAAGGGTATTTATAAGATTCAAAAGGTCAGCCCAGCCGTAATCCGATTCCAGTGAATAATATGGAGTATACGCTGTTGTATCTGAGCTATAATACTGAAGATTTGAATTTGAACCGGTCGGATAACTCAAAACTTCAGGATTCCCTTTAAAGAAAGAATTATAACGGGTTCCGAAATGGGTTTCCGCAAAATTTTTATTTACAGCTTCTACATTGTTATACAAGCCCATAAGGGTATCATTAACATATACATTGGCATAATTTGCTTTCGATGCCGGCATATATTTTCTTGCAATTTCGTATGATAACACTTCACGAACAAAAGAAGGGTCGTGAATAACATTACTTAGCTTTAACTTTGTTACTCCACGGTATTCCTGACCTGGAATAATGTAATCAAGTTCAATGTTAAGAGGATTCTTCACAACCGATGTATCTACCGAACTGTATCCTTTATATCGCACACCTACGCTATCCAGGTGAACCCCGTCGATAGTAACCGAAGCAAGCAAACGTTCTTCCTGTCCGGTAACAAATAAACTATCGAGTATATGATCCCAGTCCGGCTGATTAAAATACAAACGGATTTCCCGTATAAAATGATTATCGTAAAAATCAGCCTGTGATTTTATTTGCGGCGAAAAACAAAGAAGACAAATATTTATTAACATTATATATAATAATGATTTCAAATAATGCTTATATAAAGTCCGAACCATGTTATTTGCTTTCCGTTTTAATTGTATTAATAAAATAATTATTACCCCCTGCTTTTAAACCAATGGAATAAATACCACCAGGAAAACCTGATGTGCTCCATGTTACTTCATAAACTCCTTTATTCTGTCTTTTGTCCGAAAAAACTTTGATTTTTTTACCAGATGAATTATATACGGTTAAGGTTGCCCGGCAGTCAGAAACAAGAAAATACCTGATAGTTGTTAAATCCGAATATGGATTTGGAAAACATTGCAGAATACTGTTAGCATCATAATATACTGGTTTTACTCCGGACGAAAAATAATAAATAGAATAACTGTCAATTAAAGAGTCGTTAATATTATAATATTTCAGAATCAAACTATCATTATTCGCCTCAATTAATAAAGCGCCAAAGTTCGAACAATAAAAATGTTGCGTTCCCGGATAGTTTGTAAAAGTACAATAGAGTGCACTTCCACCGGCCGCACATATAAAATAGGGAAGACTATCTACAAATAATCTTTCATAATCATGATCGTGGCCGCTAAAGACTGCTGTTGCACCCCATTGCTTAAAAGGCCATTGGGAAAACAAGTTACAACCATGTACGCCGGAGGTAAAAGGGGGATGATGAAGAAAAACCAGGTTAAATTTTGAAATTGAAGCAGTCAGGGCGTTTTGCAGCCAAACTGCCTGAATTGAAGTATCTGTATTCCCATCGGGTTCGGAAGGGTCGCTGTTAAGAATAAAAAAATGAATATTCTCTTTTACAAAATCATAATATCTTTCATTTCCGGGTAAAGTAAAAAAATTCTGATAGTCATCTAATCCGGTTCCTTCCACATCGTGATTACCAATGGCTGGGAAAAACCGGTTAACAGTATCACCAAATCCATAAGAGCCTACATAAGGAGAAATAAAATCATGATAAAATTGTCCTACCTGGAAATCTATCGTTCCCTGGGCAGGCCTGAAATTGTCACCGGTAGTAACAATGAACTCAGGATTCCAGCTTTTTACCAGTTGCGAAACTTTAAAAGCATTGGTATCTCCTCCCCTGTAGTCGCCTATGACAGCAAATTTTTGTCCCATCACAAATAACGGGAGAAAAAAAAATAACAAATAGCCTATTTTATTCATTTATTAAAGGAACTGAAACTTACTTTTTAACAACAAATTTAATAGTGCCGGTACCCGCTTTTACCAGGTAAATCCCTTCGGCATAATTATCAAGTGAAACAGCATAATTCTGATTATTTTCCATGTTAAATTCTTCCATTTTCTGACCCAGGGAATTTACAATTTCTATTTTCTGACCGGGAACAGATGCATCCTGTTTCATTTTAATATTTAAAGCCTGGCTTGCCGGATTAGGAAAGACATTAACTGAAAATTGGGAGTCCAACATTGGCACAGCTGTAACATCCTGAAATTTAGAAACACCGCTCCCGGTTGCAATCCATATATTATCCTGCTGATCAATTGCCATGCGTTTCACCTGTACATCAACAAGTCCCTGTGGTACAGAATATGAAACCCAGTTAGCTCCGTCAAATTTTGTAATAGCGCCATCAAACAGGTAATCTACAAATATTCCAAACCAGATATTACCATGAGAATCTTCATCTATATCTCTTATATAGTTTCCATATAATCCGTCAAGGGTGGTATAATTATTTACCCAGACATCGGTATTGTTAAAAACAGATGTTCCGAAAAATGTTCCTATCCATTTGTTCCCGTTATGATCAACAGTCAATGCCGTAATATTGGTATCAACAAGGTTGGAAGATGCACCAAAATTAGTAAATGATGTTCCGTTGAATTTTGAAACACCTCCGCCCAGGGTTCCCATCCATATATTATTTTGTGCATCAGTTGTGATGTTCGTAATATAATCCACTGCCAGTCCGTCTGATGTGGTATAATTTGTAAACGTTGTTCCATTATATTTCGAGAGTCCGGCATATGTGGCAAACCAAACATTACCATTCGCATCTCCTTTTATATCGTTAATAGCATCCATAGGCAAGCCATCGGCGCTGGTATAATTTGTCCATGTATTTCCGTCAAATTTACTTGCACCCAGATCGGTTCCAACCCATACATTATTGTTTGCATCCACAGCAATACATGTTGTATAATTATCAATCAGCCCATCGGTTGTTGTATATACCGTCCAGTTCACATCATCGAATTTAACCACACCCGAACCTGTACCAAACCATTTGTTATTATTCTGATCGACAGCTACCCCGCCATTAATAAAATTATCGGGTAATCCGCTGGTTGAATCAGTATAATTTGTAAATACCTGGGCAGATAAACAATTTGCCAAAACGGCAAAAATTCCAAAAAAGATTATTCGTTTTGTATTCATTGTTTTTTATTTTATCAGTATTATTTTCTGATTTGAGACCAAACCATTTTCAGAAGTTATTGCAATATAATAAATACCATTTGAATATTCCGATAAATCTATCATATTTACATTCTCTCCCGATTCGAGAATAGCACCCATAGCATTTGTAAGTATAGCTTTAATATTCTTACTACCCGAAATTATTATACTGCAATTTGTTGGATTTGGAAAAACAACCGGCGAATTGTTTGATGCAACATCAGTAATGCCGGTATAAATGAAGGAAAAAGGTGCAGAAATTGCAACGCAACCATTGGCCTCGGTTATTTCCACCTGGTATGTGCCATCTGTTACAGCCTCCATATTTTGGTTAGTTTCGCCCGGTATTGCCACGCTGTTTAAATACCACTGGTAAGTTAAAGCCGTACTTGAGGTAAGAGTGTTTTCGTTTTGACTAATTGTTGGCGTTGTTGGTGAACTATTTACATTAACAAATACATGTGCCGTATCAGAACATCCGATGGAAGTATTGGTAATTGTTACAAGATATGTCGTCGAATTAGCAGGGATATCGGAAGGATTCTGGCTGGCAGATGTATATCCCGAAGGAACCGATGCCCAGCTATAAGAATAGGCCGGACTGGTTTCAGTAACAGAAACAGCAGATGAGCTGAGTGTTATTTGCGTTCCGGAGCAGATTGAGCTTAAAGAAACACCTGCGCTTGCCACAGGCCCTCTAACATAGCATTTAGAATACCTGTAGGCATGAGTGGAATTGGCTGCTGTTTTTGTCCATAGTGTCGTTCCGGAAGCATTAACCTCGTAAATAGAACCCTGAAAGTTATTAACCAACATGTTTCCATTAGGAAGTTGGTATGAGTTGCCTTCATTCGTTGCAGTAAATACTGTGTTATATCTGTATGTATATGTTGCCGGGGCATACGCCTGTCCTAAAGTTAAAGAATAATTATTGCCACTATACGGAGGATTCCATATATCTATAGCTGTTTTTCCGCCCGTCCCGCCCTGGTTATTATAAGCTGCCAGATAATTCGGATAATTCGGATTATCACTGGGAACCCAGTGAGCATCGTGTACTACATTAAAATTTGTGGTACCTGTTGCACCATAGGAAGCAGGATTTCCCCAGCGATATATAAAATCTCCGCCTTTTCCTGAATTTCCCCCGGTATGGCCGGCAGCTTCGGCAGTTGTTGTGCTATGATCAATAACAAAGACGGAATTCATAAAATGTGCACTCACTACAATCTGATTTAGCGCAGCATTATAATCGATACCGTTCATGTGCCAGAAATCTTTTTGTGTATTGTAATTAATGTTCATTAATTGCGGATTATTAACTATGGAAGTAACATAATTATCTTTAGCAGAACTGTAGTTCTGACATAAATGATCCCATAATTTCCATTCCCAGACAATTGTTCCGGTAGTGGGCCCGGTAGGATGAACTTCAATAATCTTATCAGACCATATTCCGCCGGGCATACTTGTAGAACAACCTGCCTGTGTAGCTTCTGCCGAAGTTCTTACGTCGTAAGAAATCATAAGAACATTGCCATTGGGTAAAGGACAAATATCATGATGAATACAATAGGTAGATGAGGAATAAACATAATCCCAAACAACAGTTCCGTCCCACAGCGCTTTTTGAACTCCTCCGGTCATTCCGCCACCATTTAAAACATTACCGGTATAAGTATATGTTCTTACTAAAGTATCGCCAGGCATAAGGTAGGCAGAATATCCCGATTTTTTGGAAGTATTAAAAGTCCATTGATGATAAGTTGAGGGTACATCTGCAGTATCTATCAGGTATGCTTTTGTTCCGCTTTTCGTTGCATAAAGAGTATATAAGCCCCATTGTTGGGCTATGGATGTAACAGGAAAGAACAAGAAAAAAACAATTGCTGTAACTGAAATAAAAAACAGTAAGGTGATTTTTTTATTCATATTCTAAGTTTTAATATTTATACAATTTCACCCTACAAAAATATTATCAACTTAAAGTAATATTATCATATAATTTGGTAAAAAAGTTATAAAATTTTGTTTTCTAAACCGCATACACTATGCGTATCGTGCTATTTATCTTATCATTACAGCTCTATTATAAACCTACCATTTATTAAATATAAAAAATACAGCTAATGCAATCAGTCCAAATCCTACTATATAATTCCATTTCAGTGTTTCATTAAGGTATAGGATGGCAAAGGCCGAAAACACAACAAGGCTGACAACCTCCTGGATGGTCTTAAGCTGAAAGGCATTAAACTGTCCGTAACCAATCCGGTTAGCAGGAACCATTAAACAATATTCGACAAAGGCAATCAGCCACGATACAAGCACTACCTTCCAAAGAGCCACATCTTTAAATTTCAGGTGACCGTACCATGCAATGGTCATAAAGATATTGGATGCTGTCAGTAATAATATGGTCCACATAACAATATAAATTAAAGTTGTCTTGAATTTTACAAAATTAAGAATAAAATGCCGTTTCTGTTGTAATTCCAAATCGTTTCATTCCATCAATATTGACCTTGTTACATTGGGAATTTATCCGTGAAATAACGTCTTTTATTTTTTTCATATATATTTATAGCCTTGTTTTTTGAAGATGTTTTTCTTCAAAATGATGGTAAATGTAAAAAAGATTACTTTTGAGCGTAAAATTAATATCTATGAATTGGGATCATATACGAAAAGATTTTCCGGTAGCCTCCAATGTTACTTATTTTCAGAGCGCCGGCATGTCGCCTATTCCAAACCCGGTTTTGGAAAGAATAAAAGAAGCTTTCACGCAGATTAATCAGTATGGCGATGTTCATTTTCTGAGAGATCTTGTAGAAACAGAAGAGGTAAAAGGAATACTTGCTTCCATGTTAAATACGGATGCCGAAAATATCAGCATTCTGCCAAATAACTCACTGGCAATGTCAATACTTGCCCTTTCTTTCAAAGAAACCATTAAATCTCCATTCAATATTGTTTCGATGACAGATGAGTTTCCGTCCACTACAGTACCTTTTGAATACCAGGGAATAACAATGAAATATATTGAACCCGAAAATTCCCGTTTCCCGGTAGACAAAATCATTTCTGCTATCGATCAGAATACTCTCGCTGTTGTAACATCATATGTTCAGTATTGTACGGGATTCCGGCAGAATCTGGAAAAACTTGGACAGGCATTGAAAGAAAGAAATATTATGTTCATTGTTAACGCTACCCAGGGATTTCCCCTGTTTCCTGTAAATGTCGAAAGTTGTTATATTGATGCACTTACATGTTCCATTCATAAATGGGGTTTTGCAGGACATGTGGGAACCATTTTTTACACATCGCCTGCTTTCCGCGAACGTTTTAAAACTCCCCTGGCAGGATGGTTATCCATCGCCGTTGAAGGAGGAGATTTTATTCATACTAAAAAGAACGTTCCATTCAGACTTCATGAAACAGCACAGAAATATTATACAGGCACATATAATTTACACACCCTGCTGGGACTGAAATCTGCCCTTCAATATATAAGCAATATCGGATTTGATAACATCGTGAACAGACTTTTTGAACTGGGCGATTACCTAGTAAAAAAATTAAAGGAAAATAACATTTCGATTGTGTCTCCCATTTCTGGTCATGATGAACGGTCAGCAATCATATCCATTACTCTTGGAGAAAATCAGAATCCGGCCTTAATAAAATTTCTTGATTCAAAACATATTTATACCTCGTACCGGCAGGGAATGATCCGCATCTCCTTTAATATTTTTAATAATTTTGAAGATTTTGATATTTTAGTTTCTGCTATTTCTGAATTTAAAAACAATAATCAGTAGTTTATGAGAGCCTTTTTCATATTTTGTATTTTTACTATTCTTTCGTTTTCAGTATCTGCCCAGCGAAACTGGCACCATAAAGATCCAAAGAAAGACAAATTCCAGGGAATAAGTACAGACCGTACCTATGAGGAACTATTAAAAGGAAAAACCTCAAAAACAGTTATTGTTGCCATTATCGACAGCGGCGTTGATACAACCCACGAAGACCTTAAAGGTAAATTCTGGGTCAACGAGGATGAAATTCCGGGTAACGGAACAGACGATGATAACAACGGGTACATTGACGATATTCACGGCTGGAGTTTCCTGGGAAATCCCAAAGGAGGAAATATTCAGCACGAAACTCTTGAACTAACCAGGGTTTACAAGGAACTTGTCAGAAAATATAAAAATGCCGACACAACTCATTTAAATGGAAATGAAAAAAAAGAGTATGCATTTTACCTGAAAGTAAAAAAAGATTTTGACACCCGCTATAAAAAAGCCAAAGATGAATATGACGGATTCTCACGCTTCAGTGATAACTATAATGCTTCGGATGAAATAGTAAAAGAAAAACTACAAAAAAAAGAATATACAACGGCTGACTTACAACCGCTTTTAAACGACCCTGACCAGGTTGTCAGAAATGCCTCAGGATATTTAGTAACACTTTTTTCGAAAGGATTTGACATAGAAATATACAATGCTTACAAAAATGAGGTTGATAATGATTATAAATACCAGCTAAACCTCGATTATAATCCCCGTAACATTGTGGGCGACGATCCTAATAATGAAAACGACAGTATTTATGGAAGCAATGATGTTACCGGGCCAAGTGCCGGTCATGGAACATTTGTTGCCGGAATTGTCGGAGCCAGCAGAAACAACGGTAACGAAGCCAATGGCATTGCAGATAATGTTAAGATAATGGTTCTGCGCGTTGTTCCAGACGGCGATGAACGGGATAAAGATGTGGCCAATGCCATAAAGTATGCCGTAAATAATGGGGCACAGGTGGTAAACATGAGTTTCGGAAAAGACTATTCTCCCAATAAATTCATGGTAGACAAAGCCCTTGCCCTTGCCAACCGGAAAAAGGTTTTACTGATACATGCCGCCGGAAACGAAGCCGAGAATAATGATATAAAATGGCACTATCCGATTAATTTAACAAATGACAGTTCTAAAACCATTACCGACTACTGGATCGAAGTAGGCGCTTCCTCTCCTAAAGCAGGTAAGGAATTAGCCGCTTCTTTTTCGAATTATGGAAAAAAGAATGTCGATCTTTTTGCCCCCGGGGTTAATATTTTTTCTTTAAAACCCGGCCAGAAATTCGAATCGGCTAACGGAACCAGCGCTGCTTCGCCTGTAACATGTGGGGTAGCGGCACTTCTCATGTCATATTTTCCGAATCTAGATCGGAAGAGGATTAAAGACATATTGTTAAAATCGGCCACTCCCATTAAAAAGAAAGTTTATATTCCCAACGAAGAAGATCCTCATTCAAAAAAAGTTTCTTTTTCAACTTTATCCCGCACAGGAGGGGTTGTAAACGCATACAATGCTGTTAAACTGGCACTGGAAAAGGAAAACGGAAAATAAAATTCTTTACATTAAACGAATCATCTAAAAAATAGTCTTACCCGCATAAAAATTAATTTTAAAACCAATCCTATGAAAAATTTATTCTTTCTTTTAGCCATCAGCGCTTTTATTTTTGTAAACAACACCGGATGTAACAATGGAAACTCCAACGCTGCCGACTCAACCAAAGCTGACAGCAGTAAAATTACTGTTGCCGATTTTTTAAACAGTGCCGAAAAATGGACAGGAAAAGATGTAACCATCAGCGGAACCGTTTCGCATGTCTGTCGCCATAGCGGAAAAAAGTTGTTCCTTTTTGGTGCCGATCCTGAACAAACTGTTAAAATAAATGCAGGTGGCGAAGTTTCTGCTTTTGATATTAATCTCGAAGGAACTGACGTGGAAGCTATCGGAACCGTAGTTGAGGACTCACGCATCGACGAAACTTACCTGAACGAATGGGAAGCAGAAATTAAACAATCTGTTGAAGATAAAGACCTGAAAGTATGTAATGAAGAAAATAAAGCAATAAGCACCCAGAAAGGCGACAGTACTGTAACCGAAGCTGCTGATGATCCATATGCTGATGTTAAGGAGTTTCGTAAGAAACTGGCCGAAAGCGGAAAAACCTATATCGCAATCTATGCCATCGACTGCAAAACCATAAAACAAATCAAGAAATAACCTGAAATCATAATATCTTGGGTTAAAGCTTAATTCCTTTATATTAATTGCCCCGAACCAGGTTTGGGGCAATTAATAACAGCCATAAATGTCCATAAGGTATCAGAAAATTAAACCTCCAAATATGTCATCGAACAGTTTACGGATTTTTAAAAAATGGAACCGGATTATTCACCGTGATTTCGGTTATTTTTTCTTTGGTTTAACACTGATTTATTGTATTTCCGGAATTGCTGTTAATCATAAAAAGGACTGGAATCCCAATTACCACATTTCAAATAAGGAAATAAAACTCGATGAAAACGTGCAGCTTCCTATGATTACCGAAGACTGGGTGTTATCTTTCCTTAAAAAACAAGGGGAAGAAGATAATTATAAAAAATATTATTTCCCTACGCGTAATACGTTAAAGATCTTCATTCAAAATGGTTCCATCACTATCGATATGGAAAGCCAGACTGCATTTATGGAGAAAATAACAAAGCGCTCATTTTTTTACGAACTGAATTTTCTTCATTATAACCCAGGCAAATGGTGGACATGGTATTCCGACATTTTCTGTGCTGCTTTAATTCTGATTTCAATCAGTGGCCTCTTTATTATTAACAAAGGTAAAAACAGCCTGACCCGAAGAGGAATATGGTTTGTCATTGCCGGTTTGATTATCCCCATCCTGGCAATATTTATACTGTAGATTCTTTTAATTCCGGAATGGGTGATCGTTTCTGAAATCAGGACGGTAGTGCGATTCACTTTCAAAATCCTGAACCCAGCCATGCGTAAAACCTATTTCATTCAATGCGTTTACTACTTTATTGTATTCCGTTTCTGAAATATTTCTTCCCAATAATTTGTGATTCCTGACTTTTTCGGTGGGATAATACTGCGACATCAGGGAAACCATAACATTGGTACTGACTTCTTCAGCAATTGTTTTTAAAAGCTCTATACTTTCATCTTCCTTTCCAGGCAAAACAAGGTGACGGATAATTAACCCCTTCTCCGCCAGACCCTGTTCGTTTAAAAATAATTTCGATCCTTTCTGGAAATACATTTCCTTTATTGCAGCCAATGCAACCTGCGGATAGTTTATAGCATCGGAGTATTGCTTTGCCGTTACCGGGCTGGTATATTTAAAATCGGGCAGGTAAATATCAATATATGTTTCAAGTTCACGAAGAATTTCAGGTTTATCGTATCCATTGGAATTCCATACAAAAACTGGATGATAATTTCTTTTTCGTAATCCGTCAATTATCCGGACAACCTGTGAAACCATGTGTGATGGTGAAACAAAACCTACTGCATGGATTCCTTTGTCAAGAATTTTAATGATTTTTTCAAGAACTCCGCCAAGAGTTAATATTTCTTCAACTGTATCTTCGCGACAGCTTATCTGGTGGTTCTGGCAATAAATACACTGCAAGTTACAATGTGAAAAAAATACATTACATATCCCCTGGACTCCGCTCAAAACAGGTTCCTCGCCTTTATGAATACAAATGGATGAGATATGAAATTCTGTGCTGGTCCTGCAGTATCCGGTTTTATCTGTATTCCTGTTGACTCCGCATTCACGCGGACATAAACGACAATTTTCCAATTCTTCTAAAAAAAGATCCATTTAAAATCTTGAAGTGTTCTTTTTTGTATTTTCGAAGAAACAAAGATATATGATAAACTCCTTTAAAATAATTTTAACTAGTTTTCGGTTTTGAAAAATAAAATTTCAGGGATAATGAATTACTGACTTCAGTCCGCCAATCTGTAAAAATATAAACCAATTTCTGATATTGTTAAATACAAGCAATTTATGCCGGAACAAATTCTTTTCTTTAAGGCCCGTAAAGATTTCAGAAACTGGCTGGAAAAAAATAACAGCCAGACCGAAAGCATATGGATTGAATTCCTGAAAAACGACAAAACGGCTTTCAGACATAGCGAAGCCCTGGAAGAAGTACTGTGTTACGGATGGATCGATTCGATCATAAAACGGGTTGATGAAAATAAGTACAAGATGAAGTTTTCTCCCCGCAGAAAAAACTCCAAATGGTCGGAATCGAACAAAGCGGCTGTTGAAAGTCTCATCAAATCAGGAAAAATGACAAAATACGGGCTTGCTGCCATAGAAGAAGCTAAGAAAAACGGTAACTGGTATAAAAACAACACACCTGTAATTACACCGGAGATGATTGAAACTTTAAGAGAAAAAATCAAAAATGAAACCCGGCTTTTACCGGAATTTGACAAACTGAGCAATTCAAACCAGCGTATATTTGCACATTATTATTACGATGCCAAAAAAGAAGAAACGAAAGAAAAAAGGTTCAAAATAATACTTGAACACATAACAGGCAACAAGAGAATATTATAGGGCCATTAATCATACATGTCATAATCCCAGTAATCATCATAGTCGTCGTAATAATCATCCTCGCGGAAATCATATTCTTCATTTTGTAAAACTCCGGTGGAAGAAAAAACAGCCAAGTTTAACCTGCCATTTTTCTGAAAACTGACAGCATAGTGACTTTTCCCTAATCTGTACCATTTTCCGGGTGTAATACTCACAAATTTCTCAGCAAACTCTTCCATCACCACAACCGGAACATCTTCATTTTTTAATTCTGCCCATTGACTTGTTTTACCATATAAGAGGTGAACCATTCTTACATTGGAGCAGGAAGTAAAAATAAAAACCAGAAAAAATAAAAAGAAAATCCGCTTCATTTTAATTTTCAGAAGAATTTCAAATTTAATGGGAATTTAGATAAGAAGAACGATTTAATGAAAAGAAATATTCAGTAAAACATTCATACATTTTATTAATCATTTTATGACTTTACTCATATCATTGTATATTTACATTAAAATCAACTGACCATGAAAACCATTATCGACCTGTTTGAAGAAAGCGTGGCGAAGTATCCTGCAAACCCGTACCTGTGGGAAAAAACCGGGAGTGAATACCAATCGTTATCGTATTCAGAAACACGTGAACAGGTCAGAATTTTCGGAGCCGGCCTGGTTGCCCTGGGAGTAGAAAAAGGCGATAGAATTATTTTGCTTTCCGAGGGCCGGAATGCCTGGGTGATTTCCGAACTGGGCATGTTGTATGCCGGAGCTGTTAATGTTCCCTTATCGGTAAAAATAGAAGAAACCAGCGAACTTCGTTTCCGTATTGAACATTCCGAGGCAAGATTTATTATTGTCTCACGCTCTCATGCAAAAAAAATAAAACAGTTTTATGGCCAGCTGCCTTTTGTAGATAAAGTCATCTTTCTTGATGAAATTGAGAACAAAGCGGATAATGAAATTTATTACAGTGAAATCATCAGGATGGGAAAAGAACTTCTTGTAAAAAATCCGGGAATATTCGAAGACCGGTGGAAATCGGTTAAATCCAATGACTATGCTAACATTTGTTATACTTCCGGTACAACCGCTGATCCAAAAGGCATAATTTTATCACACAGGAATTATACTGCAAATGTTGAGCAGGCATGCACCCTCATGAAAATAGAACCTCATTATCGCACATTGTTAATTTTACCCTGGGATCACTCCTTTGCACACACTGCAGGAATTTATGCCTTTATGGCCTATGGTGCAAGTATAGCCTCGGTTCAGACCGGAAAAACACCGATGGAAACGCTTAAAAATATTCCCGTCAATATTAAAGAACTCAGGCCTCATGTTATGATGAGCGTTCCTGCCCTGGCAAAGAATTTCAAAAAGAATATTGAAAATGGTATTCAGGCCAAAGGAGAAAAAGTAAAAAAACTGTTCGAAAAAGCGCTGAAAGTTGCTTATACATATAACCGTAACGGGTTTGATAAAGGTAAAGGATTTCAGCTTTGGAATCTTATTTTGTATAAAATTTATGATAAGTTGATTTTTTCAAAGATCAGGGCAAATTTCGGTGGTAACTTACAGTTCTTTATCGGGGGTGGCGCTATCCTGGATATTGAACTTCAGAAGTTTTTCTATGCTTTGGGAATACCAATGTTACAAGGTTATGGACTTTCGGAGGCATCGCCCGTAATATCTGCGAATTCCCTGTTCAGGCATAAACTCGGGACTTCGGGTTACTTAGTAAAAAATCTGAAATTCAAAATCTGCGACGAAAAAGGTAACACTGTTCCCAATGATCGGAAAGGCGAAATCCTGGTAAAAGGTGAAAATGTAATGATCGGTTACTGGAAAAACCCAAAGGCTTCAGACGAAGCACTTCGCGACGGCTGGTTGCACACGGGCGATATGGGATATCTGGATAAAGATGGGTTTCTATATGTACTCGGACGGTTTAAGAGTCTTCTGATAGCCAACGACGGTGAAAAATACAGCCCCGAAGGTATTGAAGAAGCCCTGGTTGAAAATTCCAGATTCATAGACCAGTGCATGTTATATAATAACCAGAATGCATATACTGTTTGTTTACTGGTTCCTAATATGAACGCCCTTGTTTCAGAATTACGAACAAAGAATCTTTCCATTGAAACTGAAGAGGGACAATATTCGGCTCTGAAAATAATTCAATCCGAAATCGATCAGTTTAAACCCGGAGGCAGGCTGGATGGCATGTTTCCTGCCCGCTGGCTACCTGCCGCAACAGCTATTTCAAACCAGGCATTTACCGAACAGAATCATTTTCTTAACAGTACACTCAAAATGGTTAGGAGTAAAATAACTGAACATTATAAAACGACCATTGAATTTCTTTATACATCGGAAGCCAAAGATATTTGCAATAATAAAAATCGTGAAACTATATTGCAATTAACGATTGACAAATGATATTTTTCTTTATTTCTAATCTGAAAAAATTTAGCAAAAAACTGTTTTTTAGCCAGAAAACACTCTTTTAACATATTTTCAGGCAACTCATTTACACTATTTTTCGTCTATATTTATATTTTATTTAGGGGTATTAATTATTTTTCATAAATATCATTAATATGAATACTTTAAGGAAATGTCTGACCATAGTTTTTCCTGTTTTTATATTTATTTTCTCTGCTTCTGTCGGTTTTGCTCAGAACAGAATTATGAAAGCACACCCGATGGTTATAAATGCATTGGGACAGGAACATGTAAATCAACTGATTCAACAATTCCCTGATTCTGTCAGATTTTATAATTTCCTGATTGAAAATTCATTCACAATAACTCAAAAGGAAAATCTTTATCCGCAAATCTCATATTCCTCCCTTGATGAAATATCAATAGATGAAGAATGGATAAACGATGATAAGGTCGATTTTTCAAAATTTAATGTTTTAAAACTTTCTGTAAAACCGGATGCTTCACAAAACAGGTATTATAAAATTAAGGGCACAAACCAGGTTCTTTTGCTCAGATCAATGAACTTTAACCTGAAAAAATTTGAAGGATATCTTCCTGAAAAATAACTGTCATGAAAAAAATTGTATTTACATTAATTTCGTTCATCTTAATTTACCAGGTACAGTCACAGGTAACCGTAAATTTAAATGGAACTACTCATAATACCGTTCAGACCGGTTGTTCTTTCTGGTTTTACGATGACGGAGGCTCGGGAGGTGTTTATTCATCCGGTCAGGACCAGTGGATTACCTTTCACAGCAACAATGTTACCAATACTCATATTAAACTGGATTTTGCTGCTTTTGATATTGAATCGGGCGATACGCTTTATTTCTATGACGGACCCACTATTGCCTCTCCGCTTATCAGCAAACATAACAACAGTTACAATCCTCTCATCAGTCCAAATACGGTAATCCAGGCTTCCTTGTCAAACGCCTCAGGTGATATAACCGTACGGTTTAAAACAAATGGAAGCGGAAACAATACCGGTTGGAATGCAGCCGTTTATTGCAGTCCCATGTGTCAGGCTATACATCCGGGTGTAGACACATTGGTGATGAACCCGTTGCCCGATGACAGTAATTATGTTGATATTTGTTTTGGTGAACCTGTTGTTTTCGCTGCCAGTGGAGGAAACGATGTATTTGTTGAAAATGACATTCTTTACCACCAGGATGCTGCCAGTTCTTTATTTATCTGGGATTTCGGCGATGGTTTAATTGATACAGGACAGGTAATCACACATACATATACTGCTGTAAACGGTTATAATGTTTACCTGCACATTGTTGATGTTAATGGATGTATAAGTACTCAGCAATTATATTTGCGTGTCAGAATTGCCGGAAACCCGATTGTAACAGTCAACCCGCCTTCAACCTTATGTGTTGGCGATGTATTAAATTTTCTTGCAGGAACTGCTGGTAATTCAACCGTTGTTTTGTCAACCGGCTTATCCACAGTATCTACCCAGATGTATGACAGTTTAACATTTATTCCCGACGGGCCCAATTGTCCCCAGCAGTGTTACGGAACGCCTGTGGTTTTCAACAATTTTCCACCCCTTGCAACTATTCAGAACGCTACCGACATTGAGTCAATCTGTATGAACATAGAGCATTCATTTGCCGGCGACCTTTCTTTCAGGATTATTTGTCCAAACGGACAAAGCGCTGTTCTTGACAGCTATGATAACAGTGGCGGAAGTTACCTTGGACAGGCCGAAGATTTAAATGACGGATCACCCGTTTGCTCTCCATCGGCAAATCCTCCCGGAGTTGGCTGGACTTATTGCTGGTCTGAAATGTATCCCCAACAAGGAACATTAAACACCCTTGATGCAGGAACCAGTCCCATCCCGGCAACCGACACCATCAATCATTTAAATTACATAACACCTGAAAATCCGCTGACATCTCTTGTAGGTTGTCCGTTAAACGGAACATGGAGTATTGAAATATGCGACAACTGGGGTATTGATAACGGGTATGTTTTTTACTGGACTTTAACCCTGCAAAACCAGGCACAGACAGCCGGATGGACTTACGAGGTTGGAATTGATCATGTCGACTGGACAGGTCATAGCCTGACTATAAATACAGACAGCACAGCAACTATCCTGGCTGATTCAATCGGTACTTTTCCATACAATGTTACAGTTTATGACGATTTTGGCTGCACAAATACCAGCACTTTTAATGTTCAGGTGGTAGGTGTAACAGGGCCAATTCTTGGACCGGATGTTACAATCTGTAGCGGAGCTTCAACAACTATAACTGCACAGGGAGGACAATTTTATACATGGAGTAATGGTGGAAATACTGCCAGCATTACAGTCAGTCCGTTAACAACAACACTGTATACTGTTTCCGTAATGAGCGCTAACGGCTGTACCGCCACAGACAACATTACGGTTAATGTAATCCAGACTCCCGTTGCTAATGCCGGAGCCGACAATGCGGTATGTACCTTAAGTTATAACCTGCAAGCAGTACCTTCTGCCGGAACCGGAACATGGACAGGAACTGGTCCCGGAACTATTAATTTCAACAATGCTAACAGCCCCACGGCTCTTGTTACTGTTTCGGTAAGCGGAGTTTATACTTTTACCTGGACAGAAGACAATGGAAACGGTTGTGTCAGCAACGATAATGTTGTAATAACTTTTACGCAAATGCCTGTGGCTGATGCCGGACCGGATATCAGTGTTTGTCAGCTTAACTCCGCATTGGCGGCTATTCCCAGCGTTGGAACCGGTATATGGACACAGACGTCGGGGCCCGGAACATTAACTATAAGTGTACCGGCCAGTGCAACATCAGCTGTCAGTTCTGCCGTACAGGGTACTTATTCTCTTACATGGACTGAAGATAACGGCAACGGATGTATCAGTTCAGACAACATGATTTTAACCCTGACCCTGATGCCAACTGCAGATGCCGGAATCCGCGATTCAATCTGTTCATTAACTTATTCTTTACAAGCAACCCCAAGTGTTGGCACCGGGTTGTGGAGCCAGATCAGCGGCCCCGGATTTTCTAATTTTTCTGTTCAGAATTCTCCTGTAAGTAATGTTACAACCAGCGCTTATGGCGACTATCAGTTACTATGGACAGAAAACAACGGAAACGGATGTATTGATTCTGATACCGTATTAATAACCTTTAATTATATACCCACTGCAGATTATACATATTCTTATCCACCTTGTTTTGGAGACAATATAACCGTTACATTTACAGGATTAAGCGATAGCTATGCCCAATATAACTGGATTTTTACAAATGCCAGTATTCCCAGCGGGAACACCATTGGCCCTTATGTTTTAAATTACAGCCAACCCGGAAACAATACCATTTCACTGACAGTGTCACAGCATGGCTGCGTTTCAGCTACCAACACCCAGCCCGTTGTCAGCCCGCCTCTCCTGACACTTGCTTTAACCAAAACGGATGTTACCTGTTTTGGTTTTGCCAATGGTACTGTTTATACAATTGTAAATGGAGGGACACCTCCTATAAGTTACAATTGGAATACAGGGTCTGTCTTCACTTCGATCGGAAGCGCCTCACCCGGTCTGTATGCTGTTACTATTACAGATTATAATGGATGTATAGACACCGCATCAGTGATTATTATGGAGCCAAGCAAACTGGCCAACGATGTTCCGGATTATATTCCCATATGCAATGATTCAACGTTGACTATTATTTCTTCGGCCACAGGTGGCATATTTCCGTACAGTTATATGTGGAATACCGGATCAACAAATATTTCCATTACCGTTTCTCCCGATACAACTACTCATTACTTAGTAGTAACAACTGACGCCAACGGATGTACAAAAGTCAGTGACATTGAAGTTTTTGTTTATCCCCCGATTGGTCTTACATCAGCTGTTAATACAGACAGTATCTGCCCGGGTGAACAAATTATATTTACAGGAGAAGCCTCTGGAGGTAACGGTAATTATTCGTATTATCTTAACGGAACTTTAACAAATATTCCAGCTACTGTTTATCCTAACGCCACCCAATCATACACTGTTTCAGTTTCGGACGGTTGCAATTATACCGGCCATGTGGATATTCCTGTTCATGTATATCCAAGCCCGCCGAATAACCCATCTTCCGATTTAACTAGCGGTTGTTTACCATTAGCCATACAATTTAATGAACAAAGTGCAGACAGCACACTGAATTATTACTGGAATTTTGGTGACGGCGAGGCTGCATATGTAAAAAACCCTCTCCATATTTTTAAAAATCCGGGCACTTATGATATTTCTTTAACAACGACAAACATCTATGGTTGCCAGGTATATAATCTCATTCCTGATTGGATAACAGCATTCCCGGTTCCACATGCACAGTTTGAGGCTGACCCTCCTAAGGCAAGCATAATTAAACCGGTTATCTCATTTATCAATTATTCTTCTTTAACCGATAGTGTTCAATGGTTTTTTGGAGATGGAGATTCGTCCAGCAAATATGAACCTGTTCACGTCTTCCCGACATACCCGCCGGGAATTTATGATATTTCTCTAATAACATTTACCAGCCAGGGTTGTACTGATACCATATATGGTACCATCGAAATAAAAGATGAATTCACTTTTTATGCTCCCACAGCATTCAGCCCCGATAATGACGGAAAAAACGAAATGTTTTTTGTGTATGGAAATGGTATAGATGAAAACACTTTCCAGATTTCGGTATACGACCGCTGGGGAGAAATCATCTGGGAATCATCGGATATGAAAAAAGGATGGGACGGCAGGGTTAAAGGCGGAGAACTTGCACCTGTCGGAACCTTTTCATGGCTGGCTGTTTTCAGGGATTTTAACGGAATTGCCCATGAACGAACCGGGGCGGTTACTATTATCAGGTAATTTCTTATTCTTCGATGTTAATCCCTTAATGGGGAATACTCTTTGTTTTTATTCTTTTTTATTGATCTTTATTTCCTAACGGAGAAAGAATATACCGTAGGCACTGAATATCAATAAAAAATAAAACTAATGCTATTTTGTCCACAGGACATTAACCAAGTCAAAACAAGAAATCAAAACAGTTTCCTAAAACTATTTAGAGAAATAATAGCTGAACAAACAACCTTTTTATCTTTTTCTCGTCTTTTTTAATAAATTTATAACTTACTTGATTCTAATTTTATATTATTTTTACAAAATTTGCCTAAACGGTTTTAGTATTTTATGAAAATATTTCTTCCCATTCTGTTGGTTTTTTCGCTTTTCATTATTGATTTAAAAGCCCAAACACCATATAATATCAATGCTGTTAACGGAACAACCATTACCAGTTGCAATGCCCTTCTTTATGATAGCGGGGGACCCTCAGGAACTTACCAAAACAGCGAAGATTATACAGTAACCTTTTGTTCGGGTACTACTGATTGCCTGCAATTACAATTTCTGGGAACCTTTGGAGTAGAATCAGGATGGGATTATCTGTATGTTCATGATGGAAGCAGTACCGGTGCTAATTTGCTTGGTACCCTGGCAGGGACCACATTGCCAGGAACCATTACAACATCAGGCAATTGTGTTACATTGCATTTTACCTCCGATGGTAGTGTTACCTATGATGGCTTCGAAATAAAAATTTCCTGTACCGGTACTTGTTATGTGCCGCCTCCACCTCCCACAAATGATGATCCCTGCACTGCTTTTAATCTTACTGTAAATCCATCTTGTAATTTTACTCAATATACTTGTCAGAATGCCACAGGGACAACCGTTGTACCTGCTCCCAGTTGCAGTTTCTCCTATGCGGGTGGCGATGTATGGTTTTCAGCTGTTGTTCCTGCTTCCGGAGCTATCTCAGTGTTACTTGGAGCCGGTGCGATGAGTAATGCAGGTATCGCAATATACTCAGGAGCAAATTGCAACGCTTTATCTGAAATAGCATGCAATGAACCCTGGACGGGAATGCCTCCTACCCAAACTTTCGGAGGAATGGCGGGGCAAACAATATGGATTCGTGTGTGGGATCCTAATAACGATGCTCCCGGAACCTTTGATATCTGTGCTTTTATTCCGCCGCCGCCGCCGGCTAATGACGATCCCTGTACTGCCGCTCAGATTACCGTAAATTCATCCTGTAATTACACACAATTTACATGTGAAAGTGCTACCGGTTCCACCGTTCCTGCCCCCAGCTGTGCTTTTTCATATACTGGTGGCGATGTATGGTTTACAACTGTTGTTCCTCCCTCAGGTTTACTCGCTGTACAGTTAGGCCCGCAGATACAGGCCGATGCAGGAATCGCTTTATATTCCGGGACTAATTGCAGTACTCTTTCAGAGATTTCATGTAACGAACCCTGGGCCGGAATGCCAACCCCTCAATATATTGGATCTTCTTTAGGGCTGGCCGGACAGACTGTTTGGATTCGGGTTTGGGAACCCAATAACGATATGCCCGGAACCTTTGATATCTGTGCATTTGAGCCTCCGCCATTTTTAGAAATTGACACCACTTCATATACTCCTACTCAACTTGTTCAGGATATTCTTGTTACAGGTTGTTTGACAGCAACGAATATTACTTTTACCGGAGATGGCGCTCAAATCGGATATTTCAATAATGGTAATGCTGTTGGTTTTCAGGACGGAGTAATTCTTTCATCTGGTAATGCCAGCGATGCTTTTGGTTCCGGAAGTTCTACCTTTGCTTCCAACAGCTTCATTCCCGGTAACGGAAGTCCGGATTTTTCCAATTCCTTCGATGCAGCAATCCTAGAATTCGACTTTATACCGTCTTCTGATACCATGAGATTTAATTTTGTATTCGGTTCGGAAGAATATCCTGAATTTGCAGGCTCCACTTTTAACGATCCATTCGGATTTTTCATCACCGGTCCAAATCCTTCAGGCCCTGCTTATGTTAATTCAAATATTGCTTTGATTCCCGGAACAAGCACACCTATAACCATTAATAATCTGAACAACGGAAATACTTCTCCGCCTACAGGACCTTGTATGAATTGTGCTTATTATGTTGACAATTATAATGGTTCATATCCCATCACATATGATGGATTTACAACACCTTTAACGGCATGGGCAGTGGTAACTCCTTGCCAGATGTATCATATTAAAATGGTTGTTGCTGATGTTGGCGATCAGTCATATGATTCAGCTGTTCTTTTAGAAGCAGGCAGTTTTTCATCCGGGGGAGAAGTTTCCGTGAGTCACTTTAGTTCATTGTCAGTTGTTGATGAAGTTCTGGAAGGCTGTAATAATTACTTTGTGTTTTCCAGGTTAGACACTACAGATTTAACAGATTCCATTCATGTTCAGTTGAACATAGGAGGAACTGCTGTTAATGGCACTGATTATACACCTATTCCTGTTTCGTTCTGGATTAGTGCCGGAGATATTGCTGATACTGTAAATTATTCTGTTATTCTGGATAATCTGGCAGAACCAACAGAATATATTGTTATTTCATTAACTAATGGATGTCCCTGCAATACAACAACTGTCAGTGATACTATTTTTATAATAAACAATTACAGCTTTAACCCAACCATCTCAAACGATACTCTTGTCTGCTCAGGGCAACCGGTTACCATTAACACTACAGTTAATCCCAATATTGACGTAACTTTATTGACTTATAACTGGAGTACAGGAGCAACCACTTCTTCCATCACGGTTAACCCCAGCACAACTACAACCTATTATGTAACCATTAACGATCCCTGCGCCCAGGATACAGTAATGCAATCAACAGTTACCATGGTTCCGCCTCTTTCCCCGGCTTTTTCAATTACCAATGATACGGTTTGTATAAACCAGGCAACTACCATTACTTTTACCGGAACAGCCGGGCCATCTGCCCTGTATCAATGGAATTTCAGCGGGGGTACTCCATCAACAGCCACAACATCAGGACCTCATAATGTTTCATGGTCGACTCCCGGAACAAAGCCAATAACATTCTCTATTAATGATAACGGATGTACCGGAGACTCAACCCAGAATGTTGTTGTTCTTCCCGATCCTCAAATAATTTTAACGCCATCTCCTGCCAGTTGTTTCGGAAATTCAACAGGATCAATAAGTACTACAGAAACTGGACAGGTAACTCCTTATACATATATCTGGAGTAACGGTTCTACCAGTCAAAATCCAACAAATCTGCCTGCAGGAAATTATACTGTAACTGCTTCCAATGCATATGGATGTGTCTTTACTGCAGCAACAACGATCACACAGCCCACATTATTGACCTTATCTACGACTTCGACCCCGGTATCCTGTTTCGGCGGAAGCAATGGAACTGTTAACGGCATTGCAAATGGAGGCACTGTTCCTTATTCTTATGCATGGAGCGATCCCCTGAATCAGAATACTCAAACAGCTTCAAACCTGGTTGCAGGAAGCTATACACTCACTGTTACAGATGCTAACGGCTGTACTGTAACCAGTTCTGTTCTGGTTACTCAACCGGCGGCTTCCATTTCAGTTACTTCTACAAGTACGGATATTTCCTGCTTTGGCATGGCAGATGGCACAATAGATGTACAGGTAATAGGCGGCACTTCGCCCATAACATTTCTGTGGAATAACGCAGCTACAACCAATATGATTAACAACCTAACTGCCGGTATTTATACTATTACTGTTACCGATTTTAATGGCTGTACTGCCAGTCAATCCTGGACATTAACCGAACCGCTGGCTCTGGCTCATTCTGCTACAACCACAAATGCATCCTGTTTTGGATACACCGACGGAGCCGTTTATTTATCAGTTAATAACGGAACACCTCCTTATTCCTATATATGGAGCAATAATGCCAATACGGCAACATTAAACGGTGTTCAAGCCGGCAATTATCAGGTAACCGTTACAGATTCACATAACTGTTCATTTGTTGACGGTTATCAGATTACCGAACCCCAGAAAGTTTTTGTCAGCACTTCCGAAAACCAGGTAATCTGCCTGGGACAGTCGACAACCATTACTTCATCTGTTACCGGAGGCACGTCGCCTTATGTTTTACACTGGAATAATGGTTCAGCCCAGACATCAATTACCGTAACACCTTCTATCGAAACAATATATCAACTATTTGCCACTGATGCCAATCAATGTCCAAGTAATGTTACTTCCGTTATTATTTCCGTGAATCCTGTAATAACTGCAAGCTATGAAGTAAGCAGCACAAGTATCTGTATTGGCGAAGGAATTACTGTTAATATATCTGCACAGGGCGGAAACGGTAATTATTTCTATCTTTTGGATGGTGTTCCGGCAACCATACCTGTTAATCTATACCCGGAACAAACACATACTTATACCATTGTTGTAAATGATAATTGCGGATCGCCTACAGCCACTCTTTCCGTTCCGGTAGAAGTAAAATCCCTGCCTCCTGTAAATTATTATGCCGATATTGACCAGGGTTGCGTTCCCTTAACAGTTCATTTTATTGAAGTAAATCCGGATTATGGCCAGACATATCTTTGGAATTTCGGCGATGACAGCTATAACCAGACTTCTACTGAAAAGAATCCTGTTCATATTTTTCAAGAGGCAGGAATATTCGATGTGGATTTACAGGTTACCTCACCTGATGGGTGTAAAAATCACTATACACAAATCGACTGGATAAATGTATATCCTCAGCCTGAATCTCATTTTACTGCCGAACCCAGGATGACCAGTTTTATTAAACCTAACATTCACTTTGTTAATTTAAGCACCGATTTAGGTACCAGTTCATGGTATTTCGGCGACGGAGATTCTTCGCAGGTTACCAATCCATGGCATACTTTCCCTGCTACCCCGGGCTATTATGATGTTGACCTGATTGTTCAATCCGACCATGGCTGTCTTGATACCGCTTCGCTTACGATTCAAATAACTGATGAATACACTTTTTACGCTCCCAATGCATTCAGCCCCGACAATGATGGTAAAAACGATTTCTTCTTTGTACTGGGACATGGAATTGTAGAGCAGACTTTTAATCTGCAGATATATGATCGCTGGGGAGGTATTGTCTGGAGCACAAAGTCTATTACAGAACAGTGGAACGGTGAAACCCGTAGCGGAAAAAAAGCAGAAGTCGGAACTTATACCTGGCTGGTACATTATAATGATGAAACAGGTATTGCACATGAATACTCAGGAGCTGTAACAATTATCAGATAAATAAAAAAGAGGCTTAGTTTAAGCCTCTTTTTTATTTCTTTCTCAACAAATCCCTGATCTCAGTAAGTAATATTTCTTCTTTGGATGGCTGTGGAGGAGCAGGCTGAATGACTTCTTTCTGTTCCTGTTTACGACGTATACGATTAATTGCTTTAATCAATAAAAAGATAGCAAATGCAACTAAAGTGAAATCCACCATTGTCTGAATGAAATTTCCATAGTTCAGAGTAACTTCTGCAACTGCATTCCCGGCAGCATCAAGTGTTTTTTCTTTAATAGTAACTTTCAAATCGGTAAAATCGACTCCCCCGATGAGCAATCCCAAAGGAGGCATCAGAACATCATTTACAAGAGAAGATCGGAAGAGCCCAAAAGCACCACCAATGATAATGCCGACACCCATATCAATAACATTTCCTTTGGTAGCAAACTCTTTAAATTCTTTAACAAATCCCATAATTTTATTTTAAAATTTATAAGAAAAACCTATTGCTAAAATCTCTTTGAACTGAATTCTGGGGCCATTGATATCTAATACACCATCATTATTTTTATCTTGTGTTATTATCACATCGTCATCGTAAATAAGATGAGTTGAAAGGGTTGCCGAGATATACTTATTCACCTTCATAGAGATGAGCGTTTCCCAGCTTATATCAACATTTTCGGGATGTTTAAGGTAATTTGAAAATAAATCCATTTTCGACTGCAAATTAACATTCTTCATAATATCCTTCTTTAAATATATCCGGATATATCCTCCAAATTCCATTTTTGATCTTTTTCCGTGGGTTATTATTTTTCCGAGTGAATCATAGGTAGCCGGTTCAACTCCATAAGCTCCTGCATCTGCCAGGGCAGGGCTGTTTACCAAAGTAATTCTGCCTGTAACCGGCGCTATAAACACAGAAAGTTTATCTCCTTTTTTATAATCCATACCAAGAGCTGTTGTTATGTATCCGGGAGCTAAAAAATCGGAGATTCTGACCGAATCATTGGGATAATTATAACCTGCATCCATCTGTGATTTGAAATTCACTAATGCGGCATAGAAAAAATTCTTAAATGCACTTTTTCCATACTTTGAAGTAAATTCAATTTTATCATCTGTTTTAATGGGTTTCCCGCTTTTGCCCTGTTGTTGCATTCCATAACCCAGAGCAAAAAAATTATCCCATGAAGATTTCTGACTACGGTAACTAAATGTAATATTAAACAAGCTGCTTATAGCAATACTGTTTTGCCCCCCGGCAGCCCAGTTATTAAATGTGGACTGAGAAAAATTCAATCCGAACAACCCGCTTTTCTTCCACCCTAAAAGGCTATCCGGAACCTGGTACCTTAACGCTTTCTCTGCATCTGTAATTTGTGAATAAACAGAAATTAATACAAGAAAAAAAGGAAGGATCAATATCTGTTTCTTCATAAAAAAGATATAAATAAAACCAGATTAAACTCCTATCACTTCAACAATTTCGGGGACTTCGCGTTTAATCGCCTGTTCTACGCCATTTTTTAAGGTCATTAAGCTATAGGGACATGAACCGCATGCTCCCTGTAACTGTACTTTCACTATAAAATCATCGGTAATTTCAACCAGATCGATATCGCCGCCGTCATCCTGTAAAAAAGGACGAAGATTTTCAATAACACCGTTTACTTTGTTAAATAATTCCTGACTTACTGCCATAATGTTAAAAAATTTAATGAATGATTTCTACTTTTTTTGTAGGCTCTTTTTTATTTCTTTCGTTTAACGAATTTATCACATTTTCAGCTAATTTGTTAAATGCCATTCCATCGGCTCTTTCGCTATGAATAGCAACAGGAGAACCTGCATCTCCTGCATCGCAAATACTTTGAACAACAGGTATCTGTCCCAACAGCGGCACCTGTAATTCTTTTGCCAGTCTTTCGCCTCCTCCTTTTCCAAATATGTAATATTTGTTTTCAGGAAGTTCTTCAGGTGTAAACCACGACATATTTTCTACCATTCCAAGCACAGGGACTTTTATTGAGTCGGAACGGAACATATTTACTCCTTTTATTGCATCGGCCAAAGCTACTTCCTGCGGAGTTGTTACAATCACAACACCATTAACTGCCACGCTTTGTACAAGTGTAAGGTGAATATCGCTGGTTCCGGGAGGCATATCAATTAAAACAATATCAAGACCATTCCAGTCTGCATTTTCCATTAATTGTTTCAGAGCACTTGTAGCCATGGGACCACGCCAGATAAGTGCCTGATCGGGACTTACAAAAAATCCTACAGAAAGAAGCTTTACTCCGTATTTTTCTACAGGTTCAATAAGGTTTTCGCCATTCACATTTTTCATTTCCGGCTTGGCATCTTCAACACCAAACATTTTAGGAATGGACGGGCCAAATACATCGGCATCGAGTAAGCCTACTTTATATCCCTGCAAAGCCAGTGCAACTGCCAGGTTCGCCGATACTGTTGATTTTCCCACACCTCCTTTTCCGGAAGCAACGGCTACAATATTTTTAACTCCTTTGAATGCTACTCTTTGTTTCAATTCCGAATGCAAAAACAAATTTTCAATTTCAATTTCATATTTGTTTTCAAAATCGGTGCGTAGAGTTGCTATAGCCGTTTTTTTAATACTGTTGGAAAGCGGATCTACGGGTTTTTTAAAATTAAGTTTAAAGCTGATTTTATTAGCGCTTATTTCAATGTCGCTTACCATACCGGCAGTTACGATATCAGTGCCAAGTTCCGGATGGCGTACTTTTCTCAACGAATCTATAATTTTATCCTTCATCGCTGTTTTTTTGACAAAGATAATAAAATTATTATTATTTAGATTAATTCTTTACAAGGATCCCAGAAAATATTATTAAAATTTATGATCTTATCGTTTTCTACAACTACTCCTTCTTTAGCAAGTAATTCTTCCATTGTTCCACCGGGCCCGAAATGATGTTTTCCCGATAGTAAACCAAGCCGGTTTACCACCCTGTGTGCCGGTACCGGTTCTTTACAGAAATGTGAATGATTCATAGCCCATCCTACCATCCTGGCAGAACCGGCAGTTCCAAGATAACTGGCAAGAGCACCATAGGAAGTTACTCTTCCAAAAGGCACTTTCCTTACAACATCATAAACTCTTTCGAAAAAACTCCCTTGGCTATCGAGTAAAGGATCGGGAATTTTATTTTTCAGCTTCTTCTTCATCAGGTGGTTCAACTAAAGGGTTCGATAAATGAATATTAAATTTCAGATAGGTTATTTTATCTCCTTTTTCAATAAACCCGGATTCATAAAATGTTTTTATGCCGAAAACTTCACCGGAATATTTTCCGGCATACAGATCATCGGTTGCAATAAATAACGGTAAATTGTTATATTCTATCAGCCTTCGGGTATATTGATACAGGGGAAAATTATCTGTTTTAAGGTGAACCATTCCGTTTTTCTGAAGAAATTTTTGGTAACGGCTCAAAAAGTTTGAAGATGTAAGTCTTTTTTTTGTCCATCTTTTTTTAGGCTGTGGATCGGGAAATGTTATCCATATCTCATCCACTTCGCCGGGTCCAAAAAAGGATTCAATCAGTTCGATGCGGGTACGAAGAAATCCAACATTTTGCAAATTGTCTTTTTGAGCTAATTTTGCGCCTACCCACATTCTGTTTCCCTTGATATCGATACCCAGAAAATTTTTTCCCGGAAACTGACTTGCAAGGCCAATTGTATATTCACCCTTTCCACAACCCAGTTCAAGAACCAGGGGATGATCGTTTTTAAAAAACTCTCTTTTCCACCTGTTTTTGAACTTAAATTCTTTAAGATATACTTCATCAAACGGAACCTGTACCACATTTGGCAGGGTATTCATTTCTGCAAACCGTTCGAGCTTATTTTTTACCATTTGTTATTGCGCTCTTTCGATGCGAATGCCTACATCCTCTATATTTTTCAGGATATCGGTACGCATGGCTTGTTCGAGTTGAAAAATATAATTTCCCGAATGAGGAAACCGAATGTTTTTCTTGTATAAAATCTGATTACTGTATATATCACCCAAACCGCTTCCCAACCATTTTCCTTTGGAATCGGCCAAAAGGCAATTAACGGTATCTCTTAATGTATCACGGGAAGGAGAAATTACATTGATGAATAAATACAGATTGCTGTTCTCATACTGGCCATTTTGCCTTATGTTAAGATAAACATTGTGAGGGGTGATTGTATCTGTTACGTTCAATGAAAAAGAAACCATATTATTTTTATCCCAGGCAGTACCGATGATCTCTTTATTTTCTTCGAAAACCCTGTTATTGTCACAGGAATTTAAAAAGAACAAAGAAACTGTAAAAAATAAAAAATTAATTGTTCTTCGGGCCATTCTGAGGTCGTTTATTCCTGTTGTTACGATTATTTTTTCTGCGCTGCTGATTCTTTGGATTCGATTTCTTCTGGTCGAAACGGGTTAAACTTTCCTGTCCCACAACGTTAGTAAAATCTATGCTTTCTTCTTTTTTATTTGAAGTTATTACTTCTGTCGGAAATTCAGCATTTTTACCCTGTTTATTAAGATTTATCATCTCAATTACTGTTTCTACTGAAAGAGGAATCATATCAATCAAAGAATCTTTGGCCCTTGAATACCATAAAATTCTTCTGAAAATATCTGTTTTCTGGACAAACAGAGGCCCTTCCACCGTTTGCAGTTCATCATAATGTTTAGGGAAGCCTTTACGCGCGTCAAGATAAACGTCAAGTTCATAATTAAGACAGCACTTTAATTTGCTGCACTGCCCGGCCAGTTTCTGGGGATTAAGGGAAATTTCCTGTACTCTTGCAGAGTTAGTGGTAACAGAAACAAAATTTGACATCCATGTGGCGCAACACAACTCTCTTCCGCAGGCTCCAATACCTCCTATTCTGCCAGCTTCCTGGCGGGCACCGATCTGTTTCATTTCAATACGGACACGAAACTCATCGGCAAGAACTTTTATTAATTCCCTGAAATCGACCCGTTCATCAGCAATATAATAAAAAATAGCCTTCGTTCTATCGCCCTGGTATTCCACATCTCCTATTTTCATTTCAAGATTCAACGATCTGGCAATCTGGCGCGAACGGATCATTGTGTTATTTTCCAGGGAAATGGCTTCTCTCCATTTTTCCAGGTCGTTTGGTTTTGCTTTGCGGTAAATCTTTTTTATTTCCGTACTGTCGGGAGAAACATTATATTTTTTTAACTGATCGTAAACCAGGTCTCCAACCAGAGAAACTACACCGATATCATGCCCAGGAGACGCTTCAACAGCAATGATGTCACCTTTTCTTAACAATAATCCATTTACATTCCTGAAAAATAATTTACGACTGTTTTTAAACCTGACTTCGGCTATATCTGTCACAAGGGCTGAAGACGGTATATCTTCAAGCCAGTTAATTACATCGAGTTTATTGCACGAATTTTTTGCTTCGCAACAGGTAGAATTTCCATCCGTTCCTTCAATATAACATCCCCTCGACAAGCAAACTGTTTTATTCATTTTTATTATTTGATCGTGTTGCTGCTATGTGTGTTTTTTGAATACAAAAATAGTGAGAAATTTATGATCTTATTAACTGCATTATGGAAAGTGCCATATCGAGAAATACAATTTTCGCTTTCCCGTTTCTTATAATGTGAAGATGAGACTTTTCTATTTCTTCGACCAAGGCAAAAATATTCCGGTCGTGAATAAACTGGTGAAATTTTCCGGAAAAAGTTTTTTCTTCGGGAGATTGTATTACCCTGCTTCCGGCTCCTGATGTAATCATAAAATTTTCCCTGACGGATTTAAGCATATAGTTTAAAAATCCTTTCTGATTTTCAGACGATAACCTTCCCATCGATTCAGACCATTCAATCATTTCCATTACATTTCTTGAATAAGCAAACCTCATCAAAGAAATAAAATTTTCGAGATACAACTGATTATCTTCATTGTTTTCGAGGAGTTCAGCTGCTTTTATAAAATTACCCCCGGCCATCATAACGGCACTTTTAATTTCGTGTTCAGTCAATTGAAATTGTTCGCTTAATGCATTATAAAGACCGGCATCATCGATAGGTGGTACTCTTACAATCTGGCATCTCGAAAGCATGGTAGGTAAAATCAATTCTACTTCTTCGGTTATTAATATAAAAACTGTTTTATCGGGAGGCTCTTCCAGAATTTTCAGTACTTTGTTTGCTGCCGTCGGGTGCATTTTTTCGGGAAGCCAGATAATCATACATTTATATTCGGCCTCGAAGGTTTTTAAATTCAGTTTCCTGATGATTTCACTTGCTTCATCCGAATAAATTATTCCCTGTCCCTTTTCTTTTCCAATATATGCAAACCAGTCATTCGGAGTAAAATATGGACTTTCCAGTATCATTTCCCTCCACGATGAAATAAATTCATCGCAAACGGCCTTTTGTTTATCGCCTTTAAAAATCGGGAATACAAAGTGCAAATCGGGGTGAATCAGTTTTTTATACTTAAGGCACGAAATACATCTTCCGCAGCTATCGTCTTCCTGCTTGTCCTCACAATTAATATACTGGGAAAATGCAATGGCAAGGGAAAGTTTTCCGGTTCCTTCGGGGCCTTCAAGCAAAAGGGCATGCGGCACACGGTTTAACCGGGTTGCATAAATCAGTGAACGTTTAATATTTTCCTGGCCAATTACTTCTGAAAACTTCATGTATTCAAATAATAATGATTAAATTAGTTTAACAATGTTAATAAAAGGAATTCGCTGGTTTCGGATTAATATAGGTTATTTTTTAATTATCTGTATAATAAAAACTCCACTCTGCTTAACTGAAATTATTCAGATTTTATCACTTCGTAAATAGAGTCTAATTTTTCAATGATTTCGGGATGTACTTCTTCAGGCTTAAGAAGTAAAACCAGTTCATGAAAATTTGATTTTCTCATTACCATAGGTTGATTAATTCTTTTTGAAAATTCCCTGAAAATGTTCTCAGCCCATTCACCTAATTTTTCATCATCCCACCATCTATCATGTCTATCTTTTAAATACTGTGGAGCAGTAAAATCTGATATACAGTCTTTCATAATATCAGGATAATTGCCGGTAAAAAGAGAATTTGCTTTTAATGTTGCCCATCGTATCAGAATTTCTGGAGTACAAAAATAATTTTCAAGTTCTCTTTTTGTCCATTCCAGGACAGGCATTGGATCCTCTGGATTTTTGTTTCTGCCAATTCTATCAAAAAGACACAATCCCTTTAAGTCAGGTTCAATTAATTTAATTGCATGATATCTATTAAAAGCCTCGTAAGGAATGTTACATTCAACAGGGTCAACATTTGCTTCTTCTATAAGCCCTTTGACCGGATGATTTAATTGCCTTGCAAATGCTTCCAGATTAGCAATATCTGTAGTTCCTTCAAGATATAAACAATGTTTTTTAAGTTTTGCTAAATAATACTTATCCCAACCAAAATCGGTTAAAGATTTTCGAAAATCTTTAATAATTCTAGGATCATTTAATTTAAATGTAGAATTTTGAAGTATGGCAATGATATCATCATCTTTGGAAGCAGCTTCCCTAAGTACAATCTCCGAATGTGATGCAATAATTAATTGAGACCCCAATTTTCTTGTAACTTCGGAAACCAGATTGTAAATTTCTTTTTGTCGCAAAACCTCTAAATGTGCATCAGGTTCATCCATCAAAATAACCCGTCCAGGATTTGAATAAAGAAAACAAAGCAATAGTAATGTCTGCTGAAATCCACGCCCTGCATTTGACAGATCATACTCTATTCCATTTTCAATATATGTCATATCCAACAACCCATTATCCGGATAAAATTTTGGTTCCTGAATTATAATTCCAAATTTTGCTTTAATAATGGATACGATATCTTTCCACCTATCTCTGATCTCATTTTCTGAAACATCGTCAATTGCCCTTTCAGGGTGTAAAAGCTGATAAGATATATTTCTAATAACATCAGCCGTTTTACCTTCGCCAATTTTTCTATCGATCGAACCGGGAGTTAACCTATCTTCAGATGCTGCTAAACCAGACATCGGTTGAAGATATGCAACACGTGTTTTATGGGCACTGGGCGAAATCTCATAACGTTCATCCGAACCATCCTCTTTTCTTAAAGGACGACAATAAAATGATTCTTCATTTGCATAATAAAATTCGAAAGCTCCAATCCATTTTTCTCCATTCTCATTTCCTTCTACCATAATATCTAGAAAAACATAGTCAGTACTAGGCTTACCATCTACTCTTTTTACTGAATGTGTATTTAAATTATGCCATAGTAGCTTTGCTGAAGGAACAGGTAATGAAATAAGATCTTTCCTGTTAATAGATACACCTTGCCTCTTTCCATTATTTTTTAAGGTTTTATGAGTAGCCCATTTTTTAAGCCCGGCTTCCCATAAAGTAATTGCCTGTAATATAGATGTTTTCCCGCTATTATTAGGGCCAATTAATACTAAAGGAGAATTAATATCAAAACTTACTTTCTCAATTTTTTTAAAATTATTGATGGTGATCTTTGTTATCATCTTATTTGAATCTTTTCAATTAACTGATTTTTGATGTATCATGGTTTGACATATCCTTCGTAGTTATCGTTTTCCTGCCTATATTCACAATTTATATGCTGTTAATATTCAACAATTAAGGATAATTTACCAATACCTTCGGGTCCATCAAAGAAAAGGACATAGAAAACATGGTTTACTTTCGCTTCACATATCAGCAATCGCTTTATATTCTCCTGGCCAATTACTTCTAAAAACTTCATATATTCAACAATATAACTAAATTTTACGCAGAGACCAAAAGTAATTAAAAAAAAATTCATATTTTAGACACCTTCAAATAACCTAATAAAAAAAGCTATGTTTTCAATTAACGATATCAACTTTAAAGGCAAAAAAACCCTTATCAGGGTTGATTTTAATGTTCCGCTGAATCATAACAGGCAGGTGGTCGACGATACCCGGATAAGAGAATCGATTCCGACCATAAATAAAGTTTTGAACGATGGCGGTACTGTTATTTTAATGTCGCACTTAGGTCGTCCGAACGGTTACGAACCCGATTATTCTCTTACTCCGATTGTTCCCGTTCTGTCGAAATTATTGGGACGTAATGTTATTTTCACCCGCGATTTATTTGGTCCGAAAACCTTTGAGGTATGCGGTAAAATGAAAGCCGGTGAGGTAGCGCTTATGGAAAATCTCCGTTTTTATTTTGAAGAAGAGGCAGGAGATGAAAAATTTGCCAAAGAACTGGCCGGCCTTGCCGACTATTATGTAAATGATGCTTTTGCCACTTCGCACAGAAGCCATACTTCTGTTTGCACCATAGCCAAACATTTTAAAGGAAAAAGTTTCTTTGGTTTACTACTGGAGAATGAAATTAAAAACCTTGATCGTGTTTTATATAATCCGGAACCCTCTTTCACCGCCATTATCGGAGGAGCAAAAGTCTCAACCAAAATAGGAATTATAAAAAACATCATCAATAAAGTTGACAACCTTATTATAGGCGGCGGAATGTCGTTTACTTTTATCGAAGCCCTGGGAGGTAAAATTGGTGATTCTATTATTGAACAGGAAAAGATCGAACTGGCAAAAAGCATAGTAAAAGAAGTAATGCTGAAAGGTGTTAATTTATTCCTTCCCACCGATGCAATTATTGCCAATGGATTCTCTAACGAAGCAGATTTTAAACTGGTATCTGCCGATGATATTCCAAACGGATGGATGGGGCTTGATATCGGACCTAAAACACGCCGTCGCTATGCAGAAATAATAAATCATTCACAAACTATTTTGTGGAATGGCCCCATGGGGGTTTTTGAAATGGAAAATTTCCGCCAGGGTACCAAATCCATAGCAATCGCTGTAGCCAGTGCTACCATTAGCGGATCATTCTCCCTGATTGGTGGTGGCGACTCTGTTGCTGCTCTTAATCAATTTAACCTGGCCGACCAGATGAGTTATGTTTCTACGGGTGGTGGAGCAATGCTTGAGTACCTCGAAGGAAAAGATTTACCCGGAATTCTGGCTATCCGTGGGCCACAAAAATTAAACGTGGTAAGCAAAGAAAAAACGTCTGTTCAGAAGACACCCAAAAAAAAATAAAATAATATGCAAAATATTTCTGTTCGCGGACTGCAGGAAGCAGATCTCCGTGGAAAAATCGTACTCGTTCGTGTAGATCACAACGTTGTAAAGAAAGGCATTATTTACGACCCATACAGGATTGATGCCACCTTTGGAACATTATATCATATCAACGCCAAAGGCGGAAAAATCATCCTGATGACCCATGTTGGTCGCCCAAAAAATAAAAAAAACGGAGAAATCGAAATCGGCGACCATACGTCGGTTGAACCTATTGTGAATTATTTACAAAACAAATTACACATAAATGTAAAAATTCCTGAATTTTACCAACACGAAAAAATGGGATATCTGGGAATTGAGACATCGGTAAACCACCTCATCCGTGATTTGAAAGAAGGAGTTATTGATGCTATTTACCTGCCCAACACCCGCTGGTTCAGTGGCGAAGAATCAAAAGGCAATGATGCCGACCGGTTTGCCAACCAGTTAGCCGGGCTTGCCGACATTTTTGTAAATGATGCTTTTGGTTCGTGGCAGGCTCATGCCTCGACAACAAAAGTCAATAAATACCTGCCTTCATATGCCGGCTTTTTAATGCAGAAAGAACTGATTAACCTGGAACGGATTTTTAATCCCGAACAACCGTTTGTCGCTGTTGTTGCCGGAGCCAAATTTGACACTAAGATCGAACCTTTGTATGCTTTGCTTAAAAAAGCTGATTATCTTGTTTTGGGTGGCGTAATTTACAATGCCTATTTGTGCGCAAAATATAATATTAAGATAAAAGGCATTGAACCAGACGACATGGAACATGCCGCAAAATTTGTTGAATATGCCAAAGATTTTCCGGGTAAATTGATTGAACTACCTTATATAGTGGAGTCTGATACAATGGAAGGAAAAATGGATGGAAAAAACAGGATTCATGACATCAGAACAATTAAACCAGAAACAGAACTAAACTTTGTTCTGGATGTGGCAAAAGAATCGTTCCATGAAGAAAATGTTATCGAAATATTTCACAAAGCTAAAACCATTTTCGTAAACGCTGTTATGGGTTATACTCCTCATTTTAACGAGGGCACTATTGCTCTTGATGAACTTATTGATAAAAGTTCCTATTCTGTTAAGCTTTATGGTGGTGGCGATACCATGCAGGAATTAAAAAGGCTTTTACCCGGTCTTTATATTGTAGCACTAGACAGTCCTAATTATTATATATTTACAGGAGGAGGTGCCGTTTTAAAAGCAATTCAGGAAGGAACCTACGAAGGAATTGCTCCGGTAAAAGCACTTCTGAAATCTTAATCGAAAAATATTCTGCCTGATTTTCATCAAGTTGAAAATATTTTTTTCATTTAACTATAATTTTAGTTGACAAACTAAGTTTATAGTTGTATCTTTGTAAAGAAATTCAATTATAATTTTTTGAAATGAAAGAACTCACTAAGGCAGAAGAGCAAGTAATGCAGATTCTCTGGAATATTGAAAAGGGGTTTGTTAAGGATGTAATTGAACATTTTGAGGAACCAAAACCGGCATATAATACAGTATCAACTATAATCCGGATACTCGAAAAAAAGGAATTTGTATCTTATAAAGCATATGGGAACACTTATGAGTACTTTCCCATCGTTAGTAAAGAAGAATACACAAAAAAGACCATGAAAAAATTTGTGGGAAGTTATTTTGGAAATTCCTATCAGAACCTTCTCTCGTTTTTTTCGAAGAACGATAACCTTTCATTAAAAGAACTCGAAGAACTTAAGGCTGTTATTGAAAAAGAAATTCATCAAAAAAAGAAATAAATATGACAGATCTGTTTCTATATCTGCTCAAAGTAACTGCTGGCACAGCCGCTTTCTACTTTATTTATTATACATTTCTAAAGAATGAAACGTATTTTAAATTAAACCGTTTTTTTCTGATCGCTTCGGTTTTATTGTCATTTGTTTTACCCTTAATAAATTTTTCGGACAATCCGATTGAGCTCCCATCAGGTATTTCACAGACATTGAATACAGTTTCCGTTTTTTCGAATCAACCGGTAATTTCAGAGGTAAACATTAATTTCACATCAATCTTTCTGATTATTTATTTAGGTATTGCTTCCTTTTTTATTCTTAGATTTTTTATTAAAATTTTTATTCTCGCTTTACATTTCATGAATAAAAAAGAATCACAGCGTCGTGAAAATTTTATTCTGATTAAAACTGAAAAAGAAATTCCACCTTGTTCTTTCTTTAATTACATAATTATACCTGATAAATTATCCGATTCAACTGACCTTTCAAAAATATTAACACACGAATTGGTTCATGTAAAACAATATCATAGTATCGATAACCTTATCATTGAATTCATTGTTTCCATACTGTGGTTCAATCCTTTTGTATGGAAAATAAAAACTGCTATAAAAAATACCCATGAATATCTTGCTGATGAAGGAGTCGTTGAGCAGGGCTTCGACACGGCACGATATCGTCTGCTCCTTTTAGAACATGCTGTTGGCTTTGAACTTGGGTTAGCCAACAATTTAAATCAGTCAATAACCTTAAAACGAATGCTTATGTTAAACAAGAGTAAATCAAACTGGAAGGCAAAACTTAAAGTATTGTCGGCCATTCCTGTTCTGTTTTTGCTTATAACAGCCTTTATGTGTAAGCCCGATACAGGAAATCTGCCTTTGACGAATAACTCCGTTGAAAAACAAGTTATCAAAGAAGCTATTGAACAACCATCTTTTCCTGGTGGGCATGAAGCCATGATTAAATTCATGATTGACAATATTAATTATCCACAGGAGGCAAAAGAAAAAGGAATACAGGGAAAGGTATTTATAAGTTTTACTGTAAAAGAAGATGGAAGCCTTACCGATGTTGTTGTTGAAAAGTCAGTAAACAAACTCCTCGACGACGAAGCAGTTAGAGTTATTAAATCAATGCCCAACTGGATCCCGGGCAAAGACGGTAATAAAACCATTGTTGCAAAAATGACTCTTCCAATAGATTTCAGATTAAAATAACAATGTAAAATGTATATTTTCCGGGTAGAATTATTTTTTCGTTAAAACATACTAACTTCGCAGAGTAAAACGAAAATAATTCTACCCGTTATGAATTTTGATATAATCGTTATAGGAAGCGGCCCCGGCGGATATGTTACTGCAATAAGGGCATCCCAGTTAGGTTTAAAAACTGCTGTTGTTGAACGTTCCGAACTTGGAGGAATTTGTCTTAACTGGGGTTGTATTCCCACCAAATCTTTATTAAAAAGTGCCCAGGTATATGAATATACCAAACATGCCGAAGAATATGGCATAGTAGTAACTGAATCAAAACCCGATTTTGCCAAAGTTGTTGCCCGCAGTCGCGGAGTTGCTGATGGAATGAGCAAAGGCGTTCAGTTTTTGCTGAAAAAAAATAAAATCGAGGTTCTTGCCGGATCCGGCAAACTCATAGGAAACCAATCTGTTTTGGTTACCTCATCGGATGGTTCAACGAAAACTATTTCTGCACCCCACATCATTCTTGCCACAGGCGCCCGCTCACGCGAACTTCCTAACCTTAAACAGGATGGGAAAAAAATCATTGGCTACCGCGAAGCACTTACACTACCCACACTTCCAAAATCTATGGTAGTTGTCGGATCAGGAGCTATAGGCAGCGAATTTGCGTATTTCTATAGTATCATGGGAACCAAGGTAACCCTTGTGGAATATCTTCCTAACATTGTTCCGCTAGAAGACGAGGAAGTAAGCAAACAACTTGCACGTTCTTTTAAGAAAACCGGAATTGATATTCTGACAGAGGCTTCTGTTACAGGAGTGCAGGTGGACGGGGAAATTTGTAAAGTAAATGTTGAAACAAAAAAAGGAGTACAGGTTATAGAAGCAGAAATTGTTCTTTCTGCTGTCGGAATTACTCCAAATCTTGAAAATATCGGGATCGAAGAACTCAAAATCGAACTGGAAAAAGGAAAAATAAAAGTGGATGATTTTTATCGCACCAATGTTTCAGGAATTTATGCCATAGGTGACATTGTTAAAGGACAGGCCCTGGCTCATGTAGCATCTGCCGAAGGAATTGTCTGTGTTGAAAAAATTGCAGGAAAAAACCCTCACCCTCTAAATTACGGAAATATCCCGGGTTGCGTTTATACTGTTCCCGAAGTAGCATCTGTAGGAATCACAGAAAAAGAAGCCAAAGAAAGAGGCCTGGACATAAAAATTGGCAAGTTCCCATACTCTGCTTCTGGAAAAGCCAGCGCCGCAGGAAACAAAGACGGTTTTATCAAACTTATTTTCGATGCAAAATATGGTGAATTGCTGGGAGCACACATGATTGGATTAAATGTTACAGAAATGATAGCAGAACTGGTAGTTGCACGAAATCTTGAGACAACAGGGCATGAATTAATTAAATCGGTTCATCCTCACCCAACCATGAGCGAAGCCATTATGGAAGCTGCAGCAGCAGCTTATGGAGAAGTAATACACTTATAGAAAATGAAAGATGTCAAATATAAATGGTTGTTCCTGAGTATTATTCTACATCTTACTTTTGAAATTTGACTTTATACACCTGACATGTTTACAACCGGGTATAGGTTGCAGTTACATTTTCGGGTCCGTTTCCATCATCGAAAGTGTACTGCCACGAAATAGTATTGTTATTAGAGGCTATTGTTCCTGTTCCGTTAAACGTATTTCCATCTAAATTAGCATTATTTATAGTAAGAGTTTGTCCCGATAATGTAGCTTTTATACTTTTTCCCAGTCCCAGGTTAAAAAAATTATCTATTACAACTTTGTCGGAAGAGCTATTATCTTTTGAAATATCAACATGATAATTCTGCGTGCCAAAGGTTGCACTATTTTCATTGCAATTCCAGGTATCATAGATATCAGCTGCCGGTGTAGTGTTATCGTCTTTTTTGCAGGAATTCAAATATAAAGCTGTAAAAGCCATAAGAACAAATACGATGCGTTTCATAATTCAAACATTTATTTAACAAATATAAAAAAATTAAGAAAGTAAAAACAAAAAGCGAACCATTGTAGTAATTCACCTTCCCGATAAAAGTTGAGAAATATATTTTACAAAAAATTATAATTATCTATTAAAGATTATTTTATCTTTAATTTTAATTATCAGAATAATATTTATTTAAACTTATATCGATTATTTGGAGTAATGCATCAATAAATTTAACTTTGTAAACTCAATAACTTAAACTCACTTAGTGATGGATATTTTTGATAAAATAAAAAACACAAAAGGGCAACTTGGTCAGTATCAAAGTATAGCCCATGGATATTTTACATTTCCAAAACTTGAAGGCGAAATTGCTCCCCGTATGAAATTTCGTGGAAAAGAAGTTTTAACATGGAGCCTGAACAATTACCTGGGCCTTGCCAATCACCCGGAAGTCAGAAAAGCCGACCTGGAAGGTGCCGAAAAGTACGGAATGGCATATCCCATGGGCGCCCGTATGATGTCTGGTCAAACATCCATGCACGAAGAACTCGAGCGTCAGCTGGCTCAGTTTGAGGGAAAAGAAGATGCATATCTTTTAAATTACGGATACCAGGGAATGATTTCCATCATAGACTCTTTGGTCAACAGAAATGATGTAATTGTATACGACAGTGAAGCTCATGCCTGTATTATTGATGGAATGCGACTACATATCGGAAAACGATTTGTTTTTCCACATAACGATATTGAAAAACTTCGCCTTCAGCTCCAACATGCAACAAAAGTGGTTGAACAAACCGGCGGAGGTATTTTAGTTATTACCGAAGGTGTTTTCGGAATGGCGGGCGATCTTGGCAGGTTAAAAGATATAGTTGATCTGAAAAAAGAATTTAAATTCCGTTTTATGATTGATGATGCTCATGGTTTTGGAACTATGGGTGCAACCGGTGCCGGAACAGCAGAACATTTTGGTGTTCAGGATCAGATTGATGTTTATTTCGGAACTTTTGCCAAATCAATGGCAGGTATAGGTGGTTTTGTTGCTTCTTCAGAATCTGTGGTAGATTATCTGCGATACAACATGCGTTCTCAGATTTATGCAAAATCGCTTCCTATGCCTATGGTTGTAGGAGCCTTAAAAAGACTTGAGTTATTAAAAACCCATCCCGAATTCAGGGAAAAATTGTGGACTGTAGTCAGAGCCTTGCAGAAAGGATTCCGCGATAACGGGTTTGATCTGGGAAAAACAGAATCGCCTGTAACTCCTGTTTTCTTACATGGTGGCGTTGCAGAAGCAACCAATATTACTTTTGATTTACGTGAAAATCATAATGTTTTTTGTTCTATTGTTGTTTATCCTGTTATTCCCAAAGGTGAGATTATGCTTCGTATTATTCCTACAGCAGCTCATACTTTAGAAGATGTAGAGTACACTATTAACGCTTTTAAAGTAATAAAAGAAAACCTTAAAGCAGGTAAATACTCAAAAGAAGTGGTTGCTAAAATCTAATCTTTTAAATTTTAAAATAAAAAAAATGGCTGCCCATTTCTGGGTAGCCATTTTTTATGGATATAAATACAATCTAGTGGATTGCAACTTTAAAGACTTCCAACTTATTATTTCCGCGGATTTTTAAGGTATATAATCCTTCAGCAAACCTGGAGCCATCAATTTCCTGGCTAATATCTGAAACATTATTATATAACTTTTCAAAAACTTTTCTTCCTTCGGAAGAATAAAGTTCTAGCTTATAATCTGATTTAGAAGCAGCATGAACCAGAATATTAAACCTGCCATCTGTTGGATTTGGAAATACCGAAACAGTATTTGATAATGAAGCCTGACTAACATTAGTAATATCTCCAACAAAAACAGAATCGGTTGCACTACAAGCACCATCAGTTACGGTTAAATAATACCATCCGAAAGCAGGGGCATCAAAAGTACTGGAAGTTCCGGTTAAAGAACCATCAGAGTTTGACCATGCATGTGAATCATATGTAAATGGACTAGCTTGAATAGTTAGAGTATAAGGCATATAGATCGGATCAACCAGGACGGTATCGCCACCCAGAATATTCACATAAATTATATAATTGACAAGAGTTGTATATGAAGTATCATTTGCAGTAGAAATGTCTTCACTATAATGTATCCAGTAATTAACAAGATATGACGAAACAGCAGAAAAATCGGCGGTCTGGCTGAATGTAAAGAATACAGAATCTGCAGGCAATAAGTTAGCAGATAATGTAAGTGTATCAGCAACCGCAGGATTAGCATTCACCTTATACCATGTATAAATAACAGCGCCCGAATTAATTGTTGTAGCTCCAACATTTTTAACGCAAATTGTTACATTTTCATTGGCTGTTAATCCACATTGGTTATGTGTTCCATCTGCAGGAGAAACGATAGATAAATCAACCGGTTTACGAATCCTGACATTATCAATGAACAAATCATTATCAGCATTTGATATGGTTGATTCTCCATAGAAACCAAATTTAACGACTCCTGTATATCCAGTTAAAGGAATGGTTACATGAGTACCTGTAGGAGGAATACTATTGTACACATAAGGCGATCCTGAATTATTCCATGTTCTTAACGCATTTACGCTCGACCAGGTAACACCCGCATCAGTAGAAATTACAACCACAAATTTATCATCCGTTCCCGTTGTTCCAGGTGCGCCAGTACTTGCATACGCAGTTAATGCCAGATCAAATTCAAGTTGATAATCAGTACCAGAACTTCCAAGATCAATTTCAGGTGAGATTAGCCATTCATAATGTAAAGTACTATAAATATTAACACCAGCAGCTCCCGTTGTTCCAACATTTCCAAAACCATCCTGATTCCAATATGAAGTTGTTGTGCTAGTAAAAGTTACCGGCGCGGCAAGCTGACCCTGAGCTTCAGACCAACAGTTTGGTAAATAGGTATTGATTGGCTCATAATAATCCGGATTAATCACTCCGCAAAGAGTAGTAAAGGTAAAAGGACCCGACCAGAAACTGGAATCAGTTGGCGAACACTGTCCTAAAACGTAGAACTGATAAGTAGTTGCAGTTGACAAGCCTGTCAAACTGTATGGATTAGTATTAATATTCTCTAACAGGGTTCCTGTTCCAAGAATAAAACCGGAAGGTCCATATTGAATATCCCAGGAAGTTTCGCCATTTACTGCTGTCCATCCCAAATCAGCAGAAGTTGAAGTAATATTCGTTGCCGTTAGCGTATTTGGCTGAATACATGTGGGCGCCGGAACAATATTAACAAGATAATCTTCGGTTTCGCCCCATGTATAAGTCCCGCACGGATTTGACGGTACTACACTTTCCTGGGAAATTACTCTCATTCCGGTAATGCCAAGAGAAGCTGTTATTGGTATAGAGATATTACCCGATTCAATATGCGGACCACTAGTGGTTGTAGTAGAATTATAAACTTTTTCACCGGGATCAGCAAAGGATCCATTCTGATTAAAATCAATCCAGATGGCGACACCATTGTTGTAATTGCCTCCGCACGTTCCTACCTGTACTGAAAAAGAAACAGTGGTAGACTGTCCTAACATAGGAGGAGTAATCGCGGTATAATTTGAATATTGATTTAAAATAGAACCCGGACCACCTGTAGTACTGCAGGTTGAAGAATTATTAAGAGTAGCAACAGTAACATTAAATATTTCTTCATCACCAGTTGAAGTTGCGTTTGAAGCACAGTAACAACCATAAAGAGGACTCATCGTTTCCTGGAAAGCAGGTGTTACTGCATTTAGACCACTGACAGTGCAAGTAACAACGCACTGAAAATATGTCGTATCTGTTTGTGAAGTGGTTAATGTATCGTTTGTTGCACCTGTAATATCAGTAAAGGTAACTCCATCCGGTGAAGATTGCCATTGATATGTTAAGCCACTGGCAACGCTTGAACCCGCTAAAGTCAGGCTAAAGTTTACTCCGCTGCAAACCGGGTTTAATGAACTGGCTACAGTACCGGCAACTGGTGTTCCCGAACATTGGGTAAGAAGAGTAGTAAAGGTATATGGTCCGGACCATGCACTGGAGTCAGTAGGTGAACATTGAGCTAAAACATAATACTGATAAGTAGTAAAAGATGTTAATCCTGTTAAGGTATAAGGATTGGAACCTACATTTTCAATGATTGTTCCTGTACCTAACGTAAACCCCGAAATACCATATTGTATATCCCATGCCGTTTCAGACGAATAAGTATGCCATGAAAGATCGGCTGAAACATCTAAAATATTGGTTGCATTTAAAGAATCCGGCTGAATACATGAAGGAGCAGCAGTAATATTTACTGTATAATCTTCCGTTTCTCCATATCCATAAGTTAAGCAGGGAGTTATATTATCACCAGCATAACCCTCAGCATCAATAACACGCATCCTGGTATTTCCCAATGCTGCTGATAAAGGAACTGTAAAAGTACCGGAAAGTATTGTTGAAGGAACACATGTAACATTAGCAAGTGCGCCGTTAGAATATACTTTTTCACCCGGGTCTGTAAATAATCCGTTCTGATTAAAGTCAATAAAAATAGCCACACCGCTATTATAATTAGTTACTCCACATGTATTCACCTGAACAGAGAATGGTACAGAAATAGTTCTTGATAAATCCGGAGGTGTTAAAGCGGTAAAATTCGAATATTCATTCAGAATTGAACCCGGTCCGGCAACTGTTGTACAAGTTGAAGTATTATTTAACGTGCCGACTGTTACATTAAATATTTCTTCATCAGCTGTAGTCGTTGCATTGGAAGTACAATAACAATTAATAAAAGGATTAATGTTCTCAGTAAATACAGCAGTAGTATCTGACAAACCACTTCCAATACATGTTACAATACATTGATAATACGACGTAACTGGCTGGGAAACACTTATTGTGTCATTTGTCGCACCGGTAATATTTGTGAAAGTAATTCCATCTGTTGAACTCTGCCATTGGAAATTTACTCCGCCTGCAACTGTATAGCCGGTTACATACAAATTGAAATTAACTCCCGGACAAACAGGATTTGCTGAACTAGTAACAGTACCGGCTACCGGGATACCGGAACATATAGTCATTTGGGTCGTAAACGTGTAAGGTCCTGCCCAAACACTTGAATCAGATGATGAACACTGTGCAAGAACATAAAACTGATAAGCCGTAACAGGAGTTAACCCGGTTAAAGAATATGTATTTGCAGTTAAATCATTTACAATTGTACCGGTACCCAAAGCAAAGCCAGAAAGACCATATTGAATATCCCACATGGTTTCTGTACTTCCGGGAGTCCACCCCAAATCGGCAGAAACATCCAGAATGTTTGAAGCATTTAAGGCAGTGGGCTGAGGACAAGTAAGCTGATAAATATTTATATCATCAATAGCCATTGGAGGTGGAGTTCCAATCGAACCATCATTTCTCCATGAAAAAACAATCCTTTTTGTTTTTCCGGCTAAAGTATCCGGCAAAGTTAAACTAACAAGCTGCCATGAAGACTGGCTATTGTAAGTAGTTCCAAGCTGGGTGGCCGTTAACTGTACTCCTTCCATAGGATCTGTTGTTGTGGGAACCATATAGACTTTTAAATAATCGCAACAGGATTCGGCAACTCCTTTCCACCAGAAATCTATCTTATACGGGAGAGTTCCGGGCGTAAATGTAATGTCGCGATACAAATGAACTACAGAAGTAGTAGCTATGTTATAGTTATTTGTCGCACCATTATCAGCAGAAATATATAAAGAATGTGTTCCTCCGTGAGCAGTTGCAGTTCCTTCGGCCCATTTATTAACCTGTGCGCCATTCACAATTATAGCACCGTTTAAACCTGATTCGAAATCATTTATATAAGGTAAGGTCGCAGGAATCTGGCTTGTTGAAAAGGCGTAAGGGCCAGCCCACGTACTTGAATCTGTAGGGCTGCATTGCGCCAATACATAATATTGATACGTTGTTGATGAACTAATTCCAGTTAAGGAATATGGATTTGAAGTAACATTATTTAATATGGTTCCTGTTCCCAGGGCAAATCCTAAGGGACCGTATTGAATATCCCAGCTGGTTTCAGTACCGCCTGCAGTCCATGAAAGATCTGCCGTTGTTGCAGTAACATTTGATACAGTTAATGATGATGGTTCAAGGCAACTGGGAGTTAGCTCCAATGTCATATCATCAATACTAAGATACCAGGGAGTACCAGCAATAATACCATGGATTCCTATGTAATAATTACCAGTTGTTGCAGGAGTAAAAGTTCCTTTTACTAACTGGTAATTGCCATTGGTAAGTGCTTTATGTGCAACAATAACATTTGTCATTCCGGCTGATGTCGCAGTATTTCCGTATTTAATCTGTAACGAAGCATAAGAAGTATCTGCCATATCCTGTCTTGCCCATATCTTAAAATCATATGAAGTACCTCCGGTTAAATTAACTTCTCTGAAAAGCCATGCATCTCCGCTATAATGTAGAAAAGCATTCCATGTTCCGGTACGAGGAACTCTGTTATATGTTGTCTGAGTTGAATTTCCTGTCCAATAATAGGTGCCTGTAACTTCCTGAGTGAAACAATTAATGTTTGTAGAAGCGTCAACACAGCCAGTTTCAAAACCGTAATTCCACGGAATTACTGAAACTATTGTACAAAGCGTTGTAAAAGAATACGGTCCGCTCCATGCACTAATATCTCCTCCCCCACAATCTGCCTGAACATAATAACTGTAATTTGTACTAGGTGTAAGACCGGTTAAAGTATATGGATGAGCTGCAACACCGTTCACTATAGTGCCTGTACCCAAAGTAAATCCGGCAGGACCATATTGAATATTCCACAAAGTTTCAGTACCATTTGCTGTCCAGTTTAAACTGGCTGATATGTCAGTAATACTTGATGCAGATAATACAGACGGCTGCGGACAGGTTGGAATGGTTTCGTAAACAACATTATCAATATATATATACTGATTCGTTAATCCGAGACCATGTTTAAACGCAATATACTCGTTACTTCCAACATAAGTACTGAATGGAATTACAAACTCCTGCCATGTATTGGTTAATGTCATAATACTTTGAAAAACAGAAAATGTTGCCGGATTAGCTGGATCGGTCATTGTTCCAACGTGAACCAGCCCCGTACCGGAACCTGTAAATTTTGCCCAGAAACGAATCTGTGTGGTATGACTTGGCAAATCGGAAAACTGTGGAGAAACCAATAATAAATGTGTTCCTGAACCCGAAGCTGTAGAGTTGTATAACTGTGCGCAATTGGGAACTGAATTTGGGGTAGTCGTTGTTGTCTGCACATTTGGAGTTCCTGTTGTAAAAACAACAACTTTATTCCAGCAGCTAGGTAAATTAGGTACGGTAACACCGTCAAAATTCTGAGAATAAGGTGCAGTCATTGCTCCGCAAGCAGTTGTAAATGTAAAAGGACCAGTCCAGTTGCTTGTACTTCCACCTCCGCAATCATTTTGTACATAAAAACTATAGTCTGTAGATGGATTCAATCCTGTTAAGGAATAAGGAGATGCCGTAACACCGCTTACAATAGTTCCGGTACCTAACACAAAACCTGAATTACCGTACTGTATATTAAAGAGAGTACCTGTTGAAGTCCAGGAAAGGTTTGCTGAGGTTTGAGTTATTCCAGAAACTGAAAGTACAGTTGGAGTCTGGCATGAAGAAGGGGTAAAGGTATAAGTAAGTCCGTTTGTTAAAAAAGTAGCAGCCGCAATTGTATTATTAGCTAAAGTAGTTGAAAACGTTGGAGAGGCTGCAGGTGTAACACTTAAGAAATGACCAGAACCTCCGGTATTATCGTTAAAACCAATTGATGCTGATGGGCTTCCTATAGGAGCAGACATGGCTCCATATTCAAACTGAATAACATTTGTTGTTTCAAAAAGCTTAATCTGAAAATTCTGAGTAGAACCTCCTGATAAAACCCATCGAATATTTCTCCATTCAACAGTTAATACTCTGTTAGGCGCTGTTCCTGAAGTCAAATATAATACATCACTACCTGCATCGTCATATAAATCGTCCCACAGGGCAGCAATAATAGGCTTTGTTGTAGCGCTTGCCAGGTCATTCGTATAGGATGGGGTATAACCCAGTCCCATCAAGCCATTAGTGCTTACATTAAAGGTAGTGTAGTTTGTCCCGCAATAATTAAAAGTAAATCCAATAGGAACAGCAGCCTGAGTCCCATCATCTCCTGTGGCTGTAGAAATAGTACCACCTGTTATTTGTGTATAAGTCCCTGAAGAAGACGTAAAAACATAATCAGCAGCAGTCTGTGCCACTGAAAACACCGTACTGACAAGGCTAAAAGCTATCAGTAATAAAAAAGTAATGTTTCTCATATTTATAAATTGATTTGGTTTCTGGTTAAAAGAATTTCACAAAGTTAAGTCTATTTAGAATCATTGTCAATAGCAATTCATCAACAATAAACTCACTTTAATAAAAAAGACTGCCTGCATTCACAAACAGTCTCTTAAAATTTTTATTAAAATTACTTTACTATCAATTTTTGAATCATTTCTGAATCAGATTTTATAATTTTTACAAAATATACTCCCGGAGAAATACCATTTAACAATATAGAATTATTTTGTGGCTTTTCGTTTAATAAAACTTTCCCATCTACGGAAATTAATTCTATTTTTAAATCTGAAATTAGCTTTTCTTTGAAGTTAAAATATACTTCTTCAGATGCCGGGTTTGGATATAATACAAAGTCAATCTCATCATTTATTATTTCCGCCGAGGTCAAAACATCTACTGTCACTGTCCAGTCTTTGGTTGTAATTCCATCTTCAGCCGTAACAGTATAAACAACAGGCAGAGTATAATCCTGGGAGACTCCTGAATTTGGAAAAATTGTTGCGTTCACAGAAGTAACAATAGCTGGAACCAGGTTTGTAACATCGGTACCAAAAGGCATGGTAACCGTCACAGCAGAAGAAGTACTATTAATAACACTCGACACCTGGCCGGAAATATCAAACGCATAAATCTCAGCTTCATTATTAATTCCAGCCGGCAGACCCTTCACAATTATATCGTCCATTTTGGAAGTACCGGCAGAACCTACAGCCGATAAATTAACAGCAACATCACTGGTCATTATCCAGCGGATATAAACGGAAGGTTTATTAAATGTTCCGGATGGCAGCATTGTCTCCGGGTATACTCCATGAACCCAGTCATTGGAGTCTGTTACATTAGCACCCGGAACATCTGCCCACAATCCTGAATTACCAATTTTATACTGAATTTTCCAGTCTTTCGGGCCGGTACTCGATGAACGTTGTTTTGAAGCCAGGGTAATATCTTTGTATCCGGCAGTGGTAAATTCTATTTCCCAATACTTAGAATCCATACCTGCATCCCAACCGGTTGAAGAAATTGAACTGGTCGAAGCTCCTGCAAATGTATAAGTGAGTGTTCCTGTTGCTGTGGTTGTAACAGTTTTGGATAAATTTGCCGCAATACCGCCATCGGCTATGTTATCGTCCGGATTATTGGGAAAATTCCACTCTACAATAGTTGTTTGTGCTACAGTTACGGTAACTGTCCAGCTCTTTGTAGTGGCTCCGTCTTCTGCAGTTACAACATATGTTACCGGCAGTGTAAAATCCTGGCCTATTCCTGTATTTGGTAAAATTGTTGCATTAGCCGAAATGGTAATGGCTGGGGTCAGGTTTGTAACATCTGTTCCTGAGGGCATTAATATATCCACTGTTGAACTTAAGCTGTTAACAATACTGGAAGTTTGTCCGGGAATATCAAATGTTATAATCTCAGCAGCTGAACTTCCTGGCTGGACGGAAACATTAACTGTCCAGTTCTTTGTAGTAACTCCATCTTCAGCCGTAACAACATAATTTACAGGACTTGTAAAATTCTGGACAATTCCGCTTACAGGGGAAACCGTTGCACCCTGCGACAGAGTAATTGAAGGAGTTAAATTGGTAACATTTGTTCCAAACGGCATAACTATATCAACAGTAGCGCCTAATCCATCTATTGTGCTTGAAACCTGTGAAGGAATATCGAAGGTCAGGATTTCAGCCTGATTATTTGCCTGAATAGTCACTGTAACTGTCCATGTTTTAGTTGTAATGCCATCTTGTGCAGTAACTGTATATAAAACAGGGTTTGTAAAATCCTGGGCAACTCCGCTTACAGGCGAAATTGAAGCTCCTGTAGAAACTGTAATTGCCGGAATTAATGCAGTAAGATTTGTTCCTAATGGCATTACAATATCAACTGTTGCTGCCAAAGAATTTATATTACCAGAAAGTTGTGCGGGAATATTAAAACTGATAATTTCAGCTTCTGTACTGGCAGGTTGCACAGTTACAGTAACCGTCCAGTTCTTTGTTGTTATTCCGTCACTTGCAGTAACAATATATGGGACAGGGTTTGTAAAATCCTGGCTAACTCCGCTTACAGGCGAAATGGTTGCCCCGGCAGATATTGTAATTGAAGGAGTTAAAGCTGTAACGTTAGTACCATAAGGCATAACTATATCTACCGTACCTGCCAGACTATTTACAGTACTTGATATTTGAGCAGGAATATCAAAAGTCAGAATCTCAGCGTCAGCAGAAATTAAAGAACCTTTTAAATAAATATCATCTATTCTTGATGTACCTGCAGTTGCCACGACTGTTCCGTTGGCAGCAATATCTGAAGTCATAATCCATCGAACATATACTGATGCCTGATCAAAAGTTTCGGAAGGCAATAAAGTTGGAAGAAGTATACCATGAACCCAATCATTAGAATCCAGAATTGTAGCTCCGGCAATATCTGTCCAGGTTCCAGCTAATCCAACCTTATACTGAACTTTAAAATCACGGGGACCTGTATTGGAAGATCTTTGTTTTGACTGAACCGTAACATTATTATATCCCTGAGTAGAAAATTCTACTTCCCAGTATTTTGTTCCCGTACCTGTTGTCCAGTTTGTATTAGAAGCAGCAAAAGTTGTTACCCCTGTTGCAGTATATATTGTAGTACCGGAAGCAGTGTTCGTAATGGTTTTGGTTAAATTGGCGGCAATACCTGCATCAGCAATATTGTCGTCAGGGTTATTTGGAAAATTCCATCCGACTAAAGTATCAACCTGCGCGGATAATCCACTGAATTTTATAAAGAAAAAAAACAACAATGAAAAAAGCGTTAAATGTTTCATATTTAAGTTTTTATATTTTATTCCGTTTTTGATAAAAAAAGCCATCTCTTGCATAGAGACGGCTTTTTAAATAATTAATCCGGCTTATTGAATTACCAATTTCTGAATCAGGGTTTGATCTTCCGAAACAGCTTTTATCATATAGATACCTGAAGCGTATTCGCTCAGGTCAATACTCATGATTTGCTTTCCTGATGCTTCAGAAGAATTTTCAAATAAAATTCTTCCGTCTAAAGACATTAATTCAATTGACATACGTGATTTGTTGGAATTTAAAACTTCAACAAATACTTTGTCTTTTGCAGGATTTGGATAAATATTTAAACCTGTACCAAAAGTAGCATTAGAAACCGATATTGTAAAGCTGATAACATTGGACGTTGCCGTGCAACCGTTTACATCAGTCACTATTACATAGTAATTACCATTAGCTGTTGGAGTATAGTTCTGATTGGTTTCACCTGTAAGAATTCCGGCAGTCTGTTCGTACCATTGATTCCCGGTAACAGCATCAGATGTCAATACACCTGTATTTTCTGTAATTGTTACAGCAGCGGCATTATTAATTGTAACATTAATTGTATCAACTCCGGAACAGCCATTTGTACTGGTAACAGTTACTGAATATATTCCTGTTGCAGAAACAACTAACGTTTGAGATGTTGAAGCATCAGACCACAAGTATGTGGAACCGGCAAATCCTGCATCTAAAGTAACATTCCCTCCGCATTGTGCAACATCAGCGCCCAGATTAACAGCAGGCGATGGATTCACAGTTACTACAACCGATTCAGTAGAAGAACTCGTACAACCATTCGCATCGGTTACGCTTATTACACTATAAGTTGTAGTGGTCAAAGGATTAACTAATAATGTTTGAGGACTTGATGCAGCGTTGAATGTAGTCTGGCCTGAACCATCATCGCCAATCCATGTCCAGGGAGCTGCGCCTGTAAATGCCAGATCAATATTAGTTGTATCGCCCTGGCAAATAGTTACAGCAGCCGGGCTTGTAAGTGTTACCGTTGGGGCAGCATTTATAGCAACATTAATAGCGTCAGTTCCCGAACATCCGCTGATATCGGTAACAGTTACCGAATATGTTCCTGTTGCGGAAACAACTAATGTTTGAGATGTTGAAGCATCAGACCACAAGTAGGTTGAACCGGCAAATCCTGCATCTAAAGTAACATTCCCTCCACATTGTGCAACATCAGCGCCCAAATCGACTACGAGCGAAGAATTGACATTAACTGTTACCGTCCATGTTGAAGTAGTAATTCCGTCTTCGGCAGTAACTGTATAAGTTACAGGGGTAGTGAAATCCTGCGCAATACCGCTTGCCGGTGAAATTGTTGCACCCGCAGAAACCGTAATAGCAGGAACTAAAGCTGTAACATTGGTTCCGCATGGCATTAGTAAATCTACAGTAGAGGTTCCAACTGTACTTGAAATTTGCGAAGGAATATCGAATGTCACAATGTCTGCAGCTGTACTTGGCTGTAATTTAACCTGTACATCATCAACAAAAATATTATTTCCATAAGCGCTTACTGCTTCAAAAATAACATAGCGCCCGGTACCTGTTGAACCAACCGGCATATTAAATGCATATTCGTACCACTGGTTTGCTGTTGCTTCAACCGGGGCTAAAGTATTGGAACGGTTAATTGTACCCAATAATGTTGCTCCTGTTGTATTTGGCGCTGTATTATAATATACGTTAACCAAATCTGCATCTGCAGCATAACCGTTATCGCGATACATCCAGAAACGTACTTCATACAAATCGCTCGGTAAATCTAAACCGGGAGTAACCAGAATTCCGGTTGTTCCGGCTGAGTAGCTATAACAATTGAATCTTGCCATTGCTGCGCCTGAGTGAGGTGTACATGTCGGATTTGTTCCGGCGGTCTGTCTGTCCCAAATACCTAGTCCGGTACCTGCAGTTTTTACATTTGACCAACAAATCGGAGCAAATGTAGTTCCGTCAAAACTTTCAACAAGCGGGAAAGTATTTACATTATCACAAAGTGTGGTAAAGCTAAATGGACCAGTCCATGTGCTTGTGCTTCCACCACCACAATCAGCCTGTACATAAAAACTGTAACCCGTAGCTGCGGTTAATCCTGTTAAGTTATATGAATTTGCTGTAAGGCCCGAAACTACGGTTCCTGTTCCCTGGGTAAATCCGGTTGTTCCCCATTCGATATTCCAGAGAGTTTCGGTACCACCGGCGGTCCAACCTAAAGTTGCTGTATTGTTTGTAATACTTGTTGCTGTTAAAGCTGAAGGAACAGGGCATGATAAAGCTGTTAAATTAATATCGTCAATGGCAACAGGGGGTTGAGTTCCAGCCGAATTATCGTTTCTCCAGCTAAATACTAATCTTTTTGTCTGACCGGCAAGAGTGCCTGGAAGGTTAATGTCTGCCAATTGCCAGGTTGATTGATTATTATACTCAACACCAATCTGGTCGGCTGGTAATAACTGTGTTCCGGCAACCGGAGTTGTTGTTACATCAACAAGATAAACTTTTAAGAAATCCCAGGATGGTTCACCTACGCCTTTCCAGTTAAATTGAAGATTAAATGCAGGTGCACCTGTTGTAAAGGTTATATCACGATATATATGAACAACAGAGGAAGAACTTGTAGTATATGCATTTGTTGTTCCCAGATCATTTGAAATATAGGCTGAATGAGTCCCGCTGTTTGCAGTTGCTGTACCCCATTCCCATTTATTCGTTTGTGAGCCGAATATTGCTGTCCAGTCTGCAATCGGAGAGGTTTCAAAATCAAAGACATAAGGAAGGGTTGCAGGGGTCTGGTTCGTAATAAAACTATATGGACCTACCCAGGTGCTTGTGCTTCCACCGCAATCGGCCTGAACATAATAACTATATGAGGTGTTGGCGGTAAGGCCGGTAACATTATAGGGATTTGTTACACCGGTCGAGGTTGGAGTACCGGTAGGGACAAATCCGTAAAGTCCCATTTCAATATTCCAGAGAGTTTCAGTTCCACCGGCTGTCCACCCAAGAGCTGCAGAAGTAGCTGTAATTGCAGTAGTATTTAATGCACTTGGGGGTGGACAAGATACAGGTGTTAAGTTAATATCGTCAATGGCAACTGGGGGTTGGGTTCCGCCTACACCATCGTTTCTCCAGCTAAATACTAATCTTTTTGTCTGACCGGCAAGAGTGCCTGGAAGGTTAATGTCTGCCAATTGCCAGGTTGATTGATTATTATACTCAACACCAATCTGGTCGGCTGGT
>JBBIRU010000028.1:0-70262 GCA_037441645.1 Bacteroidota bacterium
TTATCAGTTTTATTGTATTTTTATATACAATAGGTTCTTAAATCAATGATACAAGTCTTTGATTTTCAGGTTTACTTAACTAAACCTTACAAGGAACAGCAATAAAAAAAGAGGCGAAAGCCTCTTTTTTTATGGAATTTTTAATTCTAAATCGAGGTTGGGAGGAATTGAATCCGTAGGAGAAATTAGTGTTTTTGCTTCTCCTGAGAGACTGATATCTGGGTTGAAATTTTCCAGTTCTGACGGATTAATCATTTCTTTTTTTATCATTTTATTTGCAATTGCAAGAATAAAATCTTTAACATCATTTTTAAGAATACCATTAGCTTCGAAACTGTATTTGAAATACTTTGGCTTGGGAATAATAGAGGCAAGATAAATGGATTCCTGAAGCGTAAGTTCAGAGGGCTTTTTATTAAAATAAAAGCGCGATGCTTCTGTTACTCCGTAGATGTTTGGTCCCCATTCAATAATATTAAGGTAAACTTCATACATACGCTCTTTTGAGCATAATCCCTGATTCTCGATGAGCCAGACAATAAGAATCTCTTCAAGTTTGCGGGCAATTGTTTTGTTTCGTTTCAGAAAAACATTTTTAACAAGCTGCATTGTAATTGTGCTGCCTCCCCGCGCAAAACGTTTTTGTTTAATGTTCTGTACAATGGATTGCTGGAAAGCTTCTGGAATAAAACCCCGGTGAGTGAAAAATCCACCGTCTTCGGTACAAAGTATGGCATTTCGTAAATAAGGACTGATTTGATTCAACGGTGTGAAGCCAGGGTTGGATGGGCCAACAACAAAGCTTCTGACGGGTTCTTCTTTTTCAAATGCAGTATAGACGAAGTTGCTGTCAAGCAAGGTGTAATTTACTTTTCCAAACCTTTCTATGTGAAATTTCTCACGCTTTAATTCCGAAAAAAATGTAAGCGAGTCGGGTTGGGAAAGATCTACAAAAAAGTTGAGATTATAAGACAAGTTTCCAGAGGTTTTAATACCATATAAAGTGTGAAAAAGACCTTCGGGTAAAGAAGAGAAAAGTTCGTCAGCAGCAAATGATGGCTTCTGTATTTTTAGGGTAATTTGTTTTTGCGGATATACAGTAAAATTAATAAAAGGATGAAAAGTTAACTTGTTAAAATATGCAGTTGAAGTACTGTCCAGTTGAAAATAATTTTCTCCGATCCTGATGTCGAAATCAAATTTTAGCTCACCAAAAAATACTTCAGTTTTTGAAATGGATGGTTGGTTTATCTTAACATTTTTAATATAAGTTTTTCCAATTAATTCATTATAGTTTGTTGAAGTGTTCGACTGGATAAAACTAAAATACGCTGTGTCGAAGCTGGCTTTTGCATTAAGAGGATTAACAAGCCCTGCAATGATTTTATTTTTTTTTCCGGCCTGAACAATTTTAAAGGAAGCGATTCTTTCATCTGGAATAATTTTTCCGGCAAGCTGAATATCTGAATTATTTTTTCCGTCATTTAAATGAATAACCGATTTTAAAACATTTTCCCGAAGTTCCAGTGATTGTGAAAATGCTTCAACTGAATCGGCATGGTGTTTATAAATAATTTTCCATTCCGAAAGACTTAATTGTTCAGGTATATGATTGAATAAAGCATTAAAAATAAGTTCACTTCTTTTATGATAGTCAACTTTTTCTTTATTCTGAAGAGTATCTGTTTCTGATGTTATCCTCTTTTTAAAAAGAAAACTGAAATTATCAGTGGAATCTTTATTATCGATGTTAAGAGTTAAATGATTAATAAAAAGGGATGCTATAACAATATCTCCGGAAAGCAATGGCCATATATGAATTTCGGTATTAAGACTGTCTATTTTGAGCAAAGTATCGTTATTTAAAGGAGTCAGACAGATGCCTGTAAGAGAGATTTCCGATAGCCCGGATAGTTCAGCATTCTTATATGAAATGATTCCGGGATGATTTTTATTAAACGATTCGATTTTTGATTCCAGGAAATGAAGAAAAATTGTTTGACGAAAAAGGAAGAGAATCAATAAAATTCCGAAAACTGAGATACCGGCTATGATAGCATAGCGTTTCAATTTTTTTAAGGAAACCATAATATTAAATACGGGAATTATTAATTAAATAATTGTTAATATAATCATTTATTGCCAGCTCCAGAGAAGTGAATGGAGTTAAATAACCGATGGAACGAAGTTTATTCATTTTTGCTTCTGTAAAATACTGGTAAGTGTTACGAATGTCTTCGGGAATGTCAATAAACTCAATAGAAGGGGAGAGTTTCATGGCAGAGAAAGTCGCATTTACTAAATCAAGAAATGATCTTGCTTTTCCGGTTCCCAGGTTATAAATACCGGAATTTTTGCGATGATGCATTAAAAAGTAAAGTACATCTACAACATCTTTCACATAAATAAAATCACGGATTTGCATTCCATCAGCAATTCCCTCTTTATGTGAGCGGAATAGCTTCATTTTTCCGGTCGCCTTAATCTGATTATAAGCATGAAAAACTACCGAGGCCATTCTGCCTTTATGATATTCATTTGGTCCAAAAACATTGAAAAACTTCAGCCCGGCCCAGAAATAAGGTCTCTTTTCCTGTTGCAAAGCCCATATGTCGAAATTGTTTTTCGACTCACCGTAAGGATTTAATGGTTTTAATAATGGAATGATATTTTCATTATCAGTATATCCTAATTCTCCGGCACCATAAGTGGCTGCTGAGGATGCGTAAATTAGCGGAATTCCGAATTCGATACAGGTTTTCCATATATTCTGAGAATAAGTAAAATTAAGTTCATCAAAAACAGCTTTATTGAATTCTGTAGTATCGGTACGAGCACCTATATGAAAGATAAACTGTACAAAACGATGGTTTTTTGGAAGCCAGGTAAAGAATTCGTTACGCGGAACCTTTAATGTGAATATTTTTTTATCAAGATTAGAAGTTTTTTCGGTTTTAGTAAAATCATCCACAAGAACAATATCCCTGAAATTCTCCTGGTTGAGTCGCGAAGCCAAAACACTTCCTATAAAACCCGCAGCGCCGGTTATTACAATCATAGAAATTTTTTACAAACCTAATGCAAAATTAAATAATCAGCAAAGTTAATAATAGTTGGTATTATTATTCTTTAGAGCCATTTGCCATCCCATATTATTTTACCAATTTTGCGCGATGAAGAAAAAGAAAAAATCTTTTTTGGGTAAAATATTCCGGTTTCTGAAAAGAGCCATATTGGTCTTTCTTATTTCCAGTGTTTTGTCGGTTCTTGTATATTGGTTTCTTCCCGTAACTATAACTCCTTTAATGGTAATCCGTTTGGGTGAGCAGCTTTTGGATGGCGAGTCGCTGAAATTACAAAAGCGGTGGGTTCCTATTGAAGATATTTCACCAAATTTAGTAATGGCGGCTATTACTGCTGAAGACCAGAATTTTACCGAGCACTGGGGTTTCGATTTTAAGGCCATGCAGAAAGCCTATAAAAGCAATAAAAAAGGTAAAAGGATTAAAGGCGGAAGTACCATTTCTCAACAAACTGCAAAAAATGTTTTTTTATGGCCTGCGCGCTCCTATGTGAGGAAGGTATTTGAGGGATATTTTACAGGGCTGATGGAACTGATCTGGAGTAAAAAGCGAATAATGGAAGTATATTTAAACGTAATAGAAATGGGCGATGGAATTTATGGAGCCGAAATGGCTGCCCAGAAATATTTTCATAAACCGGCAAAGAAACTTACTAAAAGCGAGTCGGCATTACTGGTTGCCTGTTTTCCAAACCCCCGTAGATTTAATCCTGCAAAACCATCTAAATATATTCGTAATCGCCAACAATGGATTATGAAATATATGAGTTACATGAGGCCGGTTGATTGGTATAAGAAGAAATAAAAAAACGCTCCCGGAAACGGGAGCGTTTTCATTTTTATAGGATATACTTAGTTACAACATGAACAACCTTCTTTTACAAGTTTATGTTTCTTTACAAATTCGCAAAGAATTTCATCCAGGTTGGGTGAACCGATTTCCTGTAAATCGTATCCGATTTTTACCGTTGGTTTATTGATCTTAACAATTCTCTGTAAATCAATCGGAGTTGCAATAACTACAGCATCACAAGGTGTGTTGGCAATAGTTTTTTCAAGGTCGCGGATTTGTTCTTCGCCATAACCCATAGCCGGCAATAATGTGCCAATATTCGGATAAATTTTAAATGTTTCAGCTAATTTTCCAACGGCATATTGACGTGGGTCAACCAGTTCTGCAGCTCCATATTTCTGGGCAGCTACTGTTCCTGCACCAATTTTCATGTGACCGTGGGTAAGGGTGGGGCCATCCTCAACAACTAACACCCGTTTCCCTTTAATCAGTTCGGGTTTGTCAACGGTGAGAGGAGAAGCACCATCTACCTGGATAGCTTTAGGATTGATCCTGCGAATATTATCACGTACAATGTTTATGTTTTCTAAACTGGCACTGTCAATTTTATTGATAACGATCACATCCGACATGCGGGCAACTGTTTCGCCAGGATGGAAAGTGACCTCAGCACCCGGACGTAATGGATCGGCAACACCTACCATTAAGTCTGGAGTATAAAATGGGAAGTCGTTATTTCCACCATCCCATAAAATCACATCACAACCATTGGGGTCTTTTTCAGCAGCGCGTAAAATTGCTTCATAATCAACACCGGCATAAATAACGTTTCCACGTACTACATGGGGTTCGTATTCTTCCATTTCTTCAATGGTGCATTCGTGTTTCTTTAAATCTTCAACGGTAGCAAAACGCTGAACTTTTTGTTTTACCAAATCACCATAAGGCATCGGGTGGCGAACAGCCACAACCTTTAAACCTTTTTCCATCAGAATTTCAACAATTCTGCGCGAAGTCTGGCTCTTTCCGCAACCTGTACGGGTAGCGCCTACAGCAATTACCGGTTTGGTCGATTTAACCATGGTATCGTTCGGGCCAAGCAACATATAACTTGCACCGGCTGCCATAACTTTTGAAGCAATGCTCATTACAGTAGTATGAGGAACATCGCTGTATGCAAATACACAAATATCAACTTTGTGTTCCACAATCAGTTTTTCGAGGTCTGATTCGGCATAGATTGGAATTCCGTTGGGGTAAAGGTCCTCACCCGCCAGTTCTTTAGGATATTTTCTACCATCAATGTCCGGAATTTGTGCGGCTGTAAAGGCTACCACATGAAAATCGGTATTTCCTCTGAAATACGTGTTGAAGTTGTGAAAATCTCTACCCGCAGCGCCAATAATAATTACATTTTTCTTTGCCATGACGTACGAATTTTATTAATTTTTGAATATAGAATTCTGCAAATATATAGTTTAATAGCCGTTTTTTAAGCCTGCTATAGAATTAATTTTTCAGAGTTTATGAAAAAATAGCATTATAAACAGAAGATAATCAGTCTATAATGCTAAATATATGTTAAGAAACAGTTCTGTACGTTATTTATAATATAATATGCTGTAAATAAGCAATAACTGTAGTTGATGAATTCATTTTAAAACTTTAGAACGATTCCGCCCGTGATATTCCTGGTTGCCTGTGGAAAATAACCGTCCATTACAGTATATTTATTGTTTAATATATAGCTGTAAACCCATGCATTGGTTTCATATTTCTCATTAAAAAGATTATTTATTGAGAAATGGAGTATTATTTCTTTGAACAGTTTTCCGGAAAATGAATAATTAAAACAGAGGTTATGAACCATATAGGCATCCAGAATTCGGTTATCGGAATATAAGCTGTCAGGAAAGGCAGCGCTCATGTATTTATTATTGGTTGTGTTGTCGGTATATTGTTTTCCAACGTATTTTGAAACAAACTCGATTTTGAAATTCTTTATCGGCTCATACTGAATGGTATTATTAAAAACTACTGAGGGAGAAAATGAAATGGTCATGTTTTTCAGAACTACTGAATCCTGACCCCAGGTATCCCAATTGTCAACAAATTCGGTATATTCCGGAATAATGTTTTTGCTCAGCATAAGGTTAGCATTCCATTGAAGATTTTTAAGAACTTTGTAACCCGCCTCAAATTCAACTCCTTCGCGATAGCTGTCCTTAACATTTGTCATGACCGGTGCACCCACATTATTTATTTCCCCAGTCAGAATTAACTGGTCTTTATATTTCATATAGAAAATATTTCCCCGGAAAAGGAATTTCGGACTTCTGAATTCATATCCTCCTTCAAAATCATAAAGAGTTTCCGGTTTGGGAGTTTTACCTGAATCGGCATCGGTAAAATTCCCCCTGTCAGGCTCACGCTGTGCAATACCAAAAGAGATATAAGTTTTCTGTTTTTCATTTATGTTGTATGTAAGACCAGCTTTGGGGTTAAAAAATGAGTATGTATGATGCTGTGTTACATCTTTCAGGTTATCATCAGTACCGCCGATGGAGTAATCAATATTTCTTATTTGAAGATCTGCATATAAATTCAGGTTGCCTGTTATCAGGTAATTTGTTTTTAGAAAAATGTTCAGGTCTTTTTTATTACCTGTTCCCTTATACCAGCGGTATTGCTCACCATTAAAAGTTACGATTTTTGCCCAGATAACATCTCCGTAATGCAGTCCCTTATACTGATTCCAGCCACCGCCCAGGACAGTATTAAGCCTTTTCTTTTTATAATTTAACGAATAAGTAACGCCGTAAAAATCATTATTTAACCATTTCTGATTGATGAAATCGGTTGAAGTAATTGTATCCGTTCCAAAAATGGCATTTGGCAGATTATATGATCCAAAACTGTTATCCGGGTCAGAATTTTCGTAATATCCTTTTCCTTTTGTATAGTGTAATGCCAGGTTCAGATTCAGATTTTCATTAATTTCTTTTGAATAATGTAACTGATAATTGTCCTGCCAGTAATTGTCAGTTTGATTTTTATAGTTGTATGGATTGTATGTCCGGTTAGTCTTAAGCGAGTCTCTTGGAACTCCATACCATGCCTGGTATGTATGCTCCTGCCCGGAGAACATTACAAATTTCAGGATGCTTGACTTTCCGTACATGGTTCCTGCCAGGTAAAACGATTTAAGGTCGCTGAAAGCACGATCGATATAGCCATCCGACCAGAGTTTCGAAAGCCGGGCATCTACACAGAATTTATTATTTATTAAACCGGTTCCGACATTAACAGTGTTTTTACTGGTATTAAAAGAACCATAGGAAGAACTTACTTCAGCATAAGGATCTTTATTTAAACTGAAAGTTCTGAAGTTTATAGTTGCTCCGAACGCTCCTGCACCATTGGTAGATGTGCCAACACCTCTTTGTACCTGTACATTTTCTGTTGAAGAAGCAATATCCGGTAGATCAACCCACCACACTCCATGCGATTCGGCATCATTCAAAGGAATTCCGTTGACTGTAACATTTATCCTTTTAACATCGGTTCCGCGAATATTAATATTGGTATAGCCAATTCCTGTTCCTGCATCTGACGATACCACCATAGATGGGGTTGTACTTAATAAATATGGAATATCCTGCCCGTAATTATTATCCTGAATGGTTTCTTTTGTGACATTTGAATAAGTTGCAGGAGTTTTATCTTCTACATGGGTAGCCTGAACAATTACTTCATCGGCCATGATGGAATTCTGCTTCATGTGAAATTCAAGTGTTTCGTCTTTTTGTAGTTCAATCTTTTTTTCCTGGCTTTCGTAACCCAGGAATTTTACCTGGATGGAATAAGTCCCTTTTTTCAGGTTTTTTAAAGTAAATTCTCCCGAATTATTTGTGTACGTACCAGCAAAAGTATTTTCTACTAATACTGTGGCAGACATCAGGGGTTGGTTGTTTTCATCGTAAACCTTTCCCGAAACAGAAAACTGGCAATAGCCATAAAACCCAAATAAAATGGGTAAAATCATTAAAAAAAACTTTTTCATTCTTAACTCAATTTTAATTCGACAATTATTTATTTTTTTAAATTAATGTTTGAATAAAATGTGTGAGTTCAAGGCTTCCGAAGTTATGAAAAAGCGCAGTTTACTAGTGTAAACGAGCATTTTTATGACGAGGATAACGCTGAAATCGTACATTTTCTACAAACATTATTAAATTGTCAATGGAGGATTTCTGGTTTCCCGGCTCGGCATTACCCGTCCCGGTCCAAAGGGTATAATCTCAGCCCGTTATATTAAGGCACCCCATTGAGCGATCGGTACAAAGATAATTTACAAAATTTAATTCTGAAATTATTTTTTAAAATAATAGGTTTTTAACCAATACTTAAATATTGGATCTGAAAATTCAAATTTATTGTTTTCCAGGTAAATGATCTCTTTGTTTAATAATGCTTTTTTAATTTTGAGTACATTAGCTGAAGTTCCTAAATGATAATTTTGAATTGTTTGCGAAGAACTTAATTTGCTTTCTTCATTAATTAAGGCTTCTAAAAAATTTAAATGCGTATTTGTAATTTCATTGGTCAATGTCTGGAACAGAAGACTAAGCTGCATAACAAGGCTTTCGTGTGACTGTAAAATAATTTCCTTATTGCAATTTAATTCCGTACGCAACCACGACTGCTGTGCAAGTTGTTGAGTATAGTACGGATGACATTCAGTAAGCCGGGTAATTCTTTTTGCGTCATCTTTCATGATTTTTTTTCCTGTTTCATTAAATCGCTGAACAATAAATGAATTTAACTCGTTTTCATTTATTTTTTGTAAAAAAAGAATGTCGCCAAATTTATAAAAAGGCATGGAAGAGGAAGTAAAAACATCCATAAGCATATGTCTTTTGCTTCCATATAAACAATATGTAGTGTGTGAATGTTTTTGCCAGTGCGAACGAAGTTTTTTCTGGAATGCAACCGGTTCTTCAAAATCAGATAAGTTTTGAAATTCATCAATACAAATAATAAACTTAATATTTTTTTCTAAAGAAATATTTTCTGCCAGGTTAAGTATTTCATCAGGCTGTTTTTTTACTTCTTTCCAGTCTAAACTTAAGGTAAATTCGCTCTCAGGTTCAGGACTGAAAGTAATTTTAGGTATAAAATTTCCAATAAATTTTTTAGCTAATGCCATTAATTCTTCCATTTTTGAAGAAGACTGTTTTAGTACCTCCTGGGCTAATAACTGGTAAAACTGCTCTTCCGATCGTACATTATACAAGTCAATAAAACAAAAACGAAGATGCTTTTCCTTTTTTTGAGCTGTTAGCGCTGCTTTAAATACCAGCGATGATTTGCCCCATCTTCGTGGTGAAATTAAAATAGTATTGATTCCCGATTTAAAATTTGTAATCAGTTGTTCTGTTTCTTTTTGTCGATTTGTAAAATTTTTAAACTTAGCTACCCTGCCGAAAATAAAAGGAGTTTCCATCTGTTTCAGATTATTATTCTGCAAATATAATAATTATAAATATAACTTACAAAAAAGTAACTTACAAAAAAGTAACTTACAAAAAAGTAACTTAAATTATTTTATAGGATATAAAGTCAGGATTATATAGTATTTCTTGAATTGTAGCTAATTTAATAAAAAAACGGAAATTAAATTAGAACCAGGATTCAGGAACCAAGACCAGAAACCATTGTCTATTAATGATTGACAAAGAATGAATACGAGAACTTCTGATTTTTTCCTTTCCAGATTCTCAAAATTGCCTAACTTCGCACAGCTAAAATATAACTTATGTATAGAACACATACTTGCGGAGAGCTTACCATATCGTCGGTAGGTAAAGAAGTTACACTTAGCGGATGGGTACAGCGCATTCGCGATAAAGGAGGAATGATATGGATTGATTTACGGGACAGGTATGGAATAACACAATTGTTTTTCGAACGGACAACTACCGATTCCGCAATAATTGAAAAAGTGAATACCCTGGGCAGGGAATTTGTAATCCAGGTAACGGGTGAGGTTATTGAACGTGTGTCGAAAAATCCAAAAATTTCGACAGGAGAAATTGAAATAAAAGTAAAAGCACTTAACATTCTGAACAAGTCAATAACTCCTCCTTTTACTATTGAAGATGATACCGATGGCGGAGATGAACTCCGTATGAAATACCGTTATCTCGACTTACGCAGACAGACAGTAAAAAACAATATTGAACTAAGGCATAAAATGGGTATCGAAACCCGTAATTACCTCAGTGCACAGGGATTTTTTGAAATAGAAACTCCTTTTCTTATAAAATCCACGCCTGAGGGGGCAAGAGATTTTGTAGTTCCTTCTCGCATGAACCAGGGACAGTTTTATGCCCTGCCACAGTCGCCACAGACCTTTAAGCAATTGCTTATGGTGGCAGGATTTGACAAATATTACCAGATTGTTCGTTGCTTTCGCGATGAAGATTTACGGGCCGACCGTCAGCCCGAGTTTACACAAATTGATTGTGAAATGTCATTTGTTGAACAAAAAGATATTTTATCCACTTTCGAAGGATTGGTGCGCCACCTTTTTAAAAGTTTAAAAGGTTTCGGGCCCGAAACTTTGCCGCATATGAGTTATGATGATGCCATGAAGTATTATGGCTGCGATAAACCCGACCTCCGGTTTGATATGAAATTTGTTGAACTTAACAATGTGGTTAAAGGTAAAAACTTTAAAGTTTTTGATGATGCCGAACTGGTAGTGGGTATCTGTGCAAAAGGATGTGCAGGCTATACCCGTAAACAGACCGACGAACTTACCGAATTTGTTAAACGTCCGCAGATTGGCGCCACGGGAATGGTTTATGCCCGTGTGGAGACAGATGGAACCTATAAATCTTCCGTGGATAAATTTTATTCTGCTGATGAATTAAAAAAATGGGCAGAATGTTTTGATGCGCAGCCGGGCGATTTAATGCTAATTCTTGCCGGACCCAAAGAAAAAACACAGAAAGCGCTCAGTGAACTGCGTCTCGAAATGGGAACCCGTCTTGGTTTGCGCAATTCCAATGTATTCTGTCCTTTATGGGTAACTGATTTTCCATTACTGGAGTGGGACGAAGAAACCAAACGCTTTTATGCAAAACATCACCCCTTTACCTCGCCTAAGCCGGAAGATATTTCCCTGCTTACAACCGACCCTGCAAAGGTCAGAGCCAATGCATATGATATGGTAATTAACGGTGTCGAAGTAGGAGGGGGGTCGATTCGTATCCATGATCGTGGTTTGCAGAAACAAATGTTTGGAATTTTAGGATTTACTGATGATGAAGCCCAGAAACAGTTTGGTTTCCTTATGAATGCGTTTGAATACGGAGCGCCTCCTCATGGTGGTATTGCATTTGGTTTCGACCGTTTGTGTTCGTTGTTTGGTGGTAGTGAATCTATCCGCGATTTTATTGCATTCCCGAAAAATAATTCCGGACGTGATGTTATGATTGATTCTCCATCAGAGATCAGCATTGAGCAACTGAAAGAACTGGGCGTAATGTTAAGAGAAAAAGTTCAGTAATTTTTTCAATACTTTTACAATAATTTTAACAGACTACGGTTTAGGATAATATACCTAAACCGTAATTTGTTTATGAAAACCCGGATAATCTTTCTGGCATTATTTATTGTAATCATAAATAATTGCCAGGCGCAGTATAATGATCCATTAAGTGGTGATTATATCAGAAAACCAGTTCCCTACCGATATACAAGAGAGGCTGATATTATGTGGTCGAAAACAATCTGGCGGATCATAGATTTAAGGGAAAAGATCAACCTTCCCCTGTATTATCCGACTACCAAAATGGATAACCGGTACAGCCTGATGGATCTGTTGTTATATGGTATTAAAAAAGAAGGAATTACTGTATATAATCCTGATGAACAGGAAGAATTCTCAACTCCCATGACATGGCAGGATATTGAAGATAAATTCGGTGTCAGAAATGATACTATATATGTTGAGGATCCTGAAACCGGGGAATCAGTGATGAAAATTATTAAAACCGAAATGGTGACTTCAGAAGTAAAGAAAATAATGTTAAAAGAACTATGGTATTTTGATAAACAAAGTTCCCGACTGGAGGTCAGAATTCTGGGAATTTGTCCGATAAGGGAATATGAAAAAACTGACACTTTCTCTGAAAATGAAGAAACAGATGAGGAGCCGGAAATAGTTATGAAAAAAGTTTTCTGGGTTGACTTTCCATCAGTTCGTTTTTTACTGGCCAGTCATTTTGTATTTAATCCGTTCAACGACTCTGAGAGACTTAGTTTTGATAATCTGTTTTTTAAACGCCGGTTCAGTAGTTACGTTTATAAAGAATCCAATGTGTATGATAACCGTACCATAGGAGAATATAAAACGGGAATGGATGCTTTGTTAGAATCAAATAAAATACAGGACGATATTTTTATGTTTGAACATGATTTGTGGGAATACTAATATTACTTAATCACCGTAACGGGTCCGGAAGCCGTATGCTGACGACCGGTAATGTCCGTATAAACAGCAATCCAGGTATAGGCTCCAAAAGGAACAATTTCATTTTTATATTTTCCGTTCCAGCCTTCTTTTATATCAGTTGTTTCAAAAATAACCTGACTCCATCGGTTATAAATATATAAGTGAAAACCTTCAGATAAAACTCCATTGGTATAAACATTAAAAATATCATTATCATCGTTGTTGTCAACAGTGATAATATTAGGTGCATAGAAAGTAATCTCGTTATAAATATTAACCGACCAGGATGCTGTATCGCGACAACCTTGTGAAGAAATGCTTATTAATGTTACAGGAAATTCTGCAATACTGTCATACTTGTGCATAGGATTCTCTGATGTTGAACCGGTACCGTCTCCAAAATTCCATATCCAGGAAGTGCTTCCTGATGACAGGTTATCGAAATGAATATATGGATTAACAATGCTTGCATTTTTTGGATACATATCAAAACGTGCTTCGGGCTTACTGTAAACAGTTATCATTGAAGTTTTTGTTGTGTCAATTTTACATCCTTCAGGAGTCGTTACCTGAAGAAATACAGAATAATCGCCACTTGAATTCCATGTGTGGCAGGGAGAAATCTGGGTTGAAATCTGGTTTTCCGTATTGTCTATAAATTTCCAGAAATAAGTCTGACCGGGCTGCCGGGGATTTGTTAAGTTTTCGAAACAAACCGTGACAGGAGCACATCCGGAATTATAGTCTGCAGTAAAATCAATCAGGGGGAGCGGTACTACATGTAGAGTGTCGGTAGCTGTACCAACAGAGCCACAGGCATCCTCTACATGAACTATTACAGGCGTGGTTTGATTAGGAACAATAATTAAAGGTGGAACGAAACTTTCTGAGTCTGTATAAAAGGTATAAGGACTACCTGCGCCATCAGAAACTGACAAATATCCCAATATCTCGGTGCCAGGGCATACATTGTCGGAACTGAGGATCAAACTCAATTGTACTGGTGGTGAGACAGATATATGTATTGTGTCGGTAGGCCCCTGGCATCCGTTGTCGTCAACAACGTGACAGACATATGTAGCGGCAGTGGTTGGATTATAGGTCTGACTTGAATTTCCTAATCCGCCGTTCCAGAAATAGTGATAGGGAAGGGTTCCGCCTGTAACTGACATAGATAATGTTACTGATTCACCGTTGCAAATGGTCTGATCCGGTGAAGTGTTTAAGGTAATTATTTGTGGCGCAATAATCGTATCATAAACTACAGCAACACATGTGTCGTCATCTGTAACAGTTACCGAATAAATTCCGGCAGGTACATTTGAAATATTCTGACTTGTAGAACCATTTGACCATTGGTACTGATATAAACCGGATGCACTTGTGCCTCCTGTAACAGCAAGTTGAATAGAACCCTGTACGTTGCCGGGACAAAGAGGATTATACGTTGTTGCCGTTACGACTAACACTGGTTCAAGAGTTTTAAAATGGGCAATCACATTCTGAGGCGCTGTAAATGTAGCAGACACTGTGTCATCATTTATGTTCGGAGTAACAGCGTCTATGGTTACTTCCCAGTAATCGAACATGTAACCGGGGTTTGCATGAGCTTTTAACAATGTTTGAATATTACCGTAGTAATTCCCCGACCACGGGTAAACAGGAATTGTAATGGAATTAGCTTCAATGGTTCCCGAATTGGGAGGGACAACATTAAAATTAATATTATAGGGGCCGGTAACATTATAACAATCTATCATTCCTTGGGAAAGCTGGGCACATCGGGCGTTAATAAAGTCTCTCAGAGCCTGAACGTTTTGTTGCCATTGTACCATGGTTCCACCCCAGCGGGCAATCTGCCCTGCCATTTCGGGTTGAAACTGGGTGATTAAACTATCAAGTAAGAAAATCATACTGTCACATCTGAATGAAGTATTTGCAAGATCGGCAAATCTTGTAACATAATACTGATAAAACTCGGGATTGTTCATGAGTGCATTTAAAATAGGAACATGTCCCTGGCCACCAGGGTCGCCCAGGTTCTCCGGATTGCACGGATCTGCGTCAGGGGTGGTGGATGGAACTCCTGTATAATTTATATAATGCCCGAAAGTGGCATCTTCGTCCCATAAGCAATATCTCCACTTTTTCTTATCAGCATTAGGATTAATTCCGCGCCACCATTCGGTATTCCAGTTCAGCCAGTCGGAACATACTACATAAGAATTAAGCACAATATAATCAACCAGGCTTTTTACGCTGTACAGGCTGTCTACATAATGATAATTTGCAGGAATAGCCATGTTATTTGTTAGGATGAAATTGGAAAGATTATTCCAGTCGGTCTGTGCCTGTGTTCCTCCAAATTCACTCCAGGTTCCTCCCCAGGTTTTGAGCATCTGAATATTTTTTTCAGAACTATTGTGATAATAATCTATAAAATCTCCGTCATCCACTTTTTCACGTAAATCGTACACACCCCAGTATTGTCCGTTTACATAAAGTACACAGGGTTCATAAGTGCGTTCATCCATATGTAAACGGGCGCGTTGCGACAGGGTATGAACATAAGGATCGCGGATATGAGCCCCGTCCGATTCAAAAGGATAATTATCATTTGCCAGGGCTTTGATTATTACTCTCTGAAATTCAGTCCTGTTTTTTCTTGTAAAGAGTTTCCATCTTAATGCATAGTCGGAGCCGTATTGATCCTTTGTTACAAAATCAAACCCCCTTTGGTCGTAAAACCAGGAATCGTTCCCGTGTTTATTTGTGGTGCCGGTTGCTTCAGCCCGGAGGGTTTGCGACTTGTCAAAAAACTCAAGTCCGGCGTCAGCATCAATGTATCCGCCGTTTAAAAGAGTCATAACATCATCGCCAAAAACGGATACAACAGGTATTGTATGAGATGAGTTTATGAAATATGTATTGCTGTTGGTAAAACTGGGCGGCTGGCCGGGTACTGAACTGAAAGCTTTGGCTCTGATTACCTGTGTTGTGGCAACGTTAAAAGGAGCAGTATATAATGTGGAAGTTGCTGTAGGTTCAAAACCATTGGTAGTGTATCGGATGGTAGCACCGGGAGTGGAACTACTTAAGGATACCGTTTGAGATGAGGTATAAAATCCTGCTTGTATACTAAGTGTTGGCTTTGCAGTGTAATCCTGTACTGCTCCCGAATTGGCTGCATTGGGAGTAGGTGTTGTAAATAAACTCCATGTTGCGGCACCGTCTGTAGTCCTTCCACGGGAATGATTCATTTGTGTAGGATTAAGAACTATATTTTCGAGTACTACTGAGGCAGGGTTTGAGAAAATTATACTTTCGGGTTTGGTTTGTGTAAGCTTAAAGTTGGTATGATAATAAGTTCCACCGAAAGCATTGTTGTTGGAGCACATAATCATTAGCCTTCCGTTGGCCGGAATAGTTACTCCGGCAGGAAAAGTCCATTTGGCCGGATTGGCCGGATTATCACTCAGAAAGTACCCGGCCAGGTTAACAGCAGAACCAGAAGTGTTGTATAATTCAATCCAGTCCTCATAATTTCCCGATTCATCCGGAAAAACACTGATGTTTGAACAGCAATATTCATTAATGACAACCTGGGCCGTTAACTTTTGATTGAAACATAACCAAAGGCCAATGGTCAGACATAGGCTTTTAAACCATAAGACTTTGTAAAATGTAGACACTAAACTGATACTAAATTTATAACTTTAAAATCTTTATATAAGACTTTTATTGTCCTGAAAGGTTGCCTAAAGAGAATAAAAAAAACCGCAATAAATGCGGTTTTTTTTAACATATATTTTTGGATATTATTTTTCTTCTTCTTTTTTCTCAGTTTTTTTCTGATAACGGTTACGGAATTTATCAACACGACCTGCTGTATCAACCAGTTTCATTTTACCTGTATAAAAGGGATGAGAGGTGTTTGAAATTTCCACTTTGATTAATGGGTAAGATACACCGTCAATTTCAATCGTTTCTTTTGTTTGTGCGGATGACTTGGTAATAAAGGTGTGGTCGTTTGACATGTCTTTAAATGCTACAAGCCTGTAACTGGTTGGATGAATATCTTTTTTCATAACGTTAAAATTTCGTCTTTTTGATAATTGGGACTGCAAAAGTACAATTCTCTTTTAAAATTCCCAAATATTCATGATAAATTATACCTTAAACCATTGTTCTATTTTATTTCGGATGGTAAAAGTATATCCCGAACGATGGTAAAATTCATTCTTCCAGGCCGAGTAATCATAGTCTTTTGACCAGTTTTTAAAGTTCTTCGAAATTTCATTAATGGCATTCAGAATAAAATAAATTTCGGTATTCGTATTTGTCGGGTGAAGCGATAAACGTACCCATCCCGGTTTATTTGAAAGATCGCCCTGGTTTATCCTGGAAGTGATTTTTCGGGATTTTACGTGACTCACTTCCAGTAAATAATGTCCATACGTTCCGGCGCAGTCGCAACCACCCCTAACCTGGACACCAAACCTGTCGCTCAAAAGTTTTACAAATAAATTATAGTGAATTTCGGGATGGTAAAATGAAATAACAGGTAACCTGTCTTTTATGTTGTCGGCGAGTATTTTAATATTTTTAATAGAAGGCATTTCGTTCCAAAGAATAGTATTTATTTCTTTTTCCCTTTCGATGATCTTTTCAACAGTCATTTTTTCTTTGAGTAGTACGGACAAAGAGGTTCGTATGGATTGTAAGAAACCGGGCGTACCGCCATCTTCACGGACTTCAATATCATCCACAAATTTATATTCACCCCAGGGATTTGTCCAGTCTACTGTTCCACCACCGGGTTGATCGGGAATGGGGTTATGGTACATCGATTTATCAAAAATTAATACGCCGCTTGATCCGGGACCTCCTAAAAACTTATGAGGGGAAAAATATATGGCATCCAGTTTTTCCATAGGATTTTCGGGATGCATGTTAATATCGTGATATGGCGCCGAAGCGGCAAAATCTACAAAGCATAGTCCACCGTATTTGTGCATCAGGGCGGCAATCTGGTGATAAGGAGTTTCGATTCCGGTAACATTTGAGCATGCTGTTACAGAAGCGAGTTTGAATTTTCTGTTTTTATTTTTTTTCAGTTGCTTTTCAAGATCATTCAGGTCAACCAGGAGTTCTTTGTCGGGTTTTATTACAATTACATCAGCCATTGTTGCATACCACGAAGTTTGATTCGAATGATGCTCCATGTGAGTGATAAAAACTACCGGTTTCTCGCGATCTTTAAGGCATGCGTTATTCATTATCACTCCACACGATCTTAATCCGAGAATTCGCTGAAATTTATTGATTAAAGCAGTCATCCCCGAGCCTGCAGTAATAATTATATCATCGCTTCCGGCATGTACATGTTTTTTTATAATATCGTGCGACGTCTGGTATGCAAAAGTCATCCTGCTCCCGGTTTCATTTGTTTCTGTGTGGGTATTGGCAACAAAGGGGCCGAACTCTTTTGCCATTTTTTCTTCTATGGGTTTGTATAAACGTCCGCTGGCAATCCAGTCGCCATAAATTATCTTTTGAATTCCGTAAGGACTCTCAAAATCAGTATCACAACCAATGGTATTTAATCTGTATTTTGAAAAATATCTCTCAAGTTCTGTCATTTGCATATTTAGAGTGTCAGTTTATCTGAAACGATAAGGTTGTAAATTTATATTTTTTATTATTGACTTTATAAAAGGTTTTAGATAAAGATACTTCATTAATTGACTGTTTTATTTTCACTTACTATTCCGTTTTTATTAAGGCTATCCAGAAGTAATTTGTTAAACTTTTCTACTCCTTTCTGAATCAGATGATGCTGGTCATAAAAAAGATCTTTTGTGAATATCACAGGAGTATTGAAATTAAAGTAAGGAATATTTTTTAAAGATGAAAAATACCGGTCGTTTTGCAAGTTGTTTTTTCCATACGAATAAAATTCAGGCGATACAGGAGCCTGAACAAGAACAATTCTTATGTTTTTACCCAGTATGTATTTGATGGTGTTTTCAAATGCAGAAATTTGTTTACAATTAAACGGAAGATTTATTTCATTTATGGAAATCGTATCTTGTATTTTATTTTTAATGGTGTCCTTCCTTTCAACAAAACCTCCTGTAACATATATATCGGGTGAGATATACGCGGGTTCATGGATAGTATTTTCGAGTCCTGATATTTTTCGAAATAAAAGATATGCCAAGGTGTTATAAGAACTGATTTTGTTTATTTTTTTAGCCATTAATAATACATTCTTGTCAATAGTGCTAAGATTTGAATACAGATCAAGAGACGACTCCAAACCATCTGAACTAAAATTCATGGCATTAACTTCATAAATTATTAAACCAGGATTCATCCTGTCTAAATATAATTTTAGCAGGTATTCTGTTTGTATGGGAGTCTGGGAACTCGATCCAAGATTGAAAAGCCTTAACCCCTGTTTTTTGAATATTCGCGGGTCAAATCCTCTGTAGGCATGAGATGACCCGACTACCAGAACATCAATATTTTTTGTCGTATCTGCTTCTCTTAGGCGGGTATATATATGCCCGTAACTGCCGGTATGAAGGTTTTTCCATAATTTTTCAGGGATTATAATTCCGTATATGCCTGTTAATATGAAAATTACAATTGGCAGTGTAATGAAAAAAAATAATATATTTAAAATAAACTTCTTCATTTCTTAAAACTGAAAATAAATAAATGCTGTTTTTTCAAATGTTCCATACATTAAAATTATAAATACAATAAAGATATAGAATCCATACCTGACTATTCTTGATTTGATTGAGTCAAAGAAGGTTTCGATCTGGCTATTCCGGCTTCTCCATTCTATGTAAAAAAGGAAAAGAATGAGTAATGGCATATATGCCGTGATCTGGTGAAGTTCATTTCCCGACCAGAGATGATGGGAAGCAAACCCTCCAATGTATTGAAATGCTTCAGTTATGCTGGCAGTTCTGAAGAAAATCCAGGCAAAACAAACCAATAAAAACGTTGTTAATATTTGTGCAATTTCTTTCACATTAGCAAGGAAGGTTCCTGTAGCTATAGGTCCGGTATATATCCTGTTTTTACGGAAGATAAGCAAAGGAAGAAAAAACAACGCATGTAAAAATCCCCAGGAGAGAAAAGTCCAGTTGGCTCCATGCCAGAATCCGCTAACAATAAATATTAAAAATGTATTTCGTATAGAAATCAATAAACCCTTTTTGCTTCCGCCAATAGGAATATAAAGGTAGTCTCTAAACCACGACGACAGTGATATATGCCATCGTCGCCAGAATTCAGCTATATCGCGTGAAAAATACGGGAAACGGAAATTTACTAATAACTCTATTCCAAAAAGTCGTGCTGTTCCTCTTGCTATATCTGTATAACCACTGAAATCACCATAAATCTGGAAGGCAAAGAAGGTAGCTCCCAATACAAGCGAAGTGGATGACTGGGATGAAGTATTTTCAAAAATTTCATTTACTACAGGTGCAAGTGAGTCGGCGATTACTATTTTTTTAAAAAGACCCCAAAGAATAAGTCTCAGCCCTAAAACTGCCTGTCCATACTCAAAAATCCGCTTTTTTACAATCTGCGGAAGAAGGTGGTTCGCTCTTTCAATCGGACCGGCTACAAGCAGAGGGAAAAAACAAACAAATACAGCGTAATTGATAAAGTTATCGGTAGGCTTAACTTTACCGCGATATATGTCAAATACATACGACATCCCATGAAAAGTATAAAAAGAAATTCCTACAGGTAAAACAATGTTCAATAATACCGGACTAAAATGCAGGCCAAAGCTTTCTAAAATATTATGGGCTGAGTCTGCAAAAAAATCGTAATATTTAAAACATCCGAGTATTCCTAAGTTATTAATAATACTGAGCCACAAAAAAAGCTTTTTTCTTTTTGCAGATTTTTCAATTAAAGCTCCAAAGAAGAAATCGATAACAGTCGAAATAAAAAGAAGGAATAAAAACCGCCAGTCCCACCAGCCATAAAAAACATACCCCGAAATAAGTAATAACGAATTCTGAAGTAGCAGTTTTTTATTACAAATAAACCAGTACAGTATAAAAACTAACGGTAAAAAAAAGAGAAATTCTATGGAGTTAAATAACATTAATTATTATAGAATTGGTAAAGTCCGAAATTAATGCTGTAAATATAAAATTTGTAAAGGATATGGGAAAGACCTTTCGTAATAAGAATCAGAAAATAAAATAACACAGATAGAAGGCGTTATCCTTTTATATGCCAAAAACACTTCTTTCAACAAATAAATAAACAGTTAAAATAATTATAGTATAAAATAAATACCATTTAATATCAATATAACTGGCAGGTTTAATTCCAAGATATTTATAATTATAGAAGATCATAATTATCCGCTCAAAAGAAAATGCAATAAAAGTTCCTAATGCAACTCCTACTATATTAAAGTGGTTCACTAACCAAATGCTCAGGATTAATTTTATAACAAATTCAATTATTGAAGTGTATAATACAATATTTGTTTTTTTCATTACTAACAAAATAGTGTGAGGAAATAACATCCTGTTAATAACCAATAACAGAAAAACATTAAAAATACCTGAGGCGCCGGTAAACTGGGGATTAAAAATGACTGAAAACAGCCACTGACTTATCATTATCATTATTATACTCAGAGGAAAAAGAAAATGCATTAATTGCCTGGACTTTGATTTTAAAGACTGTAAAAAACCATCTATGTTTTTTTTATCCGAGAACTCGGGAATCATGGCATTACTGAAAGTACTTGCAAGCAACAAGGCTAAAGGTAATTCCCTGGCGCCATAACGATATATTGCAAAGGTGGCCGTATCGAAATGATTGGATACAATAATACCATCAATATAGGTCATCGAGCCGCTTATTAAAGCCCCGGCAATGAGAGGAAGGGCAAGTGATAAATGCTCTTTGATAAAGGCTACTGAAACGATTGCCCGGGAGTTTTTTAATACTAGTGAAATTAACCAGATTAGCCTCAGAAAAGAAATGGCAATAAGCCCGTATAAGCTTTCTTCAACACCATAGCCAAGCCATATCGGAACAACGACTAATAAAAACTGGAGGCTAAAAGTAAGAGAACTGTATATAATAATGGAATAAGGCTTTTTTAGTAATAAATAAACATATTCGAGTAAAAAGGAGGGGGTGGAAATTACAAAAAACGTTATAAACAGCCATTTGTAAGGTATTTCCGTAGTGGAAATTAAAAACGAAGAAATATTTTTTTCTGAAACAAGTAAAATTATTGCAATTACAATGCTGAATGCAAATGAAATTAATAAAGCATTAAATAAGATGGGAGTTTTTTCGGTAGCTTTAAAGGATTTATTGTTGTTATAAAGAGGGAGCAGTGATTGAATTAAACCGTTTACCCAAAAGAAGCTGATGGCTCCTGACAGGAAAATGAGTTTTTCATATATCCCGATCTCAGAAATGCTTAAATGACTTTTGGCAAAACAGATACTAACCAGGAACAATATACCGAACCTGAAAAGCTGGAAATATTGTAAGGCTGAAATGTTATTAATGTATTTTTTCAGGTTCAAGCAGGAAAGATTTTTTCAAAGATATAAATTGTTTAATAAACCTTTTTTTATAAGTTTTATTATCATTTTCAAACAAAGAAACCGGACGAATGCCCGGTTTGATGTTTTTAAATAAAGAATCTTAACTATTTTATTTTCAATATGGTGTTGATTTTACTGTCAAGTTCTTCTTTCGACATTAAGCCTACATTCATCTGAGGTTTTCCGATGGAAGGAATAAATAAAACCGAAGGTATGGATTGTATTCCGAAGATACCCGCCAGTTCAGGTTCTTTATCGGTATTTACTTTATATACGAGAACTTTTCCTTTGTAATCTTCGCCGGCAGCTTCAATTATTGGTGATAACATCTTACACGGACGACACCAGTCGGTATAAAAATCAATAATGGCAGGGGTAGTACCTTTATATTTCCACTCTTTTGATTTGGAGTAATCGAAAATCTTCTGTTTGAATTGTGCCGTTGTAAGATATTCGACCTGTCCGGTTTTTAATGCTTTGTTTTCTGCCAGGAATGGTTGGCTGAATGAAGATATAGGAATAGCAGCCAAAGCAAAAAGAAAAATAATGTTTTTCATTTATTTATTTTTTTACACCTAATACTTCTTCAAAAGCTTTTACAAAAGATTCTTTGGGTAAAGCGCCCTGGGCCATCTGGGGCTGGCCATCCACCGGAATAAATAATAGCGACGGGATACTTCTTATACCAAACATACCGGCTAATTCCTGCTGATCTTCTGTATCAATCTTATAAATGTCGATCTTTCCTTCATATTCCTTCTGAAGTTCTTCTAAGATAGGAGCCACCATTTTACATGGATTACACCAATCTGCATAAAAATCTATCATACAGGGTTTATTACCTTCGAATTTCCATTCTTTGTTTGTTTCGTAATTGAAAACTTTTTGCTTAAAAGTTTCAGATGTTAAATGTTCTAACATGATTTTGATTTTAAATTTTACAAGATTAGTTTTTATTTAGACTGATTCTATCAAAATGTATGCATTTCTCTATTTATTGGGAATAAATTTCAATTTGCTGTCATAAATAGTAATTTTGTCATGATAATTATTAGAAAAGTGAAGCAGGAAAAAATAATACTGGAAGAGAGAATTTTTGAAATTATTTCGGAAGCTGCCTGTGATATTGGTGTAAAGGCTTATGTGGTAGGAGGATATGTAAGAGACCAGGTGTTGGGCAGGCATTCGAAAGACATTGACATAGTGGCAGTGGGGAGTGGAATTGAGCTTGCCAATGCGGTTGCTAACAAATTAAATATAAAGAATATTTCTGTTTTTAAAAATTTTGGGACTGCCCAGATTAAAGCCGGGGATGTTGAGATTGAATTTGTTGGGGCAAGAAAGGAAAGCTACTCCCGTAATTCACGGAAACCGGTAGTGGAAGACGGGAGCCTGAACGAAGATCAGTACCGTCGTGATTTTACCATTAATTCACTGGCAGCATCGTTATGCAAAAATGATTTTGGTAAAATTCTGGATCCGTTTAATGGAATAACGGATATTGAAAACAAAATCATTAAAACTCCGCTCGATCCTTTAATAACATTTTCGGATGATCCTTTGCGGATGATCAGGGCCATTCGTTTTGCTTCGCAGTTAGGCTTTACAGTGGATGATATAACTTATAATGCCATTTGTTCCAATGTAGAAAGACTGGAAATTGTTTCGAAAGAAAGAATCATAGATGAATTTAACAAGATACTGCTTTCACCAAAACCATCAGTGGGCCTGGAATTATTGGAGTCGAGCGGAATTCTGAAGGCAGTTTTTCCTGCCCTGCAGAAATTAAAAGGAGTGGATGTAGTTGATGATATGAAACACAAAGAAAACTTTGAACACACTTTGCAGGTGGTTGATCATATCAGTCAGAAATCGGCCGATCTATGGCTGCGTTGGGCAGCGTTGTTACACGATATAGGGAAACCGGCAACCAAACAATTCAATAAATCCACCGGCTGGACTTTTCACGGGCACGAAGTGACGGGGGCGAAAATGGTGTATGAGTTATTCCGTGAATTGCGTTTACCCTTAAACGAAAAAATGAAATATGTTCAGAAACTTGTTTTGTTACATTTAAGGCCTATTGCTCTGGTTCATGAAGTGGTAACCGACTCGGCGCTGCGAAGGCTTCTTTTCGAAGCCGGCGATGACATTGATGATTTAATGCAACTGGCAGAAGCAGATATTACATCCAAAAATGAAAAGAAAGTAAAATTGTACCTGAGCAATTTTAAGATGGTCAGGAAAAAATTAAAAGAAGTTGAGGAAAAAGACAGGATACGTAATATGCAGCCCCCGGTTTCGGGTGAGGAAATAATGCAGATTTTTAATTTACCACCGTGCAAAATTGTTGGCGATTTAAAGAATGAAATAAAAGATGCCATACTCGATGGGCTTGTGGAAAACGAACGTGAAGCCGTGTTTAAATACCTGTTTAGGATTGCAAAAGATAAGGGCATTGAACCCGTAAATGTTGAATAAATTTAGATTTTCTTAAAAAATATTAAGTCATCCTGAGGTTCTCGTAAGTCATCCTGAGGTTCTCGAAGGATGACTTAATCTTTCTATACTCAGTCTTCGAGGCCATCAGACTGACTTTAATACCATCTACTTCGCATAAAAATCGATCATCCGTTGAATAGCTCTTTTGCAGGCAGGACAGAAATTATCAACCGAAATGGATTTCATGGTGCAGTCCTGGGCTGAACGGTATATTTTCTTGGCAGAATAACCCGCTCCTTCATAAACCCCTGTTTTTTCCTGGTATTTAGCCTCGCATGGGGTAGGAACCGGTACATCAGCCGGTACCAGATATTTCCATTTTTTACTGAAATTTACAAGTGTTGTTATATTATATTCCCAGGGCTCCTTGTCGAAAGCATAAAAATTTTCTACGGCTACATCAGAGTCGTAATATTCATCGGCCAAGCCGGCGATCTCATGGCCGAATTCATGAACATTTACATATTCCGAAAACATATTATCACTCGATACAACACTGAAAAAATTATAAATTCCGCCTCCTCCATATATTTTTGTATTAACGAGCACAATAACGTAATCGTAAGGAACCAGCCCGGCAATGTCGCGCATGCTTTTATAATCGCTCACGGTTAAATAGCGGTCGGAGTTGAAGGTAAAAAAATTTGTGCTGACCGCAGTATTTTTCCATGTGTTATCGCCCGGGACATCGGTTCCGCTATCGTCGGAGATGGCTTCGATGGCCAGGATATTGAATTTTTTTCTGTTTTCTTTAAAAGGGGAGGAGTTAAACAAATAACCCGAAAAGCGCTGGGCATCATCATGAAATTTTTTCATTTCACTTTCGGTATAGCCATCGGGAATAATTAAAACATCCACTTTATCGGTGTAATTTCCGTTTTGTTCTACATAAAACCATTTATTCCTTTTGGGATTTTCTTTATTTATAAAACGGTCATCCGGGTTTATGTATGTTGTGAACATTGTTTCAAAATTCATGTCTTTATTTCTGCCCTGTATAATAAATTTAATGGTTTTTTTAGGAAAGGGCATAATAACAGATTCGTACATGGAACGGGTCTGGGTTTTTGCTTCGGGGGTGGTGGTCCATTCGTGAAATAAAGTGGAATATCCCTTTAGGAAAATAAGTTTATTGGTGGCAGAATCATAAGCCAGGTACTGATATTGTCCCAGGTTAAAGGTATCGATTGTGTTTTTTGGACCAGCCCAGTAGGGTTCCTGCCTGGTCTGCTGGAATACAATTTTTTTTTCTGCATAGTTTCCCGACTCCAGGAAATCTACCCGCAACGATTTCTGTATAAAATAATCATCAAAACTGATTTGTGAAAAACCGGAAAATGCTATAAAAAACAAGGGGATAAAGAATTTTATCATAATTGAAATTTTAAGTGAAGATAGTATTTAAAATTATGTGGTATTTTTATGAATAACGAAATAAATACAGAAATAATGCCAATGAAGTTTTAAATTCCAAATTCCAAAAGCCAAGAAAGAATTATAATTTGCGATTAACAATTTATGAAGGAATGATGGAATAAGGAGATATAGAAATGATGATGAACTACGAACCTTTCCCCAGACATCTTAATCCTAAAGAACCCATCGCACAATGTTTAACCATTGAATTACAATTGACCAATGACTTTTGATTTTATGAACTTAAAGTACTTTAGTTACTTTAGTCACTTCCAACTTTTTTTCCTATTTTTGCACATCCATTGGCCCCGTAGTTCAATTGGATAGAATATCAGATTCCGGTTCTGAGGGTTGGGGGTTCGAGTCCCTTCGGGGTCACCACTTGGGACAGTTCAGATTTCAAACAGAACTGTCCTTTTTCATTTCTTCCGAAAGGCTTATTAATGTTGAGCATCAGAAGGGCAACCCTGTTCATTTGTGGGGTTCGAACATTTTCTCCGTCAATTTCTATTTTTCCAGGATATATCGAACCTATTATCTGCTGTTGCACGTCCAGTGCGGTATTCGAAAAATGTAACGGTAGGTTTTGGAGAAAGGAAAAGCTGTAAATAAGCTGTTCATATATGTCTTTGTTTAGTTGCACAAAGCTTTTCTTCTTTTCTCTCAATTCAAGCAATTGTAAATCGTAACGTTGTTTCGCTGAATTGTAATCATTGTTACTGATTTGATTATCGGCAAGTTTATCCTGTAGATTAGCTATACGACCTTCTAATTTTAATATTTCAGAATCAATAATCTTAGAGTTTTCCCTTCTGCCGTTTTCGCTTTCTAAAAGTAATTCTTTAAGAATTTCATCATACAAATATTTAACAGTCGAGGGTATTTCAAATTCTTTAAGTTTTTCAAGAAACTTTCCGTTTATCGCAGGAGCCTTAAAGCGGGCTTTACAGCCTTTAACACAGTGGTAATAGTAATAGATGCCACCATGACCTCTCGAAGCACTTCCCGTTAGCATCTTCCCGCAATCAGGGCATTTTAAAAATCCACGTAAAGGCAATTTCGGATCAGTACGGTGTATTTTTGCAAAATTACCTTTTTCCATGCGACCAGATAATATAGCCTGAACATTATTGAAGGTCGCTTCACTAATGATTGGTTGGTGAATCCCTTTGTACAGTTTATCATCTTCAATACCTTTCGCTCTTACTTGTATCATTCCCATATAAACAGGATTTCGCAATAATCTTGAAAAGTTATTCTTGCTACATATAAAACCTTCGTTTTCTTTACACAGTTTTTTCCTTATGACTTCTTGTGAGTATTCGCCTGTTTCAATTGCTTCAAAAGCCTGCCTGATACAATCGGCATATTTGCTGGGAACGATAACCGGACGATTGTTTTCATCACGTTTATTACTGTAACCCAACGGAGCCTTGACAACCCATCTCCCTTCTTTGGCAGCCCTACGCATTCCTACGCTTACATTTAATGCCCTGCGGTCATTTTCCACTTCCGGTGATGCAAGGTACAACGCCAACATCAACTTGTTTTCGGGGACGTTCAAATCAAGAGGTTGATCAATGGCTTGCGCTTCCACTTCAACAAATTTTAGCATTTTAAGCATTTCATAGGACTCTGTTGCATTTCTGGAAAATCTGTCCCATTTAATAAATAGCAACAGGTTTACTTCCTTTTTATTTTGCTTTAAATACTCAATCAGCTTTTTAAAAGCCGGTCTGTCAAAGCTTTTTGCAGAATGGTCGTCCTGAAAGTGTTCAACTACTTCAATGTTATGGATTCTGCAATATGCTTTTAACTTTTCATGCTGATCGTTCAGGCTATAGCCTCGCTGTGCCTGTTCATCCGTTGAGACCCTTGTGTACAAGATTGCTTTTTTGTCCATTTTCTTTGAGTGTTTCTTTGATATATTGTACATTTAATTTAGCCAGCTTATAAAGGAAGCCCCTTATCGCCAGTATTTCTTCATCGCTGTATGTTGTGTTTTGAAGTTTTTCCCTGCATTCTTTTAGTGTTAACATTTTTCAGGTAGTGTGAATGAACATTCCTGATGCTTTCAGTAAATGTTCCGTGCTACTATCTGCCTGATTTTTTCAGTACATTTTATCTATTTTTATTTTAAAATTTTCTTTGTTGTGATATTTGAATAGGAAATATTCCCGTTTTCAGTTCTGATGCTTATATCCTGATATCCCCGGTTAAGAAGGATTTCTGTCATTCTTGTTTCAGCCTGTATCTTTTTTTCTTTTGTTGTTTCCAACATATAAGGTTTATGATCTTTAAACTTAATAGTAATAGTTTTGGCTTTACCTTCCCTGATTAACGATAAAATATGAGCTTCATTCTCATTCAAAACATTGTTGTCCTGTAAAAAGCTGAAGTATTTTTTATTCATCGTGAATTTTTTAAAGAATTTAAGGAGAGATATACTGATATAGGATTCATTGTCAAATTCCACATCATTAAATACGTTGTTATAATCCTTACGCTTTATTAATTCATTGGTAAATGGAAGAACATTTCCTTTTTGATCTATTAGTATTTTTATATCACTTCTATACAGAAGAAATTCATTAATAAGTAAACTTAAAATATTCGTTTGAAAAAACTCTACTGCTTCATTCGGGTCATCAAGGGCTTTTTTAATCGCTTCTACCAATTTAATCTTTTCCGCTTCATCATTCATTGGAATACTTTCTGCTCTTTTTTTTATCTCTTCTTTTTCTTCTTTAGATTGAGTCCTGAAATATTCCGTATAATCAATAATCGTATTAAGAAAAAAACTGACTTCCTTTATCCTTTCCAAAGGATAACCGTATTCTCTGAGTTCTTTTACTATATGAAGCCAGATTAACTCTATAAAATTAAAAGTGTAAGGGCCTCCCTTATTTCTTGAACTCTCAGGAATAAGTCCTTTTGCATCCCAGTGATTCATAACCCGGGTAGAAATACCAACATCTTTTAAAGCGAACTCTTGCTGGAATCTAAGTTCATTCGTTTTTTCTATTCCTTCCATAAATGAGTCTGCACTCTTTGAATTAAAAAAATTATCGAGAGAAAATTCCATAGGGCATTACTTTAATATTATTACACTTTATAACGTACAAATATAATAAATGTTTACACAAATGTAAATTATTTTAATGAAATCTTGTACATTTTCAATAATATTTTATAAAAACCCATGTACACTTTAATACCCCCCACATACAAAAAGTAAATTCCGGGCAATTTTTGATAAAAACCGGGCGATTTTTGAAAATTTCCTGAATCGCCCTAATAAAAAATATATAATTCCGGGCGATTTCTAAAAATCGCCAGATGAATTTTCTTAAAATGAAAAAAAACAATTCTTTATTTAATCTTTTCAATTTCTTTTTTACTTAACCCTGTTGATTCTATAATTATTTCAATGGGTACTCCTTTTTGTTTTAATGACTTTGCAATTTTTTCTAAAGCTTTTTCCTTATCGGCTTTTGCCTTTTTTCTTTCGGCTTGTATTGCTTCCTGTCTTATTTTCTTTTCTTCTTTACGGATTTGTTCAACTACTACATAGGTGGGTGTCCATTTTATGCTTTTTGCCAGTTCTTCCATAAGAGTCCAAACCGGACGAATTATAATTTCTACTTTGGTTTATGCCGATTGATTTATACTAATACACATTTATACTTATTGGATTAAAATATAAATCACATCATATAAGGCTTTTTAAAAACCTATCATAATATTGCGTTTCATAATCTTATGCAGGTGATAAATTGGGACACAACCAAAAGCCAAGGGATTTGGCTTTTTAATGTTATTTATTATTTTAGTTTTGGAAGTTATCGCTAAGTGATAATTTGGAATATAACGATTACCAACTACCTTTTAATAAAAGTAATATACCAACCAAAATAAAAATACCCCCCAGGATTCTCATGAATTTTAAATAATTTGCAGGGCTTAAATTTCTTTGAAGAATATTAGTTTTTTTCCAAATCCATCTCTTATAAATGTTAGGTTTTATAAGATAAATTATCCCAAATAAGACCAAAATAATTCCTATTCTAAACATCTAACATTATATATTTTAATTATTTCTCATATGGATTTGAAATATTTTCGCCTAATTCTTTTGAGTTTTCAATAATAATATTTCTAATTTGAAGATTACTTATGTTAAGTTTTTTTAGCCAATCATAAGTATTCTGGGCACCTAATCGAACTATTATATTAAAAATACTTCTAATGATATCAATGGAATCATTCCTATAGTTTTCTTTTATCCATTTTTCAATAATACATAGTAGTTCATTATCAATTAATTTGTAACAATGCCATTGTTTATCAGATAACTCCTCAATACATTCAAACTTTTCTTCAATAGAAATATTATTATCATTAAGAACCATAATCATTAAATCTTTAATTTCATTCTCTGGTATTGATTCTGGTAATTGATTAATATAATGTATCATATCAATTTCTTTTCAAAGGTATATGTGTTGAATTATCAGGTTTAATTTGAAATAAACCTTCAGAATTAAATAATTTATTATCAATTTTAATTTGGGCAGTATTGGTTGTTGCAGAATTGGAACCTAAAGGAGCTTTTGCATCTGGTGAGTGCCATTTTAAATTGACCTTAGTATCATTTATTTTAAAAATATACTTTTCTCCTGTACTTATATTTTCACTTGGCTTGAAACTATTGGGTGTTTCTTTAGGTATCATGCTTTTTATTGCATTGAAATCATATGTGCCTTCAGATGAATTTAATCCTTGCTTTATCGCAAATTCGACATCATAAGCAGCAATATCCGTTGTTGTTGCTTTTGTATAAATCGATGATGAAATAACTGGTGTTGACCATGCCTGAGGGGCAGGAGTTACAGGAACTCCAGTTAAATCAGCAACAGCCCAAGGTATTCCAACTTCTGGCTGAATTATAGAAGTTGCTATGATAGCTACTGTTTTATAAGTTATTAGTGCTATTTTACCAGTTTTTTGAAGCATTTCTGATGATTCTTGGGGTGACATTCCTGCATGTTCATAGCTTCCTAACAACATCAGTCCCCATTGGTTATTTGGCTCTTTTCCTTCAAGTTCATTATACTGTATAGGCATATTACCAGCAAACTGATAAGGTGTCCAGTATGGATATTTTGATGTTAATGGGTCAACACTCATCCATCTCCCAATTCTACTATCATAAATTCTTGCTCCAAAATCTAAATGGCTTCCTGTACTTCCAGTCCATTCATCGTCTTTCTCTTTACCATTAAAGCCGAATTTGTAAGCAGAGCTTGAGAATGAGCGCCCAGGCATCAACATTCCGAAGGCAGCACCTGAATTTTGAGCGTTTTTGACGTTATTTTTTATAATAAAATAGTTGTTTTGCAAAGTGTTATGAATAAGCGTTGAGTAAGTTGTTATTTCTATCCTATTATTCATTTCTATCAAAATATTTGCTCTGTGTTATTATAAACTAATTTTTTAAATATTTTATTTTGTTGTTTTAATTAGTTTTCCTGATTCGTATTCTTCTGTTTTTATCAAATTACCTGATTCATTATAATACTTCCATAATCCACTTTGTTGACCTTCTTTATCAAATAAACCTTCTACTTCTATTTGGCCATTATCAAACCACCAAAGGTGTTTACCAATTGCTCTATATCCGTCTAAAGTAAACTCGTTCTTTTTCTTGCCATTACAATAATAGTTAGTAATTTGTTGAGGCATATTAGTATAATCAACTTTTCTAATCAATTGCCCATTGTCACACCATAGTTCTTCATAGATTAACCCTCTTAGGGAGGTCTCAATGATTTTTCTTTTTAATTGATAATTGTTATAGTATTGGTTAGTAATACAACTATCATTTTTGCATTGAAATTCAAGTAAAAGAATTTTAGGGTTCGATTCATTAAAAACTTTCCAATGATAGTTAAACCTATTTGATCCAACAATGAAATAAAATTTATCCGGAATTAAATTATTTGTTTCAAACTTACTTTCATATTCTACATTAATTGTATCATTTGTAAGAGTTATTTTTTCTTCCTGTTGTGATTTAGAGCTATATGCAATCACAAAAAAAAGGAATAAAAAAATTATTTTGTTGAATTTAAAGAGCCATTCCATATTTCATTTGTAATTTTAATTTTATTTCAAATTTTGATGTAGGTAGTAAAGCAGGAAAATCAACTTCTTTGGAATCGGTAGATATATCTTTTATCCCAAAATACAAATTAGTATCTCTTAACCCAACACCAATGACAGAGACTTCTTCGCCTAATGGAATATTTTCGAACACTAATTTTTCATGTATATTAGGCAATGGAGGAATAATAGTATTATAATTTTTAAATACTAAACAATAAGCAGCCTTTTCTTCTCCAAGTGGTAGATTTACTAATAGATTTATTTTGTTTTCAAATTTAATAAATTTATCAATGTTAATCCAACCTAGTTTTGTGACTTTAAAATAACTGTAACGATCATCCATCATAAGAGAAGTAGTATCCATTTGATAACTATATATTGTATCATCCTTTAATGTCCAATTGATATTGTTTTCTTTAATATTACCATAAAACAATTTCATCCCATCTTTCTTAGATGGAACTTCAATTAAAAATTGCTTATTTTTTTTCATTATTACAGGTTCACCAGATAATGTAGTTACATTTAGATATAACATTCCACCGGTTTCTAGCATCTGTCCATTAGACAACGTGTTTAAGCCTTTAATTATCATTTCTGTAATATCATAATACTCTTTCAATTCCAATTTAACTATTCTTTTATTTGAGTCGAAACAATTTTCAGGAATACTAATTATGGTCCCTTTATTACCATGAATTATAGTATCATTTGATGTAATCTCAAAATATTGACTACACGATTCAAATAATTTAAATGGATCATCTGAATATTGCTTTTTTTCTTTACTTTGTTGATTTACACATGAAAGCAAGCTAAAACTATAACTTATAAAAAATAACAAATTAATTTTTCTTATGTCAATAATCATATTGTTCAATATTCTATTGGATTAGAGGTAGTTGTAATTGTCTCGGTTTCAGTTTTTGTTTCTGTTTTATCTGGAATAGAAGGTGTCCCTTCTGATGTTTTTGTAATTACATCATAATTAACTTTTATATCAAAAGCAGCAAAATTACCTGCTGTTGCACCTACTGTACCAACATTTGAATTTACATTGACACTATAAGCATTTCTTAATGCTGATATAACAGCATTTTTGTCCCCAGAATATTCTTTATTAAAGGTTATATCGATAGATGTGATTTTTGAATTAACTTTAGGATCTGAAGCACCTACATTATTTGCTGTATTAACTCGATAAAGCGCTGTACTTATAGCTAAATTTATTGCTTCGTTAGTAGTTATATCCTTTACGGGCTTATTTCCTCCATTATTATACGTATAAGATCCTGACAACCAAGAAGTAGATGCATGAGTTGTTTTATATGTCGGATTAGTTCCTGGTGTTCCAGGTATTGTTTCGGTAATTACTCTTTCAATAGTTTTAGTTGTAGTTATCTGTATTTTTCCTACATTTATATTAATCCAACTACCAGAATTTTGGTCTTGTGGATTCCATCCAGCTCCACCAACACATCCTTCACACCACACTTTGACAGGATTACCTTCTGATGGTTGTGTAGGTGCCCATGGCGTTGCAAAATACCATCTATTTTTATCAATATTCTTTAACTGTGTTGATTGCATTTTGCTGTCAATTATTTCAACTGATCCCTCATTATAATTTAATCGAAAAGTTGACTCAAGCCCTTCTATATCTATTGATACTATAGGAGAGTTAGAAGCGAATTGGTAAGGACTATAAAATGGGAATTTCCAAATCAATGGATCTATACTTAAAAATCTACCAATTCTGCAATCATAAACTCTAAAACCATAATCATACGTTGCCCCTGTAATATTATTTATTTCATCAATTTTTTCCTTGCCATTAAACCCGAAGCGATACCACTTCGTGTTATCCCACAAAAACTTATTTTCTCCGTATGTAAAAGTTTGTTCAAACATTTACTATAAAAATGAAAAGATATACAAAAGTACATCTTCTCAAAAGTAGTTATTTTCAATGAGATTAGGAAATATTTTTATCCAACGTGGTTGTTGTTAATTAAACGTCGTTTTTTTATTTTTTTAAGCCAGTACTGCCTCTAAATCCTGTAGTTCTTTATACCGGATTTCTTGTGTTTGTTTTTTACCTCCAAGTTTAATAATGTTAGGATAATATTTGTTTATCGCTAACACTATCAATTTGAAGCTATATAGTGAACGAATCCTTGCATCAACTAATTCGTCAATTAAGGATCCGAGTAACTTCTCCTTTTTTGCCATGTATTGGTCAAGCATAAAGGCAGATGGATTTGATGAGTGCAGCTTAATCATTTTATCTATACGGTCAATTTTTTCAATCAAATCCTGAAGTTGATATTTTTTTGCCTCATTCATAATGTTATTATTATTCGTTATCAGATAATAGATTTATCAGAGTAGAATTTATATAGACGATTTCACGACCAATTTGCTTTGGCGGATCTAAAACTGTAAGCTCTACTAACCTGTTTAATATTGATGTAGCCGTTTTTCTACTTGAGACACGGTACTTATCATTTTCACTTAGATGAACTGACTTTATATATGGTTGTACAAATATTGCTTCAACATACTCCTTATCTATCTTTGGATCTCGTTGCCTGATATACTCGAATGTCTTTTGCTTAAGTTGATTTATTTGCTCAATTTTTTGAATTGTATAATTAGCTGTTGATTCAACGGCTTCAAGCATAAACATTATCCAAGGTTTCCATTGATTTCTTTCGGTGACTACTTTTAAACAATATTGATAATCTTCTTTGTTTTGACTTATATAACGACTAAAATATGCAATTGGATGTTTTAGAAGCCCTTTGTTTACAAGGTATAGAACATTTGCAACTCTTCCTGTACGTCCATTTCCATCCAAAAATGGATGAATTGCTTCAAATTGATAATGAGCCACAATCATTTTTATCAAAGGATCATATTTATAACGCTCATCATTATTTAAAAACTCCAATAAATTTTCAAGCTTATTTTTCAATATTTCTTTTCCAAGAGGTGGAGTATAAACTCTCTCACCTGCTCTTGAATCAGAACCTCCTTTTGTTAACCAAACTTCTTGTAAATCCGTTCTAATACCTCCTGTAGAATCTTTTATTATTTGGAATAGTCTTACCAACAAATCCAACGTTATTTTATCAGCTTTATTAACAAGACTCAAGCCTTCCATTAATGACTCTCTATATCTTAGGACTTCCCTAGCCGATTTGCTTTTCTTGTCTTCGGCAGACAATGAGATTGCTTGATATAGAGCATCGGTAGTTGTAACAATATTCTCTATTTTTGAAGAATCTTTCGCTTCTTGTAGAGCTATTGTATTTACCATTATCTGTGGATCTTCTAGTGTATTAGTAACCCCATCCAGTTTTGTCAAAGCTGACCTAGCAATACCCCACTTCATTAAAATATCAGTATCAATAATATTATTATCAGGAGGTGGCAGTAATGGTAGTTGGTTATATGGCTTATTCCTGTCGTACATAAATAATTTATTTGAGTATTTTTTTTGTTTTTTTACCCCTATCACAAATATAGGTGTAATTTTTTAATTCTTTTTACTAATCGGGGTAATATTTTTGTTTTTTTACTCATATTATTAATTAATGTTCATTTTTTACCCCTATTTTGGCTATCAGGGTAAATATTGTCAATTTTTACCCTGATTCATCCCAGCGGATGAAATTTATTTATCAGCGTTCTTTGCTCTTCTACAGATGTGTAGCGATATTCTGCTGTGGATGAAATCCACTTATGCCCGGCATAAAGCTGCACTTGTTCCAACGGGAGCCTCTTTTCATTGAGCCAGTTGGCAATAACACTCTGCCTTATAGTCATGGAGTTAAGATTCCTGTCAGGGAACAGCATCTTGAATGTGGATACAAGGTAATTGATGTCGTCAACGGTTAAAGGTGTGCCGAGTTTGCCTATAAGCAGGACTTCTGTTTCAACCCTAAGCAGTTGTGGGCGTATTTCATTAATATATTTGTCCAACAGGCGGTATTGTTTTGGCTGCAGTTCCAGATGCCTCCGGCTTTGTTTCCGGCTTTCTTTGATGTAGATAGTCCCTGCATCCAAATCCACGTGTTTTACTTTTATTTCCTGCAGTTCGCCAGAGGTAAGGCCCTGATATATCAGCAATGACATGACCACCTGATTGCGTATTTTCAGGTCTTCGTAGCGTTCTTCTCTTTCCATGAGTTGTTCGAGTTCTTCTCCGGTGAAAAGGTCGTGGTGGATTACTCCTTTTCTGCGTCTGCCTTTAAGTATAAGCGTTCTGCAAGGATGGTCATTACGTCTGCCGATTTCTACAAGGTAATCGTAGTATTTCTTGATGGCTGCCAATACCCTGTTTTTTGACCCGTTGCTTTTCAGATTTTGGGTGTGTTCTTCCATATACTGAAGGATGTCTTTATATTTGAAGTTTTCGGCTTCTTTACTTAATGCCAGGAATATCCCTATGGTGTAGAGGTAGTTTTTTACGGTCTGGGGGCTGTGTCCCATCTGATTCAGGTATTGCTCAAGGCTTAATTCTGTGGTCATTTTTTTGTTTTTTCTTCTTTTTTCTTTGTTTTTATTTTATCTGATCTGGCTGAGTATGGCCATACGTTGTTTTCTTTTCTTTGCATAGATGTGAGCGGTGTCTATATGGCTATGACCCAGAAACTGCTGCACAAATTCTATGGTCGCCCCATTGTCTATCAGGTGGGTGGCTATGCTGTGACGAAGGCAGTGAAGGGTGATTTCTTTTCTTTGTATTTCGGGGTTCTGGGTTCTTTCTATAAGTTCATGCAGCCTGTCATTCATTCTTGCCCCACTCCAGTGTTCTCCTCTTTCGTTGACAAAGAATGCGGGTTCGTATTGTTTGGAATGCTGAAGGTATTTAGGTCTTTCATATATAATGTAATCTTTCAGATTTTTCAGTACATTATCTGATGCAGGGATTGTCCTGTTCTTGTGATTTTTGCTGTCTCTAATTATGAGGATGCCTTTGTGCAGGTGTATATCCCCGGTGTCGAGTTTTTGTATTTCGCTTCTTCTTAAACCGCATCCGTAGGCTACGGATATCATGGCTTTGTCTCTCTGGTTTTCACAGGCTGCGTAGAGTTGTTTGATTTCTTCTACGGTAAGTATGTTGCGTTCTTTATGCCTTTTTACGGTGAATTTAGGCAGTCTGGCGGGCGAACTGTCTAATTCTCCATTATCTAATAAATAGTCAAAGAAAAGACGCAGGGAGAAGAGATGGCTTTTTATCATGGAGTCGCTTAATCCTCCTTCTCTTCTTTGATTGGGTCGGGTGCTGATATACTCGTGATAGGCGATTATTTCAGTGGCTTCTACCTGCTGTATGGTGGTGATACCTTTGTTCTCTATAAAGAATAAAAATTCTCTTACGCAGCTTGGGTACATGGTGTTTTGTCCCCTGCTGTATCCTTTTGTCCGGATTAGGCTTTCAAAGTCTTTGTACAGTGCTTCGAATACGGGGTTATGTAATGGCAGGTGTTTCATTTTTATTACGACGGGGTTTGGTTGCTATTAGAATGCATACTCTTGAACTGTTGAACCGCTGTGCTGTTTTCTCCGTGTTCATGCGGGTTCTGGTGGTTCATGGGGTTTGAACTGCTGTGAACTGCCGGCTGGTTCAATGTTTCTAATTGGGCATTTAGTTGTGCTTTGACTTTTATCCTGATTTTTTCCATATCATCCCAGAATACGATTTTGTATTTGAAGCCCCGGTTGGCATAGCCTCCTGTCCGCTGGATGTATTCTAATAGTTCGAGGTCTTCCATGTAGCGGAAACAGGTGGCTTTGCTTGCGTTTAATGCTAATCTTATGTCCCGTTGGGTAAATTGGTATTCTGTGGGTTTTCCTTGTGCTATATGCCGAACGTGGGCTTTCATGCGGTCAAAGAATTGTCTTAATGAGGAGTCCAAATCATCTACTTTGAGCATAATGGCATCAAAGAGTATGTCGCAGGCTATTTTCAGGTCTTCGGGTTCGGCTATTATGCGTCCCTGATTGTCTTTGTTTCGCTGGTATTGGTGCAGGATGGTGATTTGCTTGACAAAGGCTTGATAATGGTTATTCAGCCTTCGGAGCATTTTTGCTTCTATGGGTAACCGGACTTTGTCTGCATAGGGATTGACTACTTCCATCGGTTTGATGCACCGTATGCAGTTTTGTAAGAATTCGGCTGCTTTGCGTTCTTCCCTGTAATCGGATATTCCGGCAAGTTTGCTGTTCTGGTGTTCGATGATTTTTTGTGTTTGCCGGTCGCTTTCGTCTACTCCTAATATGACCGACCTGCTCATATTATCGTAGTAAACTTCGGCTTTGGTGGTTGCCAATAGTGATGAAAAGTGGCTTTTTACTGTTTTTACTGTGGATGTGAGGTTTCCGAAGCGGTCTTTGTAGGTGGTGGAACTACTGACGGTTCCTGCGGATTGTAATTCCCTGAAGGCATATTGTGCTTCTTCATCTAATCCGTCGTAGTCCTGTATAAGTATTAGCTTATTGACTAATTCTTCATGGCTATAGTGATAGAAGGATTTGCTGGTAACTCTTGTCATACTCATAACATCTTCGGGTGGAAAGCATTGTCCGATGGTATTGATAAGGTGGCTTTTTCCGCTTCCGCTGGTGCCTTGTACCAATGCATGGAGGGGATAATTCATTTTATAGGTGGATGCGATGACAAAGAGTAATTTCCGGGTGTTTTCTTCTCCAACGACCCCTGCTTGTTCGATTAAGTTGTCGATGTTTTGGAGGAGGCCGGGTTGTCGCAGGAATTCTACGGCTTTCTTCTGGTTTTCGGGGGTGATGGCTGCCTGTATGCGTTTTTCCCTGAAGCCGGGTTTGGATTCTTGTAGTTGTTTTTCCCTGTATTGTTCTAACAGGTCGGTAAGCAGAAGCAGGTCTGCTTCTATCTGCTCCGGGCTTTGGTTATAGAGTTCCCCGAACTGGATGGAGACGACTTTTACGATTTCTCTTTCGTACAGGTCAAGCTTGGTTCTTTCTTTTCTACCTGTATGGCGTTCTTCTACCATGAGGGTGATTCGCATGGAGCTTAAATCCTGGCTTAGTGTGCCTAATACATAATAGATATTGTTTTCGGCTTTCATGCGGAGCTTGCCTTCGTGGACTGTTTCTATTTGTGGGGACTTTTCTTCCTGTTTTTCTATGTTTTTGTCCTCGTGGAATTTTTGTTGTGCTGTTTCTATGTCTTGTATTTCAGCAAGGCTGTCGTTTAGTAAAACCGGGAGTGGTGTTCTTTCGACTTCTGTGACTTCTTCCATTTCTGTGGGCATGTCCAGAAGTTGAAGGATGCCGTTTTCTCCTTGTGCTATGTAGATGTTGTTCAGGTTTTGTTCTTCGGGAATTTCTACTTTTCGTATGGGTATGTTCCCTATGATTTTGCGAAGTTTATCGATTTGGTCTGACATGGTGTTTACTTTTTACTTTTCACTTTCAACTTTTAACTGTTTCGTGTTTTCTATCCAGATAATTTCCTGAAGCTGGCTTAACTGCCTTATTGCTTCTTCGTGTTGTGGGAGCAATTCTCCGTTGTGCAATGCCATTACTGCTTCTTTGTTATCGGGGATGTTTGTGCTTAACAGGGTGGCTGCATCTATTACATCGGGGACGATGTAGAGCTTTTTTGTATTTTCTCCCGGGTAAGAGGGATAAATGCCTTCTTGGTTTAAATAGTCGGTTTTACCGTTTTTTATGCTGACGGCATAGAGGTTGACCACCTGATGGTCTTGGTTTTTGAGTGGGAATACGATGGAGTGTATCCCGAATACGGTATAAGGTATCTGGCCATTGTTAGTGGGGACATCACTTTGTGTCAGAAATCCTATGCTGGCAAGTTCGTCTTTGAAGCTTTGTTCTTTCCGGTGATGGATTTGTCCTGAGTTAAAACAAGCCCCTGTTAATACGATGTCTAATTTATGTGCTTCCATCCAGTCTCTGGGGGCATTGGCTTTGCCACTGCGGATGCCGTTGCTTAAACTCTTGTGGAGTTTTGCCATGATTTCGAGCTGGCTTTCGTTAAATCTGCTTGTTCCTTTGTTTTCCATATTTTTTCATTTTTGCCTTGTTCGGCTGATGGTCGGACTTGTGTGCCTGAATATCGCTTCTACAGAGGGTTTTCGATTAATAGAGCCGAACATCGGGAGAGTTTTTGGAACATGCAAGGACATATTGGACAATAATTTGCAGATTTTCAATAGATTATTGCAGATAAATAGCCGGTATAATTTGGACTTCTCAGAAAAAGATGCCATTGGGGACGATGGTATTTTGCCTGATAGGGGGACGGGGTACAAAAAGTTCCGGTATTTTCCTGCCGTTTTCATGGAATCAAAAGTAGAGCAGGCGTAGAATTTGGTTTTCGGTCTGGGCTGGTATTTGCTTTTTTTTGCTTAACATACACGTTTTTGCAAAACATACCCGAAAATGTCTGTTTTTGTCACATTACAAAAGTGAATACCATAATATATATAGTATGAATTTCATTTTTACTTTTGCGAATGCATTACAATTATAACAAGGGTAGAGATTATGATCTGTCATTCGGAAATATTAAGGTAAAAGGTTGGGATTAGTATGGAACCAATATGAAACATCTTGGAATCAATGTGGAATTAATGTGGTAACTTCTTGGAATTAATATGAGATTTATATGGAAGAATTGCGGAAGCACTGGGGTATTGATATCGTAATAAGCATAAAATGCACATTCGGAGCAGGGAAACTTCATTATTTTGTTTGAAAGGCAACAACTTTCTATTCAAAAACTAAATAAACACAAGATATTATCGGGATACTATTACTTCACATTGATTTTTTTCAAAAAAAAATTACTTTTGCATACTTTTGCATATATTTGCAATCAGATATATCCAACTATATGGAAAACAACAACTCAGAAAGAATATTTAAAAAGAACGCCAAGTTCGAAGTAAAAGTTATTGATTTCAGCGACAAAAAAACTATTGAGAAAATTAAAGAAGTCAATAAAAAGCAAGAAGAAATTCTTCGCAGAAAAATAGTTGATGCAGATAAACTTAATGTTGTCGTTCAACTATAAGAGGGTTGTATAAAGTATTGCCATATTCTGATGGTTCACTATTAGATGAACTTTGTAATTCTTATACTTCTTTAAGCAGTATTCGTGATAAATGGCATTATGTATTCTTGAAAGAATATTTTGGTATCGACGGTTTAAAAGCTAAAACTATTGTAGTCGAGAAAGAATACATTAGTAAAGATTTTTTTAGTGATTATTCAGCTTATTATTCGGTATGCTTTAGAAATTACCCTAAATTTTGTAAAAGATTACATTTTTTTGATACGGATATTTCTGAAGATAATTTAAGAACAATCATTCTTAGCGGTAAAAAGGACGATACTTTTGACAAGTCTTATCTTGGATTTGTTGTTGTAAAGCCATTACCTTTTACAATTATCGGTTTTACTTTATTAAAAAATTACCCTTCAGGAAACCCCGATAATATACGGGAGTATTTTGGGACACGAGATTATTCTGTCCATCTTTTCGGGTACGGGTTAAAAATTAAGTCTCTGGCATTTCAGGAACAGGATAATGTATTAAGTGCTTGTGCAACTACTGCAATCTGGACAACGTTACAAAAAGCTGCCGAAATAAATTATCACATAACCATAAAGACACCATACGAAATAACAAAGGACGCAGGATTAATGTCTTCTGACGGCGGACGGTTATTCCCGAATAAAAATGGGCTTTCTGTCATTCAAATGTGTCAGGCTCTTACCAGTTCCGGGTTAGTTGTTGAAGTAAGGCAGTTATTTACCCCTGATGGGAATATTCAATATATTTCAAATTCATACCTAAAAAAATTAGTATATGCATATTCACCTATCGGTATTCCTGTCATCCTTATTGTGGAAGTTCCAAACGGGGATTCCTATGGTTTACATGCTTTAGCTGCTAATGGCTATAAATACAAAAAGTCAACTCCTGCCAGACCTAAAGCGGAAATTTCATGGAAAGCTGATGATATTGAAAAAATATTTGTTCATGATGACCAATGGGGTCCCTTTGCACGGGTTGAATTCAGAACCGATGATCACTTAGATACAAACTGGTCAAAATACAATAAAGATAATAAACCTACCCACACCTATTCTATATTGATACCTGTTTTTCCTAAGATCAGGCTTTCATATGACGACATTGAGGCTATTGCAACAGGACTTGATGCCATGCTTACAGAAGCATTTAATTCGATTGTTACTCATGATTTTTATTGGGATATTCGGGTTCAATTCAGCGAAGAATATAAAGTTGAAATTAATAAGTCCGATTATGATGAAAAAATTAAATCGGGCATTCTTTTTAAAAGCTTACCGAAATATTTATGGATTGCTTCATGTTTTGTAGGAGATATTAAAGTATTCGATTTTCTTTTCGATGCTACCGAAGTAGCCAACAGTATGTTTATGATTGACTGTATTGGATTTAATACTGATGCCTCCAAGCATTTCAAAGAGTTCATGGATATGAACCCGGGTTATGTTGATATATTCAACCATCCAAACAGGGAACTATTCTTCTCCTTTTTAAAAACTACCATATAAATTATTCTTTTAAATTAGACTAATATACTGTTAGTTATAATTTTCTATGAATATACGCATGAATATTTATGTAAATTATATTGTTTATTTTGCAATTATAAAATATCTTTGTGCGGGAAAATAATTATGATGAAAACAGACGATAAAATAAACCCTCAAATGGTAATCTTGGCAAGGGAATCAAGAGGGATAACGCAGAGAGAGCTTGCCTCCTTACTCGACATTTCTGCCGGAAAAGTTTGTCAGGTAGAACAGGATGCTCAAACATTTTCTGAAGAAGCATTAAACAAGTTGTGTACAGCCTTGAATTACCCGGAAAGCTTCTTTTTTCAATCCGGTGAAGCCTACCTTCCTACTTTGGTAAACTTTAGAAAAAGGTTAACGGTTGCCCAGAAATTCATTATGCCCATTGAAGCCCAGACAAATGTTTTCAGATTGAATACTGAAATTCTGACAAAAGAAAAACCTCTTCCGAAACTGGATATTCCTGAAATAAAAGATGAGAATCCGTTGGAAGTAGCAGATAGACTAAGAACTTTATGGAACATCCCCGACGGCCCTGTTGAGAATCTTGTTTCAATAATGGAAAGTAAAGGTATTCTGATAGGTTCTTTCGATTTCGGAACGGAGAGAGTGGATAGCCGTACTATCCTTACTTCCGGCAGGCATCCGATAGTTCTTGTTAACAAAACCCTGCTCGGAGACAGGCTTCGTTTTAGCCTGGCATATGAATTAGGTCACATCTTAATGCATCTTTTTTCTCCGGTGGCTCCTGAACGTGAAATCGGTCATGAAGCAAATTTATTTGCTGCTTCTTTGCTAATGCAGGAAGCTACAATTAGAAATGATTTTGAAGGGGAAATTAATATTTCAAGGCTCGGTCAATTAAAATCTAAATGGAGGGTATCCATGCAGGCACTTCTGTACAGGGCTGATGATTTAGGTTTTTTGACCTATAACCAGAAACGTTATCTGCTGACACAGTTTAATCAATTGAAGATTCGTCGCAGGGAGCCTGTTGAGCTTGATGTACCGATCGAAACACCTGTTCTTCTATCAAACCTGATGGAAAGTTACAGAAATGAGAAAAAATGGTCTGTAAAACAGATGGCAGATAAGCTTCATTTAACAAAGGAAGATTATATAGAAAAATATATGAATAAAATTTAATAGTAATTGTAAATGCTTTTTTATGAATTCTGAAACTCATAGCTCAATACTTGTAAAAGCGTATTCTTTGAACGAGTTGGCAGTTTTATATAATGTTAACTGGCGAACACTGAAAAAATGGATTGAACCATTTAAATCCGAAATTGGAGAGAAAAGAGGAAGGTTTTACACTATTTCTCAGGTTAAAATCATTTTCGATAAATTGGGAATGCCAACTTTTATTGAAGATTAATTAAGATATGGAATGGAAATTATCACTTGCCATAACATTAAAATATGCAACGACATAACACATATATGATCCTACTTTTGATAATAAAATAAAAAGAAAATGCTAAACCGAATAGTTATAATTAATTCCCAAATATATTCCAAAGCAGATATTATTTTAAATAATACTTCTGGGATTCAGTTGGCTGCAGAAAGTAATGTTGGTAAAAGTTCTTTAATCAACGCACTCAATTTCCTTTATATTATTGACTCTAATCAAATGAGATTTGAAGGTGGAAGAAAGTTGAAAGAGTCTATTCCCCACTACTTTAAAAATATTAATCAAAGTTATATCGTCTTTGAAATATTCAAAAAAGGATATTATTGTATACTTGTTAAAGGAAATGCAAATAATGAAATTGAATATTATAAAATTGACAGTGCGTACAAGGAAGAATATTTTATCAATGTTGAAGAAGGTAAACAGTCTATTATTAATTTTCAAGAGTTACAATCAAATTTGCTAATTCAAAACATTAACTTTCAGGAATTATCAAAAGATAGTTTATACGATTTAGTCTATAGTGAATCGAAAAAAACACAAGCTGTTGTTTGGATCACAGACAAGGTAAAACGAAAAGGACGAGCATTGAATAATAATTTCACAAAGATTTATCGCTATTTATTAAAATCGAGTGAAATCACAGATGAAGATTTTAAAAAGTCATTGATAATTGCTGATAATAAGGAAATTGTATTGCCTGTTTTTGCAGAAAGAAGTAAAGATGAAATAACAGAACTCGAAAGTAAGCAAAAAAAGATTTCTCGATTAAGAACAATTGGAACTGAATATCAGCAGCTCAAAAAATTAGTTGATGAACTTCAATCCAAAACAAAAATTTGTTGTAAGCTAAAATATAATTTCAATAGACAATTTGGAAAAATTGAAAAGGAATTTACTGAAAAGATAAGTGAGTCAAGTGAACTTTCAATTAAAATTAATACACTTGATAAAACGATTAAAACTATCCTGACGAAGGAAAAAGATGAATTAAATCAGAAATTGGGATCTATTAAAGGTAAAATTGAGAATATACAAAATAACAATTTACCCCCGATTAGTACAGTTCTTAAGGAAATAGAACCTTATGGAGAGAAGGGCTCATTATTATATTCCGGACTAGAGAATGAGATTGAAGAAGTCAAAAGAGAATACGGAAACCTATTCACTCTTTTAACAACAATAAAAAAATCAAATCTAACTGAAGTTCAAATCAAAAGCAAAATCAAGCAGCTCAATTTAGAAAAAGAAAATATCGAGAATAAAATCAAAAATTTTGAAAATCTTCTATATCAAAAAATTTCTTCTGATAAAAATATCCGGGCAAAAGTGTATTCCATTCTGAGTAAGGATGTTTTAGAACAAACTGAAGAAAAAATAATTAATAAAATTACTAAGTCAGAAAATCTATTGAAGTTATTTGATGGTGTTATTGATATTTCATCTATTAAAGAAAAACCATTCGAAACAATTGAAGAACTTCGTTTAAAATTTTCTGAAATAGAGGAAGAGTTAAAAAAACAGAAAGAAATATTAGACACCATTATTGATAGAAACAAGAAAGAAGATAAATTAGTTGAACTTGAAAAGTACAAAAATATAAAGCAAAACCTTCTTGAGAAAATAAACAACAAGGCTAATCTTCTGAAGAAAAAAGAAGAAATTGAAAAAGAGATAATCAGGCTTGAAAATACATTTAAAGCAACAAAAGAGGAAATCGGAAAAAAAGAAGAGGAAATTGAAACTAAGACTAAAGAATTGAAAGATGCAGAAGATGAGAAGGAGCGACTAAATAAGCAATTATTAAAATATAGAGAGTGGAATTATAAAATTAACTCATTTCATGAGTTTTTTGAAGTTGAAGAATTATCTGAATTAGAATTCGAAAAAATATTTTCCGAATTTGAAAAAACTCACAACTCCATAAATCGTTTAAAAGAAACGATATTTGGTTCGGAATCCGAAAAAGGATTATTTAATAATATAAGTAAAAAGCTTGAAAAGGACACTTCAAATTTATTTGATTTCATTAAAGAAGTTGACGAGGAAATTATAACGCTTAATGAATTAGAAAATAGTGCATCAGAATTACTTGAACTTATTTCACACAAATTTACAAAACCGACTGCAGACTTTTTACAACGCTATAATGAATTTAAAAATTTCGTAAAAAATTACAATCGCCAGTTGTCCGATTTTCCTGTATCCAATATTAAGGATGTTTCAATTAGAGTAAAAGACAATGAAGAATTAATAACTGATTTCAAAAAGATTAGTAGTATTTCACGTATTGACGAATTATTTTCAAATAATCCAGAACAAAAAGAGAATCTGCAGGTTTTAAAAAAATATTTTGATCTGGGAATTGAATATAAATTTGAACAGCTATTTGATTTATTGTTGGAAATAGAATTAAAAACGGGTGAAAAGAAAAAAATAAAACTTATCCAGCAGGTAGAATCAAATGCTACGGACAGGGTGTTAAAGTTGTTTCTATTTTTAAGTATAATAAAAGAACTGGCACTCAATGATTCTGAAAATAAAATTGTGATTTATATTGATGAACTTGGAGCTATTGGCCCACATAATGTAAAGCAAATTATTAAGTTCTGCAACACTTTTAATTTCATTCCGATTTTTGCAGCACCAAGAGAAATTGATGGCATTGAAAAATACTATATTATTAAACCCTCTTCTCGCGGTGGTGGAATTATATTAGATGAACGTCATACTAAAGTAGCTAAATATAAAAATGCAAACACAACAGTACTATAACTTAATTGAGGAGCTACTGAAATCTCAAAAAATTGCCTCTACTAAAATTCCAAGGGGGTTAAAAAACTCTGATTTATTTAAGAATTTAGAGCGGAGCGGTATTATAAAATTAGAAAAAGCCTTAAATGGTGGAAATTATTATGTGGTCTGTAAACAGGAAGAATTATTAAAACATTTTCAAACAAAATTTCCAAAGCCTTTATTTAAATCTGAAAATGCTGCAAGCAAATACAGGGAAACAGCAATGGCAATTAAACAAAAGAAATGTGAGAGATGTGGGTATGCTAAGTACCCAGAAATTTTAGAAGTCCATCACAAGGATAGAAACAGAGCCAATGGAAACCCTGATAATCTTGAATTACTTTGCCCCAATTGCCATACAGAAGAACATTATTTGAATAATGATGGAAGATTTAACCGGAAGTCAAATAAAAAATGAAACTGAATCCCCGAACCATATTAAATTACATCAATAGTAACTTTGATTTCATTAAATTACTTTTTGATTTAAGCAAAGAAGACAATACTGTTAATACTGCTGAGTTAACAAAGATATGTATTGAAAATAATGTTGATATAAATAAATTAATTGAGTTAAAGATTTTAAAAGAACTCTCAAATAGTGACTATAAGTTAAATAAACGATATTCCGATTTTCTTGAATTTCTTTTTCAAGAGTTTTATCTTTCCCTTCCAGAACAATTAGAAAGCAGAAGCAATGCTATAGATGAAATTTTTACTAAGCTACAAGGGGAATCTGATAAGTCAAAAGTTTCATTATACATTTCCGGTTTAATAGATGTAATTGATGATTTTCTGAATGATATCGACAGTTATACTACAAGGCTGATTAACGATACGGAATCCCTGAAATCAAGTACGGAAAGTTCAACAGATCTTACGTTAAGAATAAGAAAAGCAAATTTTTGGATTGAAGAATTTATTAAACCTTTAAATATTATCCTTGACAAATCGCAAACAAAGTCAATTGTAAAATCTATTAGTTTAATCTCGGCCTATTCCAATCAAAAGAAATTTGAAGAAGAGGATTTCAATATCAGAAGGCTATTTGATAAGCTATATTTAAATGCATTAAATGCTGATTATGAGTTAAACATTCATATAAAAAAATTGACACGTGAGCTTTTACCACTTCTTGACAGAATTAAAACAAATTCTCAAATTCTAACGGGATTTTATTATTTTCTTGAAGATTTTAATACGCCGGAAAAGTACATTTTCCCTCTTCCAAGCCTGATTAAAAATGAGCGTTCATATACATACTCTTCCAATTATGAAGCTGATGCATTAATGTATTTGGAGCATTTCAGACCACTCGCTATAGCATTCATTGAAGATGAAGAGCCGGAAATAGACAATTGGCTTCCAAATACAGATCATTTTAAAGAATACTTGCAAAATTGTTTACCTGTTGACAATTTTTATCAATGGTGTTATGATATTTTAAAGGAGGATGATGTGAAAATTGATATGATGAAATTTTCTTCTATTTCAAATTTAATTTTTGAAAAAGAATTTGATGCTGAATTTGAAGATCATGATCGCTTTAAAATTGAACTTGACGATGTTATATTAGTTTTACCAAAAGTTAAAATATATGCTGCAATATCCGAATGAACATAAAGAAATAGTACGAGCATTGTTAAATGGAGAGTTTCTTCTTTTCCCTGAAAAGCATTTCACAATTGTTTCTACAGAAAAAGAATTTTATGCCGATTTTTTTAAAAATTCATTTGACTATAATCTTGAAGTAAGAAGTGAATTCGCTTTTTTGATTTCAAATAATACCTCCGAACGAGATACCAGAGATTTTGCGATTTTTCTTTCTATTCTTTGTAGAGAGCTCGAACTTGAAGGCAAATCATTTCGAGAACAAATTGATCATGCAACTTTTTATATTGAGGAAGTTGAGCAATTACTAAAGAATTCATCAAAAATTGAAATCATCAACAGTATTGAATTATTAAAAGATTTTAGACGGTTTTTAAATCGTTGGAATAAAAAAAATGTAATCTCCTTAACCGGAAACTCATTTAAATTCACCAAAGCGGTAAACCTTTTTTTTGAATTTGCTGTAAATGTTGCTAATGAAAAATTCAAAGAAAAAAACAACTCCATTTAATCATATATAACAGTTCAAATGTGGAAATTCTTCTTCAATAATACTGTTAACATTGATAATTTAGCAATTCTAATTTCTCTTTTATTAATACAGAATTTTTGATTTTGGTTTGTGGAAATTTTTTTTGAACTATTGAAGCAAGCACTTCCCTTTCATTATCATCCACATTAGCTCCAATAATAACTTCAGCAAACACATCACTTGGTACCGTTACAACCCTATCCTCTCTATTAAACATTTTTGTTAACCGATATTCTTTCTCAAATTCATATTTTCTTAATTTGCTGAATATTTGAAGAGCAGATTGTTTTTCAAATGGATCAGTTGCTTTTATGATTGGAAGTTCATCGTAATAACTAACTTCACCACCACCTCCAAATACTCCTGGCAATTTAAATAGTGGAATTGTATGAAAGCCCACACATATGCCATTATGCATGTTCGCATATTGCTCCCACATTTTTATGTTATCAGGAATGGCTGTTAAACTTAAAATACCATAAACGGAATTGAATTTATTCCAGAATTGTTCATTAAAATACCGAATTCGTTCCTTATCTCGAAGATATCCTTTATTAAACCATGACATTGCAAATTGTAAGTGTTGTTCATGAGTAAATAATATATTTTTCATCATAGATTCTTCAAAATACCAATTAAATATTTCTTCATCAGTTAAAAGATCATATCTTATTGGAACCCGACAATCCAATTCGTCAGTAAATATACCCGGAGGAGCTAAAAATATCTCACGTTTAGTTAATATGTTTTTGTGCTTTTCATTGCTCCAACTTCTATACTTATAAAGAACCGGAGGTAAATTCATCTCCTCAAAATCTATATAACCAAGATTTTTATAACTCCCCATCATTTAACTAATTATGTGCTTATTTTTAGTTTAATAAGAGACTCCTCTAAAATATTTAATCTTTCAATTTGCTTTGTTTGTGTCATTTTGTTGCGAAACCAACTGTATTCCATAGCTATTCTTTTTTGTATGGTTGATAAAGATTTTCTGGATATTGGAAAATTATCAACTGAAAAAATATTAATTACATTCTCAAGATTATCAATATTCGAGATTATCTTTTCTTCAAAGTACTTTTTTTGTACAACAGGCATAATCTGATTTGCAGCATGATAGAGTATAAATAATGGAGCTTTATAACTAAAGTTTATATCTGAGTGAGTATATCTTGACTGTTTAACAATAATATCTACCATCCACTGAAAGTAATTATTTTTAACAGATGAGTTCATGAAAACTTTGTGTTCAAGTAAAAAGATTGCTCCACAAAACACAAATGATTCCCTTTGTGCTAATTTATAATCTAAAACATTTATATTCCAACCTTCATGAACTACCTTGTATTTATTGACCCATTTAGTAGTAGTTTCAATAGGAGTTTTCAGCCAACTTAATATCTTGCCAATCCCTTTTAAAGCCTCCCAATATTTATGTGAGAATGTTTGATCCCAATAAAAATCTTCAGAATTTATATAATTTGAAATTATTCCCAATAATTTTTCTGCAAACTTGTCATCTACACTCTTCGAGTCAATTGTTGAAACAATAAAATTAAACTTTTGAAGGTTAAAATCTTTTTGTATAAAATCAAAATTATTAATTAGGTTAATGGATGTAAAATATGTTTTATAGGCTTTTACTACCGTTTCGATTTCCTGATTATACAGATTAATTTTATTGAATGACTTATCTGTAGGTTGATAAGAGAAAATCCATTCTGAAATTTCGTCAATCGTTAATATTTCTGAAATGTTGCGTAGTGATTCTAAATAAATGATATTTTTCTCGTTATTCCATTTACGGAATATTCTTTTTCCTGAGCTTAAAATGGAATCATTTTTCTCATATTTAGATAAACTGTTAATTCGTTTTAAATCAGAATAAAAATAAATATTCTCTGTCACCTTTAATGAGTTTTTAAATAGGTTTTTAAGAAGAATATATGCTAATACCTTTTTATCAGAAACAATAATATTTTTATTTTTTTTAAGATTGGAGAATATTTTTAAAAGGTTTTCCGGACTATAAAAATAATGAAATGCAAGATCTTGTAAAATTGGGAACTTTAAGTTGTCCCAAAAAACCAGCCATTTATCAATACTTTTATGAAATAAAACTGTACTAATAAAAGAAACTTCAGAATTTAAACTAAAATGATCTGATGACCTTGTTGTTTCTAAAGTAAAATTCCATTTTGAAAGATTGCTAAATTTTTCTATTTCCATTTCATATTCATCAAAGTAATCCTTCTCATATGGTCTTAAATATTCAAGCATTTCGCTTATTTTTCTTTTGGGCTTAACCCATAAATCATATTCAGAATCAATCCATTTCTCTGGAATATATTTCGCAAATTTTGAATAAAACACATGCAATAATTCAAGTTGATCTAGTAAAAGATTAATGGATTCGAGACTCTTGAATCTATTGTCCGCTGTTATTTTATTCGCTAAAAGGTCTTCCAGCCATTCGTGAACATATGTTTGCACAGTATATTTTTCATCATTGTGTCCATCCTTTAAAAATATTCTTCTACATAATTTTATAAAGGCATTAGTAAATAAGTTTAATCTAATATGACTATCATCTATTTTTTGAAAACTTAAATCCTTAGAAAGCAAGTTTATAATTTTATTATTTACACTTATTTCATCAATCATTAAAGAGTTAAACTCCCTTTTCATTTCACCAGTAGTCAACTTCTCATAAATTGCTTCTACTAATAAATTAATAGATGGAGTTGTTATTTTATATAAAATTTTATCGTTTAACAATTCTATAATATTATTAGCCTTTGCTTTTTGTAGCAACGCATAATAATCATATCTTAAAATTTCTTCTTTTTTCATTCTATGGATGTAAAAATTGTATAGGTATTTCATTGGCTTTTCCTTTATCCCAATAATACTCAAACAAAGCCTCTATTAACTCTTTAGTTTCAATATCCGTAATTTTATATATCCCAGTGGATTTTTCAGTATAAATATGGTATCCTACAGAACTACCAATATAATAAAAATCATTGTTGTCAATTATCAAAAACCTATCATGAAATAACCATTTCTTCTCAATACCTTCGCTTTCATTTATCACTCTCATTCCGAATTCAACATCATTTGCAGAAACAGCACTTTTTACCTTTGTTAATGTATCATTAAGAAAATTTATATTAGCTGCCTTTGCTAATTTTTTAACCGTTAAAATTCTTATCAATACATTATCATTAATATTATTAAACAATACATAATCAGGTTTAGTGCTATCAATATTAAAATACGGATCCCAAATATATATACTTGAGGCAGCAGACTTAATTAAATCCATATATTTCAATGGGATATCCGTTGGGTATGTTTCTAAATGGTAAAACCAATATCTGTCAATCTTATCAGTGTGCATTCGTAGAGAGACATCAACAGGATAATCAGATGGAAAAACCTTACTCATTTATATAATCCTTTATTGATTGTGTATATTCTTCATTATTAAACCATTTCTCAACTTCTTTTATTATTTGAATATCATCCGACAAAGGTACTTTTGCAATACATGTTGCCCTTTGTCCAATCTGATTAAAAGAAGTCCCTATATACCATACGTTTCTATCAGCTATAATAAAACGATCATGTAAAATGCTATCACCTTTCAACATTCTACACTCAATTTTTTGAAATGGTTTAGAATTGTACTCTATAATAGCATCATTTAATAGTTTTGCTTCATCCTTTTTTATGAATTCTTTAGCATTAAGAATTTTTAAATCGACATTTGATTGTCTAATTTGGAATGCAAATTCAATCAAATCAGAAACACAAAAATATGGATCACAAATAAAACATCTATTTTTAGCTTTATTAATTAATTCTTTTACAATAATTGCTGCCTCTGACCTTTGTCTAGATTTTTCTAACCCATCTTTACTCCCTTTGAAAAACACAAAATCTCTTTTCTCTTCATTTTTTTGATATTCTCTTGTTTTTTCAGCATTTGTAAAATAGTATTCCGGCTTAATATCATTTTCTTTTATTGGAAGTTTTGTTTTTTCTCCAGAAAACTTCTCATATAAAAATTCTTTAGTTCCATCTTTATCTTGATATTTAACTTTAAAGTCTGCCTGTTTAATCTGCATATCAAAATGAAAACTCTTAATAAAAGTAGATGGTTCTATAATACCTATTAAATCTTCGTTTGAATTATAAATTTTAACTTCTAATACATGAGGTTCATGTGGTAACTCTACTAATCCAACACGATCTTTTATTTTATAATATTTATCTAATGCTAAGTATTTTCCATGTTTATCAATTATTCTGAAATAAAAGTTATTTTTAATCTTATGCCTTAGATTTAATTGATAAAAAATGCCCATAGGGCTGGTGGATAAAGATATATCCATGCTTCTGAAATATGGATTTGGTGCTACTAAATAAATATTCCCTATGTGTTCTGGCTTTGTCCAAATATCAAAACCCAACCATCTATCTGTTAGGCTACTAATAGCTTTCATTTCTTTTGAGACATCTGGTCTTTTGAACATGATTTCCACACTTCTATTTTTGTCTATTTTAGACCAAACAAAACAACCAGATTGTCTTTTAGGAATTATAGAAGCGATCCCTTCTGATTTATGAATATTATTTGGTATTATATATGGATAATCACTCCCAGGTTCAGTTATAAACTCTGTATTAAAGAAGTAATTTTCTTGTCCGTCTATTATATTATTCTTGAATGGATTATCAAAAAGTAAAACAGCATCATTAATATCATCAAATTCATTGACCATTAAATAAAAACTATATAAGTCTTTCTTCTCTGAGAACTCTGAACGAATAATATTATTATGCCAAGTATCGTCTGGAATACTGTAATCCTGAATATCTTCAGGAAGAGCTTCAATAACTGAAAAAAGGTGAAACCATTTTTTTGATTGATTTTCTTGAGCTAATAAAGCTGTCCGTTTTGCTTTTATATATAAGTTCTGAATATTTTTTAAAAATTCCATTATTAATTCATATTTTATAATTCAAACTCTAAATTAAACAGTTGCATTATTAAAAACTTAAAGATAGTGAAAAACTAATTCCTGAAAAAGAAATCCTGAAAATTCATAACAAATCTATTATACAATGTGTTACATAGCTTGACATACGTAAATCTACCTAATTTAACCTAAACCTACATTTTCCTACATCAACCTACCTGAACCTACCCAATTCTACATAATTTAACCTTGTTTGGTAAAAACAAACAAATACTTACACAAACCGAAAAGTACAATTTTTACTTGCCGGAACTTTGTCCCGATAAAAAAATATTGATATGAAAAGGACAAATAAACAACAAGCAAAAGTTATCGTTCATCCGGCCACCATCCGGTTACTGACCGATGCAACGTGGGAATATGCTCACAAAATGTTATGGAATAATTATTCATTTAATCATAACGAAATCTCACAAGCCAAAGCATACATCCAAGAGTATTACGAATCCATCCCCGCCGGTAAATTCTCCTCCGGGATGCACCGCTACTTTTCAGGCTATTGTATCCGCATACAGATGGCAAGAGACTATGTATTACGCAGACCGAACCGCTATATACCGCATCCCTGTATCTGGCTAAACAAACGCAACCCCAAAGGATTTGCAGGAACCAAAGCATGGTATGATGCCATGTTACAGGAACAAAATTATGGAAATCAAAGATTTCGTCCACAACCATACTCAAAAACAGCATAGGAGGAATAATCATGGGAAAAAAATTACCGATCGTAACAGACAAGGTTCTTGTAAAACCTTATAATATCAGCGAACTCAGTGAAATATACGGGGTCGACAGACGTACACTAAACATTTGGTTTAAATCATTTGCCGATGAACTCGGAACCCGGCATGGAAGATACTACACCATACCGCAGGTAAAAATCATCTTTTCCAAGCTGGGACTGCCTTTTCTCCAAAATGCAGCCTAATATGCAAAACTTGACAAAAACGGACATTTTCGAGTATGTTTTACAAAAACGTGTATGTTAAGCAAAAAAAGACAAATACCTCCCCAGACCGAAAAGTGAGTCAAACACTTGCCAGACCTTTGTTCCGGTAATAAATCAAAAAAATAAAAAAAATGAACACAAAGTTTTTTAACAGTAACGGCGACCCCATAGTACAACTCTTCCTGCCCAGCACCATACTGCTTGCGAACATAGACTATTCCGGTCTTGCTGATTACATAATCAAAGCCGTTCTCGGGGGACTGATATGGCTGGGCTTCAAGTATGCATCCGACTATTTGGACAGGAAGAAGATTCAAAAAATCAAAAAAACTAACAACAAGTAGCAAAACAATGGCTAACCTAAAAAAAATACTGGTAGGGCTTGGCATCACCGGCGGAATCGTTGCCGGGGTCAGTTACCTGATGCGGTTACGCAGGACAAGTGCAGAACTCGAAAGCGAAACCACTGTCAACGTGTACAAACTTGACCTTACAGGGCTTACCCTGAGAGTTGATTCACTGCTGAAAAACCCCACCAAGACAGCATTGAAGATGAAATTCCCTTACGTAAAACTCATCTACAAAGATGCTACCCTTGCCAGTTCACAAGTCGTGGACAAAGATATCGAAGTACCAGCCTTCGGTGAAGCACGAATTGAGAAAATCATGATACAGATTCCAATCATGGGATTATTCTCACTCGGCGGAGATTTTCTACAATCACTGAAATCCGGTACTCCTGTCAAATTACAGGCAAAGACCATCACCACTATTGACCTTGGCTGGAAAAAACTGCCCTATGAGAAAACCGATGAAATAAACCTCAAAGCATAATCACGATGGAAGCAACAAAATACAGAAATATTTTAGACGGTAAAAAATACAATTCGTTGTTCCCTGAAGCCATGCTGAATGATGAGACAGTAAAGAGAGGTGCTACCGTTGCCGATACCGTGAAATTCATCCCCAAGGTCGTGCACGACACACTCAATCACACTCGTAAACTGGCAAGGCTGGTAGACTCAGGGGACATGTATTCTACCTGCCGTAACATCTGGAACTTCGTTTACAACCACATCCGATATCACAAGGATGCGGAAGGATTCGAACAGATACGAAGTCCAGCCCGTGCATGGCACGACCGTTTCAAAGGAGTGGACTGCGACTGCTACACTGTTTTCATCAGTTCTGTGCTTACTAACCTCAAAATCCCTCATATTCTGAGAATCACCAAGTACGGCGGTAAAAACTTCCAGCATATCTACCCGGTAGTCCCTTATGGAAACAGTCAAATAACAATAGACTGCGTGGTAGATAAATTTAATTATGAAGAACCTTACACAGAAAAACAAGACACAAAAATGGACTTACAGTATTTAAACGGATTTGACAGCATGGATGACGAGTTTACCGAAGGTGCAACAGGTTTCGGAAGGCTGTTTAAAAAGAAAAACAAAACAAAGACCGGTGACGACGGTAAGAAAAAAGGTGGAAAGCTCAAGGAGCTTCTTCACAAAGGACTGAACATTGTTAACAAGGCAAACCCGGCCACAGCACTCCTCCGTAACGGTGTTCTTGCAGCCATGAAACTCAACATGTTCAAAATCGCCCAACGGTTGAAATGGGCTTACCTGAGCGAGTCTTCTGCCAGAAGTAAAGGCGTTGATATGGATAAATGGAACCGCCTTGTGAAAATTCGTGAGAAGATGGAAAAAATCTTCTACGATGCCGGAGGTAAACAGGAAAACCTGAAAAAAGCCATACTTAACGGCAAAGGGAATAAAAACCACGAAGTAAACGGTCTGGGTTATACCCCTACGGAAGAAACTTTTTATATGAACACAGCAACACCTTTACGTAAAGTTCTGGGAGAAGAAATCTGGCAGGATGAAAACGTGAACGGATTAGAAGGTCTCGAAGGAGAAGCAGGTATCGGGGCATTGGGAGAAGTAGCAACAGCAGCAGCCATTGCTTCAGCAACCACAGTTCTTGCTGCCATCGGCGGATTACTCAAAAGCATCGGTAACATATTTCCCAAAAAACAAAAAGGAACGGAGGATTTTGAAAATACCGAAACGGAAGACAACACGGCTATCCGGCAGGCAGCCAGTAACCCATCCACCAACCTTCTACTTCCTGCACCCGGAACAAAATCGGTATCTGTTCCCGAAACATCGGCAGATGATGTTGAAATTCCGGCTACCGATACTCCTGCTACAACAACCGAAAAAACTTCAACTGCCGATACCACTACTCAAACTGACAACTCAGGAAACGGAGACGAAGCAAAAACCGGCTTCTGGGATAAAAACAAGAAATGGTTAAAACCTACCTTGTTCGGAGCCGGTGGACTCGGATTACTTTATGGAGCATACAGGCTTTTCGGCGGTAAGAAAAAAACAACTTCCCGTTCAACCGGTGAAGAAGTATCAGGCCTTGAGGGTTTGAAAAGAAAATCTTCCGGTAAAGCTCAAAACAAAACCCAAAAGAAGCAAAATAAGCCGACTTCAACCGCAGGGAAGACAAAAACCTCCACTAAAGAAAAAAAGGCTTCAGGCAAAAAGAAAAAGGCAGGAAAACAAAATGACAAGAAAAAGGCCGTAGCCCTTCTTTAAAACCTTTTTACAATAACTTAATAACCAATAACTTAATAATTAATACAAAAATGGCAAAAAAGACAACTTCAATTGAAAGAAATGTCCGCAGAAAATCAGCTCTTTCCGGACTTACCCAGCCATTGGAAACCAAAGGCAACCTCAAGAACACAGCCATAGAAACCGTAAAAGACCTTGTGGCAGGTGTTCTTGCCGGGGGAATTGCCGGGGCTGCCATAGGCAGGGCATCCTTAGTAGTGGGGACAGTAATCACCGGCATAGGACATTACACCAAAAGCCGTCTCGCTTCGATATTCGGGGTAGGCATGATGGCCTCAAACGGGTTCCAGAAGTCCGGTGACCAGGTCAGCGGAACCGATGACAAAGAAAAAGGAGTCGTTGACGGGGTAAAAGACAGGCTTACCGCCTACAAGGAAAGCTTTATGCAAAAACTTTTCTTAGACAAAATCCTGAAGAAAAAACAAGCATCCACATCCGGTGACGGCACTTCAGGCATCGGTGAAGTAAAATACTTCGTGTATCCCGGAAACAAAAACAAAGAACTCGACATGAGTGAACTGGAAAGAATTGAAAAAGCTGTTGCAAACAGTGCGGAACAATTCAAACAGGAACAACAGACAGAAGGAATAGACGGAGTGAAAGCAATGCTTGACCCGGAAGAAAAAATCTATTAATAACATTAAACAAACACAGTAATAACAATTTAAAACTAAACAACATGTTAGGACAAATTTTTGGAATGGAAGCCCTCGATGAATATAACAATGCAGGAGCATTACTGGGCTTAGACGACGACAACGACGAATTAGTCGGTGAATTATTGGGGGCTTTACGCAGGATGAACCCGATACAACGTGCAAAAACTGTAAACAAAATCACTACACCGGCAGCACCGAGCAAAGGCAGCCGTGCAGAAATGGAAAAACACTTTGCAGAACTGCCGGAACACATTAAAGAAGGTTTGAAAAAAGGAGAACTCCGCCTTGCCGACACCGTGATTTATTCTGTAAAACCTGTCAGTTCGAAAACAATCAAGTTATTCGAAACTCAGGACGACAAGGAAATCGGCTTACGCAACATCTCCAATGCAAAGCTTCCCAAGAACCAGTGCCTGCTGGTAAGTGGAATCATCCTCCTTGCAGGAGTATCTGCCGATGCAACAAAAGACAAAATCATGGCGACAAAATTCGATTATATCGAAGAAATACCCGCCATCATCAACGGCGAATTCTCCCTCAAGAGCAACAAGAAACAGATTGTACCTGATACCGGTAACCGTGTGTTTTCCACAAAGAACTTCAACCTCGTGCAGGCAGGCTATTACAAACTTGCCAACCCAAGGCTCATTCAGGATGATGTTCTTATTGAACTGACACTTGAACTTGGAACCATGGAAGGAATCGCTAACAACACCCAGATTTGGGCAGGATTACACGGAACCATAACAACTCCTTAACACAACTCTCACAGGAATGCGGGCTCGCCCGCTTCCTGTTAAACCAATCACTTCAGACTTTCAACTTTATAACTTTTAAACTTTCAACTAAAATGATAAAGCCTGTAAAAAAACGCTTCGACCTGAATGTTACCCAGTCCGGGCAGACAGTAAGCAAGACCTTTGAACTCGATAAAAACATCGTGTCCGTAAGAGGGTTGCTGCTGGCATCCGACATGGATGACCTGCTCTATTACAGGGGTAGCCAGAGAATCGAAATCAACAAGGATGAAATATTCCCTGAAAACTACGAAAGCAAGCTTCTCATGTCCGGTATCAATGTGGCTCCCGGAAAACGCTACTATGACCTCGGAGGCATCAATCCCGGCAATGGGCTTGTAAAAGTGGAATACAAGGACAGCGACAGCCCTTTGGCAGCATTCCGTGCATACCGTGTTTCCCTGTACCTAACCTGTGAAATGAACGACGAAAAATGAAAGAAAAAGCTATCATAACCGTGTTGGCTGTGAAGCAGCCTTATGAGTTCCGGCATTTTCAGGTCAGGATTCCACGTGACGCAGCATATATCTGTGGAGTGGAAGCTACGGCAAGACAGACAGGAAAAGCAGTGCCACCGGGAGTTAGTCCGAATGTCTTTGTATCCCACCGGAATTTTCTTTTCGGTGATTTGACCCTGCAAAGCTGTGAAGAAGGCAATATCTTCTATAGGGGTGAAATCCGTGACAGCGACATAGATACGATAATGTCAGATTTCAGCATTGTTCCCAAATGGAGAGCCAGAGAATGGACACACGGAGGAATGATGGAGGCCGAAACTGTGATCGTGGACGGCGACACAACCGTTATTAACGGTCTTTACAGGGACAGAGTAGGAAAAGAACTCTCCATAGCCGGTGGTTATGAAGTGAAAGTTGTTATCTGGTACAAAATAAACGAATCATTATGACTGTTGACCTTGCATTGGAATACATTCCCCGCAGGATGGAAGAACTCGGTTTCGGAAACCATTACACTTTGCGTTTCCGCCACCTCGTGCTGCAGCCTTCGGAAAACCTGACTCTTGATGCACACAACCAATTTTTTATTCTGGTTGATCAGCCCTCCGGCCTAAGCATCGAGTCACAAAACGGGCTTTTCGATTTAAGCAACCCGGGAACCAACGAGATGCAATACGAACATCAGGGCTTGATTACTGTCCGCAATATGAACGGGAGAATAACCCATGTAAGGTTCATACAGGTAATTGTCAAACACGAAAAAACAATCTGATATGTCTGAATTTATAGAAAAATACGATCCTGAGAAAGTAGAACTCATACGCATGAAGCTGGAAAATGCTGCCAAAAGCGGTAAGCCGGAGTTTTACGAAATATACGTGGATGAAATGCCTGTGGTCAGAAGAACCGGTGATATATCCCTTTTTGATAACTACAAGGCATTTACCACCAAAGGCAGTTTTAAACTATCGTTCCGTCTCTACGGCACTGCCCCGAAAGGATGGCGACACGTAGCACGAACTTTTGTCAATGAAGAACCTAAAAATGACAATACGCTTTCAGGGCTTGGTATGACTGAAGCGATTAAGTATCATGTCGGCCTTGCAGAAGAACGCTGGGAAACCAAACAACTGAAAAAAGATTACGAAGCCCTTAAAGAACAACTGCGTGAAGCAAACGAATTTAACGACAAACTACTTGATAAAATCGAAGAGATTCGCAAAGAAAAAGGGGATGTAACAAAGCAATGGGGGGAATTGGCTTCAGTTGTCGTAGAAGGGATAATAAGACGTAATGCTCACAGGCTGGAGAAGATTCCCGGACTTGGTGAGGTAACAAAGATTTTTATTCCTAATGAAGATTTTACCGCAGATAACAATAACACCTATACAGAAGGAGAAGCTACTTTCCGTAAGAAAAGTCCCGGTGAAAACAACTCCCTGACCGAGGAAGAGAAACAATACCTTCTTGCCCTGAAAGAAATGCAGGAACGGCTTGATGACGTGCAACTCCGTTTGGTAATGTATATCCTGAACGCCATGATGGAAGAAACGGATAATATCGCTCCTGTCGCAGAACTTTTGAATATTAATATAAACTCTTAAAAACAAATCACATGAAAACTTACAGTTATGATTTCGATATCGTGGCTACAAATGAAAAAGAAGCCGACATCAAAATAAAAGCCCTTACAATACTTGCATCCAACCTCACGGCAAAAGAACTTGAAAAATTAGCATGGATTATCAAGAATGACCCTGCTAAAACCGCATTGGCAAAACAGTATCTCGGAGTTTAAAGTAACAAGTTGAAAGTTGAAAGGAAAAAGTTGAAAGCTAAAAGGAATAAATCCCAAATCAAAAATATCAAATCCTAAATTTTAAAATGGCTGAAGTTGAAAATACAAAGAAAGACGGACTGACCCTGAAGGAGAAAATCCTTTACGGTGCAGGAGGCCTTGTCGTGTTAGGCGGAGGCTTCGTTCTTATCCGCAAGTGGATACTCAATGCCATTTCCAACCGTGAAGAAAAGAAAACGCTGGATGAAGGTTCACCCGCCACCTTTGCCAAACAGATTAAGATGGCCTTCGACAACGACGGCTGGCCGGGAACCGACACGCCCGCACTTCGCAACACCATGCGTGAGATACCCGACAGGGATACTTTTGACAAAGTCGTAAAATCCTACCAGAAGCTCTATAACAGCAACCTGATGTACGACCTGAGCGACGAACTCCAGACCACCGAGTACAACGAGATGCTGCAGATTATTGATGCCAAACCCACAAAAAAGGGACAGAGCGTTAACCCAGACGAACAATACTCCGCATGGGCTAAAAGGCTGCAGGCAGCTTTCGACAAAACCTATGGCCCATTTCCCGGAACGGATGAAAAAGCGATTGTAGCCGTGTTTAACGAAATGCCTACCCAAAACGCTTTTATAAAAACAGGTGTTGCTTATATGAAAATTTATGGCAAAAACCTGATTACTGAACTCAAAAGCGAACTGGAAAACGGTGAATATGCAGCATACATGACCATCATACTTCAAAAACCCAAATCATAATATGGCAACAAATAACAACAAAAAGAAAAAAATAGCAGGTATTGTACTGGGAACGGCAGCAGCCGGGATACTCGGTTACTTCGGCTGGCATTATTTTACCAACAGGAAGAATAACTCTGCCATGACAGATGAGCTTCCTTTGCCTTCACCGGAAGAAAAGGACTTTCAACCTCATAACATTCCTGTACGCAACGACGATTTTCCTCTGAAGAGAGGAAGCCGGGGGCAACGTGTAAAAGCATTGCAGGAATCACTCATTGCCAGATATGGGAAGAGCATACTGCCAAAGTACGGTTCCGATGGGGACTTCGGAAGTGAAACTGTGGCAGCACTCAAAAAAGCAGGTTTGCCTGAGAGTATTGATGAGAATGCTTACAACTCAATCACAAAAGGAAGCAACAGTGATGCCGGAAACACACCCGACGCATCCTCTCTGGCAAAAACACTGTACAAGGCTGCTGTAAACAGGAACCTCACACAGGTATTGTCCAACCTCAAGCTGATGAAAACAAAAGACGATTATTCGGCTGTAAGCGATTATTTTAAAGAATACCGCATAGGCGGTGTCCGCAAGACCCTTGTAAATGGAATACTGGACAGCTTTTCAAACGAAGGTCAGAAACAACTGGTACGCATGGAATTTTCCCGGATGGGCTTGAAATACGACGGTGACAAATGGTCGCTTTCCGGTATAGGAGGTATGACTGTTATTACCCGCCGTAACACTCCCGTGTGGAGAAATCAATTTGAAAAAGTCGAAGTACCTGCAAAAACGGTTCTCGGGACGGAAATCGGGCAGTTAAACGGCTTCACCGCCTTTGATAACAACGGCGAAACATTTTTAGTTAATACGCAAAACATTGAAACATTATGAAATAGCCATAAGCAATGACTTTCTTATTTACTGAAAGGATTCATATGGCGTATTCCATGTGGCCGATTTAATAAATAATAAAAAAATACTCACATGAAAATTATACGTTACATAGTGGTGCATTGCACCGCTTCTTCACCGGAAGCTACGGTGGAAGATATCAAACGCTACTGGAAAGAACAGTTGGGCTGGAACAATCCCGGTTATCATTACATTATCCTTCGTGACGGCGAGGTTGTAAAACTTCAGGACGAGAATAAAATAGCCAACGGAGCAGCCGGTTACAACAAGATTTCCATTCACCTTTCTTACATCGGTGGCATTGACAAATCCGGCAAACCTGCCGATAACAGGACACAGTTACAGAAACATGCCATGTTCGACCTCTTGGTGGAACTGACCGAACGCTATCCCGGTGCTAAAATCGTGGGACACCGTGACCTGCCGGGAGTGAAAAAGGCTTGTCCTTCGTTCGATGTAACAACGTGGCTTAAAGATTACGAACCCAATCTTCCACAGGCTGCCTGATGCTTTCCCGTATCAAATCCATATTACGTTCAAAAGGGTTAATCCTGTACACCCGTCCTTACGAGTTAAACATCGTGGGTTTGCGTTCGGCTTCGACGACAGCGAACCGGTTCGACGACCAGATCCACGTGTTCTACCGCACGGAAGGGATAAAATGGAACTACCACGTGTACAAGGCAACCACCGATCCGGGGACATTCTGGCTTAAAAATCCTATGCAACCGCAGGGGACGGCGATACTTGCACAGGGACAGTATGTGGATGCTTACCGGATAGGTCTTCACAAAGGGCAATACAAGGCTCTGGTACAATGCAGACCTGTAACAATAATCCGTGATTATGACCGTGATGCAATGCTTGACTTTATGAACGGTATGCGTATCACAGGATTGTTCGGGATAGATATACACAGGGCTGCTAAAACCGGAACCACGCTGACGGTGGACAGATACTCAGCCGGATGCCAGGTATTTGCTGATGCAGTGGACTTTGACAGATTTATGGATTTGTGCGAAAAACACAGGAAACTATATGGAAACCGCTTCACTTATACGCTCATTGACTTCAGGGCTATCCGCAGGGAAACAATACGGCGGCTCCTGCTTGCAGGAACTGCTGCCCTTGCTCTTGGCTTTGGTCTCTGGGAGTACTACTCGGAGTAGAAAGTTAAAAGTCGAAAGTAAAAAGACAAAAGGTGAAAGTGTTTAGGCTTTTGACTTCTAATCTTCTGCATTCAAAAATTACAAACAATTTAAAAAATTCAATCATGACAAAAACAAAAGAAAAAATCGAAAAACGCTGTGCTTATTGTGGTAAATCATTTTTAACACAGAACAGAAACAGGAAATATTGCTCTCCTTCATGCAAACTGAAACACGACAAACAAAAACTTCAGGAAGAAGCAATCATAATTGTGAATTTCACTTTTGAAAGAAAACAAGGCTTCTTACGCAGGTTATTATCTTATATCTGGTAAGCCATGAAAGGAAAGAACTTTTTTACCCAATTACTCAAGGACAAAGACGGCAGCTACAACCTGCGTGAGCTGGTAACGCTCATCTTTGTTCTCATCACCATCGTAAGCTGGGCAGCCGAGCAGTTCTTTGGCATCCCTGTTCCCGAATACATGTTTTATGCCTTCGTGAGCCTCGTGGGTGCAGGCTGTTTCGGTTATTCAATCGAACGGGGCAGTAACTATTTTATAAACCGTGAAAATCAAAACAAACAATGAAAAACAATTTTTTTGTAATGCTGCTGTGTACGGCATTGATATCAATTTATACTTACACAACTCTTGAAAATAAGCCAGTGAGGATTATCACCCCGGATAAGCCGGTTGTGACAGCCGATTTAAAGGCAATCACTGATTCGATAGACGGACAGTACCATTTGAAACTCACCCGTCTTGAATCGGAAAACGACAGCCTTCATGCTGTTATCGGTTCAGAGAAACAGTCGCTGGATGTCTCGAGAAAAAAAGTGTCATTCTTACAGCAGAAAGTCCTGCTTTTATCGCAACAACTGACTGTTACGGCAGATACCTCTGAAAAACTTGAACTATGCGATTCGTTACGTGATAAAGTCTCTGTACTTGTCACAGAGTCCGTAACCCGTGACAGCATCTGCGATAAAACGGTCAATGAACTGACACGGCTGACAGAAGTGCAGGACTCTTCGCTGGATGAATGCAAAAAAAGTTATGTGCTTATTAAGCAAAATCTTGACATCTCGCTTCAGCAACAGGAACAATTATCCGGGCAGCTTTCCCTTTCGGAAAAGAAACTCAGGAGAAGGACAAGGCTGAACCGCTGGCTTGCCGGAGGGCTTGCCGTTGCAGGCGGGGTACTCACAACAACCATCCTGCTTCATTAACACATAACATCAAACTCATGCACTGAGCGGAGCCGAAGTGTTAAACATCAAACAAAAAACATCAAACCTTAAACTGAATTTATATGAATATTGAAATTTATGACGACGGCAACAGCCTGAAAATAGTAACCGACGGTGTAGTCAGTTATATTGCGAAACAAAGGATTCTTGAATTATCGGTAATTGATGCAAGCATCATTAAATTAGATACCGGTGATGGCCCTTTGAACAATCTGTTTATTAACCAAGCCGATGTTACGGTTCCGGCAACAGCCGATGCGGACGAACTCCGTGAAACCCTAAATGCCATGCTCAAAAGCGGGGGAATGCAGGGATTTGCAACCGAACAGAACCAACAGATGGAACTGATACGTCTGGCAGACATGCAGAAAGTGATTGAAGAACTCAGGGGCAAAGTGGACGCCATCAACAACAAAACCATGTTTCTTCCGATTATTGAAGACAATACCAATGCAAACAGCGTTTACAAAGGTTTTGCTGTTCCGGGGGCAAATCCTGCTGACGCAGTATGGGCTATCCTGAAAGTAAACAACCGTAAAGGAATTGTCTCTTACCAGTGGGCTGACGGTGATATGAACTTCGACAATGTCTGGAACGACAGGAAAACCCTGAATTACGTATAACAGGCTGGCAGGGCTTGTCCCTGCCTTCCTTTATTTTTAACAACATGAAGAATATTACTGCATATATCAATTCTGCCGTTTGCGGTGACGTGATGGGAATATTGAAAAGTTTCCCTGATGCCAGCGTTGACTGCGTGATTACTTCGCCTCCTTACTGGCAACTTCGTGATTACGGTTGGAAAGGGCAATGGGGACTGGAGCCTACTTTCCATGAATATCTTCAGCATTTATGGCAGTTTATGGATGAAATATACAGGGTTCTCAAACCACAGGGGACGGTTTGGGTGAACCTTGGTGATACATATTTCGGGAGTGGAAATGACAGCGGTAAAGACCCTGACAAACCTTCACAAAGCATACGTGCTGTAAAAGCCGGAAGAATTGCCCCTGCAAGGGCTAATAACAATAAAGCCAACGGCCTGAAAAAGAAATGCCAGGTATTAATCCCGCACCGTTTTGCCATCGGCTGCATTGACAGGGGATGGATTGTACGGAACGACATTATCTGGGCAAAGCCTAACGGGGTGCCGGAAAGCGTAACCGACCGTTTTTCAAAGAAGCATGAGTACATTTTTCTTTTAGTTAAACGACCGGATTATTACTTTGATTTGGATGCCGTGCGTGAAGCCCATAAGGAAGCATCGCAGGAAAGGGTCAGATACCGTATGACCGCATTCGGTGGCGACCCGAAAAATAAAAAAGGTTCATTGGGAAAGGGAGAAAAGAACGGTGGAACTTTGAAAAAAATATCACTGAACCCCAAAGGCAAGAACCCCGGCGATGTAACTGACTTCTGGGAAATATCAACCAAGCCCGGCTCAAAAAAACACTACGCCACATTTAATACCGGCCTGATAACAAAGCCTATTCTGGCAGGTTGCCCCAAAGGAGGCATCGTACTGGATCCTTTTTGCGGGAGCGGGACAACAGGAATCTGTGCCATCGAACTGGGACGTAAGTTTATCGGTATTGACGGCAAAGCCGAATACTGCAATCTTGCCAATAAAAGCATCTCTGACATACTGAAAGGAAAAACGGCGGATATGTCGTCGTTGCTGAAACAATTGAAAAAACTTGAATTTAAAAAAGCTGCATAATGAAAACACCCATAACATATTACGGTGGCAAGCAGATGCTGGTAAAGCATTTACTGGTTCTTATCCCAGACCACCGCTTATACTGCGAGCCTTTCTTCGGCGGAGGGGCTTTGTTTTTTGCCAAGCCGAAATCTGAAACGGAAGTAATCAACGACCTGAACGGAGAAGTGGTTAACTTTTACAAAGTTCTGCAAACAAATTACAGTGAACTGGAAAAAGAAGTGAAATCAACTTTACACAGCCGTGAACTGTTTAACAAAGCCCGTGAAATTTATAAAAACCCAAGTAAACATAGCGAACTGAAAAGGGCTTGGGCATTCTGGACACTAACCAATCAGGGATTTGCCGGTATGGTTACCTCATGGGGTTTCGGAAATACGCCTTCCAAAGAAAAATCGCTGGCCAACAAAAGGGACGATTTTTCAGTCGCTTATTCCGAAAGGCTCAGGACTGTGCAGATTGAATGCACCGATGCCCTGAAAGTGATGGAACGTTGTGACGGGAAAGACTCTTTTCTTTATCTCGATCCCCCGTATTTCAATTCTGACATGGGGCATTACAAGGGATATACGGAAAAAGATTACACGCAACTTCTGGAAAAGGCTGCCAGATTGAAAGGAAAATTCCTGTTGAGCAGTTATCCCTCACCGGTGCTGAACAGGTTTATTAAAAAGCACAGGTGGCATGTACAGAAAATTACAAAGTCTGTCGCTGTAACAAAGAATACCGACAAACAGAAAACCGAGATGATGGTTTTCAATTATGACCCAAAACTGGCCGGAAAATTTGCTTCAAAGGAAGTGGACATGAAAAAGCTGGCAGGGAATCTTAAACGTTTAAAATTTGCTGCATGATGATTAACCAGAAAAACTACATATCACACATTGAAAGGCTGGGTTTTGAAAACCTGCCCGGTGAACTCAAACAGGCACATCTCGTAATCATGACCAAGACCGATAATGGCAGGAACTGGACAGCATCTGAAAAGGATAAAGAGTTGCGGGAACTTGTGAAGCTGGCTTTCCAGAAACTAGATGAGTTTATTGCTTCCGGAGGCCAAGGAAAACTGAATGGACTGGCAGGTATTAAAAAGCAGAAATACGAATATGAAGAGGAAGTTAAGTTCTTTAAACGCATTTTGGCTCTTGAAAGAAAGGGCATCAGCAAAAAAGACCTCCTGAAACTGATTGATGATTTACAGGCTGCCATAGTAAGTCGGAAGATAGGTAAACATTCTCCTTTTGCTGCCGAAATCAATTATTTACAGGAAGGGTTGGTTGCTATTTACAACAAAAAGTCAGAAGTACAGGTTTTACAGTTCAACCTGAAAAAAGAAACGGTTCAGAAGCTAAAAAAGGCGATTGAGGCTTCAAAGCAATATGAAAAGAGAATATTTCCTGCTCCTCCACCGGAAAAAATCGAACCATTGGATTTAAGGGGAATTGAAAATGCAGAAGAAGAAGAAAAGCAGGTATCGGAACCGGAAGAAAAGGTTCAGTGCAACGATAACAACGAAACTGAAGAAACCGGGCATGTGATGAACAGCGTTGATTTTTCAAAGCTGGAATTTGATTCCATAGGTTTAAAAGACAAGTGGCTCAAGCTTATCGGCGATCCTGCTCCGGGTTTTTCTGCTATGGTGTTCGGTAAACCGAAAATGGGAAAATCTTATCTCTGTGTTGATTTTGCAGGTTATCTTGCCCGTAATCATGGACCCGTTTTATATGTTGCCCGTGAAGAAAAGCTGGATGCCACCTTGCAGAAAAAACTGCGTGATAAAGACGTAGCCCACCCGAATTTGTTTGTCAGTGACTACCTGCCGGAGGATTTATCGCCTTACCAGTTTGTGTTTATTGATTCGGTAAACAAGCTGGGGCTTTCTCCTGATGATATCGAAAAACTGAGGTCTGAAAACAAGGGAAAATCGTTCATCTTCGTGTTCCAGACTACCAAAGAAGGGAATTTCAGGGGGACAAACGAATTTCAGCACGATGTTGACGTGGTGATTGAAGTGCCGGAAAAAGGCAGGGCTGTTCAATTCGGCAGGTTCAATCAGGGGGGTGAGATGAATATCTTTGAGGATAAACCTCTTGAAACAAATGACTTGCAAGGAATTAAAAAGAGCGTTATGTTGGTCAACTCTAAAAAAGGCAATATGAAAAAGTCAGATAATAATGCACAAATCAAAATGGTGGCTGATATCAGCGATCCATATACAAGAAGCCAGTTGAAAAAGATATGGGAAGAGTCGGATAAAAAAGCAAGACTTGCCATTCTTGCTAAAGGAGGCTATTCGGATAAATTTGTTGAATGGAACTTTGATGACTTGACTCCTGCCATTATGCAATCTATTATTACTTCCGATGCTAACAACGAAATTTCAGGAATTGACTGGACAAAACCCAAGCATTTGTCTGCCAAAGACCACAGGGATTTAAAGGAGGTTCATAAACTATATAAAGCAGGAAAATTAAAGGAAGCCATGAAGTATGCATCAAACCTTGATACCATAGTTCGTGAAGAAATCCCTGCTAACATTTGGAAGGAAATAGGCGGAAAGTTGACAAGAGCTGGTGAAGATGAACTTAAAAATGCTAATAATCTGGAAATGATTAAAAAGTTGAAAAAATATGACGAGAGAACTGATGACCTGAATCCAAATTATTTGTTTTCTACCATTGCAACACAGTTATTATGTGAAGCAGAAAAAGGCGATTTTGACATCCTGTACCTTGTACGTCGTGAACTCGCTAACCGTGGAGTTGATAAGAATGGGAAATGGGTCGGGTTTCCGCAAGCAAAGAAGATTCATGGAGTGGAGTAATATTTATCCATTTCATAAAAGGAAACCGGTTGATAATTCACCGGTTTTTTTTATCTTTATAAGAAACTGTTTTGAATTTATTTTTCAATACGATTAAGCATTAATTTAATCATAGCAAGTCTGATCATAGTTTCGCTTGTGTCAGTTAGATATTCAAAATCTTTACTGAGTCTTCTATAGCTTTCAAA
>JBBIRU010000029.1:0-69477 GCA_037441645.1 Bacteroidota bacterium
AGGGAGGGATACATTCAAATGCTGTTATTTATCCGAATCCTGCTTATGATAAGATTACCCTGAATTCGAAAAACGGGGACGAAATAATGCAGGTAATAATTACCGATATAACCGGTAAAATGGTGTACAGTATTTCAAATGAAGGCGGAATGACAATTGACAGGGTTGATATTTCGTTTTTACAGGCAGGAACTTACTTTGTAACTGTTTCAACATTAAACAATAAATACATTGAAAAACTTGTAATTGTTAAATAGTTTTTGTATATTTGGAAGCCTGTACAAGCAGGCTTCTTTTTGTTTTTTTAATATGAAAAAAATAATTTATTTATTATTAGCTTTTTCTTTAAATGGGATTGGGCAGAATTTGGTTCCTAATCCAGATTTTGAACAATATAGTTTTTGCCCTTCAAATTTTAGCCAAATATCATATTGTCTGTTTTGGAGTTCTTTTAGTGAATCTCCTGATTATTTTAACACCTGTTCTACTAATGCTAACATTTCACCTCCAAACTGTTATCCTGGATTTCAATTTCCTCATTCAGGAAATTCATATGTTGGAATTTGCGCCTTTACTACTTTATTTGCTCAAAATAGTAAGGAGTTAATAGGTGCTCAATTATTATCTAATCTTTCAATTGGGCAAAAGTATTTCATTTCATTATATGTAAATTTAGGTGGTTCATATACTGCAAATAACACTATTGCTTCAAACAAAATGGGAGTTAAATTTTCAACTGTACCATATTCAGAATTAAATCCTGTACCAATTAATAATATTGCACATTTTTATTGTAATGATATAATTACAGATACAGTAAAATGGACTTTAATAAGAGGTTCGTTTATTGCCGATTCTGCATATTCATATATAATTATTGGTAACTTTTTTATTGATAACTTAACAGATACAATGAATCTATCTTTATCTAATAACAAGTATTCATTTTATTATTTAGATGATGTATGTGTAAGTACCGATTCGCTTTATTGCGAGAACTGGGTGGGTGTAAATGAGCAAAGTGTAAAGAAAGAAGAAATAACAATTTACCCAAACCCTGCTTATAAACAGGCTACGCTTAACCTTCCGGCAACAGGTATAGCAAATATAACTGTGTACAGTATTTTTGGCAGGGAAATATATTCCGGTTCAGTACCCGGAAAAGGAGGAACTGTTTCCGGGGTAATAGATGTTTCAACCTGGGCAAAAGGAATGTATATTGTAAAAGTAAGCTCAGACGAAGGTATAAGAACAGGGAAACTGGTAGTTGAGTAAAATATGTAAGATTCTCTCTCCCGAACTTATGCAAGGCAATATGATATTCTGGTTTACTTTGTTATCACTTCCCGGGTTTTAACCATTTGTCGAGCCATCCGAAAAATTCCCTTTGCCAGAGTATGCTGTTCTGTGGTTTTAACACAAAGTGCGACTCGTTGGGAAAGATCAAAAGTTTACTGGGAATTCCTCTTAACTGTGCACAGTTAAAGGCCTGCATACTTTCCGTATAGGGAATACGAAAATCGTTTCCTCCTGAAATCATCATGATAGGGGTATCCCAGTTCTGCACAAATTTATGCGGACTGTTAGCATAGGTGTTTTGTGCTACTTTGTTATTTTTATCCCAGAATGGTCCTCCTAAATCGTGATTGGTAAAAAATTCCTCTTCGGTTTCGGCATACTGACTTTCTAAATTAAACATTCCGCAATGTGCAATAAAAGCCTTGAAACGTTTTTCGTGATGACCGGCCAGCCAGTAAACGGAAAATCCTCCGTAGCTTGCGCCTACACATCCCAGGTGGTCAGCATCCACATAACTTTCCTTTTTTGCATTGTCGATTGCCGACAAATAATCTTTCATATTCTGTCCGCCGTAATCGCCCGAAATCTGCGCATTCCATTCCTGGCCAAACGAAGGAACACCACGACGGTTAGGCGCTACAATTATATATTCGTTGGCCGCCATAATCTGGAAGTTCCAGCGATAACTGAAAAACTGACTTACGGTACTTTGCGGCCCTCCCTGGCAATATAGCAGTGCAGGGTATTTTTTTGTGGAATCAAAATCGGGAGGATAAATAAACCAGACAAGCATCTTTTTATTGTCGGTTGTTGTAATCCAGCGTTCTTTCGACTCTCCCATTTTTACTTTATCGTAAATATTTTTATTGGTAAATGTTAACTGGGTTTCTTTTCCATCGTTCAGATTTACTTTAAAAATCTCGGCAGCCATTGACATTGACATCTTTGCTCCTATCATTACTTCTCCGGCTAACCCAATAGCAGTATAATCGTGTTTTCCATTTGTTATCTGTTTAACAAATAGAACAGATGAGCTATAGTCCTGCTTCCCGTCTTTAAGCTGTGCAGTAATCTGGGATTCTGCATCTAATGAATAAATCTGCTCGGAAGCCCTGATTCCGCTTATAAAATAAATCTTTTTACTGTCGGCACTCCACTGAAAACCGGATGCATTCTGATCAAAATTTGCACTCAGGTCTTTCTTTTCCTTTGTTGCAAGATTCAGTAAATACATTCTTTGTTTATCCGATTCATATCCCGGTGTAGCCATACTCTGCCATACCATATATTTCCCATCGGGCGAAAAACAGGGATATTTATCATAACCGGGCATACCTTCGGTAAGGTTTTCGGTCTTTCCTGACTCAAGATTGTACAAATAAATATCACTGTTAGTGCTGATGGAATATTCATTCGGGGTCATTTTTTTACATGTGTAGGCAATACTTTTTCCATCGGGGCTCCAGCTTATTTCTTCGCTTTCAAAATAGGGCGATAGCGGTGAATCGTATGGTTCGCCATCCATAATATCTGTACCGGCAGTAATTTTACCGTCCTTAATATCACTGTAAAAAACATGACTCACGCTGGCATCTTCCCAATGGTTCCAGTGACGGTACATCAGTTCGGTTGCCATTACCACGTCTGATTTCGGAAGATCGGGATGAATATCCTGGGGCGTTTTCCTGACTTTTACGTCTTTACAATAAAGTACTTTGGTTCCGTCGGGAGAATACTCAAAGCTGTTGATTCCATCAGGGATATCGGAAATCTTAACTTGTCCGGTTCCGTCAGGGTTCATTTCCCAGATTTGTGCCGTACCGCCTTCATCGGCAATAAACCCGATTTTTTTACCATCGGGACGCCAGCGGGGATTTGACTCGGAACCTTCAAACGTTGTTACATGTTTTACTTCGCCCCCGGCAACAGGTACAACAAACAAATCGGTATACCCGTGATTGGCTGAAACCGAATAACGTGTTACAGAATAAACAACCATTTTGCCATCGGGAGATAATTTCAGCTCACCTACCCTGCCAAATTTCCATAAAAGCTCAGGCGTTACCTTTGTTTCTGCAACAGGTTGGTTTGCCAGAGAATCAAATACCAAACCTGACACCTGCGGATTTTTCGTTTCTTTACTGCACTCTTTGTTACTTTTCAAACAATGCCTCCCGGCAAAAAGCCCTGCAAAAAAAACTGCAATGATAATGAAAACAACTATTGACTTTTTCATATTTTTTATTTTTTCTTATCCAATCTGTTTAATCCATCTATAGCCAGCTGGTAATTTGTTACCATATCTTTTGCCCGGTTATAAAATTCTCTTGCTTTATCGAACTGTTTAAGTTTTTCGTAACAAAATCCTTTATTATAAACGGCTTCTACATAATCGGGTTTGGCCGCTATAGCAGAATCAAAATACGAAATCCCTTTTTCATATTCCTTTTTATAAATCATATAAATATACCCCTGGTTAAAATAAGCGTAGGGATACGATTTATCGATATTACGCAGGATAAACCGGTATTCGTCAAGAGCCGGATCAAGGTATTCGTATTTCTGAAAAAACATACCCAGGTTATAATGTGGCTGTATCTCTTTGGGTTTTAAACCGGATGCTGTTTTATAATATTGTACCGCCAAAGTATCATCTTGTCCGGCATAAAGCATTCCCAACATCATATAGGCATCATAATAACCGGGATCGGATTCGGTAGCTTTCTGAAAATTAACAATAGCTGAATTAGTTTCATTCTTTTCTTTATGAATCATTCCCCTGATAAAAAACATCTGGGCATTGCGGGGATCAATTCCGGCAGTTTTATCAAGATATTCTGTGGCTTTCTTATAATCTTTCACATAAAAATAAAGGGTTGCAATTTTAACTAACACATCGGCATTATCCGGATTGATCCTGTCGCATTTTTCCAGGATATTTTTCGATTCCTCCGAATGTCCCGAAACCAGGTACATTTCACTGAGGCTGATAAAATATTGTTTATTTAAAGAATCCAGCCGGGTTGCAATTAAAGCATCATTGATAGCGCTGTCGGATTTATTCAAAGTTGCATACAATTCGGCTCTTTTCATAAAAAGGGCTGCATTTTTCGGGTCCTTTCTGATGGCCATTGAAATTTCAGAAACGGACAATGAATCAAATGACTTATTTAAAACCTTTTCGGAATTGTTATTTTCTGAGTTACAACCGACAATTATGAATAAGATAATTATCCCGGAAATAAAGCTGATACAGGTATTCATTTTTTCTCTTGTACTATAAATTTTTCTTTTATTTTACCTGTTAATTCTTCGGTAAGTTCAATATTATCGTTAAGTAATTGTTTTACAGCATCCCTTCCCTGCCCTAATTTTGTATCTCCATAGGAGAACCATGAACCGCTTTTCTTTATAATGTTATTATCTACGCTCAGATCAATTATTTCTCCAACACGTGAAATACCTTCTCCAAACACTATATCAAATTCAGCTTTTTTAAAAGGCGGAGCCATTTTGTTCTTAACAACTTTCACTTTTACCCTGTTACCGGTAGCTTCTTCTCCTTCTTTAATCTGGGTCATTTTACGGATGTCCAGGCGTACCGATGAATAGAATTTTAATGCGTTACCCCCGGTTGTTGTTTCAGGGTTTCCAAACATTACGCCGATTTTATCACGCAATTGATTAATAAACACGCAACAGGTATTTGTCCTGCTGATGTTTCCTGTAAGTTTTCTTAATGCCTGCGACATCAAACGGGCCTGTAAACCCATTTTGGAATCGCCCATTTCGCCTTCGATCTCAGCTTTGGGAGTAAGGGCGGCAACAGAATCTATAACAATAATATCGATAGCTCCTGAACGGATTAAATTATCGGTAATTTCAAGTGCCTGCTCGCCATTATCGGGTTGCGAAATATAAAGGTTTTCAATATCCACTCCCAGTTTTTCGGCATACGTACGATCAAATGCATGTTCCGCATCGATATATGCAGCAATACCACCGGCTTTCTGAGCCTCGGCAATGGCATGAATAGCGAGAGTTGTTTTACCTGATGATTCCGGTCCGTAAATTTCAATAACCCTGCCACGGGGATAACCACCAATCCCTAAAGCAATATCGAGTGCGATAGAGCCGGATGGAATAGTTGCCACATCGGCCACCTGCTGGTCGCCCATTTTCATGATGGTTCCTTTTCCGTAATCTTTTTCGAGTTTATCGAGGGTTGACTGAAGAGCTTTCATTTTTTCTTTAAGTACAGCCGATTGATTGTCTTTTTTGTTTTCCATAGTATATTTATGATTTAATTATTTTCTCATCAAGAATTTGAGATGCATGAGCATTGGTATTTACTTTTGTAATAATTTTTTCAATTATTTTATTTTCGTTAATAACAAAAGTAGTTCTTTTTATTCCATCGAAAGTTTTGCCTAAAAATTTTTTTTCGCCCCAAACACCATATAAGTTGCATATTATTTTTTCTGTATCAGCAATTAAAGGAAAAGGCAAACCAAATCTCCTGGCAAATTTATCATGCGAAGCAACACTGTCAGCGCTAACACCAATAACCTGGTAACCGGATTTTTGAAACATCCTGTTATGATCACGAAGATTACATGCTTCTACAGTACATCCGGGCGTATTATCTTTCGGATAAAAATAAAGTACTACTTTTTTCCCTTTAAAATCGGAAAGAGAAACCGTTTTTCCATACTGGTCGGTACCGGTAAAATCAGGCGCTTCCTGGCCTTCCATAAGTTTCTCCATCATATTTACATATTTTCAACAAATCTACCGTTTAAAAAAAAGAATATGAAATTTTCCGGTGAGTTTTTATTAACTCCCGATAAACTATAATATTAAATAGAGATTATTATTCCAGCACTTCCATAAAAACCCTGAAACCAATATGATTAGAAGACCCGGAATAGGTTTCTCCAGATGCTATCCTGACATCGTAACCCGGGCTTATCCAGCTTCCGCCTTTTGCAATTTCTTTTTCTTCAATCATTTCGCTAACATTACCTGCCATATTGTAAATTCCAAAACCATTTGGATAATAAGAATTTACTGGATTAGTAATATCTGAATTGTCATTTAAATAACCTGCAATTCCAAAATTATTTGTTTCTGAAACTACATATTTCTTTATAATAGTATCAAAAGTTATTTCCTCTTCGCCAATATTATTAAAATTACACATGTACCAGCAATCTTTGTTTTTTAAAAATGGACCTTCCCACGGATAAATATGGTATTCTAATCCACCATGGGCCGCTTTTTCCCATTCGCTCTTTGTTGGCAACCTGAAAATTACTTTTTTAAATTTGCGTTTCGGATCTGAATTATATACGCTTGTTAACCAACTGCAGTATAGCTTAGCTGCTTCATACGAAACATTCACCAGCGGATAATTCTGATAGGCAGGATGCCTGTAATATAATTCGACATATGGCTGATTATAAGCCTGTTTACTTGTCCATCCACTAGTATCTATGGTAGCTTGTTTAAATATTTCTGTTTTCCCGTTTCGCAGCAGGTCGGCCATGAATTCACGATACTCGGCATTTGTTACTTCAAATTTATCTGCATAAAGTACAGAATCGACTTTTGCAAAATTTTTATTGAAAGAAGTATAAGTAAAAAAATAATCGTTTTTTTGCGCCTGTAAATTTGTTAAGGCTATAACCAAAATTACTGATAATTTGATTTTCATACTTTGTTGTTTTTTATATTTCTCAAATTTAATTCTTTCGGAATAATATTAACATAAAACTCCTTTTAAAATTATGTTTTCTACAACCGAAATATAATTTTATTTTTGTGTTTGCGTTTAAGCCACATAAATGAGCCTGATAACTTTCATAAAAAGTCGTACATTTTTCGTCCACCTCGGATTAGCAATACTAACAGTATGTGTTGTTTTACTCACCAGTTTTTTCTCAATTAATCTTTATACGCATCACGGAGAAGCCATTTCGGTTCCCGATTTTAGCGGTTTGACTTTTGAGCAGGCGCAACGAATGGCAGAAAACAAAGATTTTAAAGTTGAAATTTCCGATTCTGTTCATTTCCAGGATAAAGAAAAAGGTACCGTTATTTCGCAGGTTCCCGAATCTAATAGTAAAGTTAAATCGGGCAGAACCATTTATCTTGTTGTTAACGGTATGGAGCCTGAAAAACTTTTCATGCCGGACCTTACAGGGATTTCTGTCAGACAGGCCACAGCTGATGCAGAACTGTTCGGGTTGAAAATCGGGAAATTATCCTATGTCCCCGATATTTCCACTACTGTATTACAACAAAGATATAAAGGAAAAACAATTGCTCCCAATACACCTGTAATAAAAGGCTCTACTATCGACCTGGTGGTAGGCAAAGGAGAGAGTAACGAAAAAACTTTTGTGCCAAATGTAATTGGCCTTACCTATAGCGAAGCTGAGCAAAAACTATCATCCCTGTCACTAAATTTAGGTGTTGCCATGTATGATAAAACTGTTATTACTTCCGGCGATACTCTGAAAGCACGAATTTGGAAACAATTCCCGGGTTCGGGAAGCAACAGCGAAATTAAACTTGGAAGCTATATTGATATCTGGTTTACCCTGGATAATGATCTGATTCCTGAAACTTCAAACGAAAACCCTCCTCTCGATGATTTATAGAAATTTTTTAATATTGCTAATCATATTTGTTTCTGTTATAGTAACAAATGCCCAGATGGTAATTCTTCCATTAGAAAATAATCCAACACTGGAAAATTATGTAAAAAACAATACAGAGAATCTTCGCTCTGTTCGCACAAATGACACTTTATCCTTACCCTTTTTTGATGACTTTGCCAAAAATCTTGTTTATCCCGATGCAGACTTATGGATAGATAATGACGTTTTTATAAACCAGTCTTTTGGCAACAATCCTCCATCCATTGGAGTTGCTACATTTGACGCCTTAAATGCGACAGGCAAAATTCAATCAAATGCTTCATCACAGGGATTTATAAGTGATTATCTTACATCTAAACCCATCGATATTTTAAATTATACTGGTACCAATCCCATTTCAATATATACTTCACATTTATTTTATTTCGAGACTGCAACGGGCATATACAGGCCAGCCGATTCTCTTGTTTATTCAATCAATGCGGATATCTATAACTGTTTTTTTGACTCTACTTTATATTATGCCGGTATGCGTATTTTCTATCATTTTACTGAAGTTACCGACTCGCTATATACTTACAATTCAGTTTCCGGGATGTACGAGCATATCGATATTATTCTTCATTTAACAAATAATATCTCTGATTCACTTTATTTAAGTTTCTATTATCAGCCTCAAGGTATAACATTAAATGAACCAGAAGCAAATGATTCCCTGGTACTCGAATTTAAAAATTCTTCCGGAAACTGGGTTCACGCCTGGTCACACAAAGGTACAGCACTTGTTCCTTTTACCCAGGTAATGATTCCTGTTAGAGATACATCATTCATATACAGAGGTTTTCAGTTTCGTTTTTACAATTATGCCAGCATTGGTGAAAATGTAGTTGATCAGCAAAGTTTTATAGGCAATGTTGACATCTGGAATATTGATTATGTCCGTTTGAATAAAAACCGAAGCATGCAGGATACCGTTCCTGACGATGTAACATTTGTTAATAATTTATATTCCTGCCTTAAAGATTATTCAGCTGTTCCCTGGAATCACTACAAAAGCACTCCTGGCTTTCAAATAGATACGTTACGATTTTTTTACAGAAATTTAAGCGATTCCATCAAGAACGTACAACGAAGTTACAATATCACGAATAAGACCACGAATTCACTTATTTTCAATCATCCTATGGGTAACGAAAATCTTCTTCCTCATTCCGATTATTATTATAAATACGGTGATACATCCAAATATTTCCCATCCACTGCAGATAATGTAGCCCATTTCGAAGTACAGGTAATACAAAAATCCGGAAGTTCAGTAACAAATAGGCCATATTACTGGAATGATACCATCAGATTTTACCAGAGATTTTCAAATTATTATGCCTATGATGACGGGACTCCCGAATTTGGAGCAGGGTTAGCAGGCGGCAATACTTATAATGCGAAACTGGCATGCAAGTTCTATCCATTAAAAGCGGATACCTTGAGAGGCGCTTATATCTTTTTTAATCGTTCATTAAATAACGCTAATATTCAATATTTCTATCTTGCGGTATGGAATGCATCGAACGGAAAACCATCGTCTTTAATATATAAAAGTGAATCAGTAAAACCAGATACGGCATCAAATACTTTAAATCAATTTCACTATTACTCTTTAGATACAGCGATTTATATATCAGATACTTTTTTTATTGGATGGATTCAAACAACGGAGGATATGCTGAATATTGGCGTTGATAGAAATTACGATGCCTCCAGCAAAGTCCTCTATAATATTTATGGCTATTGGCAAAGTATGCCTTATTCGGGTACGTTAATGATTCGCCCGGTTATGTCTGCCGAACCATATGTTTCAGTTCCTGAGAACAAGAAAGATATGGAAATAAAAATTTATCCTAACCCGGCTTCAGATATTATACATATTGAAGCCCCCGATAATTTTTCTTTCCGTTTATATTCACTAACCGGAACATGTGTCATTGAAAACAAAAAGGGAAATAAAACAATGGATATTTCCCAGTTCCCTTCCGGCCTTTATTTTATACAAGGAACCGATGGCACAGATAATTTTACCCGTAAAATTGTCATAAACAGATAATCGGATGGAAACCACCGATGATGATCTTGATTTAACTGAAGACACCAAAGAATTTTTTGAACATTTTAAGGTTGTTGTAGATAAAGGTCAGACCTTATTAAGGATTGATAAATTCCTCGGGATGAAACTCGACAACATTTCCCGGAATCGAATTCAGAATGCAGCGGAAGCCAATTGTATCAGGGTGAATGATAAAGCCGTAAAATCCAGCTATAAAGTAAAACCATTCGATGTAATAAGTGTTGTGCTTCCGTTCCCTCCCAACGAAAACGAACTGCTCCCCGAAAACATTCCTCTTAATATTGTTTATGAAGACGAGGAACTGATTATTATTAATAAGCCTGCCGGAATGGTGGTTCATCCTGCCAAGGGAAATTATACCGGCACACTTGTGAACGGTTTGCTCTGGCATTTTAAGAACCTTCCCTATTTCACCGAAGGAAATCTCAGGCCAGGCCTGGTTCACCGGATCGACAAGGATACTTCGGGAATACTTGTAATTGCAAAAAACGAAATTGCACACTCTAAACTGGCACGACAATTTTTCGACAAAACAACAGAACGAACCTATGTTGCATTAGTATGGGGAGTTTTTAACGAAAAAACCGGAACTGTTTCAGGAAATATAGGCCGTTCGCCACGCGACAGAAAAAAAATGGCTATTTTCCCTGAAGGTGAGCAAGGCAAACATGCCGTTACGCATTATAAAGTGTTAGAAGATTTTCGATACACTTCCCTTGTTGAATGCAAACTCGAGACCGGAAGAACTCACCAGATACGAGCTCATTTTGAATACATTAAACATCCATTATTTAGCGACTCTATGTATGGTGGCAATAAAATTCTTAAAGGAAATACCATGCCAAAGTACCGTCAGTTTGTCGAAAATTGCTTTGAAATCTGCCCTCGTCAGGCGTTACATGCAAAATCGTTAGGTTTTTATCATCCAACAACAAAAAAATGGCTTTTTTTTGAGTCTGAATTGCCCGAAGATTTAAAAAATTTGGTTAATAAGTGGCATGAATACTGTTTAAATAATTAACTATATGCATATTATGAGTTGATTATTTTTTTTTGCTTTTTCTTGATAATAAAAAAACTATTCATATAAATTTGCACCGTAAATAAACTTAAACCCCTATGAAAAAACTTTTTGGACTTTTAATGATCGCTGGCATGATGTCATTTGTAGCTTGCGGACCAAGCGCTGCTGAATTAGCTGAAAAAGCAAAACAGGATTCAATCCGTGTTGCTGACTCATTAGCTGCTATTCAGAAAGCTGAACAGTTAAAAGCTGATTCAATTGCTGCTGCTGAAGCTGCTGCTGCTGATACAACAAAACCAGCTGAAGAAGTAAAATAAGGAATTTCTTTATTTTATTGAGATCAAAAAAAGGTTGACATGTGTTGACCTTTTTTTATTTTGGTATTCTTATATTTAAAGAAGCCTGAAGAATTTTAAAATGCAATTCTTCTTCAAATAAGGCGGGTTCTCCGTCGAAATGAACAGGTCCGTTGTTTTTGCGGTAAATAACAATTTCTTTCGCTTTGTAATTTTCGGTTTTTGCCGCTTTATGGAAGTTCTTCAGAAATAACCGACCGGCCAAAGCGGGTGCATGAAATAATGTAAAAGGTTTAAGAATTACCAGGTTCATTAATCCATCCGAGATGTTTGCTTCCGGCGCTATAAATACATTGTTTCCATACTGATTGGCATTGGCAACAGTAATCAGAAAAGCTTTCCTTTCCATTTCTCTTCCATCAATAATTATCTTATATACACTTGATTTATAGCTTTTAAACTCTCTTATTACAATTTTTGTATACGTTTTAAAACCACGCTTTCCGGCTGTAGCAAACAAATGCCCGATGTGTGCATCAAAACCGGTTCCGGCTGTGCAAAAGAAATTTTCATTATTAATCAGGCAGGTATCCATCTTAATTGTTTTGCCATTAATAATAACATTAGCCGCTTTTTCCAAGCTCATAGGAATCTTAAAGTGCCTTGCCAAACCATTTCCCGATCCAAGAGGTAAAATGGCAAAAACGGTCTCGGTATTTACCAATGCTTTGGCTGTCCGGTTTACTGTTCCATCGCCCCCGGCCGCTACAACAATATCAAAATTTTCTTCAACAACTCTTTTTCTGACAACCTGGGTAATGTCAAAATCTGCCCTTTCCCAGTTTTGAAAATACACATCAAAAGAAGATCCAAGCCATTCTTTGGCTTTCTCTTCAAGATTTATTCTTCTTCTGGCGCCGGCAACGGGGTTTAATACTATCAGCAGTTTTTTCAAAAATCTGTGTATTTTATTTTCAAAGATAAAAATACCTCTTTAATTTATAGTTTATCACGATTTTTTGAAATCTGAATGTTTTTTATACTTTTGAAAGAATATTTTAACAATCTATTATTAATGAGGTATCTTTTTGTAACAATTCTGTTATCATTATTTTCTTTTTCGTTTACACAAACCTATTGCCAGCAATCTAAAATTGATTCTTTATTAAAATTAAATGAAAATACAAAAACCGACACTGTACGTTTAAGAACTCTCCTTTCACTTTCCGACTACTATTCTTTTCAAAACCCCGACTCGGCGTTACTTTTTGCAAAACGCGCAAAAATTCTGGCAAAAAGAATAAAAAGTCAGAAATTTCTGGCTGGCGCTTTTCGCGAACTGGGCTGGAGTTACTTTGTTTCGGGAAATTATTCTGCTGCTCTCGATAATTATTTTGAGGCACTGAAAATAAGTGAAAATAATAATGACCGGAAATATATTTCTTCTTCCTATGGAAACATTGGTGCTGTTTATAAAGAAATGAAGGATTATGTAAAAGCAAAAGACTATTACTTTAAAGCATTAAAAATCGACGAAAAATCGGGTAATAATGACTGGATTGCTTCTGATATAAGTAATATAGGAATTATTTATATGGAAGAAGGAAATTATTCAAAAGCTCTGGAATATTATTTTAAAGCGTTAAAGATAAATGAGGAAACAGGAAATAAAAGGGAAATCGCTATAAAACTTGGTAACATTGGAAATGTATATGTCCGGCTGGGTGAAAACATGAAAGAAAATCAAAAACGAGGCGACAGTTTATATAACATAGCGCTTGGGTATTATTCCAAAGCAATAAAAATTGACGAAGAACTGGGCAGAAAAACCGGAATAGCAATTAAACTCGGTAATATTGGTAACGTTTATACAAAAATTAAAAAATATAAAGAAGCAGAGGAATATCTGCAACAGGCATTGGTCCTATCGGACAGTATTGGCGCTGTTGATTTGCTCGATGACTGGCACCAGAGCCTGAGCCAGTTGTATGAGCAGACCCATCAACCCGGTAAAGCATTGGAACATTACAAAGAATACATCCATGCCAGAGATAGTATTTTTAATATCGAATCATCTCAAAAGTCCACCCGGCTCGAAATGAATTATAAATTTGAAAAAGAACAGGCAACCGAAAAGGCAGAACAGGAAAAGAAGGATGCCATAGCAACAGCAAAAAAACACAAACAATTTATTATTCTTTTGTTTGTTCTCCTTGTATTGATACTGGTAAGCGTTTTTGCAGTCATTTCAACCCGTCAGAAAAATGTTATTAGTAAAGAAAAAAAGCGTTCGGATGAACTTCTCCATAGCATATTACCTTCCGAGACTGCTGAAGAATTAAAACAATATGGTTTTACAAAACCAAAACAATTCGACCAGGTAACCGTTTTATTTACCGATTTTAAAGGATTTACAAAAATTGCCGAAAAAATGACTGCCGAAGAACTGGTAAATGAACTAAACCTTATTTTCGGAGTATTCGACCTGATCATTTCAAAATATCCCATTGAAAAAATAAAAACCATTGGCGATTCCTACATGTGCGTAGGCGGACTGCCAACACCTAATAAAACAAATCCCAGGGATATGGTATCCGCAGCTCTTGAAATTCAGAAATATATTAATAACAGAAATCTTAAAAGCCCAGAGGCTCAACCCTGGCAAATCAGAATAGGTGTTCATACGGGAACTGTTGTTGCCGGTGTTGTTGGAATTAAAAAATTCGCATATGACATCTGGGGTGATACCGTAAACACAGCATCGCGTATGGAATCGAGCGGTGAACCGGGAAAAGTAAATATTTCCGGGTCGACTTATGAATTTATTAAAGACTTTCCCGAATTCGTTACAGAATACAGGGGCGAAATTGAAGCAAAAAACAAGGGAAAAATAAAAATGTATTTTGTGGAAAAAGGTTAATCTGGTAGAACCAGATATATTATTTTTGAATTTCATTAGATTATTTAGTATAAAATGTTACATTTATCGTCTTTTTAATTAAAATATTACCATGATAAACCTGAAAGATAAAATCCGTTCCATCCCTCACTGGCCAATCGAAACAGTAACATTCAGAGATATTACAACCCTCATGCAGGACCCAGAAGGCCTTCATGAAGCCTGCAGACGTTTGTATGAACGTTACAAAGATCAGAAAATTGATAAAGTAGCCGGTATTGATGCCCGTGGCTTTGTATTTGGTTCAGTTCTGGCAGTTCAACTGGGAGTAGGCTTTATTCCGGTCAGAAAAAAAGGAAAATTACCTTTTAAAACCGTCAGCGAAAAATACAATCTTGAATATGGTACGGCAGAAGTCGAACTACATACAGATGCCATTAACAAAGGCGAGCGGGTAGTTATAATTGACGATCTGATTGCTACCGGCGGAACTGTTGCAGCAGCTATAAAACTGGTTGAAAAACTGGGTGGTGAAGTTGTCGAATGCGCTTTTGTTGTTGAACTTCCGGAACTTAAAGGAAGGGAAAAAATAAAAGGATATAAGATTTTTTCGATGGTGGAGTTTGAAGGAGAATAATGATTTAAAATCATACAATTCAAAATCTCAAATTCCAAGTCCCAAACTACAAATTCTGCGACAGAGAACAATGAACTACGAACAATAAACAGTGAACATAAACTACTTCCTGTTAAATTTATTTTTTACTGGTTTTTCATCAAAGAAATGAGCAAATGTCAGTTCATATCTTTTTTATTTTTTAAACAGTCTGTTTGATGATTTGCTTTATTTTTTGCGCTGAAATTAATCACCATTTATGAAATTAAAAATTGCAGTATTATCGGGCGGTAATTCCTCAGAAGCAGAGGTTTCCATTAAAAGCGGAAGACAGGTTGTAAATTGGATTGACAAGGACAAATATGATGTTTATCCTGTTATTATTATGGGAACCCGGTGGACACTCGGCGATGAAGGCGGCCCGGTAATTAATAAAACCGATTTCAGTGTAATTCAAAACGGAGAAAAAATCAAATTCGATTTTGCATATATTATAGTTCATGGAACTCCCGGCGAAAACGGATTAATGTCGGGTTATTTCGACTTATTGGGAATCCCTCATTCAACATGTAATACATTAATTTCTTCGCTAACATTTGATAAATATTTCTGCAAGCTTGCTCTGCGTGATATAAATATTTTAATGGCCAAAGCCATCCTTGTCAGAAAAAACCAAAAAATTACTCCCGAAGAAATTGTTAAGGCTGTTGGCTTACCCTGTTTTATAAAACCCAATGCCGGAGGTTCGAGTTGCGGTACATCAAAAGCAAAAACAATAGAAGATATACCAGCCGCTCTTGACCTTGCTTTTAAAGAAGACCATGAAGTAATTATTGAGGAATTTATTAAAGGAACTGAGATTTCCTGCGGAATTATTAAAACCAGGGATAAAACTTTTCTCTTTCCGGCAACCGAAATTATTTCAAAAAACGAGTTTTTCGATTATGAAGCTAAGTATACTCCCGGCATGAGCGAAGAAATCACTCCTGCACGCATTCCCGACCATGTTGCTAAAGAATGCCACCGTTTATCGTTAGCTATTTATGAGTTTTTTGGGTGCAAAGGAATAGTTCGTGTTGATTATATTATCCGCGACGAAAAACTTTACTTCCTGGAAATTAATACTATTCCGGGCATGAGCGAAGCAAGTATAATACCTCAGCAGGGCAGGGTTTATGGAATTACAATGACAGAACTTTTATCACACGTTATTGATGACTGCATGTATCATTGACACATATGTATATATTTGTATTTTTGTCATATAACATCTCTGTATAATGTTATATTTCATTCATTACTTTCTTTTATGCGATTATCAAACAATTTTTACTAAATCATTTTAGTGGCTTACCTTTGTACAAAAAATAAAAAAACATGGAACAGCCCGAAAAAAACATCAGCATCTCATTGCACAATTGCGACGAAAAAAAAGAACACAGCGTTTACTATGTTATTGTAAATAACTACTTCACCTCCCGCTCAGGTAAGGTTTTCATGAAAGTATTTCCGGATTTTAAAATTTCAGGTTACAAGCCCAATAAAAACTAATTTCACATTTGTATATTACTTCTTTCGACTGCTTAACCACCACTTTACCACTGTCTGACTATTGTCTTACTATTGTCTGACCACTGTTTAACTATTGACAAATTCCTCTTAACTTTTACTTTATTATTTATACCGCTACCTCTCCTTTAATTGCAGGGTGAGGATTGTAACCTTCCAATGAAAAGTCGGAATACTTAAAGCTAAAAATATTTTTTACATGAGGGTTTATTTTCATCACGGGCAAACTCCGCGGTTCACGGGAAAGCTGAAGTTTTACCTGTTCCATATGATTCCGGTAAATGTGCGCGTCGCCAAGAGTATGTACAAAATCACCGGGCTTTAAATCACATACCTGTGCCATCATCATTGTTAAAAGAGCATAAGAGGCAATATTAAAAGGCACACCCAGAAATAAATCGGCACTTCGCTGATATAACTGGCACGATAATTTTCCATCAGCAACATAGAACTGGAATATGATATGGCAAGGGGGCAGTGCCATTTTATCAATTTCCCCTACATTCCATGCGCTTACCAGGTGGCGGCGTGAATCGGGACTATTCTTTAACGATTCTACTACCCGTGAAACCTGATCTATAACATTTCCATCGTGATTTGTCCACGAGCGCCATTGATGCCCGTAAACAGGACCCAGATTACCATTCATGTCGGCCCACTCATTCCATATATTTACCCCGTTATCATTTAAGTACTTTATGTTTGTATCACCCTTAAGAAACCATAATAGTTCATAAATTATGGATTTAAGATGAACTTTTTTAGTTGTTACCAACGGAAATCCTTTATCCAGATCGAACCTCATCTGGTAGCCGAACACACTGATTGTTCCGGTTCCGGTTCTGTCGGTTTTTACACTTCCTGTAGTAAGTACATGATCTAATAAATCCAGATATTGCTTCATTGTTTTTTCTTAATGAGAAATTGACTGTGTATTCATTGCATCCGGATCGTGTTTATGCTTAAAAATAAAAGCAAATAAAATGGCTACAATTAACGCATAAGCAGCAAATGCAAGCCAGATTCCTTTCCAGTTGTACATTCCACCTGCCATTGTAAAATACCTGTCAATAATAATTCCACTTAACACACTGCCCAGGAAAGAACCAAATCCGTTTGTCATCATCATAAATACACCCTGGGCGCTGGCCCTGATACTTGAATCGCTTTGCGATTCAACATATAGTGAGCCGGAAATGTTAAAGAAATCGAAAGCCATTCCATAAATTATACAGGATAGAATAATCATCCATAAACCATTTGCCGGATCGCCAAATCCAAATAAACCAAATCGTAAAACCCAGGCAATCATACTAAACAGCATTACTTTTTTAATCCCGAATTTCCTTAGAAAAAACGGAATTGTCAGTATAAAAAGTGTTTCCGATATCTGTGAAATAGACATTATGATGGCCGGATACTTTACTGCTAACAAATCCTTGAATTCGGGTATTTTTCCAAAATCGTGAAGAAAGGTATCTCCGTATGCATTCGTCAATTGCAAAGAAGCTCCCAAAAGCATTGCAAACACGAAAAACAAGGCCATTTTGGAGCTTTTAAACAATGAAAACGCATTCAACCCAAGTGCGCTGACAAATGATTTTTTTGAACCCTTTCCCAACGATTCGCATTTGGGAAGTGTAAAAGAATACAATCCTAACAATAAAGATGAGATGGAAGCCAAATAAAACTGGTTGGGCGATGTTTCGTTATGCGAAATACTAACAACCCACAGGGCAACAATAAAACCAACCGTTCCCCATACCCTGACCGGGGGATAATTTTTAACAATGTCCAGATTTTTACCTTTCAACGCTGAGTACGCAACAGTTATTGACAAGGAAATGGTTGGCATATAAAAAATCATATTCACAAGCATTACCCAGAACATGGTTGACGGGTCGTTAATACGGGGGATATAAAAAAGTATAACAGCACAAATAATATGAAACATACCATATAGTTTCTCGGCATTAACCCAACGGTCTGCAATAATTCCGGCGAGCATGGGCATAAAAAGGGAAGAAATTCCCATAGTCGAAAAAATAGCTCCGAACTCGGCACCTGACCATTGCTTTGTCTGAAACCAATAAGCGCCAATGGTAAGTAACCATGATCCCCAGACAAAAAACTGCAAAAAATTCATTAGCACCAATCGATTCTTTATGCCCATATTACTCTATTTATCATTATTAGAATCATCTTGTTAAAAGGAATTCTCAGATTGCAGAAAATAAAGATTTTTTAATTATTAATCTTTATTCCGGTTATTTATTTCATCACGGATACGGGAAGCCTTTTCGTAATCCTCATCCTGTACAGCCTTCTTTAGCATCTCCTCGAGGTCTTTTAATTCATATTTGGAATATGCGCCGGGTTTTGATGTTTTATGAACCGATGGACTGTCCGGAGCTTTTTCAGGTTTCCTGGTTTTCGATTCAGTTTCAGGTTCTTTTCCGAATTCAATAATGATCCCGGCTTTTTCTATCACTTCTTTGGTTGTATATATCGGACATTTAAAGCGAAGAGCCAGGGCTACGGCATCAGATGTCCGGGAGTCGATAATTACATTTGTTTTCTCGCGTTTCAATACCAGGTTTGAAAAAAACACACCTTCTTCAAGTTTAAAAATATTTACTTCCAGAACTTCTATTTTAAAAGCGCTGGCAAACTGAATAAACAAATCGTGTGTGAGAGGACGGGGTGGTTTTAATCCTTCCAGTTCAATTGCAATTGCCTGTGCTTCAAAAGCGCCAATAATGATAGGTATTCTGCGGTCACCATCTTCCTCTGCAAGAACCAGCGCATAAGCACCAGACTGTGTTTCACTGTACGATAAACCTAAAACTGATAGCTTTACTTTCTCCATCTGCGATTCCTTACATTTCCATGAATTCAATATAATTGAACAAATATAAAAATTTGAAATCTTTTTCTTGTTACGTTTTTAAAGGATTATTAACCGAGTTTTTAACGATGAATAAATTTGTTTTGAAATATCAATAATTAGTTGAACAAACCAGTAATCAAAAGTCGAATAGCCAGACACTAAAGAGATTTTTTCAGAAACTGTTTTGATTACTTGGTTAATGTCCTACGGACGAACTATTATTAGTTTTGTTTTTATGGATATTCAATACCTGCGGCATATTTATTTTCTCCGTCAGGAGATAAATATCAATAAAAAATTAAAAAACATCGGGTATTCCCCGTCAGGGGATTAACATCCTGGAATTAATAAGTTGTGAAATCTCAAAACAACTTATTAAGTTTTGTATTAACCTTTCATTATTCCGGTGCCGTTTATAATTGAAACACTCAACACACTTATATTCATGTTAATGATAAACATATAAAACACCTTATATCTTTATATAAAAACGATGTATAATACCTTATTCACAATATAATTCAGATAAACAACTCTATTTTCTTCAAAAATAAATCGTCTCTTATTTAATTTATAAAAATAATTTTCTACCTTTGCACTCCTATTAAAATAATAATTTATTAAGATGTACGCTATTGTTGACATTGCAGGACAACAATTTAAAGTTGAAAAAGGCAAGAAATTGTATGTCCACCGCCTCGAAGCTGAAGAAGGGTCTTCTCTTGAGTTTGAAAAAGTTCTTCTTTTTGAAGATAAAGGCAAAGTGAAAGTTGGTTCTCCGGTAGTAAAAGGCGCTAAGGTATCTGCCAAAGTATTAAGTCATCTGAAAGACGATAAAGTATTGGTATTTAAGAAGAAAAGACGCAAAGGATACCAAAAAATGAACGGACACCGTCAGTGTCTTTCGCAAATCGAAATCGAAGATATTAAAATTTAACTAATAAAAATTTCCAGTTATGGCACATAAAAAAGGTGCAGGAAGTTCGCACAACGGACGTGAATCACACAGCAAACGCTTAGGTGTTAAAATTTATGGCGGACAAATCTGTAAAGCAGGTAACATTATCGTTCGTCAGAGAGGTACGGTTCATTTTGCCGGACAAAATGTAGGTATGGGTGTTGATCATACATTATTTGCATTAACCGAAGGCAGAGTAATATTCAAAAGAAAAAGAGATGATCGTTCATATGTTTCAGTTGAACCAGTAGCAGCTGAATAATAAATCTTTAAACGTATTATTTTCTCCTGGTTTTTGCATGTCAGAAACCGGGAGTTTTTTTATAAAACAGAATTTATGTTAACACTTAAACTTATACAGGAAAACAAAGACTTTGTAATTGAACGCCTTGCTGTTAAAAATTATAAAGCCGAAGCAGCCATCGAAAAAATTGTAGAACTGGACAACCAGCGCAGAGCCATACAGACAAAACTGGATAGTACTTCAGCCGATCTTAACAAAGTTTCGAAAGAAATCGGAATGCTGATGAAATCGGGACAAACTGCAGAAGCTGAAAAAGCAAAAGTTCAGACCGCCACTTTTAAAGAAGACATTCAAAAACTCACGGTTCAGCAGGCAGAGAACGAAAAACAACTTTATGATGTCCTGGTTACTCTGCCAAACCTTCCACACGAATCTGTTCCAAAAGGAAAATCAGCTGAGGAAAACGTAATTGTCCGTTCCGGAGGCCCTACTATTGTACCTAATGAAAGCATGGTTCCTCACTGGGATCTGGCAAAAAAATACGACATCATCGATTTCGACCTGGGAAATAAAATTACCGGGGCAGGTTTTCCTGTATATAAAGGAAAAGGGGCAAAGCTTCAGCGATCGCTTATTAGTTTCTTTTTGGACGAAGCCGGTAAAGCAGGTTTCCGCGAAGTAATCCCGCCTTTTATGGTAAACGAAGATTCTGGTTTCGGTACCGGTCAGCTTCCCGATAAAGAAGGACAAATGTATCATGCCACCCTTGATAATTTTTACCTGATTCCAACAGCAGAGGTTCCGGTAACAAATATTTTCCGGGATGTATTGTTAAATGAATCCGAATTTCCTGTTAAATACACCGCCTATTCTCCCTGTTTCCGTCGCGAGGCAGGTTCTTATGGTAAAGATGTTCGCGGATTAAACCGTCTTCACCAGTTCGACAAGGTTGAGATTGTAGTTATAGAAAATCCCGAAAAATCATACGAACAGCTGGAAAACATGGTGAACCATGTGGAATCGCTGGTTCAGAAATTAAATCTTCCTTACAGAATTGTAAAATTATGCGGTGGCGATATGGGTTTCACCTCTGCCCTCACCTATGATTTTGAAGTTTTCAGCGCTGCCCAGAACCGCTGGCTCGAAGTAAGTTCAGTCTCTAATTTTGAATCGTTCCAGGCCAACAGGTTAAAGCTGCGTTACAAAAGTGAAGCAACAAAAAAGAACCAGCTGGCTCACACACTCAATGGCAGCGCCCTTGCACTTCCGCGTATTGTTGCTGCCCTTCTCGAAAACAACCAGACTGCCGACGGAATAAATATTCCTGAAGTACTGATTCCTTATACCGGTTTTAATAAAATTGACTAAGTCAAATTAAGATAGCTGAAGAGGCTGTTTCAAAAAAAATAAAATAATAATTTTTAGTCACATTGAGCGGCCTGTTGCCCTGAATCATAGTTCGGCTCTGCTTACTATGACTCAGGGCAGGTAACTTAAAATGACAGCTTTGGGTTTTGAAGCAGCCCCTTTTATTTTAAATCAATAGCTTTGCCTGATGGTATTTATTAAAAAATATGGTTTTAAGATTCTTAAATGGCTCATTTTTACAGCTTCTATTTTATATTTAGTACAACGGATTGCTTTCCATCAGGATTTAAGTTCGGCTTTTAAAACAATCACATTTTCAATATACACTTTTGCACTACTTTTTTCTGTAGTTATATTAATGTTTGCCAATTGGGGATTAGAAGCTCTTAAATGGAAATTTTCAGTAAAAAGAATTCATCCTGTTTCATTTAAAAGAGCCTTGGCAGCAGTCTTTGCCGGCACCTCTGTTTCACTCTTTATGCCTAACCGAACAGGAGAATTTGCAGGCAGAATTTTTGCCCTTCCCAAAGAAAAAAGAGCCGAAGGAATTTTCGCATCCGTTGTTACAAGTTTTGCCCAGCTTAACATTACGCTTATTACCGGATTTATTGCCATTTGTTTTTATTTTTATTATTATCCTGAAAATGTTTTAACTCAAAAAAACATTTCACTCTGGGTAATTTTTCCTTTGGCACTATTAACCCTGTTCAGTTTTCTTCTATATATTAAGATTCAATGGTTTGAAAAATTATTTTACTCCATAAACTTTCTTAAAAAATATTCCGGTAAAGCTAAAGTTCTTTCGGCCTATAGTTCCTCTTCGCTTCTTTTATTTTTATTTATCAGCCTGATCCGGTACCTGGTATTTTTATTCCAGTTTCATTTACTGGTAATGTTTTTCGGTTTGGATATTTCCATTTCCAAAAGCATTCTTTCCATTGTTATTACATTTTATATTACAACTGTAATTCCTACCTTTTCGCTTTCTGAAATTGGAATAAGAGGTTCAGTAGCTGTTTTATTTTTTGGATTTTTCAATCAGTCCTATATAGAAATAATTTCTGCTTCATCCTTGTTATGGATTATAAATGTTGGAACACCGGCTTTAATCGGAAATTATTTTGTGGCAAAATTTAAAGAAACCCCTTAATCGCTCTTGCATCATTCAATACCTGGCGAATAGACGGGTATGAGTTTTCGAGTTTTCTGATTAATTCAGACGGTTTAAACCATTGTGCTTCTTCTATGTTTTCAATAGTCTGGGGAATTAATTCTGAAACTTCGTTTATAGTAAAGGCATACCAATAGGTTTTTTTCAGAATTTTCCTATTACCGATTTTATATGTATGGTAGGTATCACAGATTTTACCGATTATCTGATGTCCCGATATACCGCATTCTTCGGATATTTCGCGCAGGGCAGTATCTTCAGGGCTCTCTCCTTTTTCCATTTTCCCTTTTGGCAGATCCCATTTACCCAGCCGGAAGATGGCTAACAATTCACCGTTTGGGTTTTTTACAATACCGCCTGCAGCTTCAATAACAGAGTATTGTTTTAATATTTCTTCCCATGATTCCTTAAAATGATGAGTTTTAAAAACAGCCAGTTTTTTTTTATGGTCAGATTCAAACTCAAATAAAAATTTTGATATATCTTCGGGCTGCATGATTTGCCCTTCTTTGTTTTTTTCAAAGAAGGATTCATCTGTAATTATTAAACTTCTATCTAAATAATATATAATATTTTGAGCCATATGAAAACAATTGAACAAAAAATTGCTGAATTCCTGCTGCAAATAAAAGCAATAAAACTGAGTCCTTCAAATCCCTTTACATGGGCTTCGGGATGGAAGTCGCCGATTTATTGCGATAACCGTAAAACATTGTCGTATCCAGAGGTTCGTGATTATATCCGTAACAGTTTTGCAGAAGTAATAAAAAAAGAATTTGGCGATTGCGATGTTATTGCAGGAGTAGCCACAGGAGCTATTGCCCAGGGAGCGCTGGTTGCGCAACAATTAAACAAGCCGTTTGTATACGTTCGTTCCGAAGCAAAAAAACACGGGCTGGAAAACCTGGTTGAAGGCGTTGTTGAGAAAGGACAATCTGTGGTTGTGATAGAAGATTTAATCTCAACCGGGGGAAGCAGCCTTAAAGCGGTTCAGGCATTACGCGAAAACGGATGTATCATTAAAGGAATGGCTGCGATATTTTCGTACCAGTTTCCTACTGCTGAAAATAATTTTAAAGCAGCGGAATGCAAACTTGTAACATTAAGTAATTATCATGCTTTAATCGAATCTGCCGTAGCCAATGGCTATGTTACTTCAGAAGAAGTTGATACCCTGAAAAGCTGGAGAAACGATCCCGGAAACTGGAGAAACGACCTGAAAACGGAAACCGCAAAATAAATCCCAAGTTCCAAATACCAAGAACCAAGCTCCAAGGATTAAATTTTTTGGAATTTGGGTTTTGGAATTTGGAACTTTTACAAAGTAAGGTATGATGACTATTGAAAGCAAAATCGGAAAAATTTTACGTCCTGCTTCGGAAATTTATTCTGTTTTAAGTGACTTTAGAAAAATTGCTCCTCTTGTTCCAAAGGAGCATGTAAAGGAATTCAACGCCACCGAAGATTCCTGTACCTTTGAAGTTGAAAAGGCCGGAACTATGGAAATTAAAATTGTAAACCGCGAACCTTTTTCACTTATAAAATATACGGGAGGTGGCAATATTCCTATGGAATTTTTCTTTTGGGTTCAGTTAAAAGAAGTTGCGTTCAGCGATTCGCGTATAAAATTAACCCTAAAGGCAGATGTTCCGAAGATGATGCAATTTATGGTAAAAGGAAAAATCGAAAAAGCACTTAACGAACTGGTTGACAAGATATCATCAATGCATCCTTCCGAAACAAATCTAAATTATAATTAAATCCTTTTGCAATCTATGAATCAATCATTAGCTTTGCAATCTTAATTTTAAAATTATAAACAAATAAACACAATATCATGAGTTATTTATTCACTTCCGAATCCGTTTCAGAAGGACATCCCGATAAAGTATCCGATCAGATTTCCGACGCTTTGCTTGATGCATTTTTAAAAGCTGATCCTGAATCAAAAGTTGCATGTGAAACTCTCGTAACAACTGGTCTTGCCGTATTGGCCGGCGAAGTACGCACTGAAGGTTATATCGATGTGCAGGAAGTTGCCCGCAAAGTAATTAACCGTATCGGATATACTAAAGCTGATTATATGTTTGACGGAAACTCCTGCGGTGTTATTAACAGTATTCACGAACAATCCGGCGATATCCGCCAGGGAGTGGTTCGCGAAAAACCCGAAGAACAGGGCGCCGGCGACCAGGGAATGATGTTTGGTTTTGCCTGTCGCGAAATGGACAATTATATGCCCATGACCATTGAACTAGCTCACAGGCTACTACAGGATTTAGCCGAGATCCGCCGTGAAGGTAAGAAAATGAAATACCTCCGCCCCGATGCAAAATCGCAGGTAACCGTAGAATATGATGATAACGGCAAACCCTTAAGAATTGACACTATTGTTATTTCTACACAGCATGACGAATTCATTGCTCCCAAAGGAAATTCAGAAAAAGCCGTTAAAGATGCTGAAAAAGCAATGCAAAAAGCCATCCACGATGATGTTAAAAATATTCTTCTGCCCCGTACTATTAAAAATTTACCGGAAAGAGTAAAGAAACTTTTCAAAAACTACAAGTTATTTGTTAATCCTACCGGTAAATTTATCATTGGCGGCCCTCATGGCGATACCGGTTTGACCGGACGAAAAATTATAGTTGATACCTACGGTGGGCGTGGCGCTCATGGTGGCGGTGCATTCTCCGGAAAAGATTCTTCCAAGGTGGATCGCTCTGCTGCTTACGCTGCCCGTCATATTGCAAAAAACATGGTTGCTGCCGGTGTCGCCGACGAAATTCTTGTACAGGTAGCATATGCCATCGGTGTTGCGCAACCTGTCGGATTTTACGTTAACACTTACGGTACGGCAAAAGTAAAAGACAAAAAAGGAAAAGTTCTGGCTGATGGTGAAATTGCCTCGCGTATAGCAAAAATTTATGATATGCGCCCCTACGCTATTGTAAAAAGATTTGGTTTAAAGAATCCTATATTTGAAGCTACCGCATCCTATGGCCATTTCGGTCGCGATCACTACAAGAAAAAAGTAGAATTTATCCAGGGCGGTAACGGAAATCGTAACAGCGGTAAAAAAACAGTTAAGGAGGTTGAATTCTTCGGATGGGAAAAACTGGATTTTGTTGCTCCTCTTAAAAAAGAATTTGGAATAAAGTAATACGTTTGTTGTTATTTCAAAAAACGCCCTGTTTAATCCAGGGCGTTTTTTTATAAATACTTTTTTACCAAATCAATTAGCTTTTGTTTATTCAGAGGTTTTGATATATAATCATCGCAACCTTCCTTTATTGCCATTTCTTTTTCTGAATACATGGCATAAGCTGTCTGGGCAACAATTTTTGTGGTGCTATTCATGGATTTGATAAGTTTGGTTGCTTCAATACCATTCATAATCGGCATTTTCAAATCCATAAGGACAAGCGATATTTCCCTGTTATTTTTGAATTTTTCTACTGCTTCTATACCATTTGTTGCCTCAAATATTTTCAAACGAAATTCGGATATTAATTCTTTAAGATAAAGCAGATTTATTTCATCATCATCAACTATAAGAATTGATTTACCTTCAATATTTTTATCAGTTATTGACTTTGCTGACTCATGTATAAATTCAGTTTCAGAATTTAACGGAACATAAGGAATGGTAAAGAAAACTTTAGTGCCAACTCCTAACTCGGATTTTATCCAGATTTTCCCTCCCATCATTTCTATCAATTCCTTAGATATTGAAAGGCCTAAGCCGGTTCCACCATAATTCTTTGTTAATTCATGCTCAACCTGCCTGAACCGTTCAAATATTTTTTCTTTATATTCATCCGGAATTCCGATACCAGTATCCTCTATATAAAATTCAAGCATTTCTCCTTTAAGCTCATAACCAAAAACAATGTGCCCATGACAGGTAAATTTTAAAGCATTATTAAGTAGATTATTTAATATTTGTGTGATCTTTGTTTTATCAGCAGAAATATATTTCTGCAAACCATCCAGTCCAAACTTTTTATCAAAGTGAATATTTTTCAGTTTTGCCTGGTTGCTATAAAATGTCCACAATTCATTTATTAAATTGTTTATTGCAACGCATTCATTTTTAACAGTAACCAAACCTGCTTCAATTTTGGAAATATCAAGAATATCACTAACAATGTTCAGAAGCTGATTTGACCTTTCAATTATAATTGCAGTAAATTCTCTTTTTTTCTTATCACTCAGGCTGGGGTTATTTAAAAGGTCGGCAAAACCTACAATACCATTCATAGGTGTACGGATTTCGTGACTCATATTTGCAAGAAAGGCCGATTTTAGTTTATCACTTTCTTCTGCTTTTATTTTCGACTTATAAAGTTCTTCGTTAATTTGTTTATACTCTTCATTTATTTGTTTGTATTCCTCGTTTTGGGTTTCAATTTCTTCGGTTTTTTGCTTGAGTTGTTTTTCTACCTGTTTGCGCTCTGCATCTTTCTGAATATATTCGAGAGCAAAAGAAATATCGGTTGCCATTTCATCGAGTAAACTAATTTCCTGGTTATCAAAAAAATTGACTTCATTTGAACAAATACAAAAACCACCCACTACTTTTTCAAGTACTATAAGAGGAAGCATTGCAAATGATTTTAATCCCAAAGACAAAGAATTCTGTTTCCAATTTCCAAATATATTGTTATCGGTATTTATATTATTTGAAATAAAATATTTTCCTGTTTTTATTACATTTAAAATCGGGCTCTGATCTGGACTGGCTTTTACTAAATCATTTGTTAAACCGGCAGAAGCAGTTGTCTCGATTTTCTTTGTTTCATTATTTATGATTCCAATCCATGCACTCTGAAACTTTCCCTCTTTTATAGCTATCTGGCAGGCATCGTTTAGCAATTGCTTAGTATCATGAACTCTGACAATAGTTTGATTGATATTACTTAGCAAAGCATATATACGATTTAGCTTAATTACCCGTTCTTCTGTCTGTTTACGGATAATAATTTCTTCTGACAGCTCTGTTGTTCTCTCTGTTACCAATTCTTCAAGATGCTCGTTCAAAGATTTTAATTCATTCTGAATCCGAAGCAATTCTGAGTTTTTATTAACAGCTGCTTCATAAGTTGAAATAAGTAATGTAAGCATTTGTTGTTGGCTTGCCGTAATAAAACGTTTCTTTCCTCCAAACAGAATTTCCACTCCAACTCTTACTTTTTCACTTTTGTACACTTTAGTATTTGCAAGAATCTGTTCTATATGTGACAGAAGATAATCTTCGTCATAGGGTTTTGTAAGAAAATTATCCGCTCCACAAGCAATACCTTCAAGCACATCTTCTGAGCTTGAAAGAGATGTAAGCAAAATAACCGGAATATTTGTTGTGCTTTCATCTGATTTTATTACTTCACAGAGTTCGTAACCATTCATTTCCGGCATAACAATGTCGCTGATAACTAATGACGGTTTGTTTTCCGCAATAAGCATCAACGCCTTTTTCCCATCTTTAGCCACCTTCACTTTATAACTGTGCTGCTCAAGAATGTACTTTAATTGTTCAGACTGAGTAGGACTATCTTCTACTACCAAGATTGTAACAAATTTATTTTCTGAATTCTTTTTGTTTTTCATAATATTACTTATTCATTTTTTTTATTAAAGCAGAAAGCGCAACCGAAATATCTTCCGGTGAAAGAATATGTTTTGCTGCATTAAGTTTTATTGCTTCACCAGGCATACCGTACACAACAGAACTCTCTTTGTCCTGGGCAAAAGTAACGGCCCCTTTTTCTTTCATTAGTTTCAATTCTTCAGCGCCATCACGTCCCATTCCGGTTAATAATACACCTACTGCCCTGGAACCGAAGTTTTGTGCAGCTGTTCGAAAAAGATATGATACCGAAGGCCGGAGTCCGTTTTCCAGTTCATGCCTGCTAAGTATAATTCTAGGACCTTTTTCAACACCCATGTGAAAATCATCCGGCGCTATATAACCATGCCCCGGTAACGGGTATTCTCCAGGAGAAGCAATATGCAATGGAAAACTGGTTGTATTCTTTAACCATTCAACAAAACCCTTTGTGAACCCTTGTGAAATGTGTTGAACAATTAACAATGGAACCGGAATATTTTTGGGTAATCCGGAAAGGATTCTTTGTAATACAAGAGGCCCGCCAGTTGAGGCACCGATAGCAACCACCTGAATTTCTGATTCCTCCCTGATTGTTTTTTCGATTGAGGGTTTTGCTGGTTCATGTTCTCTTTTAGTTCGTATATTGCGTCTTACTAATTTCACCTCAGACATAAGTTTTAATGTCTGGATTAATTCCTTTGCTTCTTTCTCATATTCAGGGTGAGCTATACCCGGCGGTTTTTTTACTATAGCCAAAGCTCCGGCTTCCATCATACTAAATGTAAAAGCCACATCTATAGTTGCTAAACTTCCGGTAACTATTACTATTGGTATTGGGTTTGTTTCCATTATAATACGGGTAGCTTCTTTACCATTTAATTTCGGCATTTGCCAATCCATTGCAATAACATCAGGATTTAATTTTTTAGCAGCATCTATGGCTTCTTCACCATTATGTGCAATACCAATAATCTTAAAAACCGGATCGGAACTAATTGCATGAATCAGTATTTGTTGCATTACCAGTGAGTCTTCTGCTATCAGAATCTTTATCATTTTTTCTTTTCACATTTCATTTTTCACTTTTGCTTTCCGGACTGTTAATTTTTAGCAGCTTAGGAAGCGGACTTTCAGGAAGCAGTCGTTTAACTTTTACATATGCAAGTCAGGTTATCTTAACCAAACAGAGCGCAGAAAACACAGATGAGAATAAATCTTATCTGTCTGCACGGCAGGCAAATATGTGAACATCATAACAATTAGCGTCATCAGTTTTCTGTTTCTATTGTATATCTTGATTGGCATTACATATTTCATTACAATAATTTTTTAACTACATCCAATAAATTACTCTGATCGAAACTACTCTTTACAATGTATGCATTGGCACCAACATCTATCCCATGTTCACGGTCTTCATGCGATTCGAGAGCGGTAACAAGCACTACAGGCATTTCGCTAAGTTTTTTTTCTTTTCTGATTTTTGCAGTAAGTTCAAAACCATTCATACGGGGCATATCAACATCTGATACTATCAAATCGAATTCTCCTATTAAAGCCTTCGTATATGCGTCAACTCCATCCATGGCAGCAACAACGTCATAACCTGCAGTTTCAAGAATATTTTTAATCAGGGTACGGGATGTAATAGAATCATCAACCACTAATACTTTGTAGATATTTACCTCTGACTGTTCTTCATTTTCTGTTACTCTTGCCGAAGAAATAGACTTCATTGCCGATTTCATCAAATCCGAAATATTTATTACCGGAATCACTTTACCTGAACCAAGAACTGTAACTCCGCTTATATTTCTTACACGGCTTAACTGTTTACCTAATTCTTTTACAAGCATTTGATGTTCATTAAGAATTTCATCTACCTTAAAACCGATTCGTTTATTCCCTTGTGTCAGAACTACAACCTGGATAACGTCTGATGATATTGAAACATCTTTCTGTGAAAATTGTTTTTTAGAACCATCTTTTAATCCAAGCGCATCGCAAAGCTTTACAATTCCAATAATTTCCTGTTCAATCAGAATAGTTTCCCGATTTTCTACCGTCTTTATATCTTCATAGCTAATCCTAACAACACGTTCCACATTAACTGTAGGTATAAAAAAGAAGTATTCTCCGGTTCTTACTAATACTCCTCTATAGGTAGAAAGAGTAAGAGGCAGATGAAGGCGAAATGCAGTACCAAGATTCAACTGGCTTTCGACAGAAACCGTGCCCCCAAGTTTTTCAACTTTTTCGCGAACAATAGCTAAACCAAGCCCACGCCCGGAGATGTCTGTAATTATAGGACTTGTAGAAATTCCAGATTTAAATATTAAGTCCAAAGATTCCTGAACGCTTATATTTTCAACATTATCTTTGAAAATTACACCTGCTTTTATAGCAGCAGCTATTACTTTGTCAGCATTTATACCTACTCCATCATCTGAAATGCTTATTTCTAAGTTACGGCCATCTGTTACTGAAAAATTGAGTGTGATAGTTCCATGTGACAATTTTTTAATTTTAAGCCGCTCTTTCGGGTTCATTATTCCATGGTCAATACAGTTCCTGATTATATGGATTAACGGATCTTTCAGTTCTTCCAATATTCGTTTGTCAACTTCAATTTCTTTTCCGTGAATTATTAATTCTACTTCTTTCTCTTGACTTCGGGCAAGATCACGAACCAGTCTCGGAAAAACTTCAATAATAGTAGAAATAGGAAGCATCAAAACTTTTTTCATTGACTCCACATGATCATCAATCATTCGTCCAAGTGAACGCTGGTCGCTTTCTATTGCATTAGTAACATTGTATATATTTCTTTCTGTCTCATCCAGCTTTTCATTAGTCCAATTAATTATTTCTTTTAACTGAAGTTCGTTATCAGATGAACGTCGGGCATCCCATTTTTTTAATTCCGTTCTCCATGTTCCTATAAAATCATAAATATTCTTCAGGTCAGCCGACCTTTGTGCAGAGGCAATTTTAGACTGAATCATCTGTTCGGCCTGTAAAAAAAGCGGGTCCAGTTTTGCAGTTGATATTCTCACCGTTTCCAATTGCAAATGTCTCTCATCTACTGATTCAATCTTTGCTGTTTCTTCAGATGGTTTCTTTTCTGTTAATAATTCTTCAGCAGAAGGTATTTCTTTTGTTGGAAGGATATATTTTTCAGCCTCTTCAGAGATTTTTTCAATAATTGTTACCTGCTCATTCGTTTTTTTCCCCGGTTGATGTGTTTCTGTAATGGACTGTAACTGTTTTATTAATTCCCTGTTATCACTTGTACTCTTTGTTTCTTTACCAGAAATCATTTTCGAAATGACATCAATGGCTTTATGGATAAGATCAAACTGGACAGATGTAAAAAATATCTGTTCGTTTTTTAATTTTGAGAAAATACTTTCCAGAACCTGGCAAATGGATTCTATATCATTTCTATTAACGGAACGGGCTGCGCCTTTTAAACTATGTGCTTCACGGAAGATGGTTTCAATCAATTCCAACGACTTTTTATTTTCCGGGTTCTTTTCCAGTTCAATAAGGCCGGAAGTAAGCACATTAATATGCTCTTCCGCCTCAATACGAAAAGTTGCCTGAAGCCGCTTTAAAAACTCTTCATCTTTGGTATTCATCAGAGTTTCCGCTTTTATATTTTATACTGTTCAACCAGGAGTTTCAATTTCTGACCTAATTCATTTAAGCCCTTAGCTGCTTTTTCGGCTTGTACCATACTTGCTGCATTCTCTGTTCCCGCCTGATTAATATTTTGCATAGCCAATCCTATCTGATCCATTCCCACTACCTGTTGTTGACTCGATGCGACAATCTGAGTTGCCGCTTCCACAGCTTTACTGCTGCCTTCTGCCAATCTTTTAATTGCTTCGCCGGCCTGTGACGACTGCTTAACTCCATTTTCTACAGCTTTACTAGTCTGTTCAGTGGCCATTACAGCAGCGTTTGTTGCTTTTTGTACATCGTTTAAAATATTGCGTACCTGAATTGTCGCTTGTTTTGACTGTTGTGCAAGACTCTTTATTTCCTGGGCAACAACGGCAAACCCTTTCCCCTGTTCTCCTGCTTTGGCCGCTTCGATGGCTGCGTTCACGGCCAATAGATTTGACTGATCGGCAACTTCAGTTACCGTTGCAATTATGCCTCCAATCTGCTGGTTCTGCTCACTTAAACGAACTATTGTATTTGCTACCGACTCCATTTGATTCTGAATATCATGCATTCCGCTTACGGTTTCATCAACTGCTTTCTGACCGGTTATAGTTACCTGAGCGACTTGTTGGGCATTCTCAGCAACACGACCTGCTTTTTGGCTTGAGAGTTGTGCCGCTTGTCTTACTTCTTCAACTGTTGTAGTGGTTTCGCTTATTGCCGTTGCAGTTTCTGCCGAACCGGATGCAACTTGCGTGGTTGCTGCCAAAATCTCGCTTGCTGATGAACCCAGTAAGTTTACTCCCTCAAGAATATCTTTTATAGATCCACGTAATTTTTCAACCATATTGCAAAATGCAATGTTAAGTATTCCCACTTCATCTTTTCTATCGCTGGCTTTTACTTCCACGCTTAAATCTCCTGAAGCAATACGGGTTGCTATTGATGATATGCTATTGAGTGGTTGGGCGATTGATCTATTCATTAATATTACAATTATCACACTAAAAAAAAGCGCGGCTATTCCAAGAATGATAAATAGAAGTATTGATGAATCTGCCCCCTTCATATCAAGAGCTAGTCGATTATCCATTTCTTTATCTGCTTTATTGCTAAGTTCTGTAAGGATAGTCCGCATTTTTTCTTCCCGCTGGACCTGATATTTAAATCTTAATGTTTTCACTTCGTTTATGTTCCCTTCATAGATCAGGGATATCTGTTTCTCTCTTGTTAGCCATAAATCTTTCAAAATATTTTCAAACTCCTGCAACTTCTGCTGAGTGTATGAATCCAGATTAATCTTATCCAAATTTTGCAGAATTTCATCAACCAATTTGCTACGCAATCTAACATCCTGTTCTTTTGCCTCCTGATCTGCTTTACTCGTATCCAGCATCATCTCCAGCATTCGCATCGCTTCATGGTTTTGATGAGACCTCAATTGTTTAAAATCTATAGCTGCCCGAAAATGAATGTCGTGTAATTCCTTTTCAGATTGAGTAATATCCCGGATACCGGTGTAGGCAAAGATTATTACCACTAAGAACATTAACCAGATTAAGCCAAAGCTAAATAATAGTTTAGCGCGGGTAGATAAGTTTACAAAATATTTCATAATTATTTTTCTATTTATTATTATTAAAATTTATTCCATTTCCTGATTTACAATTATCTTTTCATCTTCTAAAATTCTTTTGGCATCAAGTATAATCAGATGCTCATTTGTAACACCTTTCAGATATTCGCCGCCAATACCGCTTATCTCCGGCAAAGATGTCTGGATCGTATCAAGTAATACTGAATGAGTACCCTGTATGACATCTGCCAGAATACCAAACTCCATTCTTTCATTCTGAATAATAATCACTTTGTTCATTTCTCCCAAACCCTTTTCCGGCAAATTGAAGAATTTTTTCAGGTCAATTACCGAAATAATCTGTCCGCGCACATTTACGATACCAATAACGAAAGAGGGCGTTCCGGGCAGAATAGTATAATCTTTCAGCGGATAAACTTCGCGAACAAATGCAGTTTCGATTCCAAATGTTTCATATGATAAACGGAACTCAATTATTTCAATACTTTCCTGTAGAGAATTTTCATCTGTCTTTTCCAGGGCTAATTCCTGTGCTCTTGTTTTTAGAATTTTATGTTTTTCTTCAGGCGATAAAATTTCCTTTTGTTCAAGTGTTTTCTGCAAAGAATTCACTTTGTTTTTAATTTCGTCCCTGTTAACTTTTTTATCAGGCATTTGTTCTATTCAATTTGATTTTTCTTTTATAATTATGCACTCGCTTTTAAAGAAGCATTGATAATTTCCCTGAATCTACCGGCGGTTAGTCCTTCAGATTCAAAAAGGATTTCATCCTGACTGCATTTATTTAACATTGTTAAAACATTTTCATAACATTTGCTTGCACTTTTAACATTGCCTTTACACCGGTAAATATTTCCCAATGAGAAATACGGAAGTACAAAGTCGGGGTCGAGGTAAATGGCACGTTTTAACGAAACAATCGCTTCATCTACCTGGTTGTTTTCCTGAAGAATTGTTGCATACAGGTAATACAGACGCGGATCGAGTCTGGAGGTTGCGATGGCTTTTTCACATGATTTTAACGCCTCGGCCAGTTTTCCCTGGTTTGCATAAGCCCTGACTAAAAGAATTTGTTCCTCTGACGTTTGATCATCATTTTGAAGCTTATCAATTGCCTCTGCATAATTGCCCTGCGAATATGACAATAAGGATTCTTCATAAACCGGATCCATTTGATGAGGAATTTCTTCTGTCTTTGGAATATCATTTTCGTTTACAAGGGGCTGGGGTGTTATCCATTCGATAGTATGGTCAGGCGTTGGCAGTAATTGAGACAATACTGGTTCGGGTGGAGTTTCTGCTATAAAATATTTGTCCCGATTTTTAATTTTTTCAGAATTCTTCTGATATAATACTATGCCGGGAACATTAACCGGAATAAAATCAGGGAAATTCTGCAAAGAGAGTTCACTTGCAGAAACCACAAGATAACCGCCTTGTATTAAAGAATTGTACAATCCCCGCGCAACCTGTCTAAAACGACTCTGAGTGAAATACATAAGCACATTCCGGCAATAAATTATATCCATCGCATTTGTATAATTAAGCGATGATGGAAAAATATCTTCAGCCAGATTCAGATATTCAAACTTCACCATATTTTTGATTTCGGGAATAATCCTGAACTTATTTTTATCTGTTTGCAGGAAGTATTTTTCTTTTAACCATTGTGGCGCACCACGAAAGGACCATTGACCATATTCGCCAGTTGTTGCTTTGCGTAAAATCCGTAAATTAATATCAGTAGCAAGGATAGAAATATTCCAATCTTTAATATCCGGAATCAGTCTTTTAAGAGCGATTGCAATGGAAAATGGTTCTTCGCCGGTAGAGCATCCGGCACTCCATATTCTTATTCTCTTTTCTCCTTTCTGGCGATGACGGATCAATTCCGGAAGAATCTGTTGTTCCAGCGCATCAAATGATTGGGGTTCGCGCCAAAAATAAGTTTCGTTAACGGTAAGGTTGGCAGCCAGAATTTCAATATGCTCACGGGTCAAAGGTGAAGATAAAACATGCTGTATAAACCTTTCTACATCTTGGTAACCGAATTCTTTTGCTGCAGAAACAATATTACGCTCCAGGTCATCCCATCGTTCTTTGGGAAAATGCAATGCCAGGCTGGAAGCAATAAATTCACTTAGCCGTAATAAAATATTATCGTGAAGTGTATGCTTCATTTTAAACTTCCTTTAAGTGCATCATCTAATACTATTTGTTCGTCGAGTGATAGAAATTTTTCAAGGTCATTTATCAGAACAATATTGTTTTCAAATACTGTAACACCTGACAGATAATCAGCAAAAGGTAAAGTTTCTTTGGCATCCGCTACTTTATAATTATCAAGTCCGGAAACACCTACAACTGAATCGACAACAAGTGCAACAAGCCGCTTTAATGTTCTGGCAATAATAAATTGATCTTCTAAATTAATCTCACGTGCAGGCAAGTGAAAAAGTTTGCGAATATCTATTACAGGAATTATCTCTCCCTGTATGTTTATAACACCGGAAACTATATCAGGTGCTTTTGGCAAAGGAGTAATCTCAACCGAGCGTATAACTCTTTCTACGGTCAATAAGTAAAGTGCGTAACGGGGTTCTTCGAGTGTGAATATAACAATTTTTCCTGTTTCTGTTTTTTGTATATTGCACATTATTATTTATTTATTATAAAAAATTTGTTGCAATGTTTATTTTTTATTAAAATTCTCTTGAATGTGATAAAGAACATGAAATTTTGCCATATAATTTGTAAAACTTCTTTCATAATACGGAACATCAGAGCATTTTTTCATCACTTCGTTAATTTATTATAATACAGTAACGGTTACATTGTTATTTTAAATAAACCTAAGCAAAAAATATCAACAACTGGTAAATTTAATCCATTAAACAATTAAAAAAACAGGTATTTTTACCTGTTTTTTTAACCAGCTGTTATAGGTAAAAATACGTGCATTGACTATCTAAAACTGGAACAATTCTGCATAATTGACATAACAAAGCAAGTATGGATACCTGTTTCGTTATAATTTATACAACAATAAAACTGATTTATTACAAGTATTTTTTTATCAGGTCTATTAATATTTCTTTATTCAGAGGTTTGGAAATATAATCATCGCAACCCTCCTTTATTGCCATTTCTTTTTCTGAATACATGGCATAAGCTGTCTGGGCGACAATTTTTGTGGCGCTATTCATGGATTTTATTAGTTTGGTTGCTTCAATACCATCCATAATCGGCATCTTTATATCCATAAGGACAAGTGATATTTCCCTGTTCTCTTTGAATTTTTCTACTGCTTCTATACCATTTGTTGCTTCAAAAACTTTCAATCTGAATTCGGATATTAATTCTTTCAGATAAAGCAGGTTAATTTCATCATCATCTACTATCATAATAGATTTACCTTCTATATTTTTATAACTTCTTGAGTTAATTAACCGGGCTGCTTTCTCATTTTCAGTGCTTAACGGAACATAAGGAATAGTAAAAAATATTTTAGTTCCATATCCTAATTTCGATTCAATCCATATTTTCCCGCCCATCATCTCTACCAGTTCTTTAGAAATGGATAAACCTAAACCTGTTCCTCCATAATTCTTTGTTAATTCATGTTCAACCTGCCTGAAACGCTCAAATATTTTCTCTTTGTATTCATCCTGTATTCCAATCCCGGTATCTTCAACAAAGAACTCAAGCATTTCATTTTTAAGTTCATATCCAAATATAATGTGCCCCTGGCTGGTAAACTTCAAAGCATTATTCAGCAAATTGTTTAAAATCTGTGTGATCTTTGTTTTATCAGCTAAAATATATTTTTGCAAACCATTAAGTCCTAATTTCTTATCAAAGTGAATATCTTTCAGTTTCTCGTGGTTACTGTAAAATGACCATAACTCCGTTATTAATTTATTAATTGCAACTGTTTCGTTTTTAACGGAAACTAAACCAGCTTCAATTTTGGAAATATCCAAAATGTCATTAACAATGTTCAGAAGCTGATTTGATCTTTCAATTATGATTGAAGTAAATTCTTTTCTTTTATGATCGCTCAGGCCAGGATTATTTAAAAGGTCAGCAAAACCTACTATCCCATTCATGGGTGTCCTGATTTCATGGCTCATATTTGCGAGGAAGGCCGATTTTAGCTTATCGCTTTCTTCTGCTTTTATTTTTGCTATATAAAGTTCTTCGTTAATTTGTTTATACTCTTCATTTATTTGCTTATATTCTTCGTTCTGAGTTTCAATTTCTTCGCTTTTCTGTTTGAGTTGTTTTTCTGCCAGTTTTCGTTCGGTGATATCAATGGATAAAATAAAAACCCCTTCCGGTACAGGCTGTATGCTTATATCGAACCAACCACGGGCTTCATTTGGAAAAACAAACTCATTCTCCATATGGCGGGGAATCCGATCTTCCAAACAACATTTTATAACTTTAAATACATCAGTGGCTTCAATACCCGGCCACATATCCATATATTTATTACCCAGCAATTCTTCTTTCGGGCGACGGTTATGCTTGTCTGCTGCATCGTTTAAATATAAATAACGCCAGTCGAAATCAATTATCTGGCATCCTTCTAGCATATTATCAAGAGTAGACCGAACGCGCTTTTCACTTTCTTCGGCTCTTTCCTTGGCTAATTTTAATTCATCATTAATTTGTTTATATTCTTCATTTATCTGTTTGTATTCTTCATTCTGTTGCTGAATTTCTTCATTCTGAGTCTGAATCTCTTCGTTCTGGGTCTTGAGTTTTAATTCGTATTGTTTACGTTCTGTAACATTACGTACTACTCCCAGAACATTTCCGTCAGGAAGCAGGTTGCTGCTTATTTCAACAGTAATTATACTTCCATCCTTACACACCATCTCTCTCTCTGTAGTAAGGTTATTGCCCGACTTTACTTCATCAAACCTGACCGCTTCTTTTTCAATATATGATGGTGAAATTAATTGTATAATCTTCATCTTTGTCAGCTCTTCGAAAGAGTATCCCAGCATTTCGCAGCCATTCTGATTAACATCAATATAATTACCCTGCTTATCTGCTATAAAGATTCCATCATTTGCATTCTGAAAAACCATCCTGTATTTTTCTTCACTTGTCTTTAACTCTTTATCAATCGGTACACTGAATTTATAAATAAGAAATGTACTGATGAGCGAAAAAATAACAGTCAAGAATAAAATAATGACCCCTGTCTGGTAAATATCTTCCCATATCTCATCTGTATCAATCTTAACTACTAATCCCCAGCCGAGCGTTGGTATAAAGGTATATGCCGCATAGACTTCTTCTCCTGTATAATCTTTTCCCTTTACAAAACCCGAACCGCCTTTTAATGCCAGTCGCATAGGAAGAGCCTTGTCTGTATTAACAGGTAATATAATTTGCCTGTTTTTTACTAGTTTGTTGTGTTCACTTATAAAACATATACTATCTCCCCTTATTTCTGCAATAACATATTCAAACGTTTTATCTGATTTTATACTCTTTCTAAGAGCATCGTTAATAATTTCTAATGTTTTGTTTTTATCATTTGTATAATTGTATATGGAAACAATGGTTGATTTACGGTTATTTATGTATGTATCTACTATTTCATTTACATGTTTAATCTCATTTTTGTAATCAAGATAAAGCGTAATTGACGATATTATTAGGATTATCGATATAATAACAATGTACAAAAATAAAAATCTTTTTTTCATGATAACTATTATTAAACTAAAAAATAAAATTGCAAACTTAAAGTGAATATAAAATATTAATCACAGGCCAATTAATATTTTTTAACATATTTTTTTAAAGAAAATCTATCACTGTTGTCCGACTAAAATATTTTACCAACCTGTTTTCAATATTTACAAATATTTCGCCGCCTGCGGGGCTTTATTTTGAATCTTTTATTTTTTTCTACAAATATGTCGCCTCTACGAGGCTTAAAAAAGTGCTATAGGCACGATATATTTGTAACACAAGTTAAAAAAATAGAAAAAGTGCCGCAGGTACGACATATATAATTATAAAAATTAGTCGGACAAAAGTGAAAATCTATATTAACCGGCAATAGCATCTGCAACCGATTCTTCAACGGTTCTAAATGAAAATTGTACTGTATTTAATATTTTAACATTGGAATAACAATAGTTAGAAGAAACCAGGTTTACCAGTGATTTAGAAATCTTTTTCCTGTTATGATAAAGATTATTTATGAATACCAAATATTTTAATTTATGGTGGAAAATAACTTTGTGCGGAACAGGCTTATTTAGCTTTAGTGCAATAATTTCGAGTAGTTTCTTATAGGATAGATTCTCGCCGTTAACAATAAATTTTTCGTTAGTTATTTCTGAATGAAGAGTCAATTTCATCATTACCTCAACCACATCTCTGACATCTACAAACCCGTTACTGCCCGAAGGATAATATTTCATCCCCTTTTTTACCATATCGAACAAAGGTGAAATCCCGGTATTTCCGTTTTCCGGACCAATAATTACTGAGGGACAAACTATGACTCCGGTCATTCCTTCTGAGAAACCACGCCATGCATGTAATTCGGAATAATATTTTCCAATCGAATACGCCGGATTTGACTTCCTAGATTTCCACTGGGTAGTTTCATTTATGGGGGAGTTGTCTTCAGTGACCCCTAAAGCAGCTATTGAACTGACATGACAATATCGCTGAACTCCATTTGTTATACAGGCATCTACCAGATGTGAGGTACCTTTAACATTGGTTCGGGTAATTTCTTTGGGATTTGTGTTTTGAAACGAAACAAAAGCTGCCGTATGAAACACATGACTTATCCCCCGGGTTGCATCCAAAAGGCTCCCGTAATCGAGCAAGTCCCCGTTAATCCATTCAATTTTTTCAAATAAATCCGGAATCTTATAATATGTAAAAACTTTCTTTATTTGTTCAAGGGAACTGTTTTCGCGCTTTAAAACACGCAAAGGCATCTCCTGTTGCACAAGTTTTGCAAGTAAATGCGACCCTAAAAAACCCGTTCCTCCGGTAACTAAAATCATAATACAAAGTAATACAAATTTTACCATTTCCTATCTAAAACTGTTTCCTATATTTGTAATAATGAAAATCAAAGTCCATTACATTCTTTTTCTTTGCAGTTGTTTATGTGCTTTTTTAAGCACAGCTCAAACTTTCAATTTACCCATTGATGATAATCTGCCAAAATGTATTGAAGAAAGTTATTTCTCGAATCCACAGAAGCACACTCTTATCAGACCTTTACAAATAGACATTGCAGACTATCAGAATCTGATAGATTCATGCTTTTCTAACAAAGAAAAAAAACACTGGATAACTGACAAGAATTTTATAGAATTAAAAAACGATAAAAGAGGTTTAATTCTAAATCCTGTATTAACGGATATTTACAGCCCTTTATTTCTGGAAAACGGATTATCAGCATTAGTCTGGTCGGGGAAAAATTTCACAGGAAATTTAACAGGCTCTTATATATATACTCAACCCGATGCAGGAAATTTCCCAACATTTCCTGCACCAGTAATTCCACATTTCGGGAAATACAAATATGAATCTTCAAATAATTCATATTCTTACCTTAATTTAACGGGATACGTTTCCTGGCAGGTTGCCGATTTCATGAATCTTCAGGTGGGTCGCGACAAGGTTTTTTGGGGAGACGGTTACCGTTCCCTTTTAATTTCAGATAATTCAAATGCATTTCCCTTTTTTAAAGGAACTGTAGATATGTGGAAAGTAAAATACACCATTTTATATTCGTCCCTTAACGAATTAGATTCAGTGGCAGGTCAGGATTTTAATCAGAAAAAATATACAGCTTCTCACATTTTAAGCTGGAATATAGGCAAAAGGCTTAATTTTAACATGTTCGAGACCGTTATCTGGCGCGGACAAGATTCTTTGGGCACCCGTGGTTTTGATGTGAATTATTTAAACCCGATTGTTTTTTATCGTCCGGTTGAATTTTCTCTCGGTTCACCGGATAATGTTATCATGGGATTCGGGCTTCGTTTAAGAATTTTTAAAACCACTCATTTATACGGACAATTTCTGCTCGATGAATTCAATCTCTCCGAACTCAAAGCAAAAACCGGCTGGTGGGGAAATAAATTCGGAATTCAGGCAGGAGTAAAAACATACCGGCTTTTCGGAATTAAAAATCTATTTGCATTGGGTGAAGTGAATATTGTTAAACCTTTTACTTATTCGCATTGGGATTATATGGAAAATTACGGCAATTTCTCACAGCCTCTGGCTCATCCCCTTGGATCTAATTTCGCAGAAGGAATTGCCAATGTGAGATATCTGATAAACAGAATCTCAATTAATGCTTTGTTAACGAAATATGTCATTGGTAAGGATTATGATACTATGAATATGGGCGAAAATATTTACCGGTCATATAACGACCACGTGAATCCTTATGGAAATAAAATATTACAGGGAAGAGAGTTAAATATTACCTCAGTTGAAATTTCTTTGGGCTATATTTTAAATCCCAAATGGAATTTATCATTCCGACTAGGTTTCAGGTATCGTTTTACAAAATATCAAATGCACCCTCAGACAAGCCCTACAGATCATTCTACAGGATACTATACTTCTGATAATCGTTTTCTATTCTTTGGGTTTTACACAAATATTGGCAACCGCGAAGGACTTTATTAAGTTGAAAGGCTAAAGTTAAAAGTAGAAAGCCTGAATTCAAATCACAAGTCCGAAATCCGAAATCTTAAATCAATTAGTTTTTATACTTTTGCAATTCAAATTTTAAGATATGGATTACAATTTTCCCGTCATTGAAGAAAAATGGCAGAAACGCTGGAAAGAGAATAAAACTTTTAAGGTAGAGAATTCTTCTTCCAAACCTAAATTTTACGTGCTTGATATGTTTCCCTATCCATCCGGGGCAGGACTACATGTGGGCCATCCGCTTGGATACATCGCCAGCGATATATATACCCGTTACAAAAGACTCGAAGGATTTAATGTTCTTCACCCCATGGGTTTTGATGCCTTCGGATTACCAGCCGAACAATATGCAATACAAACCGGTCAACATCCCGCTGTAACAACTGATACAAATATTAAAAGATACAAAGAACAACTCGAAAAAATAGGTTTTGCCTATGACTGGGACCGTGAAGTGAGAACCTGCGACCCCTCCTATTATAAATGGACTCAATGGGTTTTTGTTAAATTATTCAATCATTTCTATAACAACGAAACCAAAAAAGCTGAACCCATAGAAAAACTTATTTCTGAATTCGAAATAAACGGCAACCAGAAAATTGATACAGCAAATCATTGCGAAGTTATTTTTTCAGCCTCAGAATGGAAACAAAAAAGTGAAAAAGAACAACAGGAAATTCTTCTTTGTTACCGCCTGGCATTTCTTGCTGAAACTCTTACCAACTGGTGTCCTGCCTTGGGAACCGTTCTTGCCAATGACGAAATAAAAGACGGCTTTTCCGTTCGTGGCGGTCATCCTGTGGAACAACGAAAAATGAAACAATGGTGTTTAAGAATTACTGCCTATTCTGAAAGACTATTGAATGGACTTGACAACCTTGAATGGACAGAATCGCTCAAAGAAATGCAGCGCAACTGGATTGGAAGAAGTGAAGGAGCACTGATTAAGTTTAAAGTTGAAAGTCTAAAGTCTAAAGATGAAGACTGTGAGATTTTTGTTTTCACTACAAGGCCTGATACAATTTACGGATGCACTTTTATGGTACTTGCTCCCGAACACGAACTGGTTCCGGAACTCACAACTCCTGAACAAAAAGCTGAAGTTGAAAAATATATTGAGTTTACAAAAAAGAGAACCGAACGTGAACGCATGACCGAAGTAAACCGTGTTTCGGGATGTTTTACCGGTTCGTATGCCCTGAATCCTTTTACAAATCAACAAATCCCCATCTGGATAAGCGAGTATGTGCTGATTGGATATGGAACAGGAGCTATAATGGCAGTTCCTGCACACGACAGTCGCGATTTTGCTTTTGCACGTTACTTTAATTTACCCGTTCCCCAGGTAATTATGAAAGAAGGTGAAACTCCTTCAGATACCAACACATGGACTGAATCATACGATGCCAAAGACGGAGTTTGTATAAATTCAGGATTTATTAATGGAATGAGCGTTCAGGAAGGTTCAAAAACAATGATCAATAAAATTGAAGAAACGGGCATTGGCAAACGAATGGTAAATTATCGTCTGCGGGATGCTATTTTCAGCCGCCAGCGTTATTGGGGAGAACCTTTTCCAATCTATTATAAAGACGGAATTCCTTATAGTTTAGAGGAAAATAAATTACCTTTAGAACTTCCCGAAATAGAAACATTCCTCCCGACTGAAGACAGACAACCACCCTTAGGTCGTGCCAAAAACTGGAAAACACCTGAAGGATATCCATACGAAACGAGTACCATGCCAGGCTTTGCAGGTTCAAGTGGTTATTATTTCAGGTATATGGATCCAAAAAATAACAACGAGTATTTTTCAAAAGACATTGTAAATTACTGGCAGGATGTTGACCTGTATATCGGAGGAACAGAACATGCCACAGGCCACCTGATTTATGCACGTTTCTGGTGTAAGTTTTTGTACGATCTGGGTATGGTCCCGAAAGAAGAACCGTTTAAAAAACTGATTAACCAGGGAATGATACAGGGAAGATCTAATTTTGTTTACAGAGTTAAAAGTACAAATACTTTTGTTTCAGCAAATAAATTACAATGGGAATTTAATATTGAGAACGGTAAATTTGAATATGAGCCATTAAATCAATTATACAATAAATATGGTAATCATATTTTAACAGGAGAATTTACATTTTCTGAAAACAGTAAGCTTATTAAAAGGTACAAAAAATTAGATTATACAGTATTACATGTCGATGTAAATATTGTAGAAAACGATATCTTAGATGAAGACGCTTTCAAAAGATGGATGCCGGAATTTGAAAATGCTGAATTCATACATGATGAAGACGAAAAGTACCGTTGTGGTTACGGAATTGAAAAAATGTCAAAATCAATGTATAATGTTGTGAACCCAGATACTATTGTTGAAAAATATGGTGCCGACACCTTACGCATGTACGAAATGTTTTTAGGTCCGCTGGAGCAATCCAAACCCTGGGATACCAACGGCATTGAAGGGGTTCATCGTTTCTTTCGCAAATTCTGGAAACTATATCACAATGATAAAAATGTGTTCAGTGTTACAGATGAACAACCAAATAATGCTGAATTAAAAGTTTTACATAAACTCATTAAAAAGGTAAAAGAAGATATTGAGGGTTTTTCGTTCAATACCTCGGTAAGTGCATTTATGATTTGCGTTAATGAACTGAACGATTTAAAATGCAATAAAAAAGCAATACTGGAACCTCTTGCAATAATTCTTTCTCCTTTTGCCCCACACATTGCCGAAGAAATGTGGGAATTGTTAGGCCATAAAGAAAGTATTTTAAATGCAGATTATCCGGCTTTTAACGAAAATTACCTGAAAGAAAACACCAAATCGTACCCGGTTTCTTTTAACGGAAGAGTACGCTTCCAGTTAGAACTTCCCCTGGATATCGATGCTTCTGCCATTGAAAAAGCGGCTATGGAAAATGAACAGACCACAAAGTGGCTGGAAGGTAAAGCTCCTAAAAAGGTAATCGTTGTTCCCGGTAAAATTATAAATATTGTTTCTTGATTTTTGGACTAAAGTCCATTTATTTTAACTCATATATCCCCTGACTGAAGTCCGGGGCTAAATTAAATTCGATATCTTGACTCAACAATTTCAGGACTTCAGTCCTGCTTAATTTTATCCTTATAACACGGGGCTTAAGCCCCGTGTTATCTATCGATTCTCATAAAGGGCTTTAGCCCTGCTCTCTGAATTCATCCTTTTAAAATATCATAATCGCACTGGCTTTCAGGCCAGTGACAAAGAATTCTTAAAAAAAAGGGTTTAGCCAAAAAAATGTATCTTTATACCTTAATTAAATAATCAAGTCAATATTATGAAAAAAACTTTCTTCCTTCTTGCATCCTTTACAGGATTATTCTTTGTTTCCTGTTCAAATAACGACAAAGGAAACAGTGAAGCAACTGATTCAACAAAAACAGAAACAACCCAGGTTCCGGCTGAAGATGCAAAACCTGAAGGCGCCCGTTACGGAATAAAATCCGGCATTGTTACTTACGAACCCTATGAAATGATGGGAATGAAAATGACCCAGACTACGTATTTTGATGATTACGGAAAAAAAGAGACACAGGAAGTTTTAACCGAAGGTGAAATGATGGGAATGAAAACCAAAAGCCATACCATGAATATTCTTGCTGACGGTTATTCGATTAGCTATGAACTTGAAAATATTGTTAATGGAAAGGATCAGACCAAGAAGGTTGCCCGTAAAACAAAAATTTCCGGCGCCATGGGAAACATGGATATGTCGGCATTAACCGATGAAATGAAGAAAAAATATGATTACAAGGAAGAAGGTACCGAGACGGTTGCCGGCGTTGAAGGAACAAAGTTCTCGATGACTTTTGACAAGGAAAAAGCAAATACCCGTATCATCGGCGTAACTTACAAAAACATTATGCTTAAAAGTGAAGCAAATATTGCCGGTATGAAAATCAGCCTGGTAGCTTCAAAATTTGATGAAAATGCAGATGTACCGGCTGCCAAATTTGAAATTCCCGAAGGTTATAAAGTGGAAGAGGTTGATATGAGTAATATCGGACAGCCTGCAAAAACAAAGTAAAAACTCCCGGCCCACCCGGTTAATTTGTTTAAACAATCTTCAAGAGTACAAAGATTGTACAGGGTATATCAAATCTTTATTTCGAAAGTATTCCCTGTAAGTCCGACAAATCCTTGACTTTTTCGGGATACCCTAATTTCTCGTAGGAAATAATCAGGTTATCAATTAAACGCAGCAACGTTTGCTGGTTGGTACAAGGAGAAAAATAGCTATCCCGTGGTTCCAGCTGTTGCTGGGTAAGAAAAAAATCAATCTCTTTTCTTCCGAACACGGCTCCCCGGTTAAAGGGGTTAATATAAAACAAAACGGCATTTGGGTTTGCATCTCCAAAAGCTTCAAAGGCGCTAACCTGATCGATATAACAAAGGATAAAATTTTTGGGCAGATTTACTCCATAAACCGGAAGTTCGAGGCGCTGGGCAATTGACATATACAAAATTCCAAGACTTACCGGGTTTCCCTTTTTAGACTCGAAAAGGAGGTTCAGGTAAGCATTCTGGGGAGAATAAAAATTTGCATTGTTAGGGGAAAACTTATGCTGATCGAAAAAAATATGATTCAGTACCCTTACTTTTTCCAGCGCAGTAAGGTTTTGGTTTAATTCCAACCAGGTCTCATTTTTAAGGGTATCCATCTGCCTCGAAATTCCTTCCCACGAAAGGTCGGGATATTGATATTTCGCCAATAAAAAAGCGCCGTAAGCAATATCTTTTGCTCCTTCGTTAACCCATTTCTCCATCCCTGTTTTTACCGAACTGAATTGAATATATTTAATAATATCTTCTATTCTTTCCTGCATTTTTTCGTCAAAAGTGCTTTCCCAGGCTTTTTCCAGCTCGGGAATAACAACTTCTCCCAGTTCTATCAGGTTTTCACGAACGGTGCGAAAAATAAGGTCGTCGGGATCGTCGAGCAATTTGATCTGGGCCGATATTTTTTTCTCGTCCATATTATTCTGTCAGTTTCTGAAGGGTATGTTCAATTAATTTTTTTACTACCGGGTGATAATCTTTACTATATGTCTTTGTTACCCGGTTTGCAATGATAGCGCAAATGGTAAGGGCATGGTGTCCGAGCAGTTTTGAAAGCCCGTATAAAGCGGAACTTTCCATTTCGTAATTGGTTATTTTCCGACCGTTAAAACTGAATTTTTCAATTTTATCGTTAATAGAAGGATCAACTACCGGTAATCGTAACACTCTACCCTGGGGGCCATAAAAACCGGATGCGGAAATATTAACACCTTGCATTATTCCCCCGCCCAGTTTCTTCAGCAATTCGGGACAAGAGTCAACCACATATGGCGATGGCAATAAAGGATTCCAGTTTACAAATTCTTTAAAAGCCTTCTCGAAGGCCAGATCTGAAATCTTATCACGACCGGCATAGTAATTCAGAAGACCATCGAAGCCCATGGAACTTTTTGACACCAAAAACGAATCCACCAGGACATCGCGCTGCAAACCACCGGAGGTACCCAGACGTACCATATTTAATGCAGTATGTTTTTCCTTTGGAATGCGTTTTTCAAGATCAATGTTTACCAGCGCATCGAGTTCGTTAACAACGATGTCAATATTGTCGGTTCCTATTCCTGTCGATAAAACGGATATTCTTTTCCTGTTAAAGTAGCCCGTATGCGTACAAAATTCACGGTTCGCGACTTTATGCTCAATTTTTGAAAAAAAACTGCTTACCAGTTCTACCCTGCCCGGATCTCCTACCAGTATTATATTTTCTGCAATCTGCTCTGGTTTCAGGTTTATATGGTAAATACTTCCATTCTTATTGATAATAAGTTCGGAAGGTTCAATCGGAAGGCTTTTCATTTTCCGTAATTTAATTTCTTACCAAAATTAGCCCAGAAAGAGAATAAAAACAATGAATTATCTTCTTTTTATTAACAACCCAATGATTATAAAATATTTTGCCATAAACTGAACAGTAATATCTTTTTTATTTCCCTGAAATTCTGCTTATTTTTGCAAAAATTAATGAATAAATTATGGAATCAACCGAAAACAAAATTCTAATCCCATTCGACTTTGGCGAACAATCGTTAATTGCTATTGACCAATCGTACAATGTGGCCAAAATGGCCAATGCCGAAATTAATATCCTGCATGTAATCGTTGAAAACAATTCTATATGGGGCCTTTTCTCGAAAAAAGAACAGGACGACCTGGAAGAAAAACTAAAAATAAAACTGGCCGGATTCGCAAAACTGATCGAAGAGAAGTCGGGATGTAAAGTAACTCCTATTGTTGAAAAAGGAAAATTGGTAGATACTATCCTCGATACAGCAGAAAAACTAAAAGTGAAATTCCTTATTATCGGCTCGGCTGGCGTACCTGACTCAAAATTTAAAATCATAGGCAGCAATTCTCTACGGATTATTCGTGATTGTAAATGCCCGGTAATCACTATTAAAGGAAAACATCACCGCGAAGGCTGCCTTAACATTGTGCTTCCTCTCGACCTTACCAAGGAAACCCGCGAAAAGGTGGCCTGGGCCGTTTACTTTGCCAAATATTTCGGAAGCAAAGTACACGCTGTTACAATGAATACATCTACTGACTCATATATAATGAACCGCCTGAAAAAACAACTCGAGCAGGTAAGCGAATATATCCAGTCGCAGAATATAGAATGTTCCCAGAATTTCCTGAATACCTCATCGGGAAATACCAATATGTGTAATTCATTGCTGGAATTCTCGCATAAAGTAGAAGCCGACCTTATCATTATAATGACACAACAGGAAACCGAAGTTATTAAGTACTTTGTCGGATCGCTGGCAAAAGAAATTATTCACTCTTCCGATTTCCCGGTAATGAGTATAGTTCCAAAAGGAAATAAAAAATAACAATACACTATGAAATACCTGCCCGGCATATTTGTAATAGCTTCTGTTTTTATTTTATCATGCCATAACGAAAAAAAGGCTGATACGGAAAGTTCCAACATCAGAATAAACCTGCTTTTACCTACATCTGTACCGGTAAGTCAATTGTTTATGTTCGACACATCCGGTATTCCCGGTTGGCAACAGGAGTTAAAAGCTGCGCATGTAGTTGAGAAAATCTTTGGAAAAGTAATGAATTCTGAAATTACCGTTTTCAATTCAAATACCGATGATTCTGTGAAGTGTACCAAAGAGGAAATTTTGAATAATATGGGAGTGCAGGCAGAGCCTTTAAATCTGAATGAAATAAAATCTCTCTTTTTCGAAGAAGAATGGTTTTTAGATACGACAGAACCATTTTTGTTTGAGAAGAAAGTATTGTGCTGGTACCCGGTCAGGTATTACCAAAGAGATGGCCAGGAACTGAAAAAGCTGATTTTCAAAGTTGCAAAAGGAAAGCCTGCAGAGCTATTAGCAAAAAATGTTATTTATGAATTTAATTTAGAAGATACCATCAATCCTTCATTCATCAAGAACCTTGATAACAACAAGATTACCCGTTTACTGATTGACTTTGCTGTTTCGGGTAAAACAAAGCTCTGGAATCCGATGAATATCGATCATGAACTTTCGGCAGAGGAAATCAGGAAGAACCTTGGACAGGCTATTGATACTACGTATATTGAAGATCCGGAAACAGGAAAATCAGAACAAAAGATTCAAAAACAGGAAATTAATCCTTCCGAAATTCAGAGCATAGTTTTTGTCGAAGACTGGTATTATGATCCTTCTACTTTTGCCATCAAAAAAGTAATCAAAGGCATTGGCCCGGTAAGGCATTATTTAAAAACCGACGGAGAAATGGCTAAAACTGTTGTATTTATGATGTATTTAGGGAACGAAAAAACAAAGATATTTGAATGAATAAAAACATCTTGTTTATATTTATCATTGCTGTAATGTCATACCAAAGTATAGCTCAGACTTTTGTTTCTGATCAAAAGAAAAATGCAAGAGTTAAAACTGCTTATACCGAAAAAGAATCTGTTGTTAAAAAACTACTTGCCGACAAGAAAATTGAAAATTTTGATATCGATATTTATATCCGGGTTTTTAAACACGAAGAAATTCTTGAACTATGGGCTAAGCCTAAAACAGACAAAAAATTCCTGCACATTACAGATTATAAAATCTGCGCCTCATCCGGGCAACTGGGCCCTAAAAGAAAACAGGGCGACGGACAGACTCCGGAAGGGTTCTATTACATAAACCGGTTTAATCCTTACAGTAATTTTTATTTATCTCTCGGTATTAATTTTCCAAACCAAGCTGATTCGAAAGTCATTGGCAAAGAAAATCCAGGAGGCGACATTTTTATTCATGGTAATTGTGTAACTATAGGCTGCATGCCTATAACAGATGACAAGATAAAAGAACTTTATATTTTTGCCATAGAAGCCAAATCGCATGGCCAGGCTAAAATTCCCGTACATATTTTCCCGTGCAGAATGACTGAAGATAAAATGACAGAATTAAAAAATCTCGATCCTGCAAATTATACCTTCTGGCAAAGCCTGAAACCTGCTTACGATCATTTTGAAACCAACCCAACTATTCCGGCGTTCACGGTTGACTCAAAGGGTAATTATGTGTTTTCAAAATAATTATCAGCTGTGTTTAACAATTTTCTGTAGTAGCTTATGCTGATCTATAGGCTTTGTTATATAATCGACACACCCTGCTTTAAAACTCATTTCTTTTTCTGTTGCCAAAGCATAAGCCGTCTGGGCAATTACAGGCAGCCCGGGTTTCATTTTTTTAATGATCCGCGTACTTTCATATCCATCCATCACAGGCATTTGAATATCCATTAGAACCAGCGAAATTTCGGAAATTTTGCAAACCAGATCAACGGCTTCTTTTCCGTTTTTAGCCCTGATAATTTTTATTCCTGCAGGAATAAGCATCTCTTCAATAAACATATAATTAAAATCGTCATCTTCAGCAACAAGAATGGTTTTGTTATTCCAGTAAAATTTAAAATCGCCATCGTATTCCACGACAGATTCATTTTCTTTGGGTTCTACCACATCAGCGGGTACGGTAAAATAAAAGGAACTGCCTTTATTAACTTCTGATTCAACCCATATTTTACCATTAAAAAGTTCAATAATATTTCTCGAAATTGTAAGTCCCAACCCGGTTCCTCCGAATTTTCTCGAATGTGAAATATCCACCTGGGTAAACCGGTCAAATATCTGATGTAAATATTCTTTATCAATTCCTATCCCGGTATCTTTAACAAAGAATAAAAGTTGTTCTTTTTCCAATGAAAAACCAAATTCAATTTTACCCATTTCCGTAAATTTTACAGCATTCGAAAGAAGATTTGTTAACACCTGGCGTAATCTGAACGGGTCTGTTCGAATGGTTAAATCATCCTGTATAAACTTATTATAAATCAACAATACATTGTCTTTATTTCTGACCTTTAATTCCTGTTTATAATACAGAAAAAGTTCTTCTAAAATATCACACACCCTGCAATCTGTTTTCTCGACCGTAAGTTTTCCTGATTCGATTTTTGCAATATCAATAATGTCTTCAATTAAATGAAGAAGCATAGATGAACTGGCATTAATCTGGGAGACATATCTTTCCTTTTTTTCTGCAGGTAATTTCTGGTCGAGAAGCAGGTTAGAAAATCCTATAATTCCATTAATCGGCGTTCTTAATTCGTGGCTCATATTAGCCAGAAATGCTGATTTTAACCGGTCGCTTTCTTCGGCTTTTTCTTTTGTTTTTATCAGCTCCGATTCGGCTCTTTTTCTTTCTGTTATATCTCTCCAGACGGTATGAATAACTTTTAAATTTTCTTCGTTTGATATGGCGGTAAGCAAAACCTCCACGGGAAATACTTCCCCGTCGCTTTTTTTATGATCCCACTCAAACCGGTGTGTTCCTTTTTCAAGCGCAAGGTTCATCATTATCTCGGCTTTTTCTACTGAACTCATTCCATCAGGCTGAAACGGGGGGGACAATACGGAAGGATGACAATCTAAGAATTCCTGTTTATTCTTATATTTCAACATATTTACTGTTGCCTGATTACAATCGACAAATAAACCGTTCCTGATAATCAGGATTGCGTCTCCTGATTTTTCGTATAGCTCCCTGAATTTCTTTTCGCTTTCTTCTATTTTTTCTTTAGATCTTAACAATTCCTGTTCGGACTTTTTCCGGTAAGTTATGTCGCGGAAAAAACCCAGGAGATATTTTCTTCCGCCAATCTCCATAGGTGATGAATTAATATCGCAATAAACGATTTCGCCGCTTTTTTTAACAACAGGCAGGTTGTCTGCTATCCTGATTTCTTTTTTCAGTTGTCTCTGAAATTTATCCATAACAAAGGCTAAGTTATCCGGCGGATGAATATCATCCAAACTAAGACTGGTAAGTTCTTTATAACTATAGCCTGTTAAATCGCACATTTGAGGATTAGCAAAAACAAAGTTCCTGGTTTCCGCATCAGCAACCAGGATACCGTCATTGGCAGTTTCAAATATAGTTCTGAATTTTTCTTCACTTTCTTCGGCCTTTTCTTTCGCTGAAATGAGGTCATGTTCAATTGCAATTCTACGGCTGATGTCGGTAAATACAGAAACTATATTTATAATTTCATTATTCCGATATATGGGAACAAAGCTATGAAGAGCCGTAACTTTTTCCCCGGTTGAGCAACTGAATTCTATTTCAAAAGTATAATCTTTATAAACGCTTAAATTTGATTTGGCAAACTTAACACGTTTTTGCATCTGCTTTGGTATCACCGACATGGCAGGCTTTCCAACAATTGATTCCCTGTCTTTTTTAACCATCCGGCAAAAAGCAGGATTTGCCATTATTATAATACCATTTTCATCCTCCATTATAATCCCTTCATTCATATTGTGAATTATACTTTCGTTTAATTCTTTTAATGAAGCTATCTCGATGGCCGAAAGTTTACTCTGTGTTATATCTCTGACAGAGGTAATGAGTCTTTTAACCACTCCATCTTCAATAAAGGGAGTAATAATTGTTTGTGTATGAAAAGCCCTTCCTTTAATAAAGCTGGTTTCTTCGGAATACCTGGGTTTACATGTTGCGATTACTTCTTTATATGCATCAATAACATCCTTCCGAAGAAAAGGAATGGCTTGTGTTAAAGGTAATCCGACAATATTCTGTGTTAAGCCTATGCTTTTAATAATATTTCGCAAAGCAGTATTCGCGTACAATAGTATGTTATCGGTGTCTGTAACATGAATAAATTCACTAACAGAGTTTAATGTTGTATTATAAAGTTCTTCTGATTCACGTAATTTATTTAAAGCCAACCGCCGTTGAATCTGCAATGAGGCCTGGTAGAGAAATGTTTCCAGAACTTCTATATTTTTTAATTCTTTATTATCATATGTTAATATAAGAATACTTCCTACATATTCTATCCCTGCATATAAACCAAACAAATAGGTCTTATATATTTTCTGTACCTTTATTATTTTTTTAACACTCTCGTGGTCAAAGTATCCCGACGACAGAAACAGCATTTCTGGGTCTATCTCAACAAACTTATTGCATTGGTGAAGATTAACCTCTGGTTTTGACTTAATTTCCTGAGGTTTTTTATTGAAAATCTGTTTAAACTCTTTTAATCTGTCGTCTGATGCAAAAACATATTCGATTTTGTAATCATTGTTATATTTTTTATTTATAACTATAGTATAATCTTCAGCAATAAGTTTTAGCTTTTCTCCGATAAAATAAAATATATCCGATTCAAGGGGAAGTTCTACCAGTTCGAGTGCAGATTTTGTAATAATTTCCAGGCCATGCAAGTGTTCTCTTTCTTTTTCCTCGGCTTTCTTTTGAGCAGTTACATCAATAATGTTTAAAATTACACCTGTAATTTTTTTGTTTTTTTCGACAAACGGAGAAAGGGTGTAGTGAACTACTATTATTTTTCCCCAATGAGTGGTATAACTGGCTATTCGCTCTGTAGTCTTTTTAGTTTGGATACATTTTTTTAAATCTCTGGAAAAACCAATGTTAACCAATGGAGGATATTGAAGTACATTAATTCTTTTTGTCAATTCAGCGGAAGGAGAGCCAAGCACTTTAAGCATTTCGTTGTTTACTTCGATAATTCTACCTTCAATATCGATTAAAGCAATACCTGTGGGTGAATTTTCAAAAAGTGAATGAAAACGGCTTTCGCTTTCAAACAACTCATTTTGTATCTTATAACTATCTGAAATATCCTGGAAAACGATAACGGCTCCTATCGCTTCATTTTTTGTTTTATATATAGGAGCGACACTAAAAACAACATGATACACTGATTTTGATACAGAATGTAATTCAGTATTCTTTGTTAATAAAATGGTCTTTCCTCTTTTAAGGGCTAACTCTACAGGGCATTCAATAGGTTCTTTGCTTTTACTGTTAAAAAGCTGGATCAAATTGCTTATAGGTTTTCCTTTTGCTCTCCTTGAATCACATCCTATTTTTCTTTCTGCAACAGAATTTAAGTTTGTAACTATCATTTTATTATCTGTCACAATCACTGAATCTCCAATACTTTGAAGGGTAATTTTTAAATTCTCTTCATTTTCTTCCAGTCTGGATTGAGCTAATTTCCATTCAGTAAGATTCTCTACGATTCCTGTCCCGCCAATTATTTTATTTTCGTCAACAGGACTATAAAGAGGATATGTTCTTAGTTTTGCGAAAATTTTTGTGCCGCTTATGGTTGTCTGGTACCAGTTGGTATAACTCCCGTTCTTTCCTTTCAGCGACTTTCTTATACAAGGAAGTATTCCTTTGTCAACTACTGTATTCATATCCAACCCCTTTAGCTTTGAATACGGTGCTGAAAGTATTTCTGCAAAAGCTTTGTTAACTTCGGTAATTACAAGATTTTTGTCGTAATAAAAAATACCGGCCGGGGAAGAAGTAAACATCTGCCTTAATCTTGCTTCACTCCAACGCAGGTCATTTATCAGTTTTGAAATTTTTCTTTTTTTATCCCTGAGTCTATTTAGGTTATTGTTTTCAGTATTTAATAATATATTCTTTCCGGAATCGGGTTTTCTGCGAAAAGTTATTTTCTTCTTTTTACGATTATTATTTTCCATCTCGAAAAATATTTATGTAAAATTATTCTTTTTCAGGAATGAATTAATGAATTGAATAACTTCTTTTTGAAAAAAAAAGCCATCCTTGTGGGATGGCTCGCAATTTCTTCGAACTTAAATTAAGCCGGATGAATTGCCTCTACGGGACAGACATCAGCACAGGCGCCACAATCGGTACATGTTGAAGCATCAATTTTATAAATATCGCCTTCTGAAATAGCGCCTACCGGACATTCGTCAATACAAGTTCCGCAAGCAGTACAATCTGAATTAATTATGTAAGCCATTATTGTATTTTTTTAATTGGTTAACTTGTACAAAGATATTTCTCAATTTTAAATTTTAAAACTATTCTTAAAATAAATTCCATAAATTATCCATTTTTTATTATTAACAATTGATAATGTAGCCTTTATATTTAAATTAAACATTGCATATTTTTCCTCTGTCAATTTTAATTATGTTCATCGGACATAAAAATCTTAACTTGTCCGGATGAAAAGAAAATAAGCTGTTAACCCCATATATCCGTACCCGTTAACCATTCCATGAGCAGTATAACCAGCCGTTGGAATTATTCCCTGTTATAAATTTGAAATTGTTGTGTATTTTTCAAAATAGCTGTAGGTTTGGATATTCTTTCAACTATGAAGAAAAAGGACTTCAATAATAAAGAGAAAAATCTGTTTTCGGGAATTCCTCCTTCTTACTGGTTATTTATATTTTCTGTTATACTATATGTTAACACCCTCAGTAATGGGTATAATTTTGATGACACTTTTGTTGTTCAGAACAATCCCACCATCAGGAAAGGGATTGAAGCAATACCTGAAATATTTACCTCCCGTTACTGGACCGAAAAAGACAATACCTTTGGCTACAGACCTGTAGTCAGGGCCAGTTTTGCCATGGAAATGAGTTTGTGGGGCGAAAATCCAACGATGAGCCACCTGGTAAATATTTTACTTTACGCCCTGGGAGTTTTTGTTGCCTATAAAGTTATCCGTAAAATATTTTTTCAGATTCCCGAATGGATTATTTTTTCCGGCTTTTTATTGTTTATTTCTCATCCTTTGCACACAGAAGTAGTTGCCAGCTTGAAGAACCGTGAAGATTTACTGGTTCTTATACTTGGTTTTCTGTGTATATTAATCTTTCTGAAATTTTCTGAAACCAGAAAATCACCCTGGCTTTTTTTGGGGCTGATTGTTTTTTTCATAACGTGCTTAACAAAGGAGAATGGCATTGTTTTTATGGCAATAATACCTGCAGCATTGTTTTTTTCAGTTCCGGACAATAAAATTTCAAAAGAATTTTTTAAAAAAAATCAAACTCTTTTAATCTCAGCGTTTCTTCTGCTCGTTATTGGGATTATTGCTTTAAATCTTCCCAACTGGATACTCCCGGCCGAACAAAAGGAATTGTTTTACTTTGAAAACCCGTTACACTTTATTCACATAAAATCCATGCATTATGCGACCGGATTCTTCAGTCTTTTGTATTACCTGAAGATGCTCATTCTCCCATATCCCCTGCTTTTTTATTACGGGTATAATATGATCGAAATGCATACCTTCACGAGTTTATGGGTTTGGTTATCTATCATCATTTTTGTATTTATGGTCGTTTTTACAATAAAATATTTTTATAAAAATTCATTGTTTGCTTTCAGCATTATTCTATACTTTGTTAATATTTTTATTTATTCTAACATTTATTTGCCCGTAAATGGAATTGTTGCTGAAAGATACGTATTTATAGCCTCCCTGGGATTTATACTAGCCATACTTTCTCTTTTTTATCAATTTAAAATTTTACCTATAACAAATCTCTCCAGGGTAAAGAAAACAAAGTCCGGGTTAATTATCCCGGTAATAATAATTACTGTTGTTTTTTCAATTCTGACTTTAAAAAGGAATGCTCAATGGAAAGATTATAAAACACTCATGTCATCCGACATAGAATTTTTAAACAACTCCGCCAAAGCTCAAACATCTTATGCAACGGTCTTATTTAATGAACTAAAGGACACCCTGGCTAAAGGCTATAAAGCAAATTCTGCAGATGTTGAGACCATTCTCAGGCATTATAAACGATCCGTTGAAATTTATCCCAAAATGTATAATTCGATGAATAATATCGGATTAATTTACCTTTCCATGTATAAAAATATTCCCGAGGCTATGTCCTGGTTTAAAAAAGCCCTGGAAAATAACCAGGATTATACGGAGGCTTCCTATAATCTTGCCTACAGTTATCTCCAGGTGAAAGACACCAATAGTGCATTAACTTATTTTAACCAGGTTTTAAGATATGATTCAACTCATACTGCATCATTATCAGATATGGCAAATATTTATTATGCCAAAAAAGATTCCATTAAAGCTTTAGGTTTAAACTATAAACTAATGAAAACGGATACCTTAACCGACTTACCATATATTAATCTCGGAAATTATGCATTATTGGGTCACGATACAGTAACCGCGGTAAAATGGTGGGAAAAAGCGATCCTGAAAAATCCGGATAATCCGAAGCTCTGCTATGGTTTAGGAATGTATTTCACCCAACATGGAGATCTGCAAAAAGGAAATTATTATTTAAAGTTATCGAAAAAGTTAAGATAATCCTACTTCAACACATAACTTACCAATCCCCTGAAAACAGGACCGGGAACAACTCTTTTCATACATATCAGGGCTTTTGCCTGTATTTTAACGGGATAATGCATTTTAAACGTGTTCGACATGGCTGCTTTAAAAATTGTTTTTGCCACCGCAACAGGCGGAAGTCCTTTCATCCCCATCTCAGTCATTTTTTTAACAGCAGGATTTATATACGAATCATAGTCTTTCATTTCGGGATGAGTGAAAATATCCATTGACCTGTCGTAAAAGTCAGTTTTAATAGGTCCGGGTTCCACAATTTTTACTTTTATATTAAATTGTTTGAGTTCATATTGCAATGCTTCGCTAAAACCTTCAACAGCAAATTTAGTGGCATTATACAGGCTAAAAGTAGGGAATGCTGCATGACCCGCTACAGATGCAACATTAATAATAGTACCTCCTCCTTTTTTACGGAAATAAGGTAATACTGCCCGTGTAACATTCATTAGTCCAAAAACATTTACATCAAACTGTTTTTTCACCTGCTCGGTTGTTGCATATTCAAAAGCCCCGACAGCTGCATACCCGGCATTATTTACCAATACGTCTATATCGCCAAAAGTCTGAATAGTTTTTTCAATGGCAGTCTGAATCGATTTTTCATCCACTACATCCAGTTGAAATTTTTTTATGTTCGGATAATCACCTGTATTGATAGCATGAATATTTCGCATGGTTGCCGCTACATTCCATCCTTTTTGGGCAAAAAACAGGGCTGTTTCTTTTCCTATACCCGAAGAGGCGCCTGTAATTAAAATTGTTTTCATTATTGATTCCTGAAATAATTATCAAAGTTAAACCGAACCTTCGATAAATTGTCAGTTACAGAATATTTATTTTGTATCTTTACTTATAAAAAGAATCGCTATGAAAAGTGGCTTACAACTTTCCGTTTTTATTATATTCTTTTCCGTTTTAATTTTTCTTTCCTGTAAACACAAAGATGATGTTGCCTGCACTTCTATGTTTGCTTCTGTAAGTATTGAAGTTAACGGAGGAATACTGGATAGTTGCTTTACCGTCCGAAACGCTACGGGTGATACCATTAGATTTACCAATGGTCCCTTTCAGAATTCGTATACGGTGCTTGATGATAATTACCAGCAAATGCTGGAAAACAGGCAGGAGGAATTTAAATTTACCGGGTTTAAATCGGGAAATAAAGTGGTAGATGAGAGTTTTGTTATTTCAGCCGATAAGTGCCATATTTCCAAGGTGAGCGGAAAAAACAGTGTAACCATTTAAATATTATTTTATGAGTTATTATTTTAATAAAATAGTTTCGACAAAAAATTTTGACATTGCCATTGAGCAGGTTAAAGAAGAATTAAAAAAAGAAGGTTTTGGAGTTTTAACAGAAATCGACGTAAAAGAAACCCTTAAAAAAAAGATTGATGTTGATTTTAAAAAGTACAGGATACTGGGCGCCTGTAACCCGACTTTTGCCTATAAGGCATTATCGGCAGAAGATAAAATCGGCGTTTTTCTTCCTTGCAATGTAATAGTTGAAGAACATGCCAACGGGGATATTGAAATTTCGGCAGTTGACCCGGTAGCATCAATGATAGCAGTTAAAAACAACAATCTTGGCGAAACGGCCATGGAAGTACAGGGTAAACTTAAAAGAGTGATTGATAACCTGAAATAATATAAGTTATGTCCGAAAATTTACAGGAACACTGGAATTCGATATACAGTACCAAACAACCGAACGAAGTCAGCTGGACCCAGGAAATTCCAGCCACTTCCCTGGAATTTATAAGAAGTTTCGGCCTCTCTAAATCGGCAAAAATTATTGATATAGGAGGAGGCGACAGTAAACTTGCTGATTATCTGCTGGAGGAAGGATTCAACAACATTACTGTTCTTGATATTTCTGAAAAAGCGCTTGAAAAAGCGAAGCTAAGACTCGGGGAAAAAGCAAAAAACGTAAAATGGATAGTCTCTGATGTTGTTCACTTTCATCCTGTCGAAAAATATGACCTCTGGCACGACAGGGCAGCCTTTCATTTTTTAACTACAGATATACAAATCGCAAAGTATATTGAGATAGCCTCCCAATGTGTAACCGGGTTTCTGACTATCGGAACCTTTTCCGATACCGGGCCCAAAAAATGCAGCGGGCTTGAAATAAAACAGTACAGCGAAAAACTATTGCAAGGTACATTATCCAGGTATTTCGCAAAAATATCCTGCAAAACGGAAAGCCATACCACTCCTTTTAACACTGTTCAGAACTTTTTATTTTGCAGCTTCAGCAAATTAAATCATTAATGCTTTGTATTTCATATTTTTTTTGGTTTATTTGTCATTAATGGATTTTACTCTTTTCTGATAATCCCAGTATGATTACATTAATTAAAGACAGAATACATTTTGACAGAAATGAACTGGCAGGCGCTTTTGGAGATATAGGTACCGACCTGCCCCTGGTAATAGGAATGATACTGGCTTCCGGACTTGATAGCGCCAGCGTATTAATTACCTATGGGGCAATGCAACTATTAACAGCATTAACTTATGGAATTCCTATGCCGGTTCAGCCGTTGAAAGCTATTGCATTAATTGTAATTACCCAGCATATTGCTCCGGAAATCATTTATGGTGGCGGATTAGCAATCGGAGTTGCAATGCTGATTCTGTCTTTAACAGGTTTAGTTGATTTAATCGCTAAATATATCCCCAAGGTAGTGGTTCGCGGAATTCAGTTCGGGCTTGGGATTCAACTGTCCATGGTGGCATTAAAGGAATATGTTATTGCAGATTCATATACAGGATACTGGCTTGCCGGAATCGCATTTATAATAACAATTATTCTAATCGGGAACAGGAAATATCCTCCTGCCATATTTATTATTGTTGCAGGAATAATTTATGCTTTGATCTTTCATTTTAATAATTTTAATATAGTTAACGCTGTTAGTTTTTCTTTACCGGAATTATATATACCAAAGTGGCCAGATATTTTAACAGGCTTTTTAATTCTTACGCTTCCACAAATTCCACTCTCTATCGGAAATTCAATAATTGCCACAAACCAGATTGCTCATGATCTGTTTCCCGAAAAAAAAATTACGGTAAAGAAAATCAGCATGACTTATTCCATTATTAATATTATTAACCCCTTTTTTGGTGGTATTCCTACCTGTCACGGATCGGGCGGAATGGCCGGACATTATGCCTTTGGGGCAAGAACCGGTGGGTCGGTAATGATTTACGGATTCTTATATTTAACCCTGGGACTGTTCTTTAGCGGAAGCTTTGCACAGATTGTTAAAATATTTCCATTGCCAGTTTTGGGAGTTATACTTTTATTTGAAGCTCTTACCCTAATGATATTTATTAAAGATATTATTGATTCGAAAAAAAGTTTTTTTATTGCATTGCTTGTAGCGCTAATTGCTTGCGGTCTACCCTACGGATATCTTATCGGGATGATTGTCGGAACCACTATGTATTATATTTCAGACAAAAACATTAAAAGTTATTTTAAAATCAAATAACTATTCATAAAACAATATGAAAATAATTCTGTATTACTAATAACATTTCTTCGATGGGGAAATATTTTCATAACATTTTAATTGTGTGCGGATCGGGAAGAAAAGTTGGCAAAACCACTCTTATCTGCTCAATAATCAATAATATATCAAAAAAACATTCTATAGTTGCTATTAAAATATCGCCCCATTTTCATCAGCGTTCTCCTTTAATGCAACTAATGCAACCGGTTGAAAAAGAAGAAGGATATAATATATATATGGAAAATAATATCCACTCAAAAGATAGTTCCCTGTTTTTGCAGGCCGGTGCAAATCCCGTTTACTATATAGAGGCTCTTGATCAAAACCTGGAAAGAGCATTCTATTCGGTTCTTAAAAAAACCGGAACGGATAAATTAATTGTGATAGAATCGGGATATCTCGGAAAAATAATAAAACCTGCTATCCTGGTTTATTTAAAAAAAGATGAGAGTATAACCCTGTCGCCAAAGAAATATAGTATTGAAGACAAGGCAGATATGGTTCTACATATAAAAGATAAATTATCAGCAGGGGATTTAAAATCAGTAACAAATAACATTGTATGCAAAAATAACAATTGGTACTTGCAAAAGTAAAACAGAAAAATAAACTATTAAGGTTCTCTGTTATTTTCTACTCTCCTGCTTATAAAGATACTTATTTCGTATAGCGCCCACAAAGGCATTGCAACAAGGGTCTGGCTGAACATATCGGTTGAAGGAGTAATAAATCCCGCAACAATAAAGATAACGACTATGGCATGTTTCCTGTATTTTCTCAGAAATTTCGTACTAAGTAAACCGATCTTTGTCAGAAAAAAGACCAACACAGGTAATTCAAAAACCAATCCCATGGACAAGGTAAGAACCGACACTGTAGAAATATAGGATCCGACAGTTATCTGGTTCTTTATGTTCGGGCTTAATTCATAAGTAGCAAGAAAATTAACGGTTAAAGGAACAACAACATAATATCCAAACAAAATTCCGGTTAAAAATAAACCGGAAATATATGATACCATTCCCCGTGCCTGCTTAAGTTCTTTAGAATTAAGTGCAGGCTTAACAAATAGCCATAATTGCCAGGCAATAAATGGGAAAGCTACAACAATTCCGGAAATTACAGAAATCAGCAAATGATATCTGAATTGACCGGCAAGCTCTATATTCATCAGGTTTAAAGTAAACGGGCTAAAACATAAACCATCAAAATGAATCAGCATTCCCAGCTTACACAGTGCCCTGTATGTAATAAAATGGGTGTCGGAAGGCGACATTATAATAATGTCAAAAATAAAATCTTTGTAAAAAAAAGCTAAAACTGATAATACAAAAATGGCCAGAAACGACCTGATCAGATAGGTTCTTAACAAATCAACATGTCCCCAAAACGAAGTGTTTTCTTCTTTCTTTTTAAGGAAACCGAAAATAGCTCTGAGCATTACTAAAGAGAGTCAATCAAAAAACTTAATCGGGTAAAATCTCTAGGATTTGTCTTTATCATCCTTCTTTGCAGCTTTGGATGTTTTATCTATTTCATCATCATCATATAAACCATCTTTGGCTTTTTTGAATTCATTCATGCCTTTACCAAGGCCACGCATAAGCTGAGGAATTTTTGTTCCGCCAAAAAGAAGTAATACAATTATTAATACGATGATTATTTCTTGTCCACCGAATATTCCTAATAAAACCTGACCTGTAATCATGGTTAAGTAGATTTAAATGAATTTCTTATTAGAAAATAAATAAAAGTGTTAATTTATATAAACAACTTTTTCGTTTCGCAAAGATAATATAAATCTCAGGATTTCCTGTTTTTTTAGGATATTTTATAAGTCTTATAATTTTTATTTTTAATATAATATGTAATTTTGGGGCTTCTGAAAACCAGATACTGCAAACCAGATAAAAATTAACAAATGATCCGAATTGAAGAAGCGTTAAAAATTGTTTCAGATAACTGCAAGCCAGGTTTTTCAGAGGGTGTTTTGCTTGTTGAATCTTTACACCGTATTCTTGCCGAAGATGTTATTTCTGACATGGATATGCCGCCTTTCGACAAATCTGCTGTTGACGGTTATGCGTGCCGGATGAGTGATTTAACAAATGAACTTACGATTATCGAAACCATTCCGGCCGGTTATTTTCCTTTAAAGCAAATCGGGAAAGGCCAGTGTTCAAAAATCATGACCGGAGCTAAGGTACCCGATGGAGCCGACTGTGTAATAATGATTGAACAAACGCAGAGCATTCCGGAAAACAAAGTTCGTTTTACAGGGACAACTACCTCAAAAAACATTTCCCATAAAGCGGAAGACATTCAGTCCGGACAGATAGTCATCCCAAAGGGCACATTAATTAAACCGCAACATATTGCATTATTAGCTTCAGTCGGATACCCGGAACCAAAAGTTTATAAGAAACCGAGAGTTGTCATTCTCTCTACCGGAAGTGAATTAGTAGAACCTCATAAATTTCCCGGCCCGGCCCAGATTCGAAATTCAAATGCATGGCAGTTACAGGCACAGGTTTTAAGAACCGGTGCATTACCCAATTATTTAGGCATCATTGGCGACTCAGAAGAAGAAACTGATCTTGCCATAAAAAAAGCCATTGCCGGTAACGATGTTATTATTTTAACAGGTGGCGTTTCTATGGGCGACTTTGATTTCGTTCCTGAAATTTTAAAGAAGAATAATGTAGATATTCTTTTTGAAAAAATATTGACCAAACCGGGTATGCCAACTGTTTTCGGAGTCCATAATAAATCATTTGTCTTTGGTTTGCCCGGTAATCCGGTTTCTTCCTTCCTTATTTTTGAAATACTTGTAAAACCTTTTCTTTTACAGCTAATGGGCATTAACCGGGACCACAGCACGTTAAGACTACCGCTGGCAAATGATTTTAAAAGAAAGAAAGCTGACCGGTTAGGATTAATACCTGCAAAAATAAATCCCGACGGCGAACTGATTCCGGTTGAATACCACGGATCGGCACATGTATTGTCAATTTGTGAAGCAGATTTTATTTTTTTCGTTCCCATCGGGATCTCGGAATTTAAAAAGGGAGAGAGAGTAGATGTTAGACAAATTTAACCGAAATATTCATTATCTCAGAATCTCTGTTACTGATCGCTGCAACCTGAGATGTATATATTGCATGCCTGAAGAAGGGGTAAAATCTCTCCGGCACGACGAAATTTTAACTCTTGAAGAAATTTATGAATTTGCAAGAATTGCCGTTGCCAATGGCATTAATAAAATCAGGATTACAGGCGGAGAACCTTTAGTCAGAAAAAATATTATTCATCTTATAAAATTATTGTCTGAAATTAATGGTCTGAACGATCTTTCGCTAACAACTAACGGAACCTTTTTGGAAGAATATGCAAAGCCGTTATCGGATGCCGGGCTTAAAAGAGTAAATATCAGCCTTGACACAATTGATCCAATAAGGTATAAAGAGATTACCCGCGGTGGTGATATCGGCAAAGTATTGAACGGTATTTCTGCAGCAAAAGAGGCAGGACTACTTCCGATTAAAATTAATTGTGTTGTTAATAAATCATCTTCTGAACCCGATGCCGTTAGTGTTAAAAAATTCTGCGAAACACATGGTATCCAGGTACGGTTTATTCATCAGATGAATCTCGAAACCGGAGAATATTCAGTTGTGGAAGGCGGAACAGGTGGTGACTGCAGTTCCTGTAATAAATTACGGCTTTCAAGTGACGGTTATTTGCGGCCCTGTTTATTTAACGATATTTCATTTAACATCCGAAAACTTGGCTTTGAAAAAGCTTTACTTTCTGCCATTGAAATGAAACCTCCCTGCGGAACCAACAGTCTTGAAAATTCATTCTATTCTATCGGCGGCTAGAACTCAAATTATTCCGAATTAATACGTTAATCTTAAAATGTTAAATTTTTAATAAATTATGTTAAAGAACAATGTTTTTTAACACCTCATGTATATATTTGTATATCTAAATTTAAAATCATAAACCTATGAGAAAACATTTACTTTTATTTATTTCTATGCTAATTGTTTCAGGTTTCGGTTTATCAGAAGGATATGCTCAAACTAATGGAACATTAACTTTTACTTTTAATCAACCTCAACCTACCAGCCCGTCAGGAACTAAAAATGTAATCGCTGTCTGGATTGAAGATGGAAGCGGAACATTTATTAAAACCAAAATGCGTTACTGGGGCAATGGAACCAATGACCATTTACCCACCTGGGTTACAAAATCCGCACAAAATGTAACGGATGCAACTACAGGCGCCACGAGAACCTCATCTACCAACCCCACTGCTTTTGGGTCAAAAACCATTACCTGGGATGGTAAGAATGTAAACGGCACATCTAATGGAACTACTGTTACAGATGGTACTTATAAAGTATGGATTGAAAGTTCATGGCAAACCAGTGTAGCTTCCAACACACATAATGATATCATTAGTTTCACCTTTACCAAAGGGCCATCTACTGTACATCTGACTCCTACAGGTGATACCTACTTTAATACCATTACACTCGATTGGGTTCCGGCAACCACTTCTGTTTCCGAACTTAATTTAAATCAAAGCGTTATTGTTTATCCTAATCCAACCAGTGATTTTATCCATATCGATTTTCAGCAATCCTATGCAGAATGTAAAATTTCTTTGGTGAATTCTTTAGGGCAAACTGTATATGAAGAAAAACCAACACAAATGAACGCCGGAAATAAAAGTATTGATGTAAGCCATTTGGCAAAAGGAATTTATTTTGTAAATATTCAGGCAAAAGACCAGATTGCCAAATATAAAGTTATGGTTAAATAGCTTTTTGTTTATAAATTAAAAGGTTAAGGGTTGTATTACATAATACGACCCTTAATTTTTTACTGATTATTCAAAATCCGGATAACTTATAAATGTTAAATTAACCATACTAAATACAAACTTATAATTGTTTTAATATATTTGCATATCATAATATTTAAATGTATTAATATGGACAAATTTTTATTCAAACTAAAAGTATTAATTCCGTTTCTTTTTTCGGGATTACTTTTTTTAAACTCAACGGTTAATGCACAAACACCTGGTACTTTAACCTTTTCTGTTAATCTAACCTCACATAACGGAAGTTATGGGCTCGATCATTTTGTAGCCATCTGGATTGAGAACGGAACGAATACGTTTGTAAAAACTAAACTGAAATTAGCGGATGCTCATGGAACCACCTCTCATTTACTGGTATGGAAAGCCAGTTCAGCTTCTAACGTCGTTGATGCCGTTACGGGCGCCTCGTTAACGGATTACTCCACACCACAAACCATTACATGGAATGCCACTAACGTTTCGGGAACAGTTGTGCCTGACGGTACTTATAATGTCCGCGTTGAGTTTACATGGCAACATGGTACTACGGCTACTTCAAACACTACGGTTTCTTTTACCAAAGGAACTTCTGCTGTTCATTTAACTCCTGCCAACCAAACTGAATATACCAATATGGTTTTAGACTGGGTTCCGGCTGTGACCGCACCGGTTGCCAGTTTTTCTGCCAGTAATACTTCCATTTGTGAAAACAACAGTATTAATTTCCTGGATCAAAGTACCAACTCTCCTACTTCATGGGCATGGGATTTTGGCGATGGGCAAACGGCTAATACTCAGAATGCCAGTCATACGTATACTACTGCAGGAACTTATACGGTTGCTTTAACGGCTACCAATGCCGGCGGGTCGAATACGTCTACTTTGACCAACTATATTACGGTTAATCCTACGCTTATTCCATCGGTAAGTATTACACCCAGTGCTGCTATTGTTTGTCCGGGTACTTCGGTTACTTTTACTGCTACTCCTGTCAATGGTGGCAATCCTACTTATTCATGGTCTGTTGACGGAAACATTGTTGGAACAGGAAATACGTATTCTTCTGTTTTTACCAACGGGCAGGCTGTTGTTTGTACTATGACGTCGGATGCTGCTTGTGTTAACCCGGTTACGGCTACTTCTTCTACTTTTAATACCGGGGTTTACTCTGTTAATCCGGTTACTGTTACTGAAACTACCGGTACTCTTAACTCGGATGCTGCTTCGGGGAATCAATGGTACGAACAAGCAAGTGGAATTATTGCCGGTGCTACAGGACAGTCTTATTCTCCCACTGCCAATGGCGATTATTACTCAATTGTTACGGATGCCAACGGGTGTACTTCTACTTCAAATGTTATTAACTATACTTATATAGGTATCCCTGAATATCCGATAAACTCAACGGTTAAAATTTACCCCAATCCTTCCAAAGGAATAATAAATATTTCATTTGATAATGCTGTTATAAACGGACAATTCTCTATTGAAGATTTTACCGGAAAAGAAGTTTACAGTGAAAAAATAAACCAGAAGAACGGCTCGGTTAAAACTATTGATCTGAGCAAATATTCTAACGGCGTTTATTTCTTTAAACTTAATAACCAGAAATATAAAGTCGTGATCGGTAAGTAATCTGATTTTCAATATTTATAAAAAGCGTCTCCTTCCGGAGGCGCTTTTTTATTTTAAAACCATTTATTATCATCTTAAACAAATCCGTATTGAAAAAAATCAGTTTAATATCTTATTTTGCAACAACATTTACATAATGTTATATATATTGATAATTTATGATATTATTTTAAACTATTCACATATCTGAATACTTTTATATACTGTTTTTGAACATGTTATAATCTGTCACAAAACATCTAGCTTTCTGTCAAGAAACATATTTTCAGAAATCATAAACATAATTTACTGATTTTTGGCATATTATAAAAACATAAACCTATTTTACAGGATTTTAACTGCTATAATAAATCACCTCTTTTCTTTTTGATATACTGATATTTATAATCATGCGATCAGGTTATAATAAATTGTTATATATGATTTTATTCATGATAATAAAGCACAATATATTTACATAATTAATTTTAAAACATGATGATTATATGAAAAAAAATCTACTTAACCATTTTTATGCAGCCATAGTGCTTATTTCGTGCATATTAATTACGACCGGTTCTTACTCTCAAACACCTGGTACTTTAACCTTTTCTGTTAACCTGACCTCACATAACGGAAGTTATGGACTTGATCATTATGTAGCCATCTGGATTGAAAACGAAACGAATACGTTTGTAAAAACAAAGTTAAGACTATCTGATACACATGGAATTAATTCACATTTACCTGTTTGGAAATTAAGTTCAGCTTCCAATGTGGTTGATGCCGTTACGGGCGCCTCGTTAACGGATTACTCCACACCACAAACCATTACATGGAATGCCACTAACGTTTCGGGAACAGTTGTGCCTGACGGTACTTATAATGTCCGCGTTGAGTTTACAT
>JBBIRU010000030.1:0-64168 GCA_037441645.1 Bacteroidota bacterium
CTGGCAAACTTTCTATATTCCGGCAAATGCAAAAGACCTATTGTTGTTGTTCCGAAACCAACCTACAAAAAATGGCTGAAAGAGATTTTCGGATATGAAGATAAAAAATCCGGTGAATTTGTTTCCGGCATACTTTCCCATACCGGAATAGTTTGTAATGACTGGTATAATCTCGGAACGGATGTCATAAAACGGATTCAGATGAACAAATCCGTGCCGGAAAAATCCATTACTGTTGTAACCTACGAAGGATTTAAAAAGCTGGGCTTTGGTGATACGGTTTCCGATGAACTTTTTATTGAATTAGTGAACATACTTGGTCAAAGCAAAGAAAAATCAGCCAGAGACAAAGAAATCGAATACCAGAAGTTTCGTGAAATGATTGGTGTGGGCTTAAAAGAGACTGTTGCCGACATAGATAAACTCGGTTTTGATTATGTTGTCATGGATGAAGCTCACCGAGCAAAAAATGTATTCAGCGGAGTGAAAGCCGATGAAGACGGAAATAAACGCTATAATATTCAATCTGCGACATCCGAAACCGGACAAAAGGCATTTCTTATACTGAATTACATTCAACGCAAATTCGGGCGTAATTCGATGCTTTTAACGGCAACCCCATTTACCAACTCTCCCCTTGAAATTTATTCCATGCTTTCGTTGGTTGCTTATGAGAGTTTAAAAAAGAACGGAATTTACAACATAGATACCTTTTTTGACCTCTTTGTTCTGCCTACGGTAGAATGGACTGCCAACTACAAAGAAGAAATTGTAGAAAAGGAAGTGATAAAATCCTTTACCAACCGGAGAATATTACAAAAACTCATTTACAACCATATTCTTTACCGTACAGGAGAAGAAGCCGGAGTAAAACGTCCCAAGAAAATCAACCTTCCGATGCTTTACAATGCTGTGGAAGGAAAACGAGAAAGGCTGCAACACGAAAAGCAGGTTCTTACTTACATCAACATGACCCCGATGCAAAGAGAAAACCAGAACAGCATTGTGGCAATGGCGAAAAATGCAACCAAAGGAAAATTAGACATGGGGAATTTGTTTCGTGCATTAGCATATTCTCTGGACAATGCTCTATCACCATTTATTTTGAAAGGTTCTCCTGCCGATTACAACGAATTTGTTGAAGAAAGTCCAAAGATTAAGTATGTGATGGAATGTATTCGTTCCGTTAAAGAATGGCACGAACAAAAGGGTGAATCTGTTTCCGGTCAGGTTATCTACATGAATCGGGGAAAGCAGTTTTTTTCGATGATAAAACAGTATCTCGAAAATGAAATTGGTTTTCAAAAGGGTGTGATGTTCGAGAAAACAAAGGTCGATGAAGTGGAAATTATCAGTTCCGAAATTAATGATACACGCAAGGAAACCATAAAGGAAGCCTTTCTTGAAGGAGTGGTAAAAATCATTATCGGAACAGCTACCATCCGTGAGGGAATAGATTTACAAAAACAGGGAACGGTCATTTATGATTGTTACCCTGAATGGAACCCAACAGACATACGACAACTTGAAGGAAGAATCTGGAGACAGGGAAACCGCTATGCCTACGTGAGAATTGTTATGCCATTGGTACAGGATTCAATGGATGTTTTTGTTTTTCAAAAATTGGAAGAAAAAACAAGCCGTATCAATGACATTTGGTTCAAGGGTGATCGTGGAAATGTTCTTGATTTGGAAAGTCTCGACCCCGAAGAAATCAAACTGGCTTTGATAACTGATGTTGACCGTCTGGTAAGAATGTTCTTCGACCAGGAGAAAGAACAGCTTAATCGTGAAATGGCGAAAGCAAACCGTTCTATTGAAATGATTGATGAAATCAAATCCGATATTGAAGAATACAACCGTTACCGTACCGAATCATTGGATGCCATCAGGAAATTTTATGACAGCCTGATAAGTTCTGAGCTTTTTGAAGACAGGAAAATCAATGAACCGGAATTTGAGCAATCTGTGAGGGATATGGTTTTCAAAAAAGCAAAAGCACTCAAAGAAGATATAGAATTACTTCTGAACGCTTCAACTTTCGAGGATAAGGATATACTTTCTGCCGGAAGGAAAATAGAAAACTCTTACAGTTCCATCAAATTGTATTTTGACCGTTCATGGTATCTGAAATATTTTAAGGAATATGTTTCCAAAGTCAGGAAAACGGAACGAACCATATTAAAACCCAAAGGGTATTCCATTGACAGCGACCTTTCCAAAGTTCTGGAAGCATACCAACTCGAAAAACAAGTTGTAACCAAGAAAGCTGAACTTTATGCAGGTGAAGCCAACTCTGACCGCTGGAAAAGTTTAAGGGTAGAAATTCAGGAAAAGAAATCCGCCTTACAGGTGGAAGGAAAAAGTGCTATGGACAGGGCTGCCGAATTTGCTACGCTAAACTATTTGCTGGAATACAAATCGGAAGATGTACAGGTGGCAGAACCACGAATGCCGGAAATTCCTTCGCTGGCTCCATCTATGAGCGAACTGGAACTGGAAGCATTGGCTTTAGAAGTTGAACTCGATTTATTGTCAATATAAATTTCAGGAAATCATGAATTCAATAACAACATCGAAATCCGAACTTGTATTGTCAAGGTCATTCTGGAAACTGATTCTTACATCTCCGATAATGTCTGTAAATGTAAACCAGCCATGCGGACTGTCTTTCCTGAGAATTAATTTTCCTTTTGTTTTTGGGGCGTATAAGTCAACAAAGGAATTGAGTTTTATTTGTTTCTTTCTTTTAACAAGGCTTGGTTTTCCTTCATCACTATCCCAACTAAGGTTTACAAAAGCATTTTTTTCATCTCCCTTCAAAAAATCAACGGATATGAAAAATATCTTTTTACAAGTGATAGTATGCTTTTTAGTCTCCTTGTTAAATCTCAACTGCATAAATCAATTTTTTTCAAAGGTATAAAAATCAAAAAATATGACAACCACATCAAATTACTTCGAGCAAACACGAAACATTGATTTCGAGAAATTACCGGCAGCATTAAAGAACGGTGATAAACTGACCAAAGGGGCTGCACCAAATAACTGGTCTGCTTACAACTCAAATGAAAACATTAAAAGGGTTGTGGATGCGTATATGAAAAAACTGGATGAGTATTTGGAAAAGAACCCGCCGGAAAAAACAAAAGTTGAAAGCCAAAAGCCCAAAGTTGAAAGGGAAAAGAATACAGTAAAAAGTGAAAAGTCCAAAGCTGAGAGTGTAAAGACAAAAGATAAAAGTTCAAAGTCTAAAGGGAAAAAGCATGAACCAAAAACCAAAAAATCGGGAGGCAAAAAGACCGAACCGGAACAAGAGCCGGAAGGAGTGGAAAAGATTTTACCGGAAATAGGATTTATTAAACGCTATGTTGGTTTACATGGTAAAATCAAAACTCAGGACGATATTTTGAAATTCCTTGCTTCTTTGCAGAAAGCTATCCTTGAAAAACGAATTCGCAAAACCTCTCCTTACGCAAAGGAAATTGAAAACATACAAAACCAGCTTATCAAATGCTATGAAAAGATGGGTAACAGCATTGAAATAACATTAGACAAGAAAACAATAGACCGTTACACGGAAATAGCCCATAGCCAGAAAACCTTGTCGTCCGTATTGTACATCAAACAGTACATTAGTTTGCATGGCAAAAAGAACGTAAAAGAGAAAGCCGAAATACTCCTCGAAAGGATTAAGAAAGCCGTTGATAAGCACAAAATAGACAAATCAGATCCCTATGCTGACAGGTTGCAGAAACTATATAATTCCTTAAACGAATATGTTAATGGTAAAACCAAATCGCCGGAAATCAGTAAAAGCGAACTGAACGGTTTAATGGGATTAGTCGGCTACAGTCAAAAAAAAAGTACAGCCCTGAACGGAATCGGAGAAGAAGCAGAAAATCCTGAAATTATTTCCAGCACTGATTTAGCCGGAATGGAATTCAAAACCATCGGACTTCAGGGAAAATACAGAGAGTTAATTGGTGATCCTTCCGTTGGTTTTTCTGCAATGGTTTATGGTCTGCCAAAATCCGGCAAATCTACTCTCTGTATTGACTTTGCAAAATACTTGGCTGAACATCATGGCGAAGTGTTATATTGTGCCATAGAAGAAAAATTCGGATATACATTAAAGGAAAAAATGGACAGGCTTGGTGCTAACCATCCGAATCTTTATGTGTCAGAAAAAATACCGGATAATCTCTCTGATTATGATTTTGTTTTTATTGACAGCATTTCACGTGCAGGTTTTGACATTGATTATCTACGAAAACTCAGAAAGGACAATCCTAAAACTTCATTTATTTTCATTTACCACACTACCAAAGACGGAAAATTCAGGGGAAAGCAGGAAAACGCTCATGAGGTAGATGTTATTATTGAGGTGGCTGATGGGAAAGCAAAGGGGAATGGGAGGTTTGGAATAGGTGGAGAAATTGAAGTGTTCTGACTCAGTTCAGAAATATCTCCCAAATATCAGTTTCCCCATCAAGCATATTAGAAATAAAACATATCGTTTCATAGTCAAGAATCGTTACATCTTGATCTAAATCAGGCTTTAGCTGTTTTTTCTTCCTTTTCAGTTTTGAAGATTTTGATTTCATAAAGAAATTTTAAACAAAAGTATATTTTTTTATAATACATCTGTTTTTTATATACCTTTGTTTATTGAAAACAAAAACATTAACCAAAAAGAAAAAACAAACAATCATTAAATAAATATAAGCGTTTAGCCGAATTCTGTATCTGAAACCCTCCAAAATTTAGACTGAGCAGGATAGTATGCAAACGCCTTGAGAAAGGCGTGATCGATGCTATACTTGTTCAGTGGGCTCTTGGAGGGGCCTCAGATACGGTTAGCCATCTGGTCACGCTGATTTTTTTTACACCAAATTAAAATGGAAAAAATTCAACTCGAAGAAGCCCTGACCTCCAAAGACAAAATCTTTTCAATTATTGTTCATGACCTTAAAACACCGTTAAATGGGATTATCGGCTTTTCAGAATTGCTGATTCATACTATGAATAAACCAGAGTGCATGAACTTATGCGAAAAAAACTTCAATTATCTGAAAATCCTGAATTCATCCTGTTACAAGATGCTTGAACTGATTAAAAACCTTGAAACATGGTCGAGGCTGCAAAACGGTTATCTTAAATGTTGTCCTGTAGATATTGACCTTTCAGAAATGGTCAGAGACAATATTGAATTGCTTGAAGTTTTTGCCCGGAATAAAGAAATTAAATTAGTATCGGATGTTCAGGAAAAGGTAAATGTGTTTGCCGATTTTCAAATGTTGAATATTGTTATAAGAAATCTCCTTTCCAATGCTTTGAAATTTACAGGAAGAAATGGAAAAGTTGAAATTACAAGTAAAACAATGGACGATAATATAATTCTTTGCATTTCAGATAACGGAACAGGAATACGCCCCGACCAGATAATCAATATTTTTGATAAAAATTATTTTGTGCAGTCAAAGGGTACGGCAAATGAAGAAGGAACAGGACTTGGACTAAAACTCTGCAAAGAATTTATTGAACTGAACAACGGAGAAATATGGGTGGAAAGTAATCATGGTTTAGGAAGTCAATTTTACATTTTAGTTCCGGCTAAATCAACAAATAATTAAAGTATCATGACAAAAAAATAAAAAGTTTAAAAAATATTTCACTACGGAGGGTTACTTTTTGTCGGTTCAAACGACTATAGGGAAAATAAGAGAAATGAAAAATTTTATTATCCTGAATTAGTGCTACTTATAAAACTTGTTGAAAAATAGTTTAAGAATTGGTGGTTATGTTTTCAAAATTTTGACTCTTATATGGGGAGGAGTATGCAAAAGTTTAGAATAATTTATAGCGATTAAATGTAATCACTATATAATTAGATGATTATGATATTTTTTGTAACTTTTGAAACCTTTTATTTAAAAACAAGTAAACACTATAATGTTTTGAGATTTAAAATCATAACTATTTTGAATTTTATAAATTAAAAAATTGTATAAACAACAGATAAAACCTAAAAAACATACCCTATGAAACCGATTTTGATTTTTCTATTAGCATTTATTATTACAACTAATGTTTTCAGTCAAAAGAAAACAATTGACTTGAGTATTGTTCCTATGACACCGGATTCTACCGTGTTGGGAGATTCAACAAAAATGATGGTTCAGTTTAAAATAAATTACCCTGACAGTATTTTGAATATCCAAATGAAATTCGGTACAACTCAGGATATTTCTGACATTGCATTATTAAGTCCAACCATTCTCTTTTCAAACGCAAAGTATTACACAGTGCTGAATGGCGACCAGAACGAAATTAAAGACTATGAAGCAAGGATTTTTTATAAGTTTAGTGGAAATCAGTTAAGTTTATATAATTATCTTACTCTTATTGTGAGTTATATTGATGGTACTTCGGATACATTGTATTGGTTAAAATTAGACCAGAATCCATAACTGGCAGATTATTTTTTATTGAAAATTTATTATCTAAAAACCTAAAAGACTAAGAACATGAAAACAATATTACTCACAATCATAGCAACAATTCTCTTTATAAATGTAAACGCTGTAACAATATATACTGTTACCAAAAATACAGACCCAAATGTATATGAGCACCCCTATTATTTTGACGACACAAAATGTGACCCTGAAATGTACGGAACACTTCAATGGGCAATAAGAAAAGTATTAGACACTCCCGGAGAATGCAGGATAGTTTTTAATATTCCGGGAACTTCACCTGTGACAATTCTTTTATATTACACCCTGCCGACTCTTGAAAAGAAGCCAACAACCATTGATGCAACAACACAACCCGGATATTCACAGGGAAATCCGCAGATAATCATTGACGGAAATTTCAAACTATTAACAGGATTGTATTTTAACAACTTGAAAAATTCAGGTGTAAAAGGAATCGTATTTAAGCACTTTGTTTCACAGGCAGTCATGTTTAATTATGCTAATTCATTTAATATTTCAAATTGTTATTTTATCGAAAACGGTTCACAGGATTCTAAAGTTAATCCTGCTTCCATACGAATAGTAAGCAGCACATATGGAAATATTACAGGTAATTCTATCGGAATAGACCCTTCGGGCAACGTTACTGGAAACAGTGCATTTGGCATGGTGTTGTCAGACAATAGTAATTATAATACAATCGGAGGGACAAATACTGGTGAACGCAATATTGTAGTAAATAATCAGAAATTCGGGATTTGGATTACCAATAAAAGCTGGTATAATAAAATAAGCGGAAATATTATCTATGGAAGTGACAGGGCAATTATCTTAGAGCCTGATGGAAATCAGTTAAAACATTCACCGACAATAGGCAACTATAATAATTCGACTTATATTTTAAAAGGTGGAGCTGACCCTTATGATATTATAGAAATCTTTGGGAGTAATGGAAACCAGAGTGCAAAAGAATACATTACTACTGTGCAGGCTGATTATAATGGAAAATGGGAAGTTGTCGCCACAACAAATTACCCAAATTATATAGCCACAGCCACCGATCAGCAGAAAAACACTTCGGCTTTATCAAATCCTTTTCATGCACCCAATGCTTTATCACGGCTGACAGATGCAGATTGTAATATTAGTGAAGTTTTATTTAGCCAGATTTTAACTGCAACACCTGTTTACAGGGCAGAGATGTATGAGTTTATGGTTACTGAGGGCATCTCAGGAATTTCAGAAAACATCGTGAAAAACACAAATACTTTCTCATTGAGTGAATTGGCTATGCCCATAGAATTAAATACTTATTATATCGTTACTGTGAGAGTAAAAATCGGTGAATTGTGGGGACAGTTTGGAAATGCTTGCAAGGTAACAACAGTCAAATCTACTACGATTCAGGCTTGTATTGATGAAGAATTAAGTTTTCATGTTACAGGAGTGAGTATCAATGACCCGATTCAAATAACAATAAATTATCCTAATGGTGTATCTGCTTTAAATATCGCATCCATTCAGGCATTTCCATCAACCAGTATTCTAATTGATACTCTAAATCCTTCTTCACCACAATATACCTTCAATGCTCCTGATACTTCCTTTACTTTTAATTACCATATTATTGCAGGTTGTGAAAACTTCTCGCCTTCAACTCAGGATATTCATTACACAATTAATCAAAATGGAATTGTCACCCCAGACAGCTTTAATCTTAATACGCCGTGGATTGTATATGACCCTACAGGAAGTACAAACATCATATATGGCAACGCTCATTACGGAACTTCATTTGTGAGGACATTCCTATACAAAAACACTTCTTCCGATGGTGTTTTTTCAGGTGTTATAGAATTCAGGGATACAATACAAATACCTTCTTCACAAACCGGAATTCTTATTGATTCTGTTTGGGTTGTGGCTCCGACTTCAGGAACAATAGATGTATTGTATTCTCAAATTACAGATTCAACAGTAACCCTCAAGGTTAAAGTGGATAATATCGGGTTCCTTGATTCAATAAAGTTTAAAGAACGTGTGTTTTTAACTCGTTGTCCCGATGGAGTTAATAATATAACATATTTTAATGCAAAATACGGATGCGATTCGACAAAACTTTGTAAACTAATTAACGGATCATATACAAAGACAGAATATGACGCTAATGATAAACCTGTACTTGAATATAAGATGTTAACAACAGGTTATCAAGCATGTTGGTCAGATTCTTTGGAAAGAGTAATGATGGTTGTAAATCATGGTGGAGGAAGTGCCAGTTCCGTCTATATCGGAATAACAAGCGGAAGTAATCCGGGACTGACAAATAATATAACGGATCATCCTATTTCTGATTTTTATATTTACAGGCTGGTTAACGGAATTGAAAATGCAATACCATTTGCAAATACTTCAACCATATATTATGCTTATATTGATTATGCTATTCAAACTACCGTGCCTCTTAATCCCCATGACACTATATATTTCAGGTATTATGAAAAAATAAACTGTATTGATTCAGTAAATTACAGTAATTATTTTAATGAAACAACTCATATGAACGGGGAAGGTTATCCTTATGTTCGATTAAACCATCCTTGTTTTCCCTCTATTAAATATTACCCGGATAACGGTGGAATATATAATGCCGTTTGGTACAAGTCATTTAAATTGGATCAAACATTTGCAAACCTGATTGGGACAATGCCAGATGGCGATCAAGAGTGGTTTAATGTTACCAGTAGTTCATTAAATTTAGGACATGCAGGGTCATGGAATAATTATGGTTTTATTTTCGACATGGAGAATAGTGAGTTAATTGTAGAACTTGACCTTGAACCCGGTTTAGGATTAGTAGATACAAACCTGTACTTAAGTTCATATTACAATGGAATAACATCCTATCTCTATGCAGACACCATTGAATTTTCACCCGGACCTAATAATTTCGCAAACGGAAACAAAATAAAAGCAAAATTCAGCTTTCCTGCTTCCATGTATTATAATTTTCTACAACAGTATGGCTACGCTGATGTTAATGGAAATATTGACATGCCTACTCCCGCTTTTAGTCATTTCTTTAATGACTTCAAAGTCAATTTTAAACTGTTCTCGGATTGCCATTTTGCAACAGACACACCTTCGACCATTACACAAAAAGTCTTTTTTAACCCTAATAAAAATTGTTCAAACCAATGTTTGATTCCTTTATCCAAAGTAGAAGATGATGTTTTTATCTTATGTCCGGGTTGTTGGTTGCCGGGATGGAATTTAAGCCAGTTTAATATCAAAAGAACTAATTTCGGTGCTGCGGATGCTGATAATAATAATTATCCCGACAGTTATCCAATGTTGCCTGTTGATACTGCTATTGCACAAAACCAACACATCATTATAGGAGATACGATTAACTGTCACATAGTAGCCCATACATCGGATGGAGAAGTACTATTGTTCAGCAATATTGGTTTCCCATATACGAATGGTCAATTATTAATAAAAGGAGAAATTTTGAATAACTTAAGGTTTATTAAAGGTGATGGAATTTTTCATGATGGAGATAATGGGTCATTTAATTTTATTATCCCATCTACTGCAAATACAATAACTCAATCAGGTGCATTTGCGTTGAGCATGGATATTTCAGCATTGGAAAGCTATGGTGTGTCAAATTCTGTGGATAGTTTTAACATTGGTGATTCGTTTGATTTAAATATAAAATTTGTTGCAACCAATAATTTTATTTATTCAGGTGGATTAAATCCATTGTTCAATATAAAAGAAATGGATGCCTTTATCAATATGTCAGGAACAGCTTATACAGGTATTGACATAAAACCGGATGCCTCCAATTATGTTTTAGATACATTATTGTCAATGATACCGCAAGAAAGAGCCGCCCTTAATTATTGGTGTACAGGGTATGAAGGAAGAATAGTTGCTATTGGAACCGATTTTAATTCAGCCCCAGATCAAATGGTTTATGGCGTAGGACATGATGGTGATATTAATAATTTTAATCCTTGTTACAATACTATTGGATTATCAGCAACAACAGATGTGGGTAGAACATTATCTACATACGGTTGGGAATGGCAAAGTCCCTCAACTCCTATGGAATGGAATTCTTTTTCATTTGAACTTAGAAACCTATGGATGATGGATTCTATTAAATTTTCATTCCCTGATGCTTATGAAATAGACAGAATTGACATTAAAACAACTCAATTAACAGATGTTGACCCTTCGCTTACAAACGTTGTTACAGGTTTTAATTGTGTAATGTTTAATACTCACAGAAATTTAATCAACATTAATGATGTATATAATTATGACATATCTGGTTCATCCGATGCAATTATTACTGATTCTACTGTTACAATTTATCCATATGCCCATTATAATCAGGATACGCAGTTTACAAGTTGTGATAATAGATTAACGGCATATGATGAAACAAAACGATATAGAGTGGAAGTAAGATTAAAAATAAAGGACTATCAGAACACACCGAATGTAACAACAGGAATGGAATATGTAAAAGCATACTGGTCATCATTTCCGGGTGCTTCCACTGGCGACACCACAATTATCAATAATTATAACGGATATTTTTATAAGCCTACGGCAACTCTTGAAACACATACATTGTTACAGGAACAGGATTATTTGAATACCGATTTAGTGTGGAATATGATTGTAAATACTATTGGGACTCAGGTATGGCAAAATGGATTAATAAATAACAGAGCAGAAAATTCTTTTATTTATTTTGAATCACCTCATAACAATATCTATATAGATTCATTAATTTTCACAAATAATCACTTGCATGTACCTGTTGTAAATACAATTGGTGGCAATAACTTATACGGACTGGGTACTTTAGGAGCTAACTGGGGCGGACTTGATTCTGCTCATATTTCTGTATATGCAAATTATGATTGTTCTCATGTTGGAAATACAGATACTTTAATAGCTATATACGGATGGAATTGCTATGGCTACCCTGACACTCTTGAAAATGCCTGTTTTATTGACACAACTTACTTAATCTTTGATGTATTACAAACAGGATATCAGGTTGACATTCATACCAACGATACTATCAATGTTTGTGATACGGCAACGTATGATATAAAGATTACCGCTACAGGCGTAGGGTCTGTTGAAAATATTCAGATTGATATGGCTGAATCATTGACCAATGAATATAATTATGTGCCGGGCAGTGCATATCTTCAATACGATGGTTCAACAGAGTTTTTGAATCCGTTAAACATTCAAATGGATAGTTTATCATGGGTACTTGATTCAGCTTCAATTTTCCATAATTTTGAAGCTGATACATTGCATTTGATTTTTAATGTTGTTGGTAATTGCGGTTTTGGCAATAATGAAATTGGTTTTACTATCAATGCAGAGAATTATTGCAGTAAACCTTTACAGACAATTCAATGGTCAGGTGTACCTGTTGTTACAGGTTTCCCTGTTCAGGATTCTCTTTTGGTTAATATCAATATGACTGATTCTGTTTCCGGTTGCGGTGATAGCACATTGGTCAGTATTGCAGTTTCAAATCTTGGGAGCAATGTTACAAGTGCTTTAAATACCTTGCAGGTAATTCTTCCAAGTTCATTTGCATGGTCTGGCGGTGATATGTATTCTTCGACATCAGGGCAAACCTATACTTTTAATCTTTCAGGTGGGATTATTCCATCAGGAATACAAACGATTCAGTTTTATATGGCTGGAAATTCAGGTAGTGGTTTATACAATGTGATTGCAAATGCTTATGTTTCTCAATCATTCATTTGTAACAACGATACCTGTATTTTTGCACAAAACATGGTTGAAACAACTGACACAGCTCAATTCCATGTAATCTCATTAAATGCTTCTGTAAACATTGTCAATCCGACTTGTAATGGATTGTGTAATGGAAGTGCTACGGCAGTTTGTTCAGGTATTGCACCATTTAGTTATTTGTGGAGTACCGGGGCAATTACTCAGACAATTTCAGGTTTATGTGCCGGAAACTATAGTTTAGTTGCTACGGATGCCAATGGATGTAAGGATACTGTTTTATTTACAATCACTAATCCTTTGCCTTTTGCGGTTACTATTAATTCAAACTCCGGCAACCCTTGTTCAACAGCATGTACAGGAAGTGCAACCGCACAACCTTCTGGCGGAACCGCTCCATTTACTTATGCTTGGAACAATGGAGCAGTTACAAGTAGTATTATTAATTTATGCCCCGACACTTTCTCGGTAATTGTTACAGACCATAACGGTTGTACAGCTACATCAAGCGTTATTTTAATAAATAATTTAATTTCACCGCCTGTAGCGTCCATTTCAATATTGAATCCTGACACTAATTGTCTGGTTGCAGGTTCTAACGTGAATTTCAGTTCTCCATTTCAGGCAGGAGTTACTTATACTTGGTACTTTGGTGATGGAACAACTGGTAGTGGAGACCACCCCCATCACGTATATTCAGACTATGGGTATTATTGTGTAATCTTGACAACATCGAATCAGTGTGGTTCTGCATCTGCACATACTACTATATTTATTCAACCTCAAGGTTGTAATTGTAATACTTCTTACACTTTCAATGACGGCACCACTATTAATTCAACAAACAATCTATGGGATCCTGTAATTTATGGCTCAACTATAACAGTTCAGGGTCTTGTAACAGTACCTTTTGGTCAGACCTTAACAATACAGAGTAATATTATTGTAAAATTTGCTCCAAAAGGAAAGATTGTTGTTGAAAGAGGTGGAAAACTCAGGGTTCATTCTGTAACTCTAACCAGTATTAACGCCTGCAGTATGTGGCAGGGAATTGAGGTTTGGGGTGATGGCAGCAGAGTATCTAATCATCCTATTCAGGGTAATGTAAATATTCGTTCAAGTACAATAGAAAACGCCCATATTGCTGTTTTGCTTGGCAGGAGAAAATTTGTAACATGCAGTAATATTGATGATGCAAATCCTTTTGATAATAAATATAGCGGTGGTACTGTTTATTCTGTTTTGTCAACATACAAGAATGATGGTATTGGAATAAAATTTATCTGGAAAACTAACCCTGATGGAGTATATAATAAAATTGATACAAATACTTTTATTTGTACTTCAACCCTGATAGACGGAAATTATCTGAATACTTCACCACACAGGTATCCAAACAGCCAGAATCCGTGGGCTGGTTATGCCAATGCAAATTCAAGAACTGATGTAGGGATTCAGGCAAACCATATAAAATCGTTAAAAATAAAAGGTTGTATTTTTGATAATACCGATTACGGAATTTTCACAATTGACGATCAACAATCTTTTGTTATGAATTGCAGATTTAAAAATCACAGGCAGGGTATGCACATTGAAAACGTTATGCCAACTTTTTTGAACTCTTATGACATTACCATGTGTACTTTTGATAATATTCCCGGCAATACTTTAGGTTATCTTGGACAAAATGATGGAACTGCATTGTTCATTTCGGGCAGTCGGGGGGACAGGATACATGATGGTAACCAGTTTAATAATTCTTATAACACAAACCTGAATATTTATCATCCTTATGGCATAAAAACCAATAACGCTTCCAGTTTTGAAATGACTAATAATACTTTCAGTTATATGGTAACTGGAATAACAATTCAGAATTCCATTCCATTTAGTGGAAATGTTATGGCAAAAGCAAGTAGTAATGGTTCATTTAGCTGGTCTGGCAACTGGTTTAACCAATGTAAAACAGGAGTTACTACTAAAAATGACAATTTATATCTTTGTTTAAGATGTAATACTCATAATAGTAATTCAGGATATTTATTCAATATTAACACCGAGACAGGCACTTTAGCTAATCAAGGATATAATGGCTGGCAATCATATACCAACTTAATTACTAAATCAAGATTTGGAGCAGGAAATAGATTTGTTAATTCAAATCTTAATAAATTAGGTTCTGTGTTTGGGTACAATTATTATTTTCAGGATTCAACACTTTCTCCAAATTATAACCCAAAAGTGTTAGCTACTCCTATCTCTAAGTACCAAATTAATAATGTCCCATTTTATACGATTCCACAATCTTGTCCTTTCCCAAATTTCCTTCCTCCTGATATTAATCTTCCAATATCTTTAAATTCACCTGTATTCCAGAGGATAGACAGTCTGAATAATGTTGCTATAGCATTGGAAGCACAATACCAGACAGTTTTAAGCAATGCCGATAAAGGGCATACTATTGAACTGCTGAATGAAATAAATGCTTTTCCACCTTCGGGACAACTGAAAAATATGCTTTTGGCAGATTCTCCGTTATCTGATACTGTACTAAAAGCATTAAACATTGTAAACCCATTGTCGAACGGAAATTATAAAAACGTGATGGAAGAAAACCTTCCTGTTACAAAGAATGTTGTTTCTTCATTTAACAGCCGTGTTGAAACACTGCCTCCGGGTATTAAAAATCAGCTTAAAGAAAAACAAGTAAACAATCCCGGAAAAATAACATTGGGTTATCTTGAAACTAAGTTGAGTCAGGCAATATTGACAAAGCAATTATATTTTAATGAAATAATTTCTTTATTGCTTGACACCATTAATAACCGTAAAACGGATGTTGTAACCCTGTTTGAAAGGGAAGCAACTCCTGCTGCAAATATGATACTTGCTGCAAATTACATTAGCGATAGTAATTATTCAGCAGCTTTATCAAAATTAGCTATGCTGCCTGACGATGGTTCGCAAATTGGTGAGTGGAAAACCTATGCAGTTTTCCTTTTAAATCATTTATCTCAGGGCAAAACCATTGAAGAATTAAATAGTACCCAAATTGATTATATCAGAACTCTGGCTAATCAATGCCCAGAAGGAATAGCTACTGTAAATGCAAAAGCAATTTTAATGTATTTATATCGTGAGGAAGTTCCTGCATGCCCCGAAAACGGTACACCAAGTATGAGATTTGGGAATTACAATGTTCTTCAAACAAAATCGTCATATCTTGGCGATAATTATCCCGATCCGTTTAGCAGAAATACGGTAATTCCATACTATTTACCCGAAGGAAGTGAGGGAGTAATTGAGATAAAAGATGTAACCGGCAGAATAATTTTAACCTTATCTTTGCAGGAAGGAGAAAATACTCTGGAAATTGATAGTAAAGGTTGGGCTAATGGTATTTATTTTTATGGAATGAAAATTAATGACGAAAACATTGAAAACAAAAAAATGGTAAAAACCGAATAAAAAAAACATGTCATTCTGAGTGTAACGAAGAATCTGTACCCAAAATATAGATTCTTCACTTCGTTCAGAATGACAAAAAAGATGAAAGAAAACATTCTCATATTATTTTTTCTTACTCAGGTATTAGGTGTTTCTTCCCAGCAGTGGATACCAGATTTGAGCAATAAATATTTTTTACAAAGTCCGGGTGGTCCTGGGGGTGTTGTACATTCTTTCTTAACTGTAAATGATACACTTTTTATTGGAGGTCAATTTTCAAAAATTGGGAATGTTAATTCTTTTATGATAGCCCGTTATTATAATGGTCAATTAGATTCATTACGAGGTGGTGTTTATGGCGCGCCAACTTCATTTTTATATTTTAATCATAACCTATATGTTGCAGGACAGTTTCAATGGGCTTATGCAGTTGGAGGAGATTACCCATATGGTGGCGTGCATGTGTCAGGAACAATGGGTCTTGCTCGTTGGGATGGAAACAACTGGTGGCCTATTGGCACTAATAGTGATTGTGCCAATTGTGAGGTACTTGAGTTGTACCAAAACAAAGTCTTTGTTGGAGGCAATAATCTCATGGGCTTGGCATTTGGCGCAATTGCTTGGGATGGTGCAAATTGGACAAATGCTGCATTTTTACAACCAATTGACATGTTAAAAAGGTATTCCAATGATTTGTTGTCAGGTTCAAGTATTGGTACTGGTTTTATGAAATTTGAGGGAGGAACCACATGGTCGCCTCAACCCTATGGAGGTATATCAGGTTCTATGTTCAGGGCGGAAAATGATACAATTAATAATTTAATTTACATCAGTGGGGGATTTAACTTTGTTAGTAATAATACCATTGAATCTCACAACATCGCTATCTGGGATGGTTTTGAGTGGCATACAATGGGAACAAATGCAGAAGGCATAGAGAGTTTGAAATTATATAATGGATATTTATATGCCAGCTTTATAAGTGATACCTTAAATGATGGCACATTAATAAATTATATTGGACGCTGGGACGGAAATCAGTGGCACAATTTAGGAGCAGGAATGGATTTAGGAGTAATGGCTATGGAAGAATTTCATGATACATTATTTGTTGGAGGTAATTTTACCACAGCCGGAGGCGATTCAGCATATGGATTGGCTCGTTGGTATATGCCAGATACAGGTTGTAATTTTTTGCATCCTACCATTCATACTCTTGCATTACAAGATACTTTTCATCTTTCCGGCGGACATGTAAATGTTCAGTTTTTTAATAATAATGCTTATGCTCAAACATGGCAATGGGATTTTGGCGATAACGGAACCGGAAATACTCAAAACCCAATACATAACTATACTAACGACAGCCTCTATACTATTACCGTTACAGTAACCGAAAACGGATGCACAAAAACTGATACTGCAAAAATATGGGTATTGAATGGAAACGAAAATGAAGAATATACAAGTGAGAGTTTGCATTTTAAAGTTTACCCAAATCCGACCAGTAACGATTTTACTATTGAGTGCACGTTGCCACAAAATAAAATCGGAAAAGTTAAGGCTTTCAGAAACACTGGTTCGCAGTTAGGTGAACATCCTTTGGAGTCTGGTTATAATAATTTTATAATGCCTTCGAGCAATTGGAATGATAGTATTATATTGGTGGGAGTTTACATTGATAATTTGCAGGTATTAGTGGAGAAGGTGGTAAAAATGTCTGAACATTGAAGGATTAGTTTCAGAAAAAAATATTTTCTTGCTATATATACCCTTTGTTATGAGAAAATTTATTTGTATATTATGTTGTTTTACATTTCCTGTGTTGGCTTATTCTGTTGATGATCCTACAGGATTTGCAGCTTTGCCAGTAAGTGATTCTCAAATTAATTTATCATGGAATTTAAACTCAAATAACGATTCGGTTCTTATTGTTTTTAATTCAACCAATAATTTTGGAATTCCAACAAATGGAACTTTTTATTCAGTTTCTGATACAATCTCCGGGGGTGGTATTGTCATCAATAAGGGGATTAATCTTTTATTCAGCCATACAGGTCTTTTACCAAATACAACATATTATTATAAAATATGGTCTTTTACCTCTGGAAACATTTTTTCTTTAGGAAATATAGATAGTGCAAAAACATTTTGCATACATGAGCATTCTCCATATTATGAATACTTTGAACATAATGGAAATATGCCTGATTGTTGGACACAAGAAAATTTAATTGGTAATTTAAACTGGATTGTTCATGATGGGAATCCATATTTTTCTGGTTCTGCTAATTTACCAGCACACGCATTTGATAGTAGTTATTGTGCTTTTTTCGGAAGTAATTCAAGTTCTAATAACGGAAACAAAACCAAATTAATAATGCCTCCATTTGAATTTACACCAAGTAATTTAGGTTCACTTTCATTTTGGGCATGTATTCCCTCTAATGATACATTAAATGTATATTATAAAACTTCTTTTAATGGGATATGGATTTTACTAAGCACAATAAGTAATGTAAATGGCAACTGGGTAAATTGTAAAGTTGTATTACCTAATCCGAGCAGTGATTATTATATTGCTTTTGAGGGAATAAAATCATCAACGCTTAATAGCGGAATTTGTATTGATGATATTGCAGTTTGTAAGGATGCTTGTTGCCCAGGACCTAATTCATACCCTATTAATGGGTCTGCTTCTACATGTATTGGTTTCAATGATCAATATAGTGTTACTAATTCACTCAATACAAATTATTATTGGTCTTATAGTAACAGCAGTTATTCTTCAGGTCAATTATTAGGAACCAATATATTTTCACCTTCTTTTACAAGTATTGGAATATGGAAAGTTTGTGTTACCCCTGAAGACACATGTACATTTGGGTTAACAAAGTGTACTACTGTTTGTGTTTCAGCGGGAGAAATGATTACAGGCAATATTTCTGGAAGTACAAATCCGTGTATAGGATCAATCCAGACCTATACAATAACTCCAACACCAAGCTCAACACAATGTTCTTTTAATTGGTCAGTTCCGTTAGGTTGGACAATTAATTCTGGAAATGGCACATTTCAAATAAATGTAACAGTTGGAAGTAGTAATGGTTCAGTCAGTTTTGTGCCGCTTTGTGGATATTGTGCAACACTCTGTCCGGGATGGGGCTTGTCAAAAACTGTCTCACCTATTACAATACCTGCTCAACCTTCAATTATTACAGGAACAACTTTTCCATGTCAAAATTCTTCACAAACTTACAGTGTGACCAATGTTACCGGAGTAATTTACACATGGGTAGTGCCATCTGGCTGGACAATTACCAGTGGACAAAATACGAATACTATTCATTTAACAGTTGGAAGCACTAACGGAACAATTACAGTAACTCCAAGTAATTCCTGTGGAATAGGAACAAGCAGAACTTTAGCAGTTTCATCAAATCTTTTACCATTGCAACCAAGTTTGATTACCGGAAATATTACACCTTGTTATGGAACAAGTCAAATTTATAGTGTAATTGAAGTAACCGGAGTTAGTTATAATTGGAGTTTTCCCGCAGGATGGACACAGGCCAGTGGAACTACTACAGATTCTGTTACTGTAAATACTGGCTTAAATAGCGGAAATATAACCGTTACTCCCTCAAACTTATGTGGGAACGGACTGTCAACTACACTTTCCGTTTCAGCTTTAAATGTACCTTCACAACCAAGCCCAATAACAGGAGAACTAAATCCTTGTTCCGGCTTTAATCAAACATATAGTATTATAAATGTTAGTGGAGTATCATACACATGGAGTTTTCCAACAAACTGGAATCAGACAGGTGGAGGAAATACTAATGAAGTTTCGGTTTTGACAACCACTGATATTGGCAATATCACAGTTATTCCTTCAAATACATGTGGCAATGGTTCCGCTCAGTCAATTTCAGTTTCACCTTCTGTTGGTTTACCTTTGAATGTTACATTAAGTGGTGATACTTTTCCCTGTATCGGAACCGCTCAGAATTATAGTGTAGCTAATGAGACAGGTGTTTCGTTTACATGGCAAATTCCGGTTGGTTGGACACAAACAAGTGGTGGTAATTCAAATTCTATTTCGGTTTTAACTGATAGTAATTTCGGATTCATTGTTGTAACTCCTTCTAACAATTGTGGAAATGGAAATGCAGATTCCATTTATGTTTCTGTAAAACCATTACCAGACCAACCCAGTCCTATAATTGGAAGCATTAATCCTTGTGTAGGGTCAACCCAAATTTATAATGTAAATGAAGCGATAGATGTTAATTATAATTGGAGTTTTCCATCTGATTGGATTATTTCCGGCGGAAGTAATTCAGATTCTATTACGTTCATCATAGGTAATAATAGCGGAAATATTACACTTACTCCTTACAATTCTTGTGGGAGTGGAAATATTCAACAACTCTGGGTTTCAACTGTACCAATTGTTACGTCAGATGTAAGTATTTCAGCACTGCCCGGAACAGACTTTTGTACTGGAACGCCGATTACTCTTGTTGCAACACCGATTAATGAAGGTGTCAATCCGGTATATGAGTGGTATGTAGATGGTTTAATGGTTGGAAATAGCTTAAATTACATATTATCTACGCCTATTTCAGGTTCATCGATTTATTTCATTATGCAATCCGATAATAATTGTGCTGCATTAAATCCGGTTAGTTCTGATACTATTGTCATTTATGTCCATTCATTTCCTTCACCTCCTTTAATTACAGTAAATGCCGATACATTGAAATCAAATTATGTTGATGGTAATCAATGGTATTATAATAATCAGCCCATTTCAGTAGAAATAAACTCTGAATGTCCGATTATTGGAGAGGGGTCATATTATGTAGTTTATACCGATCAATACGGTTGTTCTTCAACGTCTGAGACGATTCTTATAACAGGAAACCTTGAAACTTTTATTTCTGAATTTAAAATGTTTCCTAACCCAACTTCAAGTAATTTTGTAATAGAATGCAATTTACCAGCAAACAAATCAGGAACAATAAAAGCATTTAACTCAGAAGGAATTATTTTCAGTGAATACAAATTAGAACCGGGAATTAACAGAATAAATGTACCTGCAAGTAAATGGAGTTCACAGGTGATTTTTTGTGGGGTATTTATTGAAGACAGACAAGTTTTGTTAGGTAAAGTTGTAAAGGAATAACTCAGGTATGGCTGCTTTTGATTTCTTTTTTCGTTCACAAAACAATATAAGAATCGAGGCATTTCCTTCTACAGAGGTATTGCAAAATCACTTAATTCATGATTTTATTGTTTATACCATTGAATTAAGAATAACCAATAATTCAGAATATTCACTGTTTATTAGAAGTCTTATCATTAAAATTCCTAAAAAAGTTGACGGTTTATTTGAACATATAATTCCAGCACCTATTGGCTTGTACCCTTATCATTTAAAATGTTCAAATACCTATTCGGTAAAATTTAACCTTCCAAACAATTTATTCGATAAACTTAATGCCCGGGATAAAATCAGGTTTATTGTTACTGATGATCTCAATAATAGATATCTGTCAAGAAAATATACAGTTTTGGAATTAACCCCATCCCAGTAAGTTTTTTGAATAGTAATTTCAAATTCCGTATTTATTGTAATTTTTTTCTCGAAGGGCAAGTACAAAAAAATATTCCAAAATGTGTTTTGAGAATAACCATGTTCATTTCTTATAGGCAAAACATTCTTGATTATTAATACATTCAATAACTATACAACAATGCTCCAAATTACCATTTAAACAAGAATGCCTGTAATAATGCTTTGTTTCACAAATAGCTTCATTAATTTCCATTAAAATCCTTTCTGAATTTAGTATGGTTTAACAGAGAATTGAAATAATTATTTTGCACATCGTCCAATACCATTTTTGCCTTCATGTACTGAAATATCTTTATCATGATTTCTTCAACCATATTTTCTCTTTCTAAATCACCATGTAGAAGTATTTTTTCTTTTTTTGAGGTTTTCTTAAAAAGGTCAGTCAATATTTGAGGGTCATAAATAACTACTCTTTCATCATTTTTTAAGAAAAGGGATTTTACATAAATATTAAGTAACTCTAATAACTCCTTTTTCTTAATGCCGGATTGAAATTCATAATAAAACCAACCTGTTTCCGATTCAAAATTTAAAATTTGTACTACCCCTGATAAGAAATTTTCCAGTTTCTTTTTCTGTGAAGAAGATTTGATATTATGTACAAGCAGATATGTTTTCATAAATAAGACATGGGTCAAAAACTTTTTCGCATCCCAGGTCTCGCGAACCTATCAACGGAAATTGTTAATGCCCATGCCATAGCATAGACAGTAACTTTTTTCCTCGTTGAAACAGAAACTTGCGAGGTTTGGGATGCCGGAATAAAAGTTAAGCCCTTATATTTTTATTTCAATTGCAAATTTATGAAAAAAAGATAGTACTAACTCTAAATCAATATCTTTTTTAACTGAATATTTAATCTTTTCAAATTCGTACTCTCTCGCTTTTATATTTTATTGCCAAAAACTATTAAGAAAAAATGGTCATTGAAATTTTTTTCGGTTTTTCTCTTATTTTTTATTGAAAATTTTCTGAAATTTTTTAGAATTATCAAAAATTACCTAAAAATTGCCTTGTTTTTACTCAGAATTATGGGAGTGTTCACTGAACTGTGTCAGTTTCTGTAATTCTGTTTTCAAAGTAAAGAAATAATTGATTAAGTATTCTAGGCCAATCTGCAATATATTTTGCCAATCGATTATTGAATTGTATTGTATTCATATAAACAAGCTTTAGCATTGCCATATCCGAAGTAAATGCTCCTTTGGATTTAGTACTTTTTCTTAGCATACGATGGTACCCTTCAACAGTATTCGTTGTATAAATCAATTTTCTTATAGATTCTGGGTATTTAAAATAACAGCTAAGTCTGGGCCAATTTAAACGCCAACTCTGTATTACTTGTGGATATTGTTTTCCCCATTTCTCTTGTAGTAGGTCAAGATTATGCTCAGCAAGATCAAGAGAACTTGCTTTGTAAACTTGCTTCAAATCACTCATGAACTCCTTTGTACTACCCCATGCAATATACTTCAAACTATTTCTTATCTGATGAATTACGCAAAGCTGAACTTCTGTTTTTGGAAATATATTTTCAATAGCATCAGCAAACCCACGAAGATTATCAATACTTGCAATTAAAATATCTTCAATACCTCGTTGGCTAAGGTCTGTAAGCACCTGGAGCCAAAAAGTAGCACTTTCATTATGGCCAACATATAGGCCAAGAACTTCTTTTTGACCTTTAATATTTACCCCCAATACCGAGTAAATAGCCTTGGTTATTACCTTTCCATCTTCTCGAACCTTAAAATGGATTGCATCCATCCATACTATTCCGTAAACCCTTTCTAATGGCCTGCTTTGCCATTCCCTTACAGTCGGGATTATCCGGTCTGTTATAGAATTTATAGTTCCATCGCTTACACATAAACCATACATCTCCTGAAGATGTTTCTGAATATCATTATAACTCATCCCGAGACCATATAAACCCAAGATTTTATCTTCTAAATCTCCCGGAAGCATGGTTTGACGCTTTTCTATTGTCTGGGGTACAAAGCTGCCATTGCGATCGCGGGGGGCAAAAATCTCAATGCTTCCCAAAGAGCTTTTGAGATTTTTTTGCGTTCGGCCATTTCGCCTATTTTTTGCGGCTTTCCTCGTTTCTTGGAGATGAGAATCCATCTCTCCTTCCAAGGCTGCTTCAACTATCTGTTTTATTAGTGGTGTAAAAATCCCTTTTTCACCTGTTAGGGGTTTACCTTGTCGGAGAAGATCAGCTGCATCCTTGCTGAATTCTTCCAAGTTAATCTCTTGCTTCATATCATAGTCAAATTTATTAATTTAAATTTGACACAGTTTATTGAGCACTCTCAGAATTATCTGATTTTCGACCAAAATTTTTGGTGCGATCCTTGACTCGTCCTTGTATCGTCAGAATTTTATCTGTATTTTCGGACAGAACAGCCTTCGGAATGCTCTTTTCCTAAAATAAAAAGCTGACAGGATGTTTCTGTCAGCTTTTTACAGTATTATTTTACAGGCTATTTATCCGAAATGAGTTTTGCAGATAAACCTGTAAGGGTTTTTAAGGTTCACTGCTTACCTGACCGTTTCCTCCTTCCATTATTTTCCCGTATTACTTTAAGATTCTCATTTAAAAATTTCTCTATATCACGAGCACGGTAATACATGCGGTGTTTTATTTGCGAGAATTGTAACATATGTTCATCACGATACATTTGCAAGGTACGTTTTGAACAATTGAAGATTTGGCACACAGCATCGTTATCAAGCCATCGTTCGCTTAAAGGATAGCTGGATGTTCTGACTGTGTTCTTAAGTTCGGCTTCAAAACTATCTAATCTGGCTATAATGTGATTAAAAGCAGCAGATTCAATTGTGATTACTTCCATAAACTGATTTTTTAGAATTAAACAATCGGTGAATGGTCTGTTGCAACATAAACCTGTGCAATGATACAACCACATGAAAAGTCTAAAAAGTCTTTAAAAGTCTTTTGCACGAAAAAAGACTTTTTTCCTTCTTTTATGAATGATTTTGCTGTTATTCGCTATTTATGCACTTTGAAATGTCAATACGTTTGGGGCTTTGCGGATGAATGCGTTTATCAATCCTGCTTTTTTTCAGCAAAGTATGAATAGTATAATAACTGAATTCCTTGCCCTGCTTATCCCTGAAGTTGGTTAATATAAAATTAAGCAGGTCTTCTTCTGTGATTTCTAATATTGGATTTCCTGAAACCTTTATTTCTGCTGTTAGTTGAATGAGTATATCTACAAAAACATTAATCTGGCAGTTACATTTAACAGGTGCATATGGCAATTTCCCTTGTAGTGTACGCGAAGACTTTTTTTGTGAAAAGTCTTTTTCTTGCTCTGTCTGTGATTCATCGACCATACCTTCAAAAAGCATAGATTTTTCAACAAAAGACTTTTTTACATAATTGCAATAGCTTGATTTGTTAGTCGGAAATAAAGAGCAAAGTTTTCTTAAAGAGAGTTCTTTCAGGACTTCATGAATTAATATTACTTCTGAATCCGGTTCCTGCTTTAAGTATGGATTGAACATTTGCTGGTATAAGAGAATGGTTCTTACTATAAAAAGGTTGAGAGCAAAGAAAATATATATGTCCTCCGGGTTATTTGTTTTTTGGGCTTCAACTAATGTGCGTTTTGCATCATGAAATAACTTTTTAGCAATTTGAATGTGCTTATTTGCGTATGCACGGATTAGCTTTTCATCATTGGTTTTTTCAAGTATTTTTTCAGCACGTATTTTAATTCGTTCAAATTCATCCCCCATTAATTCAAGATAAGATACGCACTTATAACTGTTGAAGTAAGGAATGTCAAATACTTCTTTCAATTCATAAATTCTGACTGGTTTGATATATATTTCCTGTACATTGTTATTTTTTTGAAGGATTTCAAAGTTAAAATCTGATTCAGAATGGTAACCTATTGTAGTAAAATCTTTGGAATCTATATATTCTTTATGATTTTCATCCATTGGCAGAATTGCAATACACAAGGTATTCGCATCTTCTACAAGGTTTCTCAGGGTTTCGGGATTTGAGAATTTTGATTGGGTAGGGTTAAATTTTCCAGTTAATATCTCCTCGTACAATTTAATATGTATTCGTTCAAATATTTTATCTGGCATAGGAGTATCTGTTTCATAGTTCGCATTATTAAACTGCTGGGGTTTTAACCAATATAAACTGATGTTAGATTGCCTTTATTGTAGCAAATAAATCACGAAAGCTAATCCACACACAGAATTCATAAATATTTATTTTAATAATATCTGATATTCAATTATGTATATCACGATAAAGAGAAATGTTAAAATTTTAATTTCCTGAATTTATTTACAATTATGAAGTTAAAAATTAATCAATTCATCACTGGCAAAGGATTATTTTGAGATTCAAAAGTTATTTTTACCTTTGCAATAATTAAAAAAGACCGTTCTTTTTAAGTTTGAAAGTGTGTTATGAAAATTAGCTGGTTTTCTGGCTGGTTAAGAAAAAACACTCTTTGTAATAACTTGAAATGTAAAACATTGGAGAGAAAGGTTCTTGAGCCCCTCTCTCCGCAAGGCTTTATTAAATTATTAATCAACGCATTAAAAACACTATATCATGTTTGATTTTGAAAAACTCGATGTGTACCAGGTAGTAAAAGAGCAGAATGTTAAAGTAATTCAATATTTGAACTCGGCTCACGAAATTGATTCACTTCTTAAAGATCATTGGAAAAGATCAAGTTTAAACAGCGTTTTAAACCTGGCTGAAGGTACCGGAAGAAAAAATACAGAAGAAAAAAAAGATTTTCTGACAGCAGCCCGCGGAAATATTTTTGAAGCAGCTACGATTCTTCAGACATTAAAAGACTTAGGAACCGTTGATGAAATTACTTATATGGACTTTTACGAAGGGTATGAAAAAGCATCAAAAATGCTTTTAGGGATGTACAGGAGCTATAACAAAAGAGAACAATTAGTTCCGCAGGAAGAAAATTTTAATTTATAATACTTCGGGGTATAGCGCAGTTGGCTAGCGTATCTGCTTTGGGAGCAGAGGGTCGTCAGTTCGAGTCTGACTACCCCGACCAAACCGGACTGACCAGATAAAAAAGGGTCAGTCCGGTTTTTTTTATCCTCTCCATTGCCGACAGGTTGGGCAATTGCTGAAAATACAGAATTCACTTTTATGGTTCGAAATGCCTGATTTTTCTTCTATAATCATAAAAATCATCTTTTTTTTACCCAATTTTATTTCGAATATTTTTGCATTTCAACTTGTCGTTTTTTGTTTTCTAATACAAAAATAAATCGCAAAACGTTTTTATTTGTTGTAAATCACTGAGAAATAAGTTCGAACCAATAGACCTTACCCCCCGACTTGAAAACGAAAGAGTCAGGAAGAAGTTCCTGTTTTTTTTTGGTTTGCGCCAATGGGTAAAACTTTACTGTTTGGTAAGCCATAAGAAAATAAAATTCTGCAAAAAACAGTAAAGTTTACCTTCTTAAAGGACAATTTTTCGAATATACCGGAAAATGACCAAATAAATCATAAAAAAATAAGCAGAATAGTCAGTATTCCAAAACCCGGAATTAAGGTTTTAATCTGCATATAAGAGTTTTGTTAATTTAATTCATGGAAATTGTTAACCGGGATCAGAATAAAGCTATAACTACTAAGATATTTTTTTGTTACAGTTGATTTTTATTTTATATTTGGATGGTGTTTCTGAATGTTGCATTTTAAACTTGTCGTCTTATACTGAACAGGCGTTAAGATATGGGACTGACGGGGCGGTGCTGTGAGAAATACACAATAAAAATGAAAATAACCACATAATATATTTCACTAAATATCATTAAAAGCAAACATTAGCTATGAATAATTTGAGCAAAGCGAAAAAAGAGGTTATTGCGTTTATTTGTTGAATTTGGCAAATAAACGCAATAACATTTATAGTTATAATAGATATATGCGCAACTGGTTGCGTATATCCAAGTGTTACCAACAAGCCGTGAAATAAAATATGACATTAAACATTAAAATGAAGTTAATAATATTGATATTTTCTATTTTCTTTTTGTCAATTGGAACTGAAGCACAGAACCAAAATGATTCACTATTAATAAAATCTCAGAGAGAATTAATAAATATTGCAATAAAATCATCAAATACAATTAAAAGTACAAAACCTATTGATGAATTGATCGCTTCAAATAATATAACAATTAATGAGCTTGAAGTATCATTATTTGTTTCAAAAGCTGAGATATTGACAAATATTTATAATTTACTTATATATAATTCAATTAACGACACAGCTTCATTTAATACCCATGTTTTTGAAGTTCTTGATTGCTACTCCAGAGCAATTATGAAAGCAAATTGCCAAAATAAACTTCATGCACAATATAATGAGGTATGAATTTCTTCATCTTTTAAAAGTCAATGAAAATCTTATAGACCAAAAACTAATATCAATTTATAATAATGATAAAAATGAACTTAAAAAATATGGATTGCATCCTGAATTAACAGGATTTGGTTTTGGAGTATTCTTAACAAAGAGTAATAATGTTTTGATAGGTTCAGAATTTTCATTGTTTTCAATTAAAAGAGAGAGGGCATTCCTCAAAACCACATGTAATGGTGAAATTTTCAAAATAATTGAAAATAATTCTTCCCTTGATTTTACAGATTTATTTACTATTGGATATAGTAGAGGCCTTAATTCAAAAATAAATGATTTTTCCTTTAGTTTAATTGACTTTCACTCTCTCATATATTTTGCGCCGGCAAAAATTTGTTTTCAAATAAATGAAGGGTCAAATGAAAAATATTTTCATTATATGCCTGAAATTGGAATTGGAATAGGTCCTGTGTCTATTTCTTATTCTTATAATATTCCTCTATCTAAAAAAGCAATTTCAACAGTAGAAAAACATTTTTTATATTTACGAATATCTTATCCAATTAATGATTACTGGCAGAAAATGTACGACAAGAGACAAAATAATTGATTTATTTGGGCTTGAATATTAACAAAATTAATAAACGGCCAGTTGGTAACACTATGTTAGAATTTAGCGGGCGGGAACGTGCATTTTGACAATGACAACAAAATATAAAATAACTAACGGTTTGACACACCCTGCAAGGAAATGCCCGCCAAATCCAACATTGAACCGTTACCAACCAAACTACAAAAAAAGCAGAAAAATATCGTTCTGACTGAGTTGTGAGAGAAAAAAGGTTTACAGTTTTGTGCATTGACTAAAAAAATAAAATCATGACCTTAATGACCGCATACACACAAGCCTACTTCTTCTGTATTATTTTTTCCCCTCGCTCTCTGCCTTTCAGGCAGTTTGGTTTAACAACTGCCACCACACCTCAAAGCACATTTTGTTTTTTATGATAAAATAAATTCTTAGTGGTTATAAAAACAAAAAGAGTTTTTCGCTTATCTCAACTCATATTCTTTATAATAGAGATTAAATATTATTTTGTAATATTGTATAAATAAAACGTCAAATAAATAATGGCTACAATACAGTTGAAGGGCCTTGATGAAATTGAAATAAAAAATGTTTCAGGCAATGTTGTTTATTTCAAAGAAATAAAAATACCTAATGAGGATTGTTCAAACTTTTTCGTTCGATATATTATTAAAAACCCCATAGCCCTTACGGAATTAAGAAGCATTAGTGTTTGTATGGTAAGTCCATATAGTAGGGATAGCTCACATGCTCCTCTTAATAAGTCTATTCTGATTTCAAAGGATAGTATGCTCTATGTAAGGTTAGAGTCTTCAAAAAAAGATACTTTTAATGGTATGGCAACTTTGAATTATGAAATCATTAATTCTAACGAAGACAATTTTGATAATATAAGCAGAACTGTTTTTATATCTGAAAGAGATAGGCAAAATGCGTTTCGAGTTGCATTAAAAAATTTAGGTCGGTTCTTTAATATTGAGAATTGGAAAAAGGATGATAATAAAACTCTATTTGTTAAGATTATTAATACAGGCCACCCTATTGTAGACTTATTAAAAAATTATTTTACAGCTTACAATAAGTGGTTTGAATTTTATTCTAAAATAAAAGAAATAGAGTCTAATAGTGGTCAAAAATATTATTTAACTATTGAAGATCAGGAAGAACTTGCTTCATTAATAAGTTCTCGTGTAAAGGCATTAACTGTACTACAAGAAGCATTTGACGAATTACAATTTAAGAAATTTCAAAAAACAAATGGTCTTGAAAATATAGATGGTATATTACATGATTAATATGTGTTGTTACGAATATCTTTTAGAACCCGATTTTAATTGGGATTCTGTTACTGCTATTGGCACGATTGCCCTTGCTATAGTTACTATCCCATTAGCGTTTTATGCTGGGAGACAGTTTAAAGATGTAAATGAATTTAATAAAAAGAATGTTAATTTAAGTCAGTTGCAATCAGCGGAATCATTAATTCTTAAGCAAATTGAATTTCATTATAATATTTTGGGGAGAATTGAAAAATACGATAAAAGTATTTTTAATGTTATTTATGAAAATTTGATTGCAAATTTTGAATTTGATTTAAAAAAATCTATTCCTGAAATGGAGTTTCAGGTAAAATTAGCATACGGTAAATTATATGTTGATTTTGGCTATATTCTGGGGCATTATTTCAGGAATTTATATAGAATATTTAAAAATATTGACGAAATTAATGTTGATGGCTTTGATAAAAAATACTATGCAAAATTAGTAAGAGCCCAATTTTCAGAATATGAAACTTTGTTGTTATTCTATAATTGTATTTGGATTAATGATAATAAAAAATTTAAAAACTTGGTTGAAAAATACGAATTATTAGAAGGCACAAATTTTGACCTACTTATAGATAGTGAAAACCATCCTAATCTATATATAGATAATGCATTTGGTGATGAGTTTTTATAAAGTCTTAGAAATATTTATTTTCATTTTTCTTATTGACGATTCTTATTGCTTAATAAGAATTAAAAAAACTTAATCTATACTTATAACAAATGACTCAATTTTTAATAAAATTCCAGTAAATCTTAATCAAAGACAAATATTTCTATGGAGGGTATAAGGTATTGTGCGAATTCAATCTTTCTTAGCTATTCGACATTATACAATGAATTAGATTATATCTCAATAAATTCATTCAGAGACCAATCTTGTACAATAATTTTCAAAGAAGCTTGGAACCAAATTGATTCAACTTATAGACTTACAAATTTATTATCCGCAATGTATTCATATAATGGTGACATTGAAAACAGATTATGAAACCCAATTAAATTCATGAGCTAACGTTTAAAGAAAAACTGAGGTATCAATATGACAAATTTGAAGGAAATTTTGAAAAACAGTAACTCGCTGGAATTCAACAGTTATTTTAACCGTTAGTCAGAATAATAAAATAAGACTAAGTAATTTAACATTTTGAATAACTAATAAATAAAAAAATGAAAAAACTAATTCTTTTATCAACTATAGTTCTAACTACTATAGTTGCAAATGCTCAATGGCAACAAATCAATTTTGGCAGCTTATATGTTACTTGTATAACTTCTGATAGCTCTTTGGTTTATGTTGGTACAGCACTTGACGGTGTTTATCTTTCAAAAGATTGTGGAGGAACATGGATACAGGTAAACAATGGTTTACCAATTGACATGTTTACTGCAATAACTAATCTAGAAGTTATTGATACAAATATAATTGCATGTACATTTAATGGAAACACTGGAAGTATTTATTTGTCAAATAATCAAGGTAATTCATGGACAGAAATACATAACGGAATACCTATGAATAGTTATATTAATGATATTTATATAAAAGACAATATTATATTTGTTGTAACATTTAATAACGATGGAAGTGAACCAGGAAACAATGCCGCTTTTTATTCTATTGATACAGGTTCCAGTTGGATAAATTTAAATGCTTCAATTATTAATACTCCCTCGAATATTGCAAAAAATAATAACTATATTTTCTTAAGTTTTTTTAGCGGGGCAATAAACAGAACCAGTAATTTCGGGACTTCATGGACAAATATTCAAAACGGTTCAAATGTATACAGCATAGAGACCAAAGGTTCATTTATTTTTGCTGGTAATGGTGATGGAATGATAAGGTCTTCTGATAATGGCACAAATTGGACGACAATTAATAATGGATTAACAAATTTATTAATATCTGACATTAAAATTATAGACACTACTATTTTTGCAATAACATATTCAGGTGGTATATTTTATTCTTTGAATAATGGAAATCTTTGGTTGCCGTTTAATGACGGATTAAATGACTTAGCTATCAGCGATGTAAGTATTTGTGATTCTAATGTATTTGCTGGAAATAACGAAGGACTTTGGAAGCGTGCATCTTCTGATATTACATCAACATCAAAAATCAACCAAAATATTTCTGAATTAACATTATTTCCTAATCCAAGTAATGGTAAGTTTATAATTAAAGGTAAAGCTAATTCAATTGAAATAACTAATATTCTCGGAGAGATAATTTATAAATCAATTATTAATAATATTCAAAGTAATAATGAAATCAATCTTTCATATGCGCCAAAAGGAATCTATTTTGTAAAAATCTATAACGGTAAAAACTTTCATCTTGAAAAAATCGTTCTTAATTGACATCGGTAACAAATATTACGGTTGCTAACACACGTTTGGCAAAAAAGGGCGGGTGGTGCATTCCGATAGCTTATTCCAGTTGCAAGCGTCAGCAGCAAAAAAGAACTGGAACGGCTCCAACTCTTTTTTTATTGATTTAATTCTCTTAAACCCGGTGGAATATTTAATACTATTCTCTTTCTTCTTTTGTCAACGCTGATTAAAACATATTCGTTAAAAGGCACCAGTACCTGATTTTTACCATCAGACACCGTTAGCAGTAAATTTCCGGGTATATCCATCATTCCCGTAACCTTTCCCATAAGTTCACCTTCCTGGTCAAGTAATTCAAATCCAATAACAGAAGAAGGATCTGTAGTTCTTTTGGAATTGAAAACAAATTCCTCAACAAATACTTTACAATCGATAAAACGCTGAGCGGCAGTTTTATTATTAATATCGAATAGTTTTAACTGAACGATTTCCTCATTCTGAAGAACAAATTCTTCAATAAAAAACGGGACCAATAATCCTTCTATTTCAAAGAATATCGATCCCGGTATTTTAAATTTATCAGGAAGTTGAAAAGCAGTTTTTACAATTACTTCTCCTTTAACACCATGTGTTTTAAGCACTGTGCCAAACTCACAGCATTTCTCCCTGAACATTTAATGAATGTCTATGCTTCCGGCTGATTTTCTGCAGCAGCTTCGGTCGAAGTTTCCTCTGTAGCGGCAGCTTCAGCTTCTTTTAATTTAGCCTGTGCATCTGCTAATTTTTTTGCAATAGCCTGCGCACGTGCATCTTTTACTTTCGATTCGGCTTCAAGTTGCTCTTTTACCGATGAAGCTATTTCTTTACTTAAGCGGCTTTTCTTATCCTGAATCTTTTTCAGCTTGCTTTCTTTCCATTCATTAAAACGGCTTTCGGCAGTTGTTTCATCAAAAGCGCCTTTTTTAACGCCTTCGAGAAGATGTTTCTTCATATACACTCCTGTATATGAAAGTATTGCACGGCATGTGTCGGATGGAACCGCGCCGTTTTTTAACCAACTTAAGGCTTTATCGAAATCAATATCGATGGTTGCCGGATTGGTAATTGGGTTGTAGGTGCCAATACGCTCGATGAACCTGCCATCTCGTGGCGCCCTGCTGTCCGCAACCACTATGTGGAAATACGGAGCTTTTTTCTTTCCATGTCTTGCTAATCTGATTTTTGCTGGCATAATTATTTTTTATTTAAACGGACTGCAAAGATATACCTTTTTTCTAAAACAGAATACTGTAGATACGATAATTTTATGTATACAGAATATTTTGATAGAATAATATTTTAATCATAACTATCTTGTAATTTGACATATACTAAGTTTCATATTAAAATTAATGGTATTTTTTTAAATAAAATTTTTGACTGACAATCTTTTTTTATACTTTTGCAACCCGAATAAATGGTACCATAGCTCAGTTGGTAGAGCAACGGACTGAAAATCCGTGTGTCCCTGGTTCAATTCCAGGTGGTACCACTGAAAGCCCCGGATTAGGGGCTTTCTTTTAATAAATACGTAAGAAATGAAACACTCAGTTAAAACCTCCTGGAAAGGCCAGATGACCTTCGATTCAGAAGTTAACGGTCATCATATTTTACTTGATGCCCCAACCGAACACGGAGGCGCAGATGCTGGTCCAAGGCCCAAGGAATTAATGCTAAGTTCTGTTGCCGGTTGCACCGGAATGGATGTTGTTTCGTTACTTGAGAAAATGCGGGTTGAAATTAAAGATTTCAATATTCATGTAGAAGCTGAACTTACAGAAGAACATCCAAAACATTATACAAAAATGCATCTCATCTATGAGTTTTACGGGAAAAACCTTCCGTCCGATAAAATTCAGAAAGCGGTTGAACTCTCCCAGGAAAGATATTGCGGTGTTTCGTTTATGTACAAAAAAGCATTTGAGCTAACCTACGAAATCAAGATTGAGAACCTGTAAATCCCTGATTTATTTTCGGATTATTTTCTTTATCATAGTTTCATTGCCTGTTTCAACAGACAGAAAATAAAGCCCCGGATCAAGATCCGACACATCAATTACAAGGCTTGTTTCTTCATTATTTATATCTCCGGTAGTATATCTTACAGGAAATTCCTGTCCTGTTACTTCATAAACTTTAATATTCATTTTCCGGCTATCCGGGTTTTTTACTTTTAAAGCACACTCCGATTCACATGGATTTGGAAAAACTTCATTATTAATTACAGGCTCTGGAATATCTGACACATTTGTTACTACTGTTGAAGGATTTTTGCAATACAAAATATTTCCATATCCACCCGATACCCACCCATTTCCTTCATCAGGAAAAACAACAGAGTAAAATTGATAGGCAGTAGGCAACGTATAACTATAATCAGTCCAGCTATATCCATCATAATGATATAAGCTCTGCATACCAAGAACCCATCCATTATCGGGTGTTACAAAGTTCACTGAACGGAACATTGTCCAGGAAGAATAAGGCATGCATGTATCCACCTGCCAGTCGGTTCCATTATAATGCATTATCATACCGGAATCCCCGACAGCCCATCCATCGCCGGGGGACAAGAAATAAACACTGTTTAACCACGCCTGGCGATCATTATTGTAATTTTGCCATACGCCATTATTATAGTGTATTATTGTACCATCTGTTCCTACTGCCCACCCATTTGCCGTATCGGTAAAAGATACTGAAAGCAGGGATGAGTCTGTATTGGATTCCTGCTGTACCCATACATTGTTATGGTAATGCAATACTATTCCATCCTGTCCAACAGCCCAGCCATTCAAAGAATCGACAAAATTCACACTACTTAAATTGTTACCTGTTCCCGACAACTGTCCAGACCAATTCCCATTATGATAATTAACTATTGTTCCACCTTCACCAACAGCCCAGCCATGTTCTAAATCCGGGAAACTTACACCAAACAGATTAGCATTAGTAATTTGTGGTAAAGAACTCCAGGTTCCGTTTAAATACTTTAATATTGTTCCTGACCTCCCGACAACCCAACCATGATCTTTATCAACAAAGCACATTCCATCCAATTCATTTTGCGTTAAATTTACTGCTGTGTATGAAGAAACAGCAGTATTTGATATAATATCCAGTATTACTCCCATATAACATGCTGCAAATCCACGGGAAGGCGTAACCATATCAAGCGATATTACATAACCGTCAGACGCACAATAAAATGACCATGAAGTTCCATTGAATGAAATAATTGTATCGCTAAAACCGGCAGCAAATCCATGTAATGGATCAGTAAAATCCAATGTTAGAAGATTAAAATTTACTCCACTGCTCTGTGTTTGCCAGTTAGTGCCATTAAAATATAAAACCGTTCCACTGTCACCCACTGCCCATCCATGAGAAAGATCGGTAAAATAAACATCGCGTAAATTACGCGTTGTAATTACAGGCCATGTATACCAGACATTTCCATAATATGATAAAATTGTACCGCTATCGCCCACAGCCCAGCCGTGTAATGAATCAGGAAAATACAAGGCATTCAAAGGTTTTGGTGAAACAGAATCACAAGTTGCAGATAATCCTGTTATTTTAGAAACTCTGCCTCCCCACCTTACTGCCCAGCCACTATTCTGATTAAAAAAAAACATGTCGTTCACTCCCCAGCAAGATTCTAAAACTTTTTCCCAGGTAATTCCATTAAATCTGAAAATTCCGTTCTGACAACCTACCCAGCCTGTAGTATGAGATAAAAATAAAACAGATGATGGATTCACCATATTGAAACTTGAAGGAACAGAATAAAGGTTCCATTGGCCACCCGAATAATGCATTAAAGAATTGGTACCCACAGCCATCCAGCCCTCTGTAGTATCTATCATACTGATAGATTGAAAATTCACCATCGGAGGATTGGGATTTTGCCATTGCCAGACAGGCTGTCCAATTACATTAAATGTTAAAACAAATAAAAAAAAGAACAATAAAATCTTTTTCATAGTAATTGCTTCAAGGCAGTAAATATACAAAATAATTTTCTGAAAGTCAAGTAAAGAATTTGGTTTTCAATGGGCTTCCATCCAGTTAGCACCTGTTCCAATTTCGACAAGCAAAGGAACACTTAGCTTAACCGGATTTTCCATTTCAGATTTGATAATCAGTTTTACTTGTTCAATCTCATTTTTATGTACCTCGAAGTCAAGTTCGTCATGAACCTGTAACAACATTTTAGATTTAAATCTGTTTTTTTCAAATTCGCGATAAATCCGGATCATGGCAATTTTAATAATGTCCGCAGCCGATCCCTGTATAGGCGCATTTATGGCATTTCGCTCGGCCATTCCGCGAACCATGGCATTCCGGGAGTTTATATCCGGTAACATTCTTCTTCTTCCGAAAAGAGTCTCAACATAGCCCAATTCTCTTGCTTGTTTAATGGAGTTTTCCATATATGTTTTTACTCCGGGATATGTTTCAAAATACTGGTCGATCAATTGTTTTGCTTCAGTACGGGAAATATTTAAACGTTGTGCCAAGCCAAAGGCTGAAATCCCATAAATAATTCCAAAGTTAGCTACCTTGGCTTTTGAACGCATTTCACGTGTGACTTCAGAAGAAGAAATTTTATTTATTTTGGCAGCTGTAGCTGTATGTATATCTTCATTCTTAACAAAAGCATCAATCATAGCCGGATCATTACTAAGGTGTGCCATAAGTCTGAGTTCAACCTGGGAATAATCGGCCGAAAGAAAAACATAATCGGAATATGTTGTTACAAATGCCCTGCGAATTTCATGACTGCGATTATCGCGGATGGGAATATTCTGTAAGTTCGGATTGTTTGAACTGAGTCTTCCGGTTGCAGCAATAGCCTGGTTAAATGAGGTATGAATTTTCTTTGTCCTGGGATTAACCATCAGGGGCAGGGCTTCTACATAAGTATTAAGCAGTTTCTGAACTGACCTGTACTCCAGAATTTTATTTATTATCTCATGCTTACCTGCATACTTCATCAGTTCTTCTTCACTGGTGGAATATTGTTTTGTCTTGGTCATTTTGGCATCGGATGAAATCTCCAGTTTCTCAAATAATATATCTCCCAGTTGTTTAGGCGAATTAATATTGAAAGTTTCTCCCGCCAGTGAAAATATTTCTGACTCGAATTTTCTAAGTTCTTCTTTCAAAACCACAGCATATTCTTTCAGTACTTTTTCGTCAATCTTAACACCGTTCCTTTCCATTCCGGAAAGTACAGAAATCAGGGGCATCTCCATTTCGGAAAACAAGTCTGTAAGACCAATCTCCCGGATCATTGGTTCAAAAACATTTCGCAACTGAAGTGTCACATCTGCATCTTCGCATGAATACTCTTTTATTGTTTCCATATCCACAAGGCGCATACTAAGCTGGTTCACGCCTTTTTTCCCGATCAGGTTCTCAATGGGCACCGGCAAATAATTAAGATAGGTTCGTGAAAGATAGTCCATATTGTGCCTTTGATCGGGCTGAAGAAGATAATGTGCAATCATGGTATCAAATAAGGAACCTTTTACTTTAATGTTATAATTTGCCAGAACGGAAATATCATACTTCATATTCTGGCCTGTTTTGCCAATTTTTTCGTTTTCGAAAACCGGTCTGAATTTTTGTACTTTTTCGTCAGCCTCAATTCTGTTGTGCGAAAAGGGAACATAAAAAGCCTCGTGCGGCTTAAAACAGAAAGCTATTCCTACCAGATCGCAAAGTAAAGGATCGAGTGAAGTGGTTTCTGTATCGAAACAAAAGAAAGATGAATTTTCGAGTTCCTTTAATAACTGGTCTGTTTTTTCATCGGTATTTACCAGGACATAGTTGTGTCCGGTATTTTTAATCGTTTTATAATCGACCTGTGGAAGTATTTCTGCAGGAGGGTCGAAAAGGCTGGGCTGCCCCGGAATTGCTACGGCCTCAGTTACCGCCTGCTGGCCTGAAGAAGGCTTAAATTTCAGAATTCTCGGCGCTATAGCCCTGAATTCGAGTTCCTCTAAAAGAGCCGATAATTTACCAACATCAGGATCCGTCAGTTTCATTTCTTCTTCATGAATATAAACCGGAACTTCAGTGCAAATGGTTGCCAGTTCTTTTGACAATTTAACCTGCTCGGAATTATTCTGAATGGTTTCCTTAACCTTTCCCTGTAATTTGTTTGTGTTATGAATAAGAACCTCGATACTCCCGAATTCCCTGATTAATTTCTTCGCTGTTTTCTCGCCGATACCAGGTGCTCCCGGAATATTATCAGAAGCATCACCCCAAAGTCCTAAAATATCAATTACCTGTACAGGTGAATCCACTTCAAAATTCTTTTTTACCTCATCGGGACCCCAGATTTCAACCCCGTTACCCGACCGGCTTGGTTTGTACATTAATATGGTAGATGTAACAAGTTGGCAAAAGTCTTTATCGGGAGTCATCATATAGGTCACAAAACCTTGTTCGGATGCCCGTTTTGCCAGCGTGCCAATAACATCATCGGCTTCGAAACCCGGAACTTCATAAATGGGTATATTTAATGCATCGAGTATTTTTTTTATGTAAGGAACAGCAAGTTTAATATCTTCCGGTGTTGCATCGCGATTGGCTTTATAAGCCGGAAACTTATCGTGACGAAAAGTTTTCGCTGATGAATCAAAAGCAACAGCAATATGGGTCGGTTTTTCTTTTTGAAGAACATCCATTAACGAATTTAGAAACCCGAAAATGGCAGAGGTATTGAGCCCTTTTGAATTTACTCTCGGATTTTTTATAAAAGCATAATATGCACGGAAAATCAGGGCATACGCATCCAGAAGAAAAAGTTTATTTGGCATGTCGATTTTTCAGTAAAGATATAAAATCTATTTACAACTGACAATTAACAAATTACAATATATTGCACAGGTCTTTAGAAATTTTTAATGGCATCTGTAATAAATTTCAACTGTTCATCCGACAATTCTGTGTGCATGGGCAACGACAAAACAGTTTTGGAAAGGTTATTTGTTATAGGAAAATTTTCATTTTTAAAACCATATTGTGCGTAGGCAACCTGGGAGTGAATCGGAACCGGGTAATATACCATGGCAGGAATTTTTTTCTCTTCGAGATACGATTTTAATTTATCGCGTTGCCCGTTTTCAATAACTAATGTATACTGGTGAAAAATATGATCGGACCAGGAAACCCGTTGAGGAATTTTTAACCAGCTTAAACCGGAAAGTTCCTTATCATAAAAACCGGCAGCATAATTCCTGGCTTTGTTAAACGAATCGAGGTATTTGAGTTTAATGCTTAATACAGAAGCCTGGATAGAATCAAGACGGGAATTGATTCCTATATGATCGTGATAATAACGGCGCGTCATGCCATGATTGGCAATGGATTTTATCATCACGCCCAGTCTATCGTCATTTGTTATTAAGGCTCCGCCATCGCCAAAACATCCCAGGTTTTTGGATGGAAAAAATGAAGTACAACCTATATGCCCGATAGTTCCTGCGCTATGTTTTTCACCATTGGTAAAGGTATAGGTACACCCATTTGCCTGCGCCACATCTTCAATAACAAATAATTTATATTTCTCCGCTATTGTCATGATTTTTTCCATATCTGCACATTGTCCAAACAAATGTACAGGAACTATTGCTTTGGTACGCGGGGTAATGGCTTTTTCAATTGCTTCGGGGGTAATTAAAAAAGTATCCGGATCAACATCCACTAATACCGGGGTAAGTTCGAGTAATGCTATAACTTCAGCTGTTGCAATAAAGGTAAAATCAGCAGTAATCACTTCATCTCCGGCTTTTAATCCCAGCGCCATCATGGCAATTTGCAGGGCATCGGTACCATTGCCACAGGATATTACATGCTTTGCATTAATATATCTGGCCAGTTCACCTTCGAACTTCTTTACTTCCTCGCCCTTTACAAATGAGGTTTCGTCAATTACCCTTGCAATGGCATTGTCGATTTCAACTTTTATTTTGTTATACTGACCTTTCAGGTCGACCATACGAATAGGTTCCATACAATTATTTTAGAATTCAAATATAATAAAAGTGATTAACGAAGTTTTATGTAATTACGTATGCTTTTACAATTTCTTTTTCTTCAGAATCCACCAACTGATTCCCAGGAAGATAACTATATATGCAATAGAAACAAGGGTGTTTCCCCATAATGGTAATTCAAACGGAGGCGGGGGTGGTTCTGAACTAATTACCTGCCCGTTAACTGTAGTATAAAATTGTGTTTGTGTGGAAAAATGAAAAATATCCGGCAGGGGTGTCAGATTGGAAATTACTTTCATAGGAAAAAAAACAAGTATTTCATCCGGAAGAAATAACCTTATTATTGGTTCAATCATTAAAAAATACAGAAGAAAAGTAATAATGGAAAGAGCAATGTTCTTAAATAACAAAGCAATCATAAGCGCTATAGACATATAGGCAAATGCCTGTACAAAATAAACAAATGGCAGATATATTTTATCCAAAATACCAGGCCATGTTTCAGAAGTATTGAAAAAGATTCCCAGAATAAGCGTTGAGATTAAAACTAAAACCACCCCGGCAACAGAAAAAACTCCCATTAACAAAGCTTTTCCTTTAAACAGTTCGCCCCGTGAGAACCCGTCAATTACATGTTGCCGGAATGTACGGAACGAAAATTCATTGCTGGTAAATATCATAATCATGATGGCCAGTAATAAATTAAACCAGCTGGCTATCCAGGTTGTAATATTCCATAAATGAGGAAAAGCAAATAAAGATTTCGTTTCAAGTCCGGGTAGTTGAATATTTATTTGTGTAACGATGAAAAGGCTTAAAATATAAAGTATTATCCAGAATATGGCCGGAACCCAGAATCCTGCATAAGTATATAACTTTATAAATTCTATCTGTAAAAGTCGTTTCATTTATTTATCAGTTCAAGGAATTGGTCTTCCAGGCTACGTGTCCTGGTTTCAAGACTATTCAGTACAAATCCGTTTTCCAGAGCCAGTTTGTTAATTGTACCTGTTTCAAAAGGTTGTTCAACTTCAATTAAAATTCCTTTCTCAACCTGACTTACTTTTTTCCCAACTCCTGCCCTGACCATAAACTCAAAAAGTTCATTGTTACGATCGCTCGAAATAAAAATATGGACAGTATTGGAAAGAAGTTCATTTACTCTTCCCGAAGCTATCAGTTTTCCTTTTTTTAAAACCGCCACATGGGTACAAACTTTTTCAACTTCATCGAGAATATGACTTGCCAGGATAATTGTTTTTCCGAGCGCTGCCTGATTTTTTATTATCTCACGTATATCAGCAATTCCCTGGGGATCGAGTCCATTGGCAGGTTCATCCAGAACCAGTACCTGCGGGTCGCCCAGTAAAACAGCAGAAAGAGCCAGTCTTTGTTTCATTCCCAACGAAAATGTGTCGAAACGATAATTCCGGCGCTCATAAAGACCTGTGATTTTCAGAACCCGTTCAATTTCCGATACAGGAATACCTTTAATTTTAGCAGTAATTGTAAGGTTTTGTTCGGCCGTTAAATAAGGATAAAAATTAGGCGTTTCAATAAGGGAACCTATTCCTGGTTTATAATTATGTCCTTCGCTCTGGTCAAACCAGGAAAAGGTTCCCGAATTGGGAGAAACGATTCCCATAACAATTGATAAAGTTGTAGTTTTCCCGCTTCCGTTAGGTCCGAGTATGCCAAACACCTGTCCCTGTTTTATCGACAAGGTAAGATCACTGAGAGCTTCAACAAGTCCATAACGTTTCGAAAGATTTTCTATATGTAAAATTTCCTGTGTCACCAATGAATGTTTATCGTTCGTTGTTTATTGTTTAGTTGCCCATTTCTGAAATAAATTTCAACCTCATAAGCCGTATTTCTTCCCTTGAATAATCATCTTCCCCTAATTCTTCAAGCGCTTCGTTCACACCGTCAGATTCTGCATTTAAAAAATAATCATACAATTCAGCCTGTTTTTCTTCATCAATACTTTGGCCAATAGCATATCCCAGGCTTACTTTAGTACCGGAATAAACAATAGCCTCCAGTTCATCCAGTAATTCGTCAAAACCAAGTCCCTTTGAAACACAAATATCATCGAGCGGAATCTTACGATCAATACTCTGAATAATGTAAACCTTGAGGCTGCTTTTATTTACTACCGACTTAACAACCATATCCTGTGGACGTTCTATCTCATTCTCTTTTACATATGTTTGTATCAAATCAATAAATGGTTGTCCGTATCGCTGCGCTTTTCCCGCACCCACTCCCACTATATTTTTCATTTCTTCCATGGTAATGGGATACTGAATTGCCATTTCTTCCAGTGAAGGGTCCTGGAAAATAACAAAAGGCGGAAGATTTTGCTTTTTCGACAATTCTTTTCTCAGGTCTTTTAACATTGCAAAAAGTATAGGATCTGAAGCATTATCACCTACCTGTCCTTTGGGAAGATCATCATCATCCCCCTCTTCGTATTCATGGTCACGCATGAGCATTACAGAATAAGGATCTTCCATATATCTGCGTCCTTCGGCGCTTACCCTTAACAAACCATAATTCTCAATATCTTTGATCACAAATTTCTTAATCAGAGCCTGACGGATAACAGCGAGCCAGAATTTCTTATTTTCATCGCTTCCGGTACCAAAGGAATCGGTTAGGTGATGATTGTATGTTTTGATAGAAGAAGTAGCATTTCCTGCAATAATATCTGCAATATGTTCGGCTTTGAATTTCTCGTTTACCTCAATTATGGTTTGCAAAACGGTAACCATATGTTCCTGCCCGTCGAACTGAACTTTTGGGTTCAGGCAATTGTCGCAGTTTTCACAATTGTCTTTGGGATATTCTTCTCCAAAATAATGCAATAACAATTTACGGCGGCAGACAGATGACTCTGCATACGAAACTGTCTCGAAAAGCAGTTGTTTACCGATTTCCTGTTCGGCTACAGGCTTACCCTGCATAAATTTTTCGAGTTTCTGAATATCATCGTAACTATAAAATGCAACACATTGGCCTTCTCCGCCGTCACGTCCCGAACGACCGGTTTCCTGGTAATATCCTTCGAGGCTTTTTGGCATATCGTAATGAATAACAAATCGTACATCCGGCTTATCAATACCCATTCCAAAAGCGATAGTTGCAACTATAACATCCACCATCTCATAAAGAAACGCGTCCTGGTTATTGGCACGGGTAGTTGAATCGAGACCGGCATGATAGGGCAAGGCTTTAATGCCATTGGCAACCAGTTGTTCTGCCAGTTCTTCTACTTTTTTTCGACTCAGGCAATATATAATTCCCGATTTGCCCGAATTATTTTTGATGAACTTGATAATTTCTTTGGTTGCTCCTATTTTCGGACGAATTTCGTAATATAGGTTGGCCCTGTTAAATGAATAAATAAATACGTTTGCATTTAATATTCCCAGGGTTTTAAGAATATCGTGCTGTACTTTAGGAGTTGCCGTAGCGGTAAGCGCTATAAGAGGGGCTTCACCAATTTCATTTATTATCGGGCGGATTCTGCGGTACTCAGGCCGAAAATCATGACCCCATTCAGAAATACAATGAGCCTCGTCAATAGCATAAAATGAAATTTTAATTTTCTTTAAAAATTCTACATTTTCGTCCTTGGTAAGAGATTCCGGTGCTACATATAGCATCCTGGTTTTTCCGCTTAATACGTCTTCTTTAACCTGGGCAATTTCTCCCTTGTTTAAAGAGGAATTCAAAAAATGAGCAATTCCGTCATCACTGCTGAAACTCCTGATTGAATCAACCTGGTTTTTCATTAAAGCAATAAGCGGAGATATTATTATTGCAGTACCTTTCATCAGAATTGCCGGCAACTGGTAGCAAAGCGATTTTCCTCCGCCGGTAGGTAATAGTACAAACGTATGCCTTCCTGCCATCAGGTTATTGATGATGTCTTCCTGGTTCCCCTTAAAATTATCGAATCCGAAATGTTTCTTAAGTTGTTCGTGTAGCGTTTTTTCCTTCTCGTTGGCCATTTATTTCTCCTTGTCCTTGAATAATTTTGGTGTATGTGTTAAAAAAAATAATTTTGTATCCTAAAGTTAGAACTTTTTAAACGATATCTGCAAATATTTTTTTTAAAATTTGATAAAACCACTAAAATTGAAAACTAAAATAGATATAAAGTCTCTCGCTGTAAAGACAATAAAGTCTGAAGCACAGGCTATAAATAAGATTGCGTCGCTGATTGACGAACATTTTCCTGCTGCCGTTGAACTAATTTACAAAAGCAAAGGCCGGGTAATTGCCACTGGAATAGGGAAAAGCGCTATTATTGCCCAAAAGCTTGTAGCGACCTTAAACAGTACCGGTACACCTGCCGTTTTTATGCATGCTGCCGATGCCATTCATGGTGACCTGGGAATAGTACTTAAAGATGATGTGGTTGTTTGCCTATCGAAGAGCGGCGATACTCCCGAAATAAAAGTTCTTATACCTATTATTAAAAACAGGGGAAATAAAATTATTGCCATTGTTTCGAACACAAAATCTTTTCTTGCAACTCATTCCGATCTTATACTTAAAGCAACTATTGATGGAGAAGCCTGCCCCAATAACCTGGCTCCTACCTCCAGCACTACTGCGCAACTGGTTATTTGCGATGCGTTGGCTGTTTGTCTTCTTGAAATGCATGGCTTTTCGAAGGAAGATTTTGCCCGTTTCCACCCTGGAGGCACTTTGGGCAAAAAACTTTACATGACAGTAAAAGATCTTTTCCACGGACAGAAACCGCCTAAAATTTTACCTACAGACAGTCTGAAAAATGTAATTGTCGAAATTTCTTCCAAAAGAATGGGAGCTGTTGCCGTGGTCGACAAAAAAGATAACGTGCTCGGTATTATAACTGATGGCGATCTGAGGCGTATGCTTGAGAAAGGCCGCGACATAAATAAAGTAACGGCAAGAGATATTATGTCTCCATCCCCTAAAACCGTCTCTGTTGATGAAATGGCTATCAATGCTTTTTATTTAATGGAAAAGAATAAAATTACACAGCTCGTTGTTTGTAAAGACGGGAAATATAAAGGGATGCTTCATTTGCACGATATTTTGCAGGAAGGAATTGTTTAAAACAGATTTAGGCACTTCAAACTTTAAGTACTTTTCATTATTTGTAAATATTTTTGAATTTTTAATCTTTGTTTGGTTTTTAATCTTTTAATTTTGACCTTTATTTGATATTTATAAGCGACAAAAATAATTTATGGAAGAACAAAGAATGAAACTTCATACAGAGGGGCTGGTAAAACGATATCGTTCAAGAGTAGTTGTAAAAGAAGTTTCGATTGAAGTAAACCAGGGTGAAATTGTAGGTTTGCTTGGACCAAACGGGGCCGGTAAAACCACATCGTTTTATATGATCGTTGGGCTGATCAAACCCAATGGAGGAAGAATCTTCTTAAACAATGTTGAGATTACTAAAGAACCTGTATACAAGCGCGCACAGATGGGTATCGGCTATCTGGCACAGGAAGCTTCCGTATTTCGCCAGATGACCGTTGAAGACAACATTCGCTCCATTCTCGAACTTTCGAAATTTTCTAAAAGCGAACAAAAAGAGAAACTGGAATCATTACTTGAAGAATTTGGCCTTAACCGGATTCGTAAAAGTCTGGGGATTCAGCTTTCAGGAGGCGAACGCCGCAGAACAGAAATTGCCCGTGCACTTGCTCTTAATCCTAAATTTATATTGTTAGATGAACCTTTTGCCGGGGTCGATCCCATTGCCGTTGAAGACATACAGGAAATTGTTTCGAAACTGAAAGATAAAAATATCGGGATTTTAATTACCGATCACAATGTTCACGAAACATTAACCATAACCAATCGTGCGTATTTGTTAATTGAAGGTAAAATATTCAAGGCAGGCACAGCACAGGAACTCAGCGATGATGAACAAGTCAGAAAACTTTATTTAGGCAAAAATTTTGAGTTAAGAAAATGATAGATTTGTACGTTACTGTTAACACCGTTCACTGATGATAACAATACGTTTGTTATAAATACCCTTTACGGTAAATTTTATCAACATAATCTTTTATAATATAAATCAGGCTTGTTCCCCAATAATTTGTCAATCCATTACCATCCGCTTTTTTAACCGAAACCCGTTTTGAAGATATTATAGCATTCGTTTCCGTATCAAAGAAAGTGCAATAGGCAGATGCTTCGCTGGTAGCTTTGTCGAAATACTGAATATTTATAACAAAGCCAATTTTATAATTAGCACCTCCCTTTGCATATTGACTGACCGATTTAGATATCAAAGCAGGCATGGAATCAATATTGCAGCCATACTTATTGGCAACAACAGTTTTAGATGTCGATGCCATTGAATTAATATTAGTTACCGGATCAGGATTATAAGCTACATCTGTTTTGGCAAACCATTTTTTAAGTTTCTCAACACCTACCTGATCTTCAAAGAACTTATTCCAGGCGGGATAGTATTTATTTTTAATATCATCTGCCTGCTTCAGTCGTTTTTCTTCAATCAGCGAAAAATTAGAAAAATCCAAACCATAAAAAACAAATTCACTGGCAGTAATAATATCTTTAGAAGCTAATGAAGTAACTGAATTTTCGTTCTTTTCCACACCTGTATTTTGAGAAGAACTTTGAAATATTTCTTCTGTTCCGCCTGCATATATAATCTTCTTTACTTCATTCTTCGGCACAAAATACGTGAGACTATCCCGGCTCTCAAATTTTTTATATTCAATATCACTTTTCCCTGCTTCTGTTATTATTGCCTTAACAACTTGACCATTTAATAAATAAATCTTATCCTGGCCTGAAGCAAAAATAGAAGTAAAGATGAAAATCATTAAAATTAAAGTTTTTATGCAGTTTTTCATGATGAGAATTGTTAATTTAATCATTCGAATTTGCTTAAATTAGGCATATCTCTTACAAAGATATCCAATATAAGGCTTAATCCAAGATTTTATTAAAATAATTGCTGCTTTATTTGAAATGAAAATTTACTCATTTTGTTTTATCCCCTTTTTCCCATAAAAAAAATGTACTACCTTTTCAGCCTGTTTTTCTGAAAAGGTGAAATTATTCTTTGTCATATTATTCGTTTTTACAATTCTTGAAGGCACTGGTCAGGATACTATTCCCATGGGTAAATGGCAGGTTAATAAAGCCGGAAATCCTGAAATAAAACCAGCAGGCGTTCAATATTTTTTCAGAAAATACGACATGGAACAGGGCCTCGACGATCCGTATATTCTGCGAATAAGGCAAAACAAAAACGGTGAAATACTTTTCGGGACTTCGGGTAACGGCGCCGGTATTTTTGACGGTGAAAAATTCACTTTTTTTAATGTTTCAAACGGCCTTAAAAGTAATATTGTACAAGATGTTTGCGAAGACAGCCAGGGAAACCTCTGGTTTGCCACATCAGGTGGAGGCGTTAGTAAATACGATGGAAAAGTATTTACCAACTACACCATGAAAAACGGGCTGCCCGATAATTCCGTTTGGGCAGTTTATCATGACAGTAAAGGAAACCTGTGGTTTGGCGGGGAAAGTGGCGGAATTTGCCGCTTCGATGGCAAAACTTTTAAAACATGGACAAATAAAGATGGTATTTATATTCAGTATATCCGCGAAATTTTTGAAGACAGTAAAGGAAATCTGTGGTTTGGCAGCGATCATATGGGATTTACCGTTTACGACGGCAAAAGATTTAAAAATTACAATACCGAAAATAGTTTGCCAAACAATCATGTATTAGGAATTTGCGAAGATAAAGCCGGTAAAATATGGCTGGCTACATATGGAGGCGGATTATGTCTTTTCGAAAACGGAAAATTTAAACAATATGGAAAAAAAGACGGGCTTGGAAGTCTTAATTTATGTGATGTTATATGTGATAAAGCCGGGGATTTATGGATTGCCACCTCGGGTAGCGGTATGTACCGTTTCGACGGAAAAAGATTCACTCCTTATGGAGTTTCTGAAGGATTATCAAACAATGTTGTATTAAGCCTTCTTGAAGACCGTTACGGAAACATATGGGCCGGGACTTATGGAGGCGGAATTGCAGAATATACGGCAAAACAATTCACATATTACAGTGAAACTGAAGGATTGCCGGGAAATATAGTCAGGGCCATTCTGCAAAATCCTGACTCCGGTTTTGTTTTTACAACATCGGGCGCAGGGTTCAGCCTGTATAACGGGAAAGAATTTAAAAACTACTTGAACGGTCAGCAGATTCCTTCTCTTTTTGTTCTTTGTGCCGTAAAAGGCAATGATGGGAAACTATGGCTTGGAACATCGGGAGCCGGAATTTGCCGTTTTGATGGAACAAATTTTAATACACTAACAACCCAACAGGGATTAAGGTCGGATTATATTCTTTCCTTGATCTGCGGATCAGGTGGTGAAATATATGTAGGCGCCTATGGTGGTGGCTTATCTGTTTTGAAAGAGAATAAAATCATTCATTACGGACCTAAAGACAGTTTACCTTCTGTTTATATAAATTCTCTGGCACAGGATGTAAATAAAAAAATATGGATTGGAACAGAAGCCGGGCTGTTTCTTCTTGATGAAGGCAAGATTATTAAACTATTTCCAGAAGTTTTCAATAATAATTTCCCGGTAACAACTGTTCATTGTGATAAAAGCGGGAATATTTGGGTTGGAACCGACGGAGGCGGATTATATTTAATAAATAACAATTCACTTGAATCTTTCAGTGAAAAAAACGGCTTATGTAATAACCATGTTAAATCGATCATTACCGATTCGCGAAATGGAGTTTGGATAGGAACTTCAAATGGAATAGCATACCTGAATCCGAGGAAAACGGGAAAAAACAAAAAATATTCAATAACAAATTACGGAAGACCTGAAGGATATACCGGAAGCGCCTGTATGAATAATTCTGTTTTTATTGATAATAAGAATAAAGTATGGATTGGCACGGGACGAAAATTACTTTGTATTGATCCTTCCAGAGAAAAAATAAATTTTTTACCACCAGTTGTTAAAATTGAAAAGCTGAATTTGTTTTTTGAAAATATTGACTGGCAGAAATATTCCGATTCGGGTATTGTAAAACTTGACCATTTAGAAGCCTGGACGGGCATTCCTCAAGACCTCGTTTTACCATATAATCAAAATCATCTGACATTTACTTTTAAAGGAATAAACCTTAACTGTCCTGAAAAAACAACTTATAAATTCATGCTTGAAGGGTTAGACCAGCACTGGAATCCGCTAACGTCAGAAAACAGGGCAATATACAGCAATATTGCTCCCGGAAAATATATATTTAAAGTTATTGCTGTAAATGAAAACGGGATACCATCTGAAAATCAGGCTGAACTTCGTTTTGAAATCACGCCTCCATGGTGGAAACAAACATGGTTCAGAATACTTGCGTTGATTACCTTAATTGTTTCCATAATCTTAATCATAAAGCTACGGGAGAAAAAACTTATACGTGATAAACGAAAACTTGAAGCTACTGTTAAGGAAAGAACTGCTGAAGTAATAAAACAAAGAGATGAAATCTTATCAAAGAATGAAATACTCAACCAGCAGAAAGAAGAAATTTCGGCCCAGCGCGACGAAATTGAAACACAGATGGAGGAAATTGCAACACAACGCGACCTGGTAGTAGCTCAAAAACAACAAATTGAAATAATTCATTCTGAACTTACCGACAGTATTCATTATGCCAGAAGAATCCAGAACGCCATTCTTCCCAAAATGGAAATCATTCAAAAATCCGGGATTGAGCACTTTGTTTTATTCTGTCCCCGGAATATAGTGTCGGGTGATTTCTACTGGACTGCCCATGTTGACCAGAAACTTGTATTCTGTGTTGCCGACTGTACAGGACATGGAGTACCCGGTGCATTCATGAGTATGCTCGGAATTTCATTCCTGAACGAAATAGTGAAGAAAGAAAAGATTGTTGATGCTTCCCGGATTTTGAATAACCTGCGCGAACACATTATTGCATCATTACAACAACATGGTGTTACCGGGGAAGCTAAAGACGGAATGGACATTTCCTTATGTATTTTGAATACCGAAAACTTAAAATTACAGTTTGCTGGAGCCAATAATCCTATTTATATAGTCAGAAAGTTTATAAAGTCAGAAAATGGGAAAGCAGAAAGCGAAAAGTTGAATGAAACTAACTTTGATGCTTTACAAACTTCTGAACTTTATGAACTCAAAGGCGACAAAATGCCTATTGCCATATACGAACGCATGGATTCCTTCACAAACAAAGAAATACAACTAAACAAAGAGGATACTGTGTATTTATTCAGCGATGGATTTGCCGATCAGTTCGGAGGTGAGAGCGGAAAAAAATTTAAGTATAGTTCACTGAAAAAATTATTTCTTTCAGTAAGTTCACTGCCACTGGAAGAACAAAAGAAAAACATTCACAGTACTCTCCTGAAATGGATGGAACATGAGGAACAGGTGGATGACATTACTGTTTTAGGAGTTAAAATCTGAGAATTAAAATGAGAAAAACAATTATTTATTTTTTTAAAAGAATCTTTCTGACATTTTGCACAATATTTTTTAGTATACATACTTTTGCCGACCAGGTTTCCGACAGCCTTTACCAAAGCATTAAAACATGTAAGAACGATACAGATAAAGTTTACTTAATGTGTAAGTTATCATACGCATTAACAAATATTAATAACGACACAGCTATTTCCTGGATTAATAAAGCTTATGATCTTGCCAATAAAATCAATAACCCACTTGCAATTTCAAAAGCTTTAAGTATTAAGGGAATAATATATGAATACCAGGGAAAATACGATGATGCACTTAAACTTCACTTACAATGTCTGAAAATTTTAATTCCATTAAAAGACACTGTAAATATTGCTTCTTCGCTTAACAGTATTGCTATTGTTTATGATTATAAAGGCGATTATCCCAAATCTCTCGAATACCATTTTAAAAGTCTAAACCTTTCCAAACAAATTAAAAATAAAAAAAGAATTTCTGCCTCTTATTTAAATATCGGGCTGATATACTATTACCTGGGAGTTTTTGACAAAGCGCTTAAGTATACATTTAACGGTCTTAAACTAGCTGAAGAATCAAGTGACCAACAATCGGTAAGTGATTTTTTAAACAACCTGGGATTAATTTATGAAAAACGATCTGATTACCCTAAAGCACTGGAGTACTTTAACAGAAGCCTGGCTATATTCGAAAAGGCAAAGGATAAAAGCAGCATAGCTGATTCTTATAACAATCTTGGTTTAATTTATTTCAGGATGGAGCAATACGATTCATCGCTTGTTTATTTCAATAAAAGTATTTTAATCAAAAATGAGATTGGCAATCCCATCGGTGTAGCCCAGGCAACCGGTAATATGGGATTAGTATACAAAGCAAGAGGTGAATATAAAAAAGCGCTGGATGCTTTTAACAATTCCATAGAAATTCAACAGAAACTGGGTGAACAGAACGGAGTTCTGAATAACTATATAAATCTCGGTCAATTGTTCTTTAAAACAAAAGAATATAAAAAATCACTGGAATATTTCGAAAAGGCACTGGAATTAGCAAAACAAATTGGTTCGAACGAGCTTCTGATTGACACTTACCAGGGATTAAGTAATTTATACAAAGAAACCTCGGATTTTGAAAAAGCCTATAAATACCAGCTTTTGTTTCAGCAATTGAATGACAGTCTCTACAACTCTGATAACAACAGAAAAATAATTCAGCTGGAGTTCGATTATAATTTTGAAAAACAACAACAACAGATAGAGTCTATCAGGAAACAAAAAGAAATTGCCTTAGCTGCCGAATTTCAAAGACAAAAAACTTTCAGAAATTCCCTGATCACAGGAATTGGAATGCTTTTATTGCTTACTCTTGCCATATTCAAAAGTTACCGGCAAAAGAAAAAAGCCAATAAAACACTATCCCTGCAAAAATATCAGATTGAGGAACAAAACGAAGAACTGAAACAACAAAAGGAAGAAATCGCTACCCAACGTGATTTGGTTATCACTCAAAAAGAAAAGATTGAACTCATTCATCATGAACTCACAGACAGTATTCATTACGCAAAAAGAATACAATCTGCCGTGCTTCCTACCTTCAATATTTTTGAAAAATCGGGATTAGAATATTTTGTTATATTCAAACCAAGAAATATTGTTTCAGGTGATTTTTATTGGGCTACCGAAGTAAACAATGTGCTTATATTTTGTGTCGCTGATTGCACCGGTCATGGTGTTCCTGGTGCTTTCATGAGCATGCTTGGAATATCGCTTCTTAACGAACTGGTAAAAAAAGAACGCATAACCAATGCAGCACAAATCTTACATCACTTACGCCAGAATATAATAAACTCACTGCAACAGCATGGGGTTTCAGGTGAACAAAAAGACGGTATGGATATAGCTCTTTGTGTTTTAAATACGGAAACTCTAAATATGCAATTTGCAGGGGCCAATAACCCGGTATATATAGTCAGAAAATCAAAAGTAGAAAATTATAAAGCAGCTGAGAACAAGGAACTTTCAGACTTTATAAACTTTCAGCTTGATGAACTTAAAGGTGATAAAATGCCTATCGCCATATACGAACGCATGGATTCCTTTACAAACAAAGAAATACAACTAAACAAAGGGGATATTGTATATTTATTCAGCGACGGTTATGCCGACCAGTTTGGCGGATCAAAAGGGAGAAAGTTTATGTACAAACGATTCAAGGAAAATTTGTTAATGAATTCTCAAAAAACAATGAAAGAACAAAAAGAAATTCTGGACAAAACAATAAAAGAGTGGATTGGCAACGGCGAGCAGGTTGACGATATAACAATTGTCGGAATAAAAATTTAATTACCTGAAAAACCACTTGTCCTTTACTTCCTCATACTTGTAATCAAGAATATAATTCATTGCCTCTTCGGGAGTATTTGCAAGAAAATATAAACTCCTGTATTCAGGTTTTGCAAAAGAGTGTTCGTAGAATCTTTCAAACATTTGAATCAGGGGTCTGTAAAAATCATTCACATTAAGAATTACCACAGGTTTTGTATGATATTTCAACTGTTTTAAAGTAATCACTTCCAGGATTTCTTCCATTGTGCCAAAACCACCGGGCAATGCGACAAAAGCTTCTGAACGTTTACGCATCTCGGTTTTCCGGTCGGCCATATCCTTGGTAATAATAATTTCATCATCCGTTTCCGAAGCAATTCCTTCAAGGTTTAATCTTTCCGGAAGAACACCTGTTACTTTGCCACCATGTGCCTGAACAGATTCGGAAATGGCTCCCATCAGGCCAATCATTCCTCCGCCATGAACCAGGTTAAAGCCGTTTTTTGCTATTAATTTCCCAAACTCACGGGCCGTTTCGAAATAAGATTTATCCAATTCCCCGCTGGATGAACAAAATACACAAATGGCTTTTTTCTGCTGCTGGGCTCCAAGGGAAAGATCAAAATCAAAACTTTTCATTTTAAAGTCTCATTAAAGGTGTGTTCCAAATACTAAAATGTAAAATTAGTTAATTTTTTAATGATTTATTTTTCTGTTTTACCCGAAAATACAAAGCACTTCATTAATGCTTTATTTACAGAATCCATATCTGTAATCCACATTTGGGCTCGGGTATAAATATGAATTAAACGGTTATCGCTTTGCCACAATTTATAAGGTTCCTTTAAAGGTTCTCCCAGGGGATTTTTATTTTCAATGTAACAATTATAAACCTGATTAAACCAGAAGGAAGCATCTTCGGAATTTTTACAAACATATTCTTCAATTACCAGATCAGGGCTATCTTTCTTTTTTACAGAAAAATGTTTACATTTACATGTAAAAAGATTCAGAATGCGATCCAGATCACTTTTATTTACACTTTTCTTTGCAAGAATGATACTTAGCATTCTGTGTTTTTCCAAAGGTATATTCTCGATAATTGCATGTTCCCCGACCGTGTCAAATTTTCTGAACTTTATTACAGGATAAATACTATCAATCATCGCCCTGAAAACAGATTGTTCATCAGGAGTCGCTTCTTCTTCAACTGCCATATCAACTTTACCTGAATCAGTTTGACTGATTGAATGTGCAGAATCTTTTACCTTCTCCGGTGAAGAACAGGCAAACAGAAATACAAAGAAAATACAAAACCAGGTTTTCATCTGTTTATTTTTTATTTTTTTATTAATTTGGTCAGGTAGAATGCCTTGATAATATTCCGATAGCTATCGGAACCGGTTGGTGATAAATTATTATCATGGGTATTTCATGAATCTTTCAGATTACGTTTTCTTTTAAAGAATTCGGTAATAATATCACTACATTCATCTGCCAGGACTCCACCTTTGACTTCAGTTTTGGGATGATACAGATTTTTACCAATAAGAGAGGCTCCTTTTTTTGGATCATCTGCACCATAAACTATCTTTTTGAACCTTGCCCAGTAACAGGCTCCCGCACACATAACACAAGGCTCAAGTGTTACATATAAAACACAGTCTTCCAAAAACTTCCCTCCAATGGCATTTTCAGCAGAGGTTATTGCCTGCATTTCTGCGTGAGCCGTAACATCAATCAGTGTTTCTGTTAAATTATGAGTTCTCGCAATAATCCTGTCGTTACAAACAATAATTGCACCCACGGGAATTTCGTCAATTGCTTCGGCTTTTTTTGCTTCCTTCAGCGCTTCGCGCATGAAATACTCATCGTTCTTAATAAGCATGGCATCCATATACTTCTGTCGTATTTTTTTACTTTATTGCATCACAAACCAATCTTATGATTCTGAATAACGTGTATAATGTTATAATTTTTTATTTCTTCTGTTAAAACATCTATATTCGTTATTGGTTTATGCTTATATATTTCATACATATTCCTGCAACTCTTTTGTTTTCTTAGCCATTCAGCATTTGACTTTGCATACATATACTTTGTTAACAATGTATCATAAAGTCCCGGTATGGTTTCATGATACCCATGAATATATTTTTCTAAATATGATTTTGCTTTTCCTGCGCCCGAAAATATATGCGCTCTTTTTTCGAAATGCAGAAGAAACCACAATTCTACAGAGATAGAAGAATATGCAATTTTAAAATTATTTCTTTGAGCCTCTGAAAAAATTGTTTTAAAGTTTGTACGATTATCATCATCAAACACAAGCCAGATTTCCTTATAAGGTTGTTGTTCTGAAATACCCTTTTTCTTTTTTGCAATAGCTTCTTTAAACATCATTTGGGGTTCGGTCTGATATGCTTTCTGTACAATTATTGAAATATCCCTTTGAATCTGCCTGTCAAGAGTTGATAGTAAGCCATTCAGATATAACTTTTCTGTTTCACCTTCACAAAGAATAAGAATTCGCGGATTTATTTTCCGTAATTTATTTCTTTTTCTTACCATCATTATAATAAATTACGTTAAGATCGTTTACCATCGGCGTAGCCCCAAATCGCCCGCTCATATACCATTTATCATAAGGAACATTATTTCTGACTCCTTCAATATCAGCCATGGAATATAAAATTGTTTCACCTTTTTCATCCTTTTCGGTAAACCATATCTGGTCGCGTCTGAAAATCTCATTATTCATAAGATTAACATTGTGTGTTGTAAAAATAAGTTGTGCATTTTGTTTATTCGATTCAGGCGAATGAAACAATTTTATTAATTTCTCAACCAGTAAAGGGTGAAGATTTTGCTCAAATTCGTCAATGATAAAGACACCGCCATTCTCAAGAGCATCAACGATAGAAAATGCAAGCATAAATAATGAACGTGTTCCGGAAGATTCCCTTTCAAGTCTGAATATTTTTGTTTTTTCAGTTTTTTTATTTCCATCATATAAAAAATGGTATGTTAAGAATTCAAAATCAGCTTCACTTTTTAATTTTTCAATCACCTCCGAATTAAGTGTTTTGCTAATATCTATATTATCATAAGTATAATTTTCATTGTTAATTTTATCTGCAGAAAATGAAACGATACCTGTATCACACGATGTTATTAGTTTGTGTAATTTAATAACTTCATCCGTATTTGATTCTGTAAAAAACTTTGCCAGATAATTTGAAACAAAAGGAAATGGCAATAAATATTTATATGAAATAATGTTTGTTAATTTTGTAGTAAAAAAACTATAGGCATATTCCAGGCCGGTAATATTTTCGTTTACAGCCTTGGTTAAAAAAAGCTGATTCCGGAGAAGCCTCGCTTCAATACTTTTTCTTTCACCCCTTACTACAGAATTGTACTTTACAGACTTATCCGTTTTTCTTGTAAACAAACAGACCTTCTGGCCCTTGGGATTATAATTTAAGGTTTCTTCGATAACTTTTTCAGCATTAAATTTTACATAATAATTATAATAAATCTTATCCTCGCCAATAAATTCAAATTGAAATTCAGAAGGGGAAGACTCTGTATTAATATCTAGTAAATAAGGATCATAGATTTTTATCGGTTGGTTTAATTTGTGATCTGTGGAATTTTCAACATAGTTACAGAAATCCTCAATCGCTTTAACCAGATTGCTTTTCCCGGAAGCATTGGCACCATATATTACTGCAGAATTAAGAAGTTCAATCTTTTTATTTGCTTCAAAAACATTTTCCGGCAACTCTTTAAACGCCTTTACCGGCAATAACGACAAAGTAGCTTTATTCTTAATCGAACGATAATTTGCAACAGAGAATGAGATAAGCATAATACTTAAATTATATTACAATTTGTATTTTTTTCACAAATTTAATACTAATTTTAATATTATAAATAAAAATTACTTTTTTTAACGTTTCCCAAAAAAATATAAAATTAATAGTATTATGCCAGTATTACGTATGAGGTCATAAGTACAATTATCAGTCGCTGCCTGTGTTCATTACCATTTGCCATATTATTTCTGACGTATCACTAACCATTGAATGTTTCCTATTATCTTTGGTTAATCTAAATTAAAAAATCATGTTACTTTCCTATCCTGTTTACATTGGCGGCAAATTTACCGAAACAGCATACCGGCTGCAGGTAAAAAATTCGTTTTCCGGCGAACTGGTTGCCGAAACTTTTCTTGCCGGAAAAAAAGAACTCGATCAGGCTATTGAAAAAGCAATGGAAGCAAAAAAGACCATGCGTGATTTACCTTCCTATCTACGGTATGAGGTCTTAATTGACATTGTTACAAGGATGAAAACTGATCGCCAAAGATTAGCTTTAATTCTGGCAAAAGAAGCATGTAAACCAATAAAGTATGCTCTGGGAGAAATTGACCGAGCTATACAGACTTTTTTAATTGCTGCTGAGGAATGCAAACGGTTGCCAGGTGAAATCATGTCGCTCGACTGGACTCCTGCCGGAAAAAATAAAGAAGGTATTGTAAAATATTTCCCTTTGGGAATCATTGCAGGAATCGTTCCCTTTAATTTCCCCATGAACCTTGCCGTACATAAAATTGCTCCTGCTATTGCCAGCGGTAATTGTATCATTGTAAAACCGGCCCGCTCCACCCCTCTTTCCACCCTTGAACTGGCAAAAATCATTCACGAAACAGCGTTACCCAAAGGCGCATTCTCAGTTCTTCCCATGGATCGCGAAGCCGGACAACATCTGGTAACCGACGAACGCTTTGCCATGCTCACTTTTACAGGTTCTCCGGCAGTAGGATGGAAAATGAAATCGGAGGCAGGAAAAAAGAAAGTTACTCTCGAACTGGGAGGTAACGCAGGTGTTATTATCAGCGAATCTGCAGACATAAACATGGCTGTTGCCAAATGCCTGGTTGGCGGTTTTGCCTATTCAGGGCAGGTATGTATTCATACCCAACGCATTTATGTGCACGATACTATTTTTGAAGAATTTACTTCAAAATTCACAGAAGCAGTAAAAAAATTAAAAACCGGGAAAGCCGAAGACCCTGATACCGATATCTCTGCCATGATTGATGAAGAAAATGCCCTGCGTGTGGAGGAATGGGTGAACGATGCGGTAAAGGCAGGTGCAAAATTACTTTGTGGCGGAAAAAGAAACGGTAATGTATATGAACCAACTGTTCTGACAAACACAAATAAAAAAATGAATGTCAGTTGTTGTGAAATATTTGGTCCAGTTGTTACAATTGAAAAATTCTCTGATTTTAATCAGGCTATTGAATTAATCAACGATTCGGATTATGGCTTGCAGGCCGGTGTTTTCACTAACTCAATCAATGAAATGAATTTTGCCTTCCGGGAACTGGAAGTGGGTGGAGTTATCATAAATGACGCACCTACTTTCCGTGCCGATCATATGCCTTATGGCGGTGTTAAAGACAGCGGGTTTGGCCGGGAAGGTGTTAAATTTGCCATTCACGAAATGCTCGAACCAAAACTATTGGTAAAAGACTGTTAAAACGGCCGTTCATTGTTTGTTGTTAATTGTTAAACAGTAAACAATTATCATTCTCCCTTATCCCCGACAAAATAATCTTCCTGCCTTTTAAACAAAACATTAAATGAAGTTAAACTGCCATATATTCTTGTAATGTATTGTTGAACATTCACTTTTTCTTCATCGGTAAGTTTACTTGCATTTACACGTTGTTCCAATGTTCTGATTCTATCACGAATCATTACAATTTTATGAAAAAATGCATCAACAGGTATTACTTTTTCTTTTAAATTTTTATCCCCTGGCTTTAAAATCATTGAACCACCTGTCCATTTACTGCCTAACTGCACATTTTCCTGAATATCTGAATAGCGTTGGATTATCTGCATAAAACTTTTTTCAATATCAAAAAGACTTACCAGTTCATTTGGAGGTAATGTTTTATCAAGCACTTCAAAGGTTGAAAAATCTTTTGAAATCTCTTTCATTCCTTCTTCAATAAAGGTTACTGTATAAGAGCTGTATTTAATTTGAATTACAACGCCTACTCCAAAAGTCTTATGCTTTATTCGCGAACCAATTCCTATTTCTTCCATAGAATATTTTCAGCTAAGATATACAAAAATTATGCGCTGGCTGTTGCCATTGCCCTGTCCACCTTTTTAATAAGCCCCTGGAGTACAGTACCGGGACCTACTTCGGTAAAAGAACTTGCTCCGTCGGCAATCATATTTTTCATGATTTGTGTCCAGCGGACAGGAGAAGTTAACTGAGCTATTAAATTTGCTTTTATTCTTTCAGGATCTTTTTCGGGCATTGCATTTACATTCTGATACACCGGGCATATTGGGTTAGAGAAATCAGTATTCTCAATGGCATTTGCTAATTCCTTACGTGCCGGTTCCATCAGGGGCGAATGAAATGCACCGCCCACCATAAGTTTAAGTGCCCTTTTTGCTCCTTTTTCGGTTAATAAAACTATTGCTTTATCAATACCAGAAACAGAACCCGAAATCACTAATTGTCCGGGACTATTATAATTTGCACAAACTACCACATCGTCGGTAACTGATGCACAAACCTCTTCCACCAATGCATCTTCCATTCCGAGAATAGCAGCCATAGTCGAAGGCTGTGCCTCGCAGGCTTTCTGCATAGCCAGGGCACGGGCCGAAACCAATCTTAACCCGTCTTCGAAAGTAAGAGTTCCATTTGCAACCAGGGCGGAGAATTCCCCCAATGAATGACCGGCAACCATTTCGGGTTTAAAACTTTCGCCCAACGTCTTTGCCAGTATAACAGAATGAAGAAATATTGCAGGTTGAGTTACTTTTGTTTGTTTCAGTTCTTCATCGGTGCCGGCAAACATAATATCGGTAATGCGAAATCCGAGAATTTCGTTTGCTTTTTCAAATAATTCTCTGGCTGTTGAATTGTTTTCATACAATCCTTTTCCCATTCCTGAAAACTGGGCACCTTGTCCCGGAAAAACGTAAGCTTTCATTTTATAATTATTAAAATTCGTGCAAAGATAGAAACATTTTGATTTAGGATTCAGGATTTAAATTGACTGCTGACTATTGACTATATTATTTATTATGTATGATTAGATTTTCTAATAACTATCGTTCAACAACTTTATGACTATTGTAAAACCATTAACTAACATTGTTTTCTAAATTATTAACTTGCTTAACCTCTTTTTTTGTGCGCTTGTCGGGTTCAAAACTCAATTTACAGAACTTTTATTCCATGGGTTCTTATCAAAAAATACTTTTGCCTTATGAACACAAATTCTGAAATCATTATAAGTAAAAAAATGTTAAACTACGGAAACTTTTTTCGCGTAAATAGTTTTTGTGGTGTTTTTATTTATAATTTCGCACCATGAATCCTGAAATTGAAAACATACTCCAGCGCGTTTACAACCTGTATAATAAATACGGGATCAAAAGTGTTACAATGGACGATGTAAGCCGTGAACTTGGCATCTCAAAAAAAACATTGTACGAACATTTTACCGATAAAGATGAAATGGTAAACCAGGTTTTTGAATTCGAAAGGGAAAATGTGCTTAAAGATCTTTGCGAAACTCTTGGCAAAGCTCAGAACGCAATTCATGAATTATTTCTGATTAACAAATACTTCATTGAAAAGATCAAAACTTACAATCCAAATGTTGATTTTGATCTGAAAAAATACTACTTCCCCATTTTCGAGAAACACAGGGCAAAGGTTTATGAATACATGCATTCGAATATCCTCACAAACCTTACCCGTGGTATCAGAGAAAAAGTTTACAGAAATGATATTAATCCTGAATTTATTGCCAAGCTTCATGTTTCGCGACTGGTAAGTATGCAGCAATCCGATTTCTTTACGCGGGAAGAATTGCTCGAAAATGCAACTCATCGCGAACTGATTATTTATCATGTAAGAGGTATTGCAACAACTGAAGGAATAAAGGTTTTAGAAAAAGAATTAAAAAATGAATAAGATGTTTAAATTAACTGGAATACTGTTACTGGTTTTCATTCTCTCTTTAAAAACGGAGGCTCAAAGCGACAGTATTATGAAACTGAGTTTAAAAGAGGCCCAGGAGTATGCTTTAAAAAACAGTCCTGTAACAAAGAATGCACAATTAGACCTCGAGTCTGCCAAAAAGAAAGTATGGGAAACAACAGCTATCGGCTTACCACAGGCAAGCGCAAAATTCAACTACACCTATATGCTTACTGTTCCTGATAAGATCAAGGAATTTTCGAGTTTCAGCAGCCTGGGAACATGGATGTATGGTGCGGATCAGGCCCTGTATGGTTTAACCTCGAATCCTAATTTTGGCCATATTGCTAATCCCGGCACTCCTGAAACAGTAAAAGAAAGTGACCTGAAATGGGGAGCTACACTGGATATTACAGCCACACAGCTTATTTTCAGTGGTGGTTACCTGGTTGGTCTCCAAACTGCAAAAACTTTTAAAAGTCTTTCTGAAATTGCTTTAACAAAGTCGGAAAAAGATTTGAATCAAAGTGTTGCAGGTGCGTATTACCTGGTTTTAGTGGTTGAAGAAAACAAAGATGTACTTGATTCGACTTACTTCAATACAGAGAAACTGAAATATAAAATGGAACAAATGCTAACCCAGGGATTTATTGAAGAAACCGATGTGGACCAGATGAAACTTACTCTCAGCAACCTTAATGACTCGCGCATGATGATTACCCGCCAGGTAGAGATAGCTTATAATCTGTTAAAATTTCAACTGGGAATTGACCTTTCCAAAAAAATCGAATTAACAGACAAAATTGTAAACTTTGTTGATGAAAACAATTTACAGGAATTACTGATTAAACCATTTGAGGCAGGCGCTACTCCTGAAATTCAACTTCTCGAAAGCCAGGAAAGGTTATCTTTATTAAACATTAAGTACAACCAATCCACTTACCTTCCCGATATAGCAGCTTTCTACACGCATGATGAAAATTTCAACAGTCACTCTTTTACCTTTACCCCTCCCGATATTTTAGGTCTGGCTGTAAATATTCCGATTTTCAGCAGTGGAATGAAACATGCAAAGGTACAACAGGCAAGAATTGCTCTGGACAAAACAAGGATTTCAAAAGAACAGGCTTCACAGGGTTTAAAACTCGACCATGAAAAATCAAAAAGCGACCTGATGACAGCCCTTGATAAATACAAAACCAGCAAAGAAAATATGCGCCTGGCCGATAAAATTCAAAAACGTACCATAATAAAGTATAAAGAGGGAATGTCATCAAGTACAGAAATAACACAGGCATCCAACCAGTACCTGCAGTCGATGTCGAATTATTTTACGGCTATGATGGATCTTCTGAATGCCAAAGCCAAAATGGAAAAACTTTTAAATCTGAATTAAAATGAAAAATAAAAATATATCAATAATGACAACTAAATGGATGGTTATTCTGGCAGCAATTATTTTCTTTACTGCCTGCAGCAGCGATAAAAAAGCGAAGCTTGATAAAATGAAAGCTGAGTATGAAAAACTTGGCAACGATATCAAATCACTCGAAAATGAAATAAAATCAACCGGCGGAAATACAGATTCCGTAGGAGGAACAAAGCTCCCATACCTGGAAATAAAAAAAACTACCTTTAGTCATTATATCGAAGTTCAAGGCAGGGTTGACGGAGAAGAAAACGTAATTGCAACTTCTCAAATGCTGGGAGTTGTTACAAAAGTAAACGTAAAAGAAGGCGACAAAGTACTGAAAGGGCAGGTACTTGCTGAGCTTGATAATGGCATGGTTACCCAGACATTAAATCAGATGAACTCTCAGCTGGTTTTCCTGACAGATTTATATAATCGCCAGAAGGCATTGTGGGATCAGAAAATTGGTAGTGAAGTGCAGTATCTCTCTGCCAAAAACAATAAGGAAAGTATGGAAAACCAGATTAAAACGCTGAAAGAACAGGTTGACATGTACAAAATTGTTTCACCTATTTCAGGAACCATAGAAGAAGCGCCTGTTAAAGTTGGGCAAAGTATGGCTCCTGGTCTTGTAGCTTTCAGGGTAATTAATTTCAGCAGGGTAAAAATAGTATCGGATGTTTCGGAAGTAAATGCAACAAAGATCAAACAAGGAAACGAAGTTAAAATAACCTTTCCCGACGACAATAAAACATTCGATGCAAAAATCGATTTCACCAGCCGTTACATCAGCCCAATGAACCGTACTTTCCAGATCGAATCTTATGTAAAACCCGGTGAAATTGAATACAGGGCTAACATGATGGCCATGTTAAATATACTCGATTACAGAAACATTGAAGCTTATGTTATTCCGGCGAACTTAATTCAGAAAGATTCGAAATCGCTTTTTGTATGGGTTGCTGTGAAAAAAGACAAAGGTTATATTGCACTTAAAAAAGAAATTACCCAGGGCCGGAGTTATAACGGTTTAACTGAAATCCTTACAGGCCTTAGTGAAGGAGATATATTACTTACTTCCAATTTATTTGATTTAGAAGAAAACCAGAAAGTTGAATTATAGTATCTATCTTATATTTTGTACAAAACTATTTTTAATAATATCTAAAGGCAGATTTCTTTCTAACAAATAATAAAAATGAAACAGCATAAAACAAAAGAGTTTAAACCTACCAGCTGGTCAATCGACAATAAGATGAGCATTTACCTGCTGGTGTTTATCATCAGTATCTTCGGAATCTGGAATTATAACACAATTCCCAAAGAACAGTTCCCGGAAATTGTGATTCCCACTATTATTGTAAATACCATTTATCCCGGAACTTCTCCAAATGACATGGAGAACCTTATTACAAGACCCATTGAAAAAAACATAAAATCCATCAGCGGAGTAAAAAAGATAACCAGTAACAGTATTCAGGATTTTTCGACCATTGTTGTGGAATTTAATACAGGGATTGATGTAGCTCAGGCAAAACAAAAAGTAAAAGATGCCATTGATAAAACCAAATCTTCCTTACCCAACGATCTACCGGCCGATCCTTCAGCCATGGAAATTGATATTTCCGAGATTCCCATTATGTTTCTTAACTTATCGGGAAATTATCCTCTCGATAAGTTAAAGAGATATGCGGAATTGCTCCAGGACAGAATAGAATCGTTAAAAGAGATTACCCG